>NZ_JBIOOA010000001.1:0-242500 GCF_051711985.1 Enterococcus sp. DIV1758
ATGCCCGACGTGGAAAGTTTTTGGCATAGCCTTGAAGAAGCCTATCAAGCGATTTTGTCGGCGCCAAGTTTTGATGCTTGGATTAAAACCACACGCCCTTTGAAATTAGACAACAATCAATTGTGGCTAGAAGTCCCTTCTGCAGTTCATCGTGATTACTGGGAAAAAAATCTTTCGGCAAAAATTGTCGAAACTGGATTTAAATTGACCGGTGCAGAAGTGATGCCCCATTTTGTTGTTGCCGATGAAAAAGACGCAGCACTGGCACAAGAACTCGAAGAACCTGCCGAAGAAGAAGTTGTTTTTAGTGAACAAAGTAAAAAAGCGATGCTTAATCCTAAGTACACTTTCGACACCTTCGTTATTGGTAAAGGAAACCAAATGGCTCATGCTGCAGCGCTTGTTGTTGCCGAGGATCCGGGTTCGATTTACAATCCCCTTTTCTTCTATGGTGGTGTAGGGTTAGGGAAAACCCATTTGATGCATGCCATTGGTCATCAAATGTTAGTGAATCAACCAGATGCCAAAGTCAAATATGTTAGTAGCGAAACGTTTACGAATGAATTTATCAACTCAATTCAAACAAAGACATCCGAACAATTTCGGAAAGAATATCGCAATGTTGACTTATTATTAGTCGATGATATTCAATTTTTGGCGGAAAAAGAAGCGACATTAGAAGAATTTTTCCATACCTTCAACGATCTTTACAATGAAAATAAACAAATTGTTTTAACAAGTGATCGCCCGCCGAATGATATTCCAAAATTACCTGAACGATTAGTTTCTCGCTTTGCTTGGGGTTTGTCTGTCGATATCACTCCGCCTGATTTAGAAACACGGATTGCAATTTTGCGCAAAAAAGCAGATGCCGAGCGTTTAGAAATTCCGGATGATACACTAAGTTATATCGCTGGTCAAATTGATTCCAACATCCGTGAATTAGAGGGTGCTTTGGTCCGCGTTCAAGCCTTTGCAACTATTAATGGAGAAGATATTACCACTAGTTTAGCGGCGGACGCCTTGAAATCTCTAAAATCAGTTGGTAGTAAAAATCAATTGTCCATCTTACAAATTCAAGAAGAAGTATCCAAATATTATCATGTGCCTCTTAAGGATTTAAAAGGGAAAAAACGAGTGAAAACAATTGTGGTTCCTCGTCAAATCTCAATGTATCTTGCTAGAGAAATGACCGACAATTCCTTGCCAAAAATTGGTGCCGAATTTGGCGGCAAAGATCATACAACGGTGATTCATGCGCACGAAAAGATTCAGCAATTATTGGAAAAAGATCCAGCGATTCAAAAAGAAGTCAGTGAAATTAAAAATTTATTGAACTCTTAGGATGTGGAAAACTAAACAAAAAAGAACAAAGTTATCCACAACTTATACACAAGTGGATAACTTAGTAAAAACAATGCTCTTTTGACTTTTCCACAGAATCAACATGCCCTATTACTTTTATTATTTATTTATATATAATATACAAAACAGTGGCATACAAAATTAGAACGTATTGAAAATACTTAAAAAGGAGTTTACATTATGAAATTAACGGTCAAACGAAGTGTCTTTTTACAAGAATTACAAACTGTTCAACGAGCAATTTCTTCTAAAACAACGATTCCAATCTTAACAGGTGTTAAAATTGTGTTATCAGAAGATGGCTTATCACTTACTGGGAGTAACGCGGATATTTCAATTGAAAGTTTTTTAAGTAAAGATGATGAAAAAGCTCAAATGACCATTGAACGCACAGGTAGCATCGTTTTACAATCTCGTTTCTTTGGCGAAATTATTCGTAAATTACCAGAAGATATGTTCACAATGGAAGTTCTAGATAACAATCAAGTTGCAATTACTTCAGGAAAAGCTGATTTTACGGTTAATGGATTAGATGCTGACAATTATCCGCACTTACCAGTAATTGATACTCAAAACCAAATGAAATTACCTGTTCATTTATTGACAAAAATTATTAGTGAAACAGGTTTTGCTGTCTCGATGCACGAAAGTCGTCCAATTTTAACTGGGGTCCACTTTATTTTAGAAAATCAAAAATTACTTGCCGTTGCGACAGATTCACATCGTTTAAGTCAACGTGTGATCCCGACAGAACAAGCAGTAGAAGACTTTAACATTGTAATTCCAGGAAAAAGTTTAACTGAACTTTCTCGTTCATTAACCAATGAAGAAGAAATGGTTGAAATCAGCATTATGGAAAACCAAGTGCTATTTAAAACAGAAACAATGTACTTCTATTCTCGTTTGTTAGAAGGAAATTATCCTGATACCAACCGTTTAATTCCAACTAGCCATAACACGCAAATTGAATTTTATGTACCAGAATTGCTTTCAGCAATCGAACGTGCCTCTTTACTTTCTCATGAAGGACGTAACAATATTGTTCGCCTTTCAATTTCACCAGATTCTGTTGTTTTATATGGAAATTCACCTGAAATTGGAAAAGTCGAAGAAGCGTTAAACTATGAAAATGTTTCTGGTGAAGCGTTGGATATTTCTTTCAACCCAGATTATATGAAAGATGCATTGCGAGCGTTTGGCGATATGAATATTACCGTGAAATTCCTTTCCCCAATTCGTCCGTTTACATTGGAGCCAACCGAAACAGAACTAGATTTCATTCAACTAATTACACCGGTTCGTACAAATTAATCATGTTTAAAAAAGACCTTCGGAAAATCACTATGATCGCCGAAGGTTCTTTTTTGTCGTCTGTTTAAAGCCGATAAACGCTGCTAGATAAGCTTTTTAAAACTGGAATAGCTTTTACGCTAATATGATTGTGAATGTTTGAACTATCGTTTGACGAATAAATTCAGCTTTTTTTTCATGGATAAAGAAAAAAGCCCTTTAATTTTTCGTTTAAGAGCTGTTCATTTTTTTATGAACATTTCCTAGTGAAAGAAGTTTACGTTGCTTAAAACGACGCTCAGACCTCTACAAGCTACTTTTCTTCAATGCATGCCCTCTTCGTTTGTCTTTGAGTTACCCCAAATTGTTTTTTAGTTAAACGCTACTCGTCATTTCTGCCAAATCAGGCCCCTTTTTTCTCAAGAAAATATCAATTTCCGTTTTAAAATGCTTTTTAAGAGTTTTTTTATCCTAATAATATTTTCGGTCATTTAGAATTAAAATTGCTTAGAATGAAAATTAGACAGATAAATTTGTTTTCTCTTATGAAAAAGGGTATAATATATATGAGAACGTATTAGAAAAAAGAGGGATGCACATTGAAAAAAACGTTTGTTTTAGCAACTGAGTATATAACGCTTGGTCAGTTTCTTAAAGAAATCAACGTCATTGGTAGTGGCGGCCAAGCCAAATGGTATTTGGCAGACAATAGCGTGTTTGTTGATGGCGAGTTGGAAAATCGTCGCGGACGGAAACTTTATGCGGGCATGATGATTGAGATACCTGAAGAAGGTACTTTTTTTATGGTGAAAAACGGAAACGAGTCCGACGATGCGGCTGAATGAGCTGACACTTCAGCATTATCGTAATTATGAAACAGTCAGCTTAGATTTTCCAAAAACGTTAAATCTTTTTTTAGGCGAAAACGCCCAAGGAAAAACCAACTTGTTAGAAAGCATTTATGTTCTAGCAATGACACGAAGTCATCGAACCAGCAATGAAAAAGAATTAATTGGCTGGGAACAAGCAGCAGCTAAAATTAGTGGCGTAGTTGAAAAAAAGACAGGCACCGTGCCGTTGGAAATTTTAATTTCCAACAAAGGACGTAAAACCAAGGTTAACCACATTGAGCAAAAAAGGCTCAGTGCGTACATTGGGCAATTGAATGTTATTTTATTTGCCCCAGAAGATTTATCTTTGGTGAAAGGCTCACCTCAAGTCCGCCGGAAATTTATTGACATGGAACTCGGACAAGTGAGTCCTATTTATCTTTATGATCTTGTCCAATATCAGTCTGTTTTAAAGCAACGGAACCAATACCTAAAACAACTAGCTGAAAAGAAACAAACAGATACTGTTTATCTCGATATTTTGACAGAGCAGCTAGCTGAATTTGGCGGGAAAGTTCTATACGCTCGGTTAGGTTTTCTTAAAAAATTAGAACACTGGGCAAACTTACTCCATCAAAAAATTAGTCATGGACGCGAAACGCTCACCATTGACTACGCATCAAGCATCCCAATTGACAACACGGATTTTTCCTTAGAAGCACTTCAAAATCAATTGCTCCAACAATTAATGAACAATCGTAAGCGTGAATTGTTTAAAGCGAATACTTTTTTAGGCCCTCATCGTGACGATTTGCTGTTTATTGTCAATGGTCAAAATGTTCAAACGTATGGCTCACAAGGCCAACAGCGAACGACAGCTTTAAGTATTAAATTGGCAGAGATTGATTTGATGCATTCAGAAACAGGAGAATATCCTGTGTTATTACTAGATGATGTCATGAGTGAATTAGATAATGAACGTCAAATTCACTTGTTAGAAACGATTGAAGGCAAAGTTCAAACGTTCTTAACGACAACTAGTTTAGATCACATAAAAGACAAGCTAACAGTTGAACCAGATATTTTTTATGTTCAACAAGGCAAGATAGAAAGGAATTCAGCGACATGACAGAAGAAGAAAAAAACATGAGAGAACGTGCGCAAGAATATGACGCTAGTCAGATTCAAGTTTTGGAGGGCTTAGAAGCTGTCCGGAAACGTCCTGGTATGTACATAGGTTCTACTAGTGGCGAAGGGTTACACCACTTAGTATGGGAAATCGTTGACAACTCTATCGACGAAGCCTTAGCAGGATTTGCTAAATCAATTCAAGTAATTATCGAACCAGACGATAGTATTACTGTTATCGATGATGGTCGTGGAATTCCAGTCGGGATTCAAGCCAAAACAGGTCGCCCAGCTGTGGAAACAGTGTTTACAGTGCTACACGCCGGCGGGAAATTTGGCGGTGGCGGCTATAAAGTATCAGGTGGCTTGCACGGTGTTGGTTCCTCTGTTGTTAATGCTTTATCGACCAGTTTAGATGTTCGTGTTTATAAAGATGGCAAAGTGTATTACCAAGAATATCGTCGTGGTGCGGTTGTTGATGACCTAAAAGTTATCGAAGAAACGGATCGTCACGGAACCACTGTTCACTTTATTCCAGATCCTGAAATTTTTACAGAAACAACCGTTTATGATTTTGATAAATTAGCAACACGGGTTCGTGAATTAGCCTTTTTAAATCGAGGCTTACACATTTCAATTGAAGACCGTCGTGAAGGACAAGAAGATAAAAAAGAGTATCACTATGAAGGCGGGATTAAGAGTTATGTTGAGCATTTAAATGCCAATAAAGACGTTATTTTCCCAGAGCCAATCTTCATTGAAGGAGAGCAACAAGATATTACAGTGGAAGTGTCAATGCAGTATACAGATGGCTACCACTCAAATATTTTAAGTTTTGCCAACAATATTCATACTTATGAAGGCGGAACGCATGAATCTGGTTTTAAAACTTCTTTAACACGTGTGATTAATGACTATGCACGTAAACAAAAATTGATGAAAGAAAACGATGAAAAATTAACTGGAGAAGATGTTCGTGAAGGCTTAACCGCAGTGGTTTCCATCAAACACCCAGATCCTCAATTTGAAGGACAAACCAAAACGAAATTAGGAAACTCAGAAGTACGGACCGTCACGGATCGTTTATTCTCAGAATACTTTACAAAATTCTTGATGGAAAATCCAACAGTCGGTAAACAAATTGTCGAAAAAGGCATGTTGGCCTCAAAAGCTCGTTTAGCCGCTAAAAGAGCCCGTGAAGTCACCCGTCGTAAAGGCGCTTTAGAAATTAGCAACTTGCCAGGGAAGCTGGCTGATTGCTCAAGTAAAGATCCGGAAAAATGCGAATTATTTATCGTCGAAGGAGACTCGGCCGGCGGTTCAGCAAAACAAGGCCGTAGCCGTGAATTCCAAGCCATTTTACCAATTCGTGGGAAAATCTTGAATGTCGAGAAAGCCAGCATGGATAAAATTTTAGCCAATGAAGAAATTCGGTCATTATTTACAGCTATGGGAACAGGCTTCGGCGAAGATTTCGATGTTTCTAAAGCACGTTATCACAAACTAGTGATTATGACCGATGCCGATGTCGATGGTGCGCATATTCGAACGTTGTTATTAACCTTGTTCTATCGCTTCATGCGGCCAATTGTTGAAGCTGGTTATGTGTATATTGCCCAACCACCACTATATGGTGTGAAACAAGGGAAAAACATCACCTACGTCCAACCGGGCAAACATGCTGAAGAGGAACTAGCAAAAGTGTTAGAAGAATTACCTGCTTCACCAAAACCAAGTGTTCAACGTTACAAAGGTTTGGGTGAAATGGATGATCACCAACTTTGGGAAACAACAATGGACCCAGAAAAACGATTAATGGCGCGAGTGAGTGTCGATGATGCCATTGAAGCTGACCAAATTTTTGAAATGCTAATGGGCGATCGTGTGGAACCACGTCGTGCGTTTATCGAAGAAAATGCCCATTACGTGAAAAACTTGGATATTTAATGTGTCGCAACGTTGTAAGAGACGCTAGAACATATATTTAGAGGGGAAAAAATTCATGAGTGAAGAAATTAAAGAAAACATTCAAGACGTCAATCTGACCAGCGAAATGAAAGAATCTTTCATTGACTACGCAATGAGTGTTATCGTAGCCCGCGCTTTACCTGACGTTCGTGACGGTTTAAAACCTGTTCATCGCCGAATCTTATATGGAATGAACGAATTAGGGGTAACCCCTGATAAGCCACACAAAAAATCAGCCCGGATTGTTGGGGATGTTATGGGTAAATATCACCCCCATGGGGACAGTGCGATTTACGAATCAATGGTGCGGATGGCACAACCTTTTAGTTATCGGGCTATGTTAGTTGACGGCCACGGAAACTTCGGTTCTGTCGATGGTGACGGCGCTGCCGCTATGCGTTATACCGAAGCACGTATGAGTAAAATTGCTTTAGAAATGCTACGAGATATTAACAAAAATACAGTCGATTTCCAAGGAAACTATGATGATTCAGAACAAGAACCAGTAGTTTTACCTGCTCGTTTTCCAAACTTACTAGTTAACGGAACAACGGGGATTGCGGTGGGGATGGCAACAAATATTCCACCACACAATTTAAGTGAAGTGATTGATGCAACAAGTTTATTGATGGACAATCCTGATGTAACGACGAATGAATTGATGGAAGTGTTACCTGGACCAGATTTTCCAACAGGCGGTTTAGTGATGGGGAAATCAGGGATTCGCCGAGCATATGAAACGGGGAAAGGTTCGATTACAGTTCGTGCAAAAGTTGAATTGACTGAAATGCCGAATGGAAAAGAACGTATTTTAGTAACTGAATTGCCTTATATGGTGAATAAAGCCAAATTAATCGAACGAATTTCTGAATTACACAGAGATAAACGAATTGAAGGAATTACTGATTTGCGGGATGAATCTTCTCGTGAAGGCATGCGGATTGTCATCGATGTTCGTCGAGATGTGAGTGCCTCTGTTGTGTTAAACAACTTGTACAAAATGACTGCCTTACAAACATCTTTTGGTTTTAACATGTTAGCCATTGAAAAAGGTGTACCGAAAATTTTAAGCTTGAAACGTATTTTAGAAAACTACGTCGAGCATCAAAAAGAAGTCATTACTCGCCGGACGATTTTTGACAAAAACAAAGCAGAAGCACGGGCACATATTTTAGAAGGTCTCCGAATTGCCTTAGATCATATCGATGAAATCATTGCCATTATCCGTGGATCACAATCAGATGACGAAGCAAAAGCAACGTTAATTGAACGCTTTGAATTTTCAGATCGTCAAGCGCAAGCGATTTTAGATATGCGTTTACGCCGTTTAACAGGCTTAGAACGCGACAAAATTGAAAATGAATATCAAGAGCTATTGAAATTCATTGCGGACTTAGAGGACATTTTAGCCCGCCCAGAACGCGTCATTGAAATCATTAAAACAGAGTTAAATGACGTTCGTACAAAATTTGGTGATGCACGACGCACAGAATTATTAGTAGGTGAAGTCTTAAGTCTTGAAGATGAAGATTTAATCGAAGAAGAAGAAGTCGTGATTACGTTAACCAATAACGGCTACATTAAGCGGATGGCAAACTCTGAATTCCGGGCGCAACGCCGTGGCGGACGTGGTGTCCAAGGCATGGGCGTTCATGATGATGATTTCGTGAAAAACCTAGTTTCTTGTTCAACACACGACACGTTATTATTCTTTACGAACACTGGGAAAGTTTACCGAGCAAAAGGTTACGAAATCCCTGAGTACGGTAGAACAGCAAAAGGAATTCCAGTGATCAACTTACTGGGAATTGATTCTGCAGAAAAAATTCAAGCGATTATTTCTGTTGAGGGCAAAGCGGAAGCAGGTAAATACTTGTTCTTCACAACCTTAAAAGGAACCGTCAAACGGACAGCCGTAACAGCCTTTTCTAATATCCGTAGTAATGGATTAATCGCCATTAGCTTAAAAGAAGATGATGAGTTAGTTAACGTGGTAACGACTAATGGCAATCAGAAGATGATTATCGGAACACATGCAGGATACTCTGTCACATTTGATGAAAATACTGTACGTGATATGGGCCGGACAGCATCAGGTGTTCGGGGAATCCGTCTCCGCGAAAATGATTATGTGGTCGGCGCAGCGATTCTGGATGAAAATAAAGAAGTCCTAGTCATTACTGAAAATGGTTATGGTAAGCGTACAAAAGCTTCTGAATATCCAGTTAAAGGACGTGGCGGTAAAGGGATTAAGACAGCAAATATCACTGAGAAAAATGGTCCATTAGCTGGTTTAACCACGGTCAATGGGGATGAAGATATCTTATTGATTACGAACAAAGGCGTCATTATCCGCTTTAACGTTGATTCTGTTTCTCAAACAGGACGCGCAACATTAGGGGTTCGTTTAATGAGAATGGAAGATGGTGCCAAAGTGGTAACAATGGCTGTTGTAGAACCAGAAGAAGTGG
Organism: Enterococcus sp. DIV1758; assembly: GCF_051711985.1. Classification (NCBI taxonomy): domain Bacteria; kingdom Bacillati; phylum Bacillota; class Bacilli; order Lactobacillales; family Enterococcaceae; genus Enterococcus; species Enterococcus sp. DIV1758. Next base: position 9,053 of record NZ_JBIOOA010000001.1, read on the forward strand.
AAGAAGAAATCGTTGAAGTTGTAGAAACAACAGAAAACGAAACAACATCAGAAACAGAAGAATAACATAAAAAAGTTTCGCCAGTTGGCGAAACTTTTTTATTGGGGCTTTTCAAAACTATTTCTTGCTTTTGTCCATCAATTAGCATATAATTAGAGATTGTGAACTACCTTTTTAGGTATGTTCTCCTTGCTCTTAGCCAACTAAGAGCCTTGAAGTCCATAGGGAGGTGAAAATCAATGAGTCAAGATACGAAGTACGAAATCATGTACATTATTCGTCCGAACATTGATGAAGAAGCAAAAACTGCTTTAGTAGAACGTTTCGACACAATCTTAAAAGATAACGGAGCAGAAGTTATCGAATCTAAAGATTGGGAAAAACGCCGCTTAGCATATGAAATGAACGGATTCCGTGAAGGCATCTATCATATCGTTAACGTTACTTCTCCATCAACAGCTGGCGCAATCAACGAGTTTGATCGTTTAGCAAAAATCAATGACGATATTATCCGTCATATGATCGTGAAGGTAGAAGCATAATTTGTTTCACATGAAACATTTATTGACGAAAGGAGATGTTTTGAATGATTAATAACGTTGTATTAGTCGGAAGATTGACAAAAGATCCTGACTTACGTTACACCGCTAGTGGTTCAGCTGTTGCGACCTTTACACTTGCTGTAAACCGTAACTTTACGAATCAAAATGGTGACCGTGAAGCAGACTTTATCAACTGTGTGATTTGGCGTAAACCCGCAGAAACAATGGCTAATTATGCCCGTAAAGGTACATTATTAGGTGTTGTCGGAAGAATTCAAACTCGTAACTACGAGAATCAACAAGGTCAACGTGTCTACGTAACTGAAGTGGTTTGTGAAAACTTCCAATTGTTAGAATCTCGTTCTGCTTCAGAACAAAGAGGAACTGGCGGCGGTAGCTTTAATAACAACGAAAATGGTTATCAATCACAAAATCGTAGCTTTGGTAATAACAATGCCGGTTCTGGATTTAATAACAACAACAATAGTTTCAATCCATCATCTTCTCAGTCGCAAAACAATAACGGTATGCCTGATTTCGATAAAGATTCTGATCCATTTGGTGGCTCAGGTTCATCTATCGACATTTCAGATGATGATTTACCATTCTAAACGAATTTGATAGGAGGGAACAAGAATGGCACAACAAAGAAGAGGCGGACGTAAACGTCGTAAAGTCGACTACATCGCAGCAAACCACATCGAATACATCGACTATAAAGATACTGAATTGTTAAAACGATTCATTTCAGAACGTGGCAAAATTTTACCACGTCGTGTTACAGGTACTGGCGCTAAAAACCAACGTAAATTAACGATTGCTATTAAACGCGCACGTATCATGGGATTATTACCATTCGTTAGTGACGAACAATAATTTTATGACAATTTCCAGAACCAAAGAGCCTGCTCTTTGGTTCTTTTTTATCTTGACTAGTGTTTCACGTGAAACATAACAAGGTTCGCAGAATGAAGTGTTTTGTGATAAAATAAAGGATGAAATAACTAGTGAATCACCAGAGCAATATGCTCGTTGGAACAAGTCGCCTCAAAGGTCTGCAGAAAGATTGGAGGCAAAAAAATGCAAAAGAAGAGAATTCAAAAAAACGGTTTCTTAATTGTTGTGGGTCTTCTCTTAGTAGAATTTCTCCTCTATTTCTTACTAACAAATAAATGGCTGCTATTGGCGGTAATTATCGCATTAGATATCTTTCTCTTAGTGGTTATTCGGCTGTTGATTAGAGATGTAGAAATTACGAACGTAGAAAAGATTCAAGAAGCAAGTTCCATTGCTGAACAATCGTTGGATTATGTTGTGAATGAAGTACCTGTGGGAATTATTACGTATAACGGGGAAACACGCGCGGTAGAATGGCTTAATCCTTATGCTGCTTCTATTTTTAATAAAGACAATCAGCTAACGTTAACCGCTAGCCAAGTGACGTCCTATTTAGAATTAGCAGAACGAAACCAAGATATCTTTACGATTGATGAAAATACCTATCGCTTTAGCGTCAATAAAGAACAACATACAATTACTTTTGAAGATATCACTAAAGAAAGTAATTTGTATCAAGAAAAAGTCGAAATGCAAACGGCTATTGGCATTGTGTCTGTCGATAATTATGATGATGTCACCGATACAATGGACGAGAAAGAAATTTCTTATTTGAATAGTTTCATTACGACGATGGTTTCTGATTGGATGGACCAATACAAAGTTTTTTATAAGCGAATCAACGCAGAACGTTATTTTTTCATTGCCCAATGGGAAGATATTCAAAAAATGATGGACGAAAAATTTTCTATTTTGGATACGATCCGTAAGGAATCAGCTAACCATGAAGTAGCCATTACGTTAAGTATGGGGATTGCTTATGGGGGGCCAACCTTAGATCAAACCGGGACCACGGCTCAAACAAACCTAGATACAGCTTTAGTACGTGGTGGCGATCAAGTGGTTGTAAAAGAAGCCAAAGATGAAGCGAAGCCGTTATTTTTTGGTGGAAAAACGGCAGTAACGACGAAACGTTCCCAAGTACGTTCTCGCGCAATGAGCATGGCAATTAAGGGAATTATTGCGGAATCAGCTGACATCTATATTATGGGCCATCGTTATCCAGATATGGATGCGTTAGGTTCAGCATTTGGTGTTGCTCGTTTAGCTTCGTTTAATAATCGAAAAGCGTGGATTGTTTTAGACGAAAATGAAATCATTCCCGATGTCAAAAGAGTGTTAGAGGCGATTAAAGAGTACCCAGAATTAGAAGAGCGCATTATTAGTCCTAAAGAGGCCATGAAGCGCAAGAAAGAAAGTAGCTTATTAGTTATGGTAGATTACCATAAACCGTCTCTATCGATCTCACAAGAGCTCTATGAGCGTTTTGATAAAGTAGTAATCATTGATCACCATCGACGAGGAGACGAATTTCCAGCAAAACCCTTGCTTTCTTATATTGAATCTTCGGCCTCTTCTGCTTCAGAATTAGTCACAGAATTGATCGAATACCAAAGTAATAGCGCAAATAAACTGCAGGCCTTTGAAGCAACCATGATGTTGGCGGGAATTGTGGTTGATACGAAAAGTTTCAATACACGAACGACAGCGCGAACATTTGATGTGGCTAGTTATTTACGAACTTGTGGAGCAGACTCATCTTTAGTACAATATCTATTAAGTTCTGATCTTACAAGCTATCTGGAAATGAACAACTTAATCTCTAAAAGCGAATATGTCACAAAAGATACCGTCGTTGTTGCAGGGAGTGAAGACAAAGAATATGATAGTGTCACAGCTGCCAAAACAGCGGACACATTACTTTCTATGGCAGGGATTAATGCAGCATTTGTCATTACCAAGCGGACGGATCAACAGATTGGCATTAGTGCTCGGAGTAATGGTTCAATTAATGTCCAAATTATTATGGAAAATTTAGGTGGTGGCGGTCACTTTACTAATGCGGCAGTACAATTATCAAATGTAACAGTAGCAGAAGTAAAAGAGCAACTACTTGATGTAATTCGTCAAAATATTAATGAAATGTATGAACAGGAGTGAAGGAAATGAAAGTCATTTTTTTACAAGACGTTAAAGGAAAAGGAAAAAAAGGGGACGTAAAAGAAGTGCCAACTGGTTACGCCCAAAACTTTTTAATTAAAAACGGCTATGCGAAAGAAGCCAATAAAGGAAGCATGAGTGCGTTAGCGGGTCAAAAGAAAGCCCAAGAAAAACATGAAGCAGAAGTTTTAGCACAAGCAAAAGAAATGCAAGCCTTTTTAGAAGATGAAAAGACTGTTGTAGAGATCAAGGCAAAAGCTGGAGAAGACAGCCGTTTATTTGGCTCAATTCCTTCAAAACAAATTGCAGAAGCCTTAAACAAACAATACAATGTAAAATTGGATAAACGCAAAATCGAATTAGCCAACCCAATTCGTTCTCTAGGTTACACTAACGTACCAGTCAAACTACATCATGAAGTTACAGCGAAAATTAAGGTTCATGTCGTAGCGGAATAATACAATTGATAAAAAAGAAGCCGATTTCCCCGGCTTCTTTTTTATATCAAATAAATTAATAGAATTATTTTTATAATGTTTAAAAATAAAATAAACAACACTTTAAATTAATAAAAATATTATATTTTTATTAATTGTGTATTTTTTAAAATTGGAAAGTGAACTAAAGATAGAGAAATCAGCAGAGAAAAAATGTACTTTTTTTAATGAAATTGTGTTAAAATGGATAGACTAAATGAACCAGAAAGTAAGACATCGTGGGAGAGAACAAAATGAATGAATTATTGCAAGATAGGGTACCGCCACAAAATATTGAAGCGGAACAAGCCGTTTTAGGTTCTATTTTCTTAGATGCAGATGTGCTAATAGAAGCGATGGAATATGTGGAACCTAAAGATTTCTATCGTCGTAGTCATCAGTTGATTTTCCAAACGATGATGACCTTAAGCGACCGAAATGAAGCGATTGATGTGGTAACAATCAAAGATCGCCTAGAACAAGAGAATTTGTTAGAAGATGTTGGTGGACTAAGTTATCTGTCAGATTTAGCTTTAGCTGTACCGACAGCTGCCAATGTCATTTATTATGCAAAAATTGTTGAACAAAAATCGTTGCTGCGCAACTTAATCCAAACTGCTACAGAGATTGTAACTAAAGGCTTTGAGCAAGGTGAAGATGTTGAATCTATTTTGGATGATGCAGAACGAAGCATTTTAGAAGTCTCCGAAAAGCGGAATCGCAGTGGCTTTTTATCAATTTCAGATGTTCTAAATACAACTATTGCGAATATTGACCAATTATACCAAAATGATGAAGAGATTACTGGTTTACCTACAGGCTATCAAGCATTGGATAAAATGACTGCCGGCTTGCAAGCGGAAGAGCTAATTATTTTAGCGGCCCGTCCAGCGGTAGGGAAAACTGCTTTTGCATTAAATATTGCCCAAAATGTCGGCACCAAAACAGATAAAGCTGTCGCTATTTTTAGTTTAGAAATGGGGGCAGAATCATTAGTGAACCGGATGCTTTGTGCAGAAGGATCCATTGAGGCCAGCCATTTAAGAACAGGGCAATTATCTGAAGAAGAATGGCAAAACTTAATTATTGCGATGGGTAGTTTGTCCCGTGCGGATATCTATATTGATGACACACCAGGGATTAAAATTACCGAAATTCGTGCGAAATGTCGTAAATTAGCACAAGAAAAAGGCAACCTAGGTCTAATTTTGATCGACTACCTACAATTGATTGAAGGAACTGGAAAAGAGAACCGCCAACAGGAGGTTTCTGATATTTCACGTCAATTAAAAAAATTAGCGAAAGAATTAAAAGTCCCGGTTATCGCTTTGTCACAGCTTTCTCGTGGCGTGGAACAACGTCAAGATAAACGTCCTGTGTTAAGTGATATTCGTGAATCAGGTTCCATTGAGCAAGATGCCGATATCGTTGCCTTTCTTTATCGTGATGATTACTATGATCGTGGTGAAGGAGAAGACGGCGATCATGAGCCACCAGAAGTTGACAATGTTGTAGAAGTCATCATTGAGAAAAACCGTAGTGGTGCGCGTGGAACGGTCGAATTACTTTTCATTAAAGAATATAATAAATTTTCTTCGCTTTCGCCGAGGACAGAATTTTAAAAAACGAACTCATTTTTTGAGTTCGTTTTTTTGCTTATTAAGGGATTAAAATCAGAGAGTAAAACACGAACAATATTCGTATATTTTATTATTTTACAAAAACATAACTAAAAATGTTCGTATTTTTGACAGAAACGCTTTTGATTGTGAAAGAATATTCGATTTTTACCCTTGAAAGGGACTGGTTTTACTGGTACAATGATTCAGGACAAAAAAATTATGAACGAGGTGTTCGAATGTCATCAGTAGTAGTTGTTGGAACGCAATGGGGCGACGAAGGTAAAGGAAAAATTACAGACTTTCTAAGTGAAAACGCAGAAGTGATCGCTCGTTACCAAGGCGGAGATAACGCCGGACATACCATTAAATTCGACGGCGTAACGTATAAATTACATTTAATTCCTTCAGGGATTTTCTATAAAGAAAAAATTAGTGTAATTGGTAACGGCGTAGTTGTGAATCCAAAATCTTTAGTAAAAGAATTAGCTTATTTAAAAGAAAATAATGTTGCCACTGATAATTTACGTATTTCAGATCGTGCCCATGTCATCTTGCCGTATCATATTAAATTGGATCAATTGCAAGAAGATGCGAAAGGTGAAAACAAGATTGGGACAACGATTAAAGGAATTGGCCCAGCCTACATGGATAAAGCAGCACGGGTGGGAATCCGTATCGCTGATTTATTGGATAAAGAAATTTTTGCGGAACGTTTGAAAATTAACTTAGAAGAAAAAAATCGTCAATTCGTTAAAATGTTTGATAGCGAAGCCATTGAATTTGATGATATTTTTGAAGAATACTATGAATACGGACAACAAATTAAACAATATGTTACAGATACTTCGGTTATTTTAAACGATGCATTAGATGCTGGAAAACGGGTTTTATTTGAAGGGGCACAAGGTGTCATGTTGGATATCGATCAAGGAACCTATCCATTTGTTACTTCCTCTAATCCAGTAGCTGGTGGCGTAACTATCGGTAGTGGCGTTGGTCCATCAAAAATTAATAAAGTGGTTGGTGTCTGCAAAGCGTACACTTCACGTGTCGGTGACGGCCCATTCCCAACAGAATTATTTGATGAAACAGGAGAAACCATTCGTCGTGTCGGTAAAGAATACGGAACAACAACAGGACGTCCGCGTCGTGTCGGTTGGTTTGATTCAGTAGTTATGCGTCATTCAAAACGTGTATCAGGGATTACAAACTTGTCATTAAACTCGATTGACGTGTTAAGTGGTTTAGAAACGGTGAAAATTTGTACAGCTTATGAACTTGATGGTGAATTAATTTATCATTATCCAGCAAGCTTGAAAGAATTAAGCCGCTGTAAACCAGTTTATGAAGAATTACCAGGTTGGTCTGAAGATATCACTGGTTGCAAAACTTTAGCTGATTTACCAGCTAATGCTCGTAACTATGTGCATCGGATTTCAGAATTAGTTGGTGTGCGCATTTCAACATTCTCTGTAGGTCCAGACCGTAACCAAACGAACGTTTTAGAAAGCGTTTGGGCACAAATTTAAGCAGATTTTTAAGGGAACGTAAAGGATGGCTTATGCCAATTCAGCCTTTACGTTCTTTTTTAATTTTATATAAAAATGAAAAACTATGGTAAAATAAAAGAAAACATGAAGGGGGCAATTGTCCGTGAATTATCAATTAGTGACAGATTCTTGTTGTGACTTGCCGTATACATACTTAAAAGAAAACCAAGTACCTTTTATTAGCATGAATATTCAAATTGACGGGAAAGAATATCGCGATGATTTAGGCGAAACGTTTGATTATCAGAACTTCTTAACGGCCATTAAAAATGGAAGTATGCCCACTACCTCTCAAGTTAATGTAGGACGCTACAATGAATTTTTCCGTCCTTTTGTGGAGCAAGGGTTACCGGTAATTTATTTAGCTTTTTCATCTGGGTTAAGTGGCTCTTATCAAAGTGCGTTGCAATCAGTAGAGATGTTAAAAGAAGAGTACGATAATGTAGAAATTCATATTATTGATACAAAAGCAGCTAGCTTAGGTCAAGGGATGTTAGTCCGAGAAGCCATTCGATTACAAACAGATGGTCATTCATTAGGAGAAGTTGTTGCCTATCTTGAAGAGCAAAAAATGAAACTTCACTCGTGGGTAACGGTAGATGATTTAAAACATTTAGAACGTGGCGGACGGATTTCTAAAACAGCGGCAGCGCTTGGTGGCTTAATGAACATTAAACCAATTATTCGCGTGGATGCGGCAGGCAAACTAGCATCCGTTGGTAAAACTCGTGGACGAAACAAGTCCTTGCAAAAGATTGCGCAAGAAACGATTCAAGGCATTGTAGAGCCAATGAAACAAACACTATTGATTGCATATGCAGGAACGAAAGATGACGCGGAAAAAGTCAAAGAATTAATTGAAAAAGAAATAGAAGTTAATGAGATACTGATTTATCCTCTAGGACCCACTATTACTAGTCATACTGGAATAGGTTGTATTGCTGTGTTTTCTTTTGGTGAAAAAAGAAAATAAAAAATAAGCCTAGGACAAAAATCACTTTGGATTTTTGTCCTAGGCTTAAAAATTGATAAACGGCGGGAACAGAAGCAACACTACGCGTTGCTCCGATCTCAACAACTTCTAAGAGCTAAAGCTCTAAGAGTTGAAGGTCCTTCGGAAATAAGCCGAAATTCTCCAAAAATTATAGAACAATTTTCGGAAATTCCTTCTTATTTCTCGGAGTTAAACGTTTCTGTCCCGACCTCATTTTTTAATAATCTGAACTGAATAAAACGTCCATTTGTTTTTGAATTTCTGGGTTTTCCAAGAATTCATCATAGGTTGTTTCTGCTCGATCAATGACCCCTTTATCAGAAACAGCAATAATTCGGTTCGCTAATGTTTGGATAAATTGGTGGTCATGTGAAGCAAAAAGAATTGAACCAGTGAAAGCCATCAACCCATCATTTAACGCAGTGATTGATTCTAAGTCTAAGTGATTCGTTGGATCATCTAAAACTAAGACATTGGCTTTGGAAAGCATTAATTTTGAAAGCATGACGCGCACTTTTTCGCCTCCGGAAAGAACATTGACTGGTTTTAGTACCTCTTCACCAGAGAATAACATCCGACCTAAGAAACTACGTAAGAACGTATTGTCATCTTCTTCTTTACCAGCAAATTGACGTAACCAATCTAAAATAGTTAATGGCTCTTCAAAGTCTTTGCTGTTGTCTTTTGGTAAATAAGCTTGGCTAGTTGTAACGCCCCAACGAACAGAACCTGTATCGGGAGTAATTTCGCCCATAATCACTTTGAATAACGTAGTCGTTGTAATATCTGAGTCAGCGATGAATGCCACTTTATCATCTTTTGTTAAGTTGAACGAGATATTATCTAAGATTTTTTTGCCATCAATCGTTACAGAGACATTTTCAACTTGTAATAAGTCATTGCCGATTTCACGTTCTGGTGTAAAACCAACGAATGGATAACGACGAGAGGAAGGTTGAATGTCATCTAAGGTAATTTTATCTAACATTTTTTTACGTGACGTTGCTTGTTTTGATTTTGAGGCATTGGCGCTAAAACGAGCGATAAAGTCTTGTAATTCTTTGATTTGTTCTTCTTTTTTGGCATTAGATTGTGCTTGCAATTTTGTCGCTAGTTGGCTTGATTCCAACCAGAAATCATAGTTACCAACGTAAAGTTTGATTTTACTAAAGTCTAAATCTGCCATGTGGGTGCAGACTTTGTTTAGGAAATGACGGTCATGGGAAACCACGATAACGGTATTTTCAAAGTTGATTAAAAATTCTTCTAACCAATTGATTGAGCGGGTGTCTAAACCATTTGTCGGCTCGTCTAATAGTAAGACATCTGGTTTACCAAAAAGAGATTGAGCTAATAATACTTTGACTTTTTGACCAGCTGTTAATTCGCTCATTTTTTGATCATGTAATTCTTCTGGAATGTTTAGCCCTTGGAGTAAAACAGCTGCTTCAGGTTCTGCTTCCCAACCGTCAAGTTCAGCAAATTCGCCTTCTAGTTCTGCGGCACGAATCCCATCTTCATCTGAAAAATCTTCTTTCATATAGATAGCATCTTTTTCTTTCATTACTTCGTAAAGACGTTTATGTCCCATAATTACAGTTTCTAAAACAGTGTAGTCTTCGTAGTCAAAGTGATTTTGTTTCAGCGTTGCTAGTCGCTCATTAGGACCCATTGAAACCACGCCAGTTGTCGGTTGAATCTCACCTGATAAAATTTTAAGAAACGTTGATTTTCCTGCACCGTTTGCGCCGATTAAGCCGTAACAGTTGCCAGGAGTAAATTTAATATTCACTTCTTCAAAAAGTTTACGATCTGGAAATTGTAAACTTACATCATTAACAGTAATCAATTGTTTTCCTCGCTTTTAATATATTCTTGAACCTCTCTGCATTATATCGGCTACAGAACCTTTTTTCAAGGAGTTTCAATCTTTTTACAGAAACGAATAAAAAGGTGGGTTTTTTATAGAAAAAAAGGCGTTTTTTTAAAATGTTTCATGTGAAACAGAAAATTTTTTCATGAAAGGGTTTTTAGTGTATTTTTTTAATGATACACTGTATCATGTAAATTAATTAGTGTATCGATTAAAGGAGCCATCAAAAATGAAGCGGATTGAAAAAATCTATCAATATGTTAAAGAGCAAACGAAGAATTTAACGCCAATGACCTTAACAAGTGATGCGGGAGTCACGACACAAGAAATTTCAGAACGTTTAAACATTCAGCGGACCAATGCTAGTAAAGATTTGAATCAACTCGTTCGTGAAGGGCGCTTGAAAAAATTATCTGGTCGACCAGTAAAATATGTCGCGCAGGTGGCGTTTCAGCATCGACCATTAACCAAGCCAGTTAAAAGTTATCGGGAAAAATCAATGGATCACTCCACAAAAGCTTTTATCGAACCATTGGTTGAACCAGTAGTCACGACAAGTAAAACCCCAGAAGTTGAAGATATTTTCAAAAAAATTATCGGTTCAGCTGGAAGCATGAAAACGCCGGTTGAACAAGCCAAAGCAGCGATTTTATATCCGCCAAAAGGCTTGAATTGTTTAATTACTGGACCAACAGGTTCTGGGAAAACTTATTTTGCTCATGCCATGTTTCAATTTGCGAAGCTGAACCAAATTGTGGCCAAAGAAAAAGAGTTTGTGGTGTTTAACTGTGCAGACTATGCGCATAATCCAGAACTTTTGATGTCGCATTTATTTGGGTATGTAGAAGGGGCCTTCACAGGCGCTACGAAAGCGAAAGAAGGGATTATTGATGAAGCAGATGGCAGCATTCTGTTTTTAGATGAAGTACATCGGTTACCACCCGAAGGACAAGAAATGATTTTTTATTTTATGGATCACGGCGTGTACGCGCGTTTAGGTGAAACAGTGAAATCACATCATGCGGATGTTCGGATTATTTGTGCTACGACGGAGAATCCTACTTCTTCTTTATTGAATACTTTTGTGCGACGCATTCCGATTATCATTCAATTACCGAACTTTAGTGACCGTCCTGCGAAAGAAAAAATTGACCTCCTAAAAGTGATGGTTTCAATGGAAGCAGCGCGGATTCAACGGCGAATCTCTTTGTCAGAAGATGTGGTCAAAGCGTTAATCGGAAGTGTTTCTTATGGAAATGTCGGTCAGCTAAAATCGAATGTGCAACTTGTGACTGCGCGAGGGTTCCTTAATCAGATGGAACAAGAGGAATTAATGATTACGATGGACGAATTAACGGACAATATTAAAGAAGGCATTATGCAACTTGCCAGTAATCGAGAAGTATTGTCGGAGTTGTCGAAATATCTGGAACCGCAATTAGTGGTATCACCAAATGAATCTTTAGTAGCTATTCAGTCAGATGCCTATGAATTGCCTTACAATCTATATGAGATTATTGGAGATAAAGCGGCTCTCTTAAAAGCAGACGGCTTGGACCAAGAACTAATTAATAATTTTATTACAACGGATATCAATGTTCATTTAAAATCTTTCTACAAAGATTATGGATTCACCTTTGATACAGAAAATAAATTGGCTGAAATTGTGGACCAACGAATTATTGATGTCACTAAGAAAATTTATAATTTTGCAGCGAAGCGGTTATCGTATTCGTTTCAACCCAACTTTATTTATGCAATGAGTTTACACATTAGTTCTTTCTTGAAACGCATCCAATTAGGCAAAGATCCTAAGCATCCTTTAAATGAAAGTATTCGAAATATGGTTTTAGATTATCCAACAGAGTTTGAAATAGCGAAAGAAATTAAAAATATTATTGAAAGTAGTTATCAGATGGAGATTCCTGAATCTGAAAGTTACTATTTAGCTGTTTTGCTCATTTCTTTAAGAGAAAATCCTGAGGCTGGCCGGATTGGCATTGTCGTGGCTGCGCACGGAAATAGTACCGCTAGCAGTATGGTACAAGTGGTTTCTCAATTGTTAAATGTTGATAATTTGAAGGCTGTGGATATGCCGTTAGATATGCCACCGAAAGAAGCTTTGCGTAAAATCGTTGAAGCAGTTGGTGAAGTGAATGAAGAGAATGGCGTACTATTATTGGTGGATATGGGTTCATTAAGTACGTTTTCAGAAGAAATTGTACGCCAGACAGGCATTGATGTGCGGACAGTAGACATGGTGACTACGCCAATTGTGCTTGAAGCGGCCCGCAAAACCGCATTAATTGATACACAATTGGAAACACTTCACGAGTCCTTAAAAAACTTTCATGGCTATGCCGATATTCGCCAAAGTGAAACGAAACAAATCATTGAAAATTGGAAAACAAGAGCAATTATTGCTATCTGCGCTTCTGGAGAAGGAACTGCGCGCCGAATGAAAGAGCTTATTGAGGAAGCTGTCTTGCCACAAATAGACTGGCATTTAGAAGTGATTCCTTTGTCCATTGTAAATATGAAAGAAGTCTTGCCTAAAATTCAAGAAGACTATGAAATTATTGCGACAACTGGGATTACCAATCCCAAAATTGGAGTTCCTTATATTTCCATGGAAAATTTCTTTTCCGGTGAAGCAGAAAAAATTATTCAGCAATTACTAGCAGAGCGGAAAGAAGAAGTAATGAATAAGCCGTTGGACGAAGCGGCAGCAAAAGAAATTTGTCTCAAATATATGGAGCAAAGTTTCACTTTTATTAATGGAAAAAAAATCATTGATCTGTTGTGGTCATTCGCTAAAAATATCCAAACCCAATTAGCGATGCCAGAAGAGTACACATTTTACATCAATTTGATTATGCACACATCAGGCATGTTGGAGCGTATTTTACGGAATGATACACTGACGGTTTCAGAAAAGGAACTTGGTCAATTGGTTCAAGAGCCAATTTATCCAGTGATTGTGGCCTCAATTGAGACTATGGAAGAAGCTCTTAATATGGATGTTCCAGCAGAAGAAATTTATTTTATCGCACAGTTAGTCAAAAATGCCCAGTGTATCGAAGATAAAATCACCGAAATTGATACACTAGATTAATACAGAAAAATCGATACACTATTTATTAGTGTATCTATTTTTTGATTTTCTTAAAAAAACCTATAATTTTCTAGGTTTCGAACCGATACACTAAAGTTGGCACGAAACTTGCTTATAATAAGGTGTCCCTTTTTACCTAAAATTTTTAAGTAAAAAGACAAAGGTCCTAACCTTTAAAAATGAATTTAAAGGAGCATTCCCGATGGTAATGGATATTCGTTTAGCTCGAATTGATGATCGATTAATTCATGGCCAAGTAGCAACTGTTTGGGCAAAATTGACGAACATTAATCGCATTTTAGTGGTTAGTGATTCCGTTGCTCATGACAATTTGAGAAAAGCCTTGTTGGTTCAAGCTGCTCCACCTGGTGTCAAAGTAAATGTCATCACTGTTCAAAAAATGATTGATGTTTACCCTGATCCTCGTTTTGATTCGTTTCGAGCCATGTTGTTATTCACTAATCCTTTGGACGTGAAACGAGTGGTCGAAGGCGGTGTACAACTAACTTCTGTGAATATTGGCGGAATGAGTTTCAGCACAGGCAAGCGAATGATTACGAATGCAGTCGCAGTGGATGCCAACGATTTAAAAGCATTTCTGTTTTTAAATGAACAAGGTATTGAATTGGAAATTCGAAAAGTCGCAGCAGACAGCCAAGTGAATTTGATGGATTTACTGAAAAAAGAGCGTAGCAAAGAAAATAACGCCAGCTGACGTTTATTTTTACAGACGAAAGACATTGAAAGGATGTGGTGGCCTAGGACCAACATCATTGCTTCATGAACTGTATTGATAAAGGCAAGTGCTGATGTTGAAAAAAATCAAGAACTATTGAAATTTTTTCATTTATTTTTGTCAGAATCTGATTTATCTGATTTTTTTCAAAAAGTGAAAGCGTTTAGCAGTACAACCATGAAAAAAAACATCAATTATACAGGAGGTATAAAAATGGTAGGAATTATCCTAGCAAGTCACGGTGAATTTGCTGAAGGGATCTTGCAATCTGGTGCAATGATCTTTGGCGAACAAGAAAATGTAAAAGCAGTTACGTTAATGCCTAGCGAAGGTCCCGATGATGTAAAAGCAAAAATGCAAGAAGCCATTGCATCGTTTGACAATCAAGACGAAGTACTATTTTTAGTTGACCTATGGGGAGGAACACCATTTAACCAAGCGAACTCATTGTTAGAAGATCATAAAGACAAATGGGCAATCGTTGCAGGTATGAATTTACCAATGGTTATTGAAGCATATGCTTCTCGTTTCTCTATGGAATCAGCACAAGAAATTGCGACACACATTCTTGAAACAGCAAAAGATGGTGTCAAAGTTAAACCAGAAGAGTTACAACCAGCAGAAGCACCAAAAGCTGCTGCGACAGAAGATGCACAGCCAAAAGGTTCGTTACCACCAGGTACAGTTGTTGGCGATGGCAAAATTAAATTTGTGCTAGCACGTATTGATTCACGTTTATTACATGGTCAAGTAGCAACAGCTTGGACAAAAGCAACACAACCAAACAGAATTATTGTTGTTTCTGATGCCGTTGCAAAAGATGACTTACGTAAGAAATTAATCGAACAAGCAGCTCCTCCAGGAGTAAAAGCCAATGTTATTCCAATCAGTAAAATGATTGAAGTAGCGAAAGATCCACGTTTTGGCAATACAAAAGCATTATTATTATTTGAAAATCCTGAAGACGTCTTAAAAGTGGTTGAAGGCGGCGTAGAAATCCCAGAAGTAAACGTTGGTTCAATGGCTCACTCTGTTGGAAAAGTCGTTGTAAGCAAAGTATTATCAATGGGTCAAGAAGACGTTGATACGTTTGATGAATTAAAAGCCAAAGGCATCAAATTTGATGTGCGTAAAGTGCCAAATGATTCAAAAGCGAATATGGACGAAATTTTGAAAAAAGCAAAAAATGAGTTAGCAAACGCGTAACTCGCCAAATACAAATCAAAATAGGAGGCTTATCATGTCTGTTATATCAATTATTTTAGTTTTACTCGTTGCCTTTCTAGCTGGTATGGAAGGGATTTTGGATGAGTTCCAATTCCACCAACCGTTAGTAGCATGTACATTAATCGGATTAGTTACTGGTAATTTAGAAGCCGGAATTGTTTTAGGTGGTACTTTACAAATGATCGCGTTAGGTTGGGCGAACATCGGGGCTGCCGTTGCACCGGATGCCGCTTTAGCATCTGTTGCCTCAGCAATTATTTTAGTTTTAGGTGGCCAAGGTGTTAAAGGTGTTCCTTCAGCGATTGCCATCGCAGTTCCTTTAGCGGTTGCAGGTTTGTTCTTAACAATGATCGTTCGGACAGTTGCGGTTCCAATCGTTCACATGATGGACGCGGCTGCTGAAAAAGGCAACATTAAACAAGTTGAAATGTTACACATTTTCGCTGTATGTTTACAAGGTATTCGTATTGCGATTCCAGCAGGTGCTTTACTATTCATTCCTGCTGACACTGTTCGTAATTTCTTAGAATCAATGCCAGCTTGGTTAACTGATGGTATGGCTATCGGTGGTGGTATGGTCGTTGCCGTAGGTTATGCATTAGTAATCAACATGATGGCAACAAAAGAAGTATGGCCATTCTTCATTATCGGTTTCGTAGTCGCAGCGATTTCTCAATTAACATTAATCGCATTAGGTGCTTTAGGTGTCGCTTTAGCTCTTATTTACTTGAACTTATCTAAAATGGGCGGTTCTTCTAACTCAAATGGCGGAGGCAACTCTGGCGACCCATTAGGCGATATTTTAAACGACTACTAATTCTGAAGGAGGAGCAAAGAAAATGGCAGAAAAAATTCAATTAACTAAAAAAGATCGTTTAGCTGTAGCTTGGCGTTCAACATTTATCCAAGGTTCTTGGAACTATGAACGTATGCAAAACGGCGGCTGGGCATTCTCAATGATTCCAGCAATCAAAAAATTATATAAAACGAAAGAAGAACGTTCAGCGGCGTTAAAACGTCACTTAGAGTTCTTTAATACACACCCATACATTGCCTCACCAATTCTTGGTGTAACATTAGCTTTGGAAGAAGAACGTGCCAATGGCGCACCAGTTGATGACGTAGCGATTCAAGGGGTTAAAGTTGGGATGATGGGTCCTTTAGCCGGTGTCGGTGACCCAGTTTTCTGGTTTACTGTTCGTCCAATGTTAGGCGCTTTAGGTGCTTCCTTAGCAATGGGTGGTAACATCTTAGGCCCAATCTTATTCTTCGTTGCTTGGAACTTAATTCGTTGGTCATTCATGTGGTATACACAAGAGTTTGGTTACAAAGCAGGTTCTAAAATTACTGATGACCTTTCAGGTGGTTTACTACAAGATATTACAAAAGGTGCTTCTATTTTAGGGATGTTCGTACTGGCCGCATTAGTTCAACGTTGGGTATCGATTAAGTTCTTACCAATTGTTTCACAAGTTAAGTTAGACAAAGGTGCTTATATCGAGTGGGATAAACTTCCTGCTGGCGGTGAAGGAATGCATAAAGCCTTTGAACAAGTGAACCAAGGCTTGGCGCTTTCACCAACGAAAGTTACTACTTTACAAGATAACTTAGATCAATTGATTCCAGGTCTAGCACCATTACTACTTACATTCTTATGTATGTGGTTATTGAAGAAAAAAGTTAGCCCAATCGTTATCATTCTTGGTTTATTCGTAGTCGGCGTTGTCGGCCACTTAATCGGCTTATTATAAGAATGACGAGGTCGGGACAGCACCGTTTAGCTCCGAGAAATAAGAAGAAATTTTCGAAAATTGCTCTTTAATTTTTGGAGAATTTCGGCTTATTTCCGAAGGAGCTGGTTCTGTTTCCGCCGTTTATCAGTTTTTGATTCTGGAACAAAAAAGCGGAAGAGAAGTCGAGAAACTTTTCTTCCGCTTTTTTAAACAAAGATGTAATTTTGTTTGTTTCGATCAGGAAAGAAACGTATAATAAAGAGGAATTAGTCGAATGAAATGGAGCAGATAACATGGTACAATCATTAAACACAAAAGTTGATTTAGTTATAGATGCGACGGCATTTACAGGATTAACAGATTATGGACAAATTATGATAGGTGACCGCGGGTTTGAATTTTACCATGCCAAAGATCCACGTAAGTTTATCCAAATTCCGTGGGAAGAAGTCGATTACGTGTTGGCTTCAGTAATGTTCAAAGGAAAATGGATTCCTCGTTATGCGATTCAAACCAAGAAAAATGGGACGTATACGTTTGCTTCAAAAGAGCCGAAGCGAGTGTTACGAGCTATTCGTGAATATGTTGATCCAGATCACATGGTCCAATCTTTGAGTTTCTTTGATGTCATAAAAAGAGGGATCCTCTCGATTGGGAAAAAGAAAAAATAATTTATAACTGTTACTTTTTTATAAACTAGATGAAAAAGTAGCGGTTTTTTTGTGGGAAAACGAGGGACTTATTTATACAAAAAAGGCACAATTGTGCACCAAAAAAGAGACAATCAAGCGATACGTTGTTTTTAATGGAGTTATCATTGAAATGGTTTTCAGAAAGCACGATGAAAATATTTGACACCTTGTAAAATAGTAGTAACATAATAAGTGTAATAAATTATTTTATAGAGGAGTGAGTGTCATGGAACAACGACAACATCATGGAATAGACTGGGGTTCATTAGTATTAGGAATTCTATTTGTTCTGACTGCATTAATTTCCTTCCAAAATCCTGCCGGTAATTTAATTGCCATTGTGATGGTTTTTGCGATTTTTGCTATTATTAAAGGGATTTTCGAAATTTTTGTACGTAATCGTATGAAAGAATTGCTAGGCTACAAAGCTTATGCACCAATCATCTTAGGGATTATTGATATCCTAATTGGTGTTTACTTATTGTTTAACTTAAATATTGGTGTCGCTGTGTTACCATTTGTTTTTGCAATTTGGTTTTTATTCGACTCAATTTTCGGCTTATTTACTTTAGATTTTGCTAAACGAGTAAGCACAGGTTACTTCTGGTTCACATTAATTGTTGATGTTTTAGGGATTATCTTAGGTGTAATGTTATTATTTAATCCATTGTCTTCAGCATTAACTTTAAGCTTCTTAGTTGGCTTTTACTTTATGATGTTTGGTATTAGCAATATTGTATATGCTTTTAGATAAAAGAAGTAAAAAAACAGGTTTTCCGAAAAGGAAAACCTGTTTTTTTTTAATAACGACGGTGGCAGTTGCCATTATTTCCCGAAATTGTTCGAACAAGCCACACGATAATCGCTACGGGAACTAAAATTTTTACTGCTAGCCACAATAAGCTTCCCACGATACCGACAACGGCACTAAAGAGTGAACCGACAACTAAAAATAAAAGGACCACTAAAAGAATATTTATAAACATTGGTCGTTGATTATTCATACGTACTACCTCCAAATTTTTCCTGTTTTCTATATACAGAGTATAGCAAGAATGCGCAACAAGCACCTCCATCGGAAGGCTGATTTTTTTCTCTGGCGAATGATGGAGCCGCTGTTGGTTATTTTGGACTTTCTGATTGAAATAATCAGAATATTCTGGTGTATAATTATAAAAAAGGATTTAAAGTGAGGGATTGGATGACGACTGAGGGATTAATCGCTTTGTTAGAAAAGAAACGAAATGATTTAAGTAAAATTGAAAATCAAGTACTGGATTATATTTTGACGCATATGACGGAAATTAGTTCACAAACCATTTATGAGGTGGCGCAGGCGTTGTTTGTTTCAACAGCCACTATTTCTCGGACAGCCAAACACTTAGGTTATCGAGGCTTCCAAGAATTAAAATATGCGATCGTCCAATCGGTGCAGAGCGAGAGCACAGAAAGCGATAGTCGTAGTTTTCAAGCCATTACGCAACAGTTGATCGCCAACGTGCAAGATAGTTTTCAACAGATGGATGAAGCCAAAGTCGCGGAAATGCTAAAAATGATTGAGTGCGCGAATACGATTGAAGTGTTCGGTGTTGGTGGCAGTTTTCCTATTTGTACTGATTTTGCACGAAAGCTAACATTTTTAGGAAAAAAAGCCTATGCACGATCTGATTGGGATGAACAAGCGGCAGCAGTTAAGAATCTGGATGGACGGGATTTAGCCATTTTTGTCAGTTATACAGGAGAAACTAAGGGGATTTTAGCGTATGCACGTGTAGCGCAGGAACAGCAAGTGCCGATGATTAGTTTGATTTCGACTAAAGGAAGCACCTTGGAAAAATTGTCGACGACGACGTTATTTGCCAAAGGGACGACACGTTATCATCAGCGCGTGGATTTAAGTTCAAGAATTGCTGTCATTTGTTTGTTCGATACGGTTTTATTAATGTACGCAGAGGCAAAGCAGCCGCGGTAATTTTATGCAACACCATACTAAATGATGTAAGGGGATACAGAAAAAGTGTAGCCTCTTTTTTCTTTGTTTTGGGCTAGTTATAATGAGGGCAATGAATGTAAACGCAATCATTTTTAGTTTTGTAAAGAATGAATGGAGGAGTTAAGAAATGGCAGTAAAGAAAAAGAAAGCGACTTTCTGGGAGTTTTTCCAAGGATTAGGCAAAACGTTTATGTTACCAGTGGCTTTATTAGCTTTTATGGGGATTTTGTTGGGATTAGGAAGTTCTTTTTCCAGTGAATCTATGATTGAAACGATCCCATTTTTAGGAAAGCCCGCAGTAAAAATTATTTTCCAATTTATGTCGACAATTGGTGGTTTTGCGTTTGCCTATTTACCTGTCATGTTTGCAATGGCCATTCCGTTGGGGTTAGTTCGGAAAGAAAAAGGAATTGCTGCGTTTTCAGGTTTCGTAGGCTATACGGTGATGAATTTAGCGATTAATTTCTATTTAGTGCAGACGAATCGCCTCGTGGATCCTGAACAGTTGCGGGAAGCTGGCCAAGGAATGGTTTTTGGGATTCAAACGATTGAAATGGGCGTTCTCGGTGGAATTATCGCGGGGCTTATTGTCTATAAGTTGCATAATCGATTTTATACGGTGCAACTACCAGATAGTTTTGCCTTCTTTTCTGGCGCACGGTTTGTGCCAATTATTACTTCATTAGTGATGGCCTTCGTGGGCTTAGTCATTCCGTTAGTTTGGCCACTTTTCGCGCTAATGATTATGGCGATTGGCCAACTTATCCAACGTTCTGGTATTTTTGGGCCTTTTCTGTTTGGGTCAGGGGAACGTCTACTGTTACCGTTTGGGTTGCATCATATTTTGGTTTCCATGATTCGTTTTACTGAAGCAGGGGGTTCAGCGGTGGTGGCTGGCAAAGAAGTGTTTGGTGCGTTAAATATTTTCTATGCAGAATTGCAAAATAATTTACCGATTTCACCAAGCGCAACAGCTTTCTTGTCACAAGGGAAAATGCCGACCTTTATTTTTGGCTTACCAGCGGCGGCGCTTGCGATGTATCATACTGCAGCTCCGGCGAATCGACATAAGATTAAAGGCTTACTCCTTTCAGGTGTAATTGCTACGGCTATCACTGGCATTACAGAACCAATTGAATTTTTATTCTTATTTATTAGTCCATTATTATGGCTGTTTCATGTCATTATGACTGGTCTAGGTTTCATGGTAATGGCTTTATTGGGTGTTGTGATTGGAAACACTGATGGCGGGCTACTGGACTTTGTTATTTTTGGCTTGTTACAAGGAACTTATACAAAATGGTGGTGGGTTCTCATTGTCGGCGCTATCTGGTTTGTTGTTTATTATTTCGTCTTTAAAACAGTCATTGTAACCTTTGATTTAAAAACACCTGGACGAGACAAGGTCTTAGATGAGACTGAATATACCGATCAAGAAGTTCAATATAAGAAAACGGGTGGCTATGATGCGCCTGGGATTTTAGCGGCTTTGGGTGGGCAAGAGAATATTCAAGCTATTGATAATTGCATTACGCGTTTACGTTTAGTGTTAGCAGATGCTAATAAAGTAGATGATGACAAATTAAAGCAATTAGGGGCTTTAGGCGTCGTGCATTTAGATGCGCAGAATGTGCAAGTGATTATCGGAACCAAAGTGACAACGGTCCGTAATCAATTAGAGATGATTTTAGGTTAGAAAAAAGACAGAAGGTGAAGAGTGTGTCGTTTGATAAAGCAATTGATCGACGAGGAACGTATTGTACACAGTGGGATTTTGTAGAAGACCGATTTGGGGAAGCGGACTTGCTTCCCTTCACTATTTCCGATACGGATTTTGCTGTGCCAGAGGCAGTTCTGGCAACATTACAGGAGCGTTTGAAACATCCCGTATTTGGCTATACGAGGTGGAACCATCCGCAATTAAAAGAAGCAATTCAAACGTGGTACCAGACAAGATTCCAGACGAAGATTGAAGAACACTGGATTATGTATACCCCGACCGTTATCTATGGGATTTCTGCGTTGATCCAATTATTAACTAATGAAGGGGAGGGCATTATTTTACAAACACCTGCGTATGATGCATTTTTTAAAGTTATTCAGGAAAATAAGCGGCAAGTAGTGGCAAATGAACTGCTTTATCAAGAGAAGCGCTACAGCATTGATTTTATTGATTTAGAAAAAAAACTAGCGCAACCAGAAAATCGCTGTTTGCTTTTATGTTCCCCGCATAATCCAACAGGACGTGTTTGGGAGCAATGGGAATTAGAGCGAATGGTTTCATTGTGCCAACAGTATGATGTGTTTTTACTTTCTGATGAAATTCATATGGATATCGTTAATAAAGGCCAAGTTCATCGACCAATTACGCAATTTGGTTATAAAAAATCTGCCATTATTACCAGTGGCACGAAAACCTTTAATTTTCCAGGGCTGATTTTTGCTTACACCTTAATTCCAGATAACGAATTGCGTGACGCTTTTCAGCTCAAATTAAAAAACGCCGATGGTCTATCATCAACAAGTATTTTGGGAATGCTAGCAACCATGACGGCCTATCAAAAATGTGGTACTTGGGTGGACGAGTTGAATGATTATTTAGCGGAGAACCAACGTTACGTGAAAGATTTTTTACAGACATATTTGCCAAAAATTAAAGTGACGGAGCTGGAAGCCACTTACTTAATGTGGTTGGACGTATCAGCGGCAGTTCCAGATGTGGCCCGCTTACAAGAGGCTTTAGTTTCTGTGGGGAAAGTCGCCATTATGGACGGCTCAATTTATGGCGGTAATGGACAGCGATTTTTACGGTTAAATATTGGCTGTTCGCAAGCAAAACTACACGAGGGACTTGAAAGGATGCGCCAAGGTTTTGAAGCTGTTTTACAAAAGGATGGCACAACATCAGCGCTTGGGAATAATTGAGAAAAGATAGCATTCCGAAAATGGTTGCAGTACAATGGAAAAATAGAAACAAATAAAATAACAAAAAGTAACAACTTGTCATCTACTGGGGGAAAAGAAATGAAAACAATTAAAACAAAGCAAGCACCACAAGCAATTGGGCCATATTCACAAGCAAAAATTGTGAATGGTTTATTGATTACTTCTGGTCAGATTCCACTGGATCCTGAAACAGGTAAGGTGGTTGGTACAACGATTAAAGAACAAACCAATCAAGTACTGAAAAATATTCAAGGGCTTTTAACAGAAGCTGGTAGTGATTTTGCTCATGTAGTCAAAACGACATGCTATTTACAAAATATGGCGGATTTCACGGCATTCAATGAAGTCTATGCTGAGTATTTTAGTGCGGAATATCCTGCACGCACAACGATTGAAATCTCTAAATTACCGATGGATGTGTTGGTGGAGATTGAGATTATCGCAGAAGTAGTGGCGTAAAAAATACAGTTAAAAGAGTGAGAAAAAATCGTCTTAGATTTTTTTTCACTCTTTTTTTTCAATAAAACAATACGATTCAGCCAAAATGTCTAGCCGTGCTGGAAAATTTTCAGCAAATAGGCTACCATGGAAGAAAATCGATAAAACGAAAGTTAAATGAATAGAAAAGAGATATGAAAGAGGCTATAAGATGAAAAAAAATATTAGCCAACTAACGCAGTGGTTGAAAGAACACAGTTTATTATTGAAACTAATTTTTCTTGGTTCTGTATTAGTTTTCGTGGCTAACCAAGTGACACATATCGCTCAAGGCATGACCTGGGCGGATATTTTTTCCACGATGGAACAACAAAGTACGGGACGTTTAATTGGTATGGTCTTGGCAGGACTGTTAGGGGTTATTCCAATGCTCCTTTATGACTATGTAGTCGTTAAATTATTGGAAAAAGAAGGTAAGCCACCAATGAAACGAATGGATTGGTTAACTTCGGCTTGGGTCACTAATACCATTAATAACTTAGCGGGTTTTGGCGGCGTGGTTGGGGCAACGCTACGGATTAATTTTTATGGAAAAGATGTACCGCGGGGCAAGGTTGTAGCAACGGTCTCAAAAGTTGCTCTGTTCTTGATTTCAGGGTTATCTATTTTATCTTTTGTGGCGTTTGTTGATTTATTTTTTATTCGAACCCAAAATGTTTTTCGTGAATATTGGGTTTGGTTATTATTGGGCAGCCTGATTGCGCCCGCGCTCTGGTTTTTCACGTATTTAAAACGGCGAACATTGTTTAAAACATTTTTTCCAAAAGCGGTGCTCCTTTTATTCGGCGCTTCATTAGGTCAATGGCTAGGTGGAATGTTTGCTTTCTTGATGATAGGTCGCTTGATGCAGGTGCCAGTTTCGATGGTTTCTGTTTACCCAATGTTTGTTATCGCTACGTTGATTGGGATGTTAACTATGGTTCCTGGTGGTATGGGAACGTTTGATGTCTTAATGATTTTGGGCTTATCACAATTAGGGATTGATCGATCACAAGCGGTCGTCTGGTTGTTGTATTATCGTTTGTTCTATTATGTGACGCCTTTTATGACAGGAGTTATTTTGTTCTTGCAACAAGCAGGCATGAAAGTTAATCAATTTTTTGATAATTTACCTCGGTTATTTTCACAAAAAGTGGCGCATTTTATTTTGGTGGCGGCGTTATATTTTGCAGGAATTATGATGGTTCTATTATCGACTGTGACGAATTTGTCGAATGTCAGTCGTTTATTCCAAGTGTTACTTCCCTTTTCTTTTAATTTTTTAGATCAAACATTGAATTTATTTGTAGGATTCTTGTTATTAGGTTTAGCTCGAGGCATTTCTATGAAAGTGAAAAAAGCTTATTGGCCTACAATTATTTTACTAGGATTTTGTATTGTAAATACGGTGGCACGAACGACTTCGTGGCAGTTAATTGCTGTTTATGCTGTTATTTTATTGGCGGTTATTTTGGCTCGTAAAGAATTTTATCGTGAAAAGTTTGTTTATTCATGGGGCGCTTTAACGGTAGATAGTATTTTGTTTGGCTGCTTGTTTATCGGTTATGCGGTTGCTGGCTATTACGCCGCACGACCAGCTGGTGGCAATCAAGTTATCAATCACTTTTTGTTGTTTCCGTCAGATGATGTTTGGTTTAACGGATTGATTGGATTAAGTATTTCCTTGATTGGTTTATTCTTTTTGTATCAATATTTAGCCGAAACAACTGTTACTTTAGGTGAGGGGTTTGAAGAAGCGCGGTTGACACGCTTTTTGGAAAAATTTGGTGGCAACGAAGGCAGTCAATTTTTATATTTAAAGGATTATGGTCATTTTTATTACCAAGAAGAAGGCGAAGATCAAGTACTTTTTGGGTTTCAAATGAAGTTTAATAAATGCTTTGTCTTGGCGGATCCAATTGGGCAACGAGAGAAATGGACAGCGGCGACACTGGCGTTTATGGATCAAGCTGATTTGTTAGGTTATCAATTAGTTTTTTATCGTATCTCGGAAGAATATGTTATGAATCTTCACGATTGCGGCTTTGAATTTATGAAAGTTGGGGAAGAAGGCTTGATTCAATTTGATGAGCCGTCAACAGTGAATCAAACAGCCTGGACGGAAAC
Organism: Enterococcus sp. DIV1758; assembly: GCF_051711985.1. Lineage (NCBI taxonomy): Bacteria > Bacillati > Bacillota > Bacilli > Lactobacillales > Enterococcaceae > Enterococcus > Enterococcus sp. DIV1758. Next base: position 34,213 of record NZ_JBIOOA010000001.1, read on the forward strand.
AGTGACTGAAAAAATAGCAGCAGAAGTAGCGGATTTTCAGTTTGAATTTTATCCCGAAACGATTAGTGATGCCTTATATCAAGAGTTAGAACGAGTTTCTGCGGACTGGTCACGGAATCAAAAAGAGCGCTACTTTATTGGTGGACGGTTGGATCCCGAGTACTTGAAATGCAGTAGCGTGGGCTTGGTGAGACAGAAACAAACGGTTATCGGTTTTATTACGGGAAAAGAAATGGAAAAAGGCAAAAGTATTTCGTATGATTTGTTACGTATTCGTTCAGAAGCACCTGCTTTTACTAGAGAATATTTGTTCACTCATTTTATTGAAACCTATCAACAGCAGGGCTATCAATTAATTGATATTGGGATGGCGCCGTTGGCTAACGTAGGGGAGAGCAAGTACTCTTTCTTAAAAGAACGCTTTGTTAATATTTTTTACAAGTATAGTTATCAAATTTATGCGTTTCAAGATACACGCAAGCGCAAAGAACAATATGTCACTAGTTGGCAACCACGTTATTTTGCTTATCCTAAGCGGACCAGTGTACTCTTTGCTTTTGTGCAACTTTCCTTGTTGATTACGAAAGGAAGACATCAAAGTGTTTCGCTTGTGGAAGAAGCAATGACTGAAATTTAAAAAAATCACGCGATGACTTAGCCATCGCGTGATTTTTTATTTGTCTTCTTTTTTACGGTTTCGTCTAGCAGGAATCAAGGTTACGTATGCAACGAAACCACCAGTACATAGAACGAATAACACGATGCCAGGAATCAATCCTTCTGGTAAATAAGAGAACTGAATAGTATGGGTTCCAGCGCTGACAGGAACGCTTAGAAAGGCATCTTTAAAGGCTTTTGGGGTAACTTTTTTGCCATCAATTTTGACACGCCAACCTTTGTCATAAGGAATTGTAGTGACGAGTACTTGATCTTTGTCGGCGGTAAAGGTACCTGAAGCAGAGCGTTTGCCAGTGGTTAAATCAACGCCTTTTTCTTGCACGGCGGAAATGGCTTTTTCAAATGCATTGGTATTTAAGCCAACCACTTGCGGCTGAACAAAACTTACTGCTTTGGTTCCATAAAAACTTACTTTGAAGTTAACGGTTGTATCTTTTGGATAGTAGCCTAAATTATAATATTGGCCAGTAATGCCAATTTGTGATTGCTGACTTGTGCCGTTCACGGTGACCGTCGCAGTGGAACTTTCCAATTGAGCAAAATCCGTTGGGAATAAACTCAAATAAGCTTGCGTATTGGCGGGCACATTGACTGTATAAGAAATCTCTTTGGCTACGTTATGTTGTTTCTCCGTAAAAGTTACGCCAGCTGTATTTTGCGTAATTGTCACGTTATTTTGAAGCGTCATCGTTGGTTGATAAAAGGTAAAATACCGTTCATTGGTATTGGCTAAAGCATTTAGTAAATTTGTTTGACTACCTAAATTATCATTGAGAGGTTGCCGGACATTGTAAATCTCTTTGTCTGCTAAAAATCCTAACGGCAAAGCATTTTCGTTACGATAAAGCTGATATTTACCAGCAGCAGCTTGTCGTTCAAAACCGAATTTCATTGGATTGTTTTCAGCAATATTGTATTTAATGCCCATCAAAGCATCCATTAACAAGGTATTATTTTGGTAACGAATATTTAAATTCGTGCCTCGTGAGCGGAAACCTAAGGCGTTTAGGTATGTTGAAGAATGTCGGTTCCGTACGGAAGAAAACATGCTAATGCCACTGTAGCCATAGTTAATGCCGTCATTGGCCGAAACACCATTTAAATTTTCCAAGCGGTAAAAGGTATCATTTTCTTTTTTTGTCTGATCGACTAGATTTTTTAGGTCAGGATAAGGTTCAGAATACAAGCTACGTGATGCGTAGTTCCAATCATCTAAAATACCAGTGACCATCGCCCGTGTGTTAATGATTGCTTCACCAGAAACGAGCAGCAATAACAAAATCACTAAGTATTGCATAGGCGCTTTTTTCAATTGATAAAAAGCAATTCCGAAAAAGTATAATAGTAAAAAAGTTGCTGTTAGTACGAAAGAGGTTAAAGTCACATACGTATAACTAGTAGCACCTTTTGTGCCCATTGCAAGAGCAAAAATTGCTAAAAGAATCAAAATCAAGCCGCTTAAGACGCCGAGATCATCCTTTTCAAATTTCTCCCAACCATAACCTGCAAGCAAAATAACTAAGAATGAAAAGAGGAAACTATAGCGGAAAAGAAACATGTTCGGCGCATGCATACCGTGCCAGAATAAATTTAAGGGCGTGATGTAAAAGCTAGCAATCAATAGGACAAACAAACTGCCAAAAAGTAGTTTGTTTTTCAATGGAACTTCTTTCGTAACGAAATAGAAGAGACAAAAAATCAAAGGCAACAACCCAATGTAAATAAAAGGAATGGACCCATATTTGGTTGTATCGTAAACGCCAATCATATTTTTCATAATAATATCTAAAAAGGCAGTCGCTTCTGTTTTAAAGGTTGTAATTTCAGAAAGAGTTTCACCATTGGTTCGTAAATCTAAGACAGCAGGTAAGACCATAATCATGGATGCTCCACCAGCTAAAAGAGAAGTAGTAAAATACGCAACGATTCGAGATTTATATCGTTGCCAGTCTGTAAACGTTCGTGCAAAATAGTACAGGAAGGAAAACAACCCAATCATAAAGCCAAAATAATAATTGGTAATGAAAAGCAAGAAATAACTGACAAACAATAATGTCGGCTTTCGTTGGTCCATTAAACGATGAATTCCTAAAATTACGAGTGGCAGATAAATAAAGGCATCCAGCCACATAATTAATTCTGAATGGGCCACAATGAAGGACATTAGCGCATAAGACACACTTAAAGTCACATGGGACCATTTAGGAATCTTAAAGGTTTGTTTTGCCAAGAACCAAAAACTCAAGCCAGCACTCCCAATTTTCAACAACGTTAGGAAATAGAGCGCATCAGGCATGTTTTGATTGTTAAAGAAAAAGACGAGCGGCGTAAATAAGCCACCAAGATAATAGGAAATTAAGGACAAGTAGTTTAGTCCCAAAGAAGCATTCCACGTATAGAAAAGACTTTGTTTTCCATGAAGGACATTGTTAAAGCTTGCGTGAAAATTTGAAAATTGAGAAAAGGCATCGCTGGCTAAAACACTGCGACTACTTCCTGGATAAATCCCAATACTCAAATAGATAATTGCCATAATTAAAAATGGAATGAAGAAACTGGCTAACATATAAGGCCAGTTGTTTTTTAAAAACTGCCTACTTTTATTTTTCATAAATAACCTCACCTGATTTTTCGAAAGTACCTATAGTTTATCATACTCTTTATTTGATGTACCAATAGAAGAAAAACTTTAAAATTTTATTAGGATCCTAAGGGTGGAGTGAAGAAGAATTAGTAGTAAGAGATTGACATTCAAATGCTAAATCACCAGATTAACCAACGAATATTCTCCGAAAAATTGCTGAAAACACCTTGTGGATAACTTTGTGCATAACTCTGTTGAAAACCACAAAAGAGCTTTTTATCTCGGTTTATCCACAAGGATAAGTTTTCGAGTTGCTAAAAAAAATAGACGTAAGTTCAGAAGTCCTGCTTGCTAAAAGTAAAGGAACCCATAAAATTGAAAGAAGATGAAAACGTTATTAAAACAACGTTTTCATCTTCTTTTTTCTAGAATTTACAAAGATTTAATGTCGAACAAATAAGCACTGTGGAAAAGTTTTTTGGAAAAAACAAGAAATTTCATCCACAAAGTTTTCTGTGGAGAATTTAAAAATGCTTGTCAAGCTTTTTTTGAAAAAATGTGGATAACTTTTTAAAGACACGCTTTTTTCCATTTGCGAATTTGCGTTCGGAAACTAGTAAAAGGGGCAACGCTATTAATGTGAATCCATTTCCAAAGAGGCCATTGTGCTTTGGTGGTCGCCCAAGCCCGTTGTTGAGGTAAAAATAATTCGTCTTCGGAAAGCGAGTCAATCCAATGAAGTAATTTTTCTAAGGTGTCTTGCAACGCAATCAGCTGACTTTCTAAACTCATTTGTCCATAGGTTTGATAAAATGATTGATAGAGAGCGCCCAGTTGATTCCATTTATAGCCTTCAGCTGGCGTTTGAACGGTCAGACCACGTTGTTCTTGTTCTTCCCAAGAAAGCAGCAAGTTGAGCCAGCCTAATTGATAGGCTAAGTTCTCTGAAGGTGTTTTAGCTACTATTTCAATTCGGTGATCTTTAAGTGTTTCAGGAATTTCTGCAAATTCAGCTAAATATTTTTGTGAAGCTATTTGAATGGCCTCAATCAAGGCTTCTTTTGATTCATAGGTTCGCATTCTTCGGCTAACGTCCTTTCTTGGTAGGATCTGCTTGTTTTTCATGAGTAATTTGAGTGACTAAACCAAAAGGATCTTTCACAATCGCATAAAATGTTGCAAATTCATTTTCAATTGGTTCTTGGATAATACAGGATTCGGGATGGCACGTGAGTTTTTCAAAAATTGTTTTGGCAGAGTGACGGCTGTCGACGGTTAAGCTGAGGGTCAATTGTTCTGTGGGCGTGGTATTCATTCCTGCAAACAAAGGATTATCAGCTAGTTGTAATTGAAAAGTGTCCATTTGTAAAATCGAGTGAGAAAGCCAGTGTTCTTCGCCAGCGGGAATGGTCAAAGAAGGATTTAAGCGCTCTTTAAATTCTTGATTAGTAATTTTAAAAAGAATATCACCAGCAAAGGCTTCTTGGTAAAACGTCAAGGCTTCCGTTGCTCGTCCATTTAAGACCATAAAAAGGGCAAATTGTGTGTTTTTCATTGTTTGAACCTCCTAAGATTGATAAGATAAGCATAACAATAAAAGGTGTCAAAAAGTGACACCGATGGAGGGAAAAATGAAAAAATCAGAACGTTTAAATCAGGAACTTTTTTTCTTGAGAACCCATCCTCAGTTTAATTTAAATCAGTTAATGAAAACTTTTGGGATTTCTAAAAGCACAGCTTTGCGGGATATTGAAGCTTTGGAAAATTTAGGCGTGCCGCTATATGTGGAGAATGGTCGTTATGGTGGCTATCGAGTTTTAAACAAACCGTTGTTGCCGCCGATTTATTTTAATGAAAACGAAGTGTTAGCGATCTTTTTTTCATTACAATTACTGAAATTAGTCGCAGAGTCACCGTTTGGTCATTCCTATCAGCAGATTAAGCAAAAATTATTGCATTCTTTAGATGAACCAACCCAATTTAAAATCAGTCAAATGAGTAAGGTCGTCTATTACGAAGGAATTGAACAAGTAGAAGCACCAGGCAATTTAGAGCAGCTGTTTCATTGTATTTTGGCGCAACAAGTAATTCAGTTTAACTATACCAGATATGAAGCAACAACGAAAAAAATCTTACCAACCCGGTTAACTATTTTAGAAGGGTATTGGTATTGTTCAGGCTATGATGTGACTAAAAAGGCTTGGCGTACTTACCGCTGTGATTTTATGGAGGCTATTCAGCAGTTAAACCAAGCACTGGATTTTACGAATGAAGAATTGAAAGAATCGTATCGCCATCAACAAACGACGGCACGTACGATTCCATTTAAAGCAATCATTACAGAAAAAGGCAAAGAATTTTTTTATAAACATCGCTTTGACAATATTCAGTTGGAAGAAACGCCCACGGAGTGTTTTTTAGTTGGACAGATTCATCCAACAGAAACACAATTTTTAGCCAACTATTTTATGGGCTTTGGTGAAGAAGTGACAATTTTAGAGCCAGTCCAAGTGAAACAAGCATATGTAGAAAGTATAATGAGGATTCAAAAAAAATATCAAGAATAGATTGTGGAACTGTGAACAATTCCATGTGTAAAGATGCACATTGGGGAGGAGAAAGAAAAACCCTTGATTTTTAAATCAAGGGTTTTTCTTTCTAAGAACGTGCTTGCCCATTTCCATAAATAACATATTTTGTCGAAGTAAGCTCTGCTAGACCCATAGGTCCACGGGCATGTAATTTTTGCGTACTAATACCGATTTCGGCGCCAAATCCAAATTCAAAACCGTCCGTGAAACGAGTTGAAGCATTCGCATAAACAGCGGCTGCATCCACTTGTTGTAAAAATTGTTGTGTGGCAAAGTAATTATCACTAATAATACTTTCGGAATGTTTTGTATTGTAGCGATTAATATGCTGGATGGCTTCGTCTAAAGAATCAACGACTTTCACTGCTAAGATAAAGTCGAGAAATTCCGTTTCCCAATCTTGTTCAGTCGCTGGAATGGCTTCTTCAAAAATTGCTAACGCACGTTCATCTGCCCGAAGTTCCACGTGAAACTCCTTCAAGGCTTTTTCAATTGTTGGTAAAAAGGCTTCAGCCACTTCTTGATGAATTAATAACGTTTCGGCGGCGTTACAGACAGAAGGACGTTGACATTTAGCATTGACAATAATTTCAGTTGCCATTGTTAACTGAGCGTCTTTGTCCACGTAAATATGACAATTGCCTGTGCCCGTTTCAATAACAGGAACAGTGGCCGTCGTCAAAACAGTTTTGATTAAGTTGGCGCCGCCACGTGGAATGAGGACATCCAAGTAGTCATTTAAGCGCATAAGTTGTTGGGCTTTTTCTCTAGAAGTATCATCAACAAATTGAATGAGATGGGGAGAAACGGCTTCTTGTATTAGCGCTTCTTGTAAAATTGTCACCAATATCTGATTGGAGTGAAACGCTTCTTTTCCGCCTCGAAGAATAACAACATTTCCCGATTTAAAACAAAGGCTAGCGGCATCTGTTGTCACGTTTGGCCGCGATTCATAAATGATCCCAATAACACCTAAAGGCACGCGTTGTTGCCCAATTAACAGCCCCGCTTCATTGCGCCACATTTTATCTACTTCCCCAATTGGATCGGGTAAAGTAGCGACTTGGCGTATGCCCTCGGCCATCGCTGTGATCCGTTCTTCTGTTAAACGTAAGCGGTCTTGCATTGTTTCAGAAATTCCGTGGGTAGCGGCTTGCTCTAAGTCTAATGCGTTTGCTTGTAAAATGCGGGGCGCATTGGCTTCAATGGCTGCGGCCATTTTGTTTAACAAAGTATTTTTTTGACGAGTATCCATCAAGCCTAGCGTATAAGAGGCTTCTTTAGCTTGTTGCCCTAGTTGCTTTAAATCAGTCACTTTCATGCCCTCCTTTAATAAATAACGTACCGATATCTTTTCCTTCTAAAATTTCAAAGATGATTTTTGGCTGCTTTCCGTTTGCTAAAATCATCGCCTGTTGATTAGCTAACACACGTTCAGCAGCTTTTAATTTACTAGACATCCCACCAGTGCCAAAGCGGCTCCCCTTACCACCGGCTAATTGGAACAAGTCTTTATTAATTTCATTGATTTCAGAAAATAACGTGGCTTCTTTGTTGACAGTAGGGTTATCTGAAAAGAAACCATCAATATCTGATAACATAACTAACAAGTCAGCTTGAACAATTTGGCAGACAATGGCTGACAATTGATCGTTATCCCCGAACTTGGTTAAGTGATCCAATTCTTCAATTGCGACAGTATCATTTTCATTGACGATAGGAATAATATTCATTTTTAAGAGTTGTTCAAAAGTATTGGTAACATTATTGCGACTTTCAGGATATTCAATAACATCACGAGTTAATAAAACTTGTGCCATTTGTTGGCTATAGGTTGAAAACCGCTGATTATAAATGTTCATTAATTCTGCTTGGCCGACTGCAGCGACTGCCTGTTGTTCTGGAATTGTCGTTGGGCGCACAGATAGATTTAATTTATTCAGTCCGACACCAATTGCGCCAGAAGAAACTAAAATAATTTCTTTGCCTTGGTTGCTTAAATCACTCAAAGTAAAGGCTAATTGATCAATTGCTTTTAAGTTAATATTGCCATTGGGATAAATCAGAGAACTGGTTCCGACTTTGATCACAATTCGTTTGGCCTGTTGGAGTTTGTTTCTCATAAGTGCCTCGTTTCTTTTTACAGTAAAATTTGACACTCATTATAACAAAATCAGCGGCTACTAGAAAGTGCTAAATAATGAATAGTAAAGAAAGTTTAATGAAAGTGTGAACTTTTTGAGGGAATCTTGGGACTTTTTGGGATTTGGTCTGTTTATTTTAAGAGAAGATGATAGACTAAAAGAAGGAAAATAAACAAAAATTCTCCTCTTTTTTGCGTAGTCTAGATTAACTGGGCTTTTAGAAATGAGAAACTTACTAAAAACAACCAGAGTATCAGAGATTATGGTAAAATAGGAGTAGTTTAGACAGTAGGGGAGAATGAATATGAAACAACGTGGTTTTGAGATTATTTCTAAGTATCAAGAAGAGGGCTTGAGTGTCCCACAACGAGCAACAAAAGGTGCCGCTGGGTATGATTTTCAAGCAGCCGAAACGGTCGTTGTACCAAGTCTTTGGAAGTTACAACAAGCTGGAGAAAATCCCAAACCAATTTTAGTTAAAACAGGAATTAAGGCGTATATGCCTGATTCTGAATATTTAGAATTGGTGAGTCGTTCTTCGAACCCGCTAAAACGGTTCCTACTTTTAGCGAATGGTGTCGGAGTCATTGACAGTGATTATTATAATAACGAGAATAACGAAGGACATATCATGTTCCAATTTTTAAACTTTGGATATGAAGATGTTGTCATTGAAAAAGGTGAACGAATTGGCCAAGGGATTTTTAAGCCGTTTTTATTAGCGGATGATGACCAAGTCGAGGCAGAAAGAACGGGCGGTTTTGGTTCGTCTGGACAAAAATAAAGCCCATTTTTTCAGTAGGCAACGTTATTCAAACCATTTAATAAATGTTAAAATAAACAACAGATAAGGAGATTCTACATGGCAAAAAAAGCAAAAGTTCAATTTGAATGTCAAAGCTGTGGGTATGTGTCTCCAAAATATCTCGGCCGCTGTCCTAATTGTGGACAATGGAATTCGATGGTGGAAGAGGTTATTCAAGATACTTCTGATCGTCGTGCTAGAGTAAGTTTGACTGGTAAAAAGACACAACCACAACGGCTATCTGAAGTCGTACCTAAAAAAGAGCCTCGTGTAAAAACTGAATTAGTGGAGCTGAATCGGGTTTTAGGTGGTGGCGTTGTCCCAGGTTCGTTAGTTTTAATCGGTGGCGATCCCGGAATTGGTAAGTCAACATTGCTCTTACAAGTATCGCAACAATTAGCAGCCACAGGTGGCACGGTTTTATATGTTTCTGGTGAAGAAAGTGCTGAGCAAATTAAATTACGAGCGGAGCGTCTAGGCACCGTCAACGAGACATTTTACTTATACGCAGAAACAGATATGCACGAAATATCACGAGCCATTGAAAAATTAGAACCAGATTATGTCATTATTGACTCGATTCAAACAATGACGCAGCCAGATGTTACCAGCGTTGCTGGTAGTGTCAGTCAAGTCCGAGAAACAACTGCCGAATTATTGAAACTGGCAAAAACGAATGGGATTGCCATTTTTATTGTCGGACACGTAACGAAGGAAGGGTCTATCGCAGGGCCACGGATGTTGGAACATATGGTAGACACGGTTCTTTATTTTGAAGGAGATAAGCATCACACCTTTAGAATTTTACGGGCTGTCAAAAATCGGTTTGGCTCAACGAATGAGATTGGTATTTTTGAAATGCAGACACATGGATTGGTTGAAGTTATGAATCCTTCTCAGGTCTTTTTAGAAGAACGTTTAGAAGGAGCCACTGGGTCTTCGATTGTGGTAGCAATGGAAGGTTCACGCCCCATTTTGGTGGAAATCCAAGCGTTAGTTACCCCAACGATGTTTGGCAATGCCAAGCGAACGACCACCGGGTTGGACTTTAATCGCGTTTCTTTAATCATGGCGGTTTTAGAAAAACGGGCAGGCCTTTTATTACAAAACCAGGATGCGTATCTAAAAGCGGCTGGTGGAGTCAAAATTAATGAACCAGCTATTGATTTAGCGTTAGCAATCAGTATTGCTTCTAGCTATAAAGAAAAAGGAACCTCATCTTCAGAATGTTTCATTGGTGAGATTGGTTTAACTGGTGAAATCCGCCGCGTGAATAGTATTGAACAACGAGTGCGTGAAGCGCAAAAACTAGGCTTTACAAAAGTCTATGTCCCTAAAAATAACCTTGGTGGCTGGGAAGCGCCTGAAGGGATTGAAATTATTGGCGTTTCAACAATTGGTGAAACGTTAAGAAAAGTTTTTAAATAATGAAAGTAGAAATAATCCGTTTAGGTTGTTGGTGGCGTATGATTTTTATACGCCCCACAACACTAGACGTCTTTATTAAATAAACGAGGAGGATGGCTATATGCAAAAACGAATCATCACGTTGCTGATGATCATTGCTGGTGCAAGTTTAGGAATTTCTCTTTTCCCCATGGCTTGGGAAATGGCTAAGCAAGGCAATAACAGTTGGTTAAACAATAACTTTACGAACGGATTAATCGGTGCAATTATTTTCTTTATTTTATCTTTAGGGTTAGCAAAGTATATTGTTTCCGCTGTCAAAAAAATCGAAGCAGCTTTAAATGAAATGAGTTTAACCTATTTATTATTTGGAAGTATTGGTGCCATCATTGGTTTAACAATTGGCGTCATTATCTCCATTCCAATGTACAACTTACAAATTCCTGTCGTGAATAGTTTACTACCAATTCTAGTTATGATTATTCTGGGTTACTTAGGTTTCCGAATGGGAACAACACGGATTGAGGAATGGAAAAAAGTTTTCACACCTCGCCAAAAGAAAGCAAATACGGAAGACGCCGAAGGACAAATGTTGGAACGTAAAGTGGAAGACAACTTCCATAAATACAAAATTTTAGACACCAGTGTCATCATTGATGGCAGAATCTACGATATCGCGAAAACAGGATTTTTAGAAGGTGTTTTGCTCATCCCTAACTTTGTTTTATATGAATTACAATACATTGCTGATTCTGGAGACAGTTTAAAACGGGTGAGAGGTCGTCGTGGCTTAGATATTTTAAATGCTTTACAAAAAGAAGAAGGTATCTCCGTTGAGATGTATGACGGAGATTTCGAGGATATCTCTGAAGTAGATAGTAAATTAATCAAATTAGCAAAATTATTAGATGGCGTGGTTGTGACCAATGACTACAACTTAAATAAAGTCTCTGAATTTCAAAATGTGCCTGTTTTAAACATTAATGCTTTAGCTAATGCTGTGAAACCAGTGGTGATTCCAGGTGAAACGATGAATGTGATGGTTGTAAAAGCTGGAACAGAGCGTCAACAAGGGGTCGCTTACTTAGATGATGGCACAATGGTTGTGGTAGAAGATGGCCAGCATTACATGAATGAGCAAATCGAAGTGGTCGTCACAAGTGCTTTACAAACCGCAGCTGGGCGTATGATTTTTGCCAAACCGGCGCATGCGGGTCGCGGGATTAATGATCGCAAGGATAACCATCCTAAAAACGATAAAAATTAAGCAAAGTGAGGACTTAGTATGATTCGAATCGGTCAAGGTTTTGATGTTCATCAATTAGTTCCGCAACGACCTTTAATTATTGGTGGGGTTACTCTTCCTTATGAAAAAGGTCTGTTAGGGCACTCAGATGCCGATGTTTTAACACATGCAATTATTGATGCAATCCTTGGTGCCGCTGGTCTGGGTGATATTGGGCAACTGTTTCCCGAAACCGATCCGCAGTTCAAAAATGCGAATTCTGTAAACTTATTAAAAAAAGTAAATGAAAAAGTTGGGCGGTCGGGCTTTACTATTGGCAATATTGATTGTACAATTTTAGCGGAAGAGCCAAAGATGAGCCCATACTTGGCAGAGATGAAAAAGAATCTAGCCGCGAGTTGCCACTTAGCGGTCACACAAGTGAACATTAAGGCAACGACCATGGAAACGATGGGCTTTGTTGGTAAAAAAGAAGGAATCGGCGCAATTGCCGTTGCTTTATTGGAAAAATAACTGAAAACGACGTTAAACCGTCTGTTTTTAAAAAATGGAAAGAGGAATGAACATGACGAAAGTTCGTGTGCGTTACGCACCAAGTCCAACTGGACACTTGCACATTGGGAATGCAAGAACAGCATTATTTAACTACTTATTTGCCCGCCACAATGACGGAGAATTTATCATTCGTATCGAGGATACCGACCAAAAACGGAACATCGAAGACGGCGAGAAAAGTCAGTTGGAAAACTTAGCATGGTTAGGGATGGAATGGGATGAATCACCTGCTCATCCGGGAGAATATGGTCCATATCGTCAATCAGAACGTAAAGAAATTTACCAACCATTGATTGATCAATTATTAAGTAGCAATCGTGCGTATAAGTGTTATTGTACGCCAGAAGAATTAGAAGCAGAACGTGAAGCACAACAAGCTCGTGGGGAAATGCCTCACTACGCAGGCACTTGTGCGAATTTAACACCTTCTGAACAAGCAGCCAAAGAAGCGGCTGGTCTAGAACCAGTGATTCGTTTCCGTGTGCCACGTAACACAGAATACAAATTTGATGACATCGTAAAAGGTGAAATTACTTTTGAGTCAGATAACATTGGTGGCGATTTTGTCATCCAAAAACGTGATGGGATGCCAACGTATAACTTTGCCGTTGCAGTAGATGATCACTTAATGAAAATTTCTCACGTTTTACGTGGCGATGATCATATTGCGAACACACCAAAACAATTAATGATTTACGAAGCGTTTGAATGGACACCACCTGTCTTTGGCCATATGACCTTAATCATTAATTCAGAAACTGGCAAAAAATTGAGCAAACGTGATGAAACAATTTTACAATTTATTGAACAATACCGTGAATTAGGTTACTTACCAGAAGCCATGTTCAACTTTATTGCTTTACTAGGATGGTCTCCTGTTGGCGAAGAAGAAATCTTCTCACAAGAAGACTTGATTAAATTGTTTGATGAACAACGCTTAAGCAAGTCACCAGCGGCCTTTGATGCGAAAAAATTAGAATGGATTAACAATCAATACATGAAACAAATGGACTTAAGTGAACTAACAGATATGTGTATTCCTTATTTAGTCGCTGACGGTCGTGTTGAAGAAAATCCATCTCCTGAAAAAATCGAATGGTTAAAACAATTAGTTAGCTTGTATCAACCACAAATGAGTTATGCAGCTGAAATTGTGGAACTATCAAACTTGTTCTTTAATGAACATCCAGTTTTAGATGATGCTGCGAAAGAATTCTTGCAAGGAGAAACAGTGCCAACTGTGTTACATGCGTTTAAAGAACAATTAGAAGCCTTGGACGTTTTCGATGTGCCAAGTATTAAAGCAGCGATTAAAGCCGTCCAAAAAGAAACCGGCGTTAAAGGCAAAAACTTGTTTATGCCAATTCGAATTGCTGTTTCTGGACAAATGCATGGTCCTGAATTAGGTGAAACTATCGAATTATTAGGCAAAGAAAAAGCATTAGATCATTTAAATAAAGTGTTATAAAAACACAAAGAATAGAAGAAGTAGACAATCAGATGGATTTCAGAGACGCTGTGGGTGGTGAGAACAGCGAGCATCTTTTGTCAAAATGCATCTATGAGTGGCTTCGGTGAAAAAAGTAACCGAAGACGTCGGCAGGCGTTAACTGTATCGAGGCAAGAGCTAGTTCTTGTGAAGAAAAGTGGAACCACGCATGGGCGTCTTTTAAGCAACGTTTTTTTGTTGCTTAAAAGACGTTTTTTATTTTTGTATAATAGAAAGGAGTTCACCCTATGAGTTGGTTGAAACGTAGCGTCGCAGCTGTTAAAAGAAACGATCCTGCAGCGCGGACCACACTAGAAGTTCTTTTAACGTATCCTGGCTTGCACGCCCTGTTTTGGCATCGCTTGTCTCATTTCTTATATAGGCATCAGTTGTTTTTGTTGGCGAAGATTCATGCACAATTTTGGCGTTTCATAACGGGCGTAGAAATTCATCCCGGAGCCACAATTGGTGCGGGAGTTTTTATCGATCACGGCATGGGCATTGTGATTGGGGAAACCGCGGAAATAGAAGAAGATGTTGTTTTGTTTCACGGAGTGACGTTAGGTGGGACCGGTCGTGATACGGGTAAACGCCATCCAACAGTGAAAAAAGGAGCGATGATTTCGGCACGAGCTCAAATTTTAGGGCCAGTTGTGATTGGTGAACGTTCAAAAATTGGTGCGGGTGCTGTTGTTATTTCAGACATCCCAGCAGATGCCACAGCTGTGGGTGTTCCTGCGAAAGTCGTTCGTCTAAATGGAAGAAAGGTGGAAAAAGGGCATGATTAAAATTTATAATACATTGACCAGAGAAAAAGAAGTATTTACGCCAATTGAGGCGCATAAAGTTCGGATGTATGTCTGCGGACCAACCGTGTATAACTATATCCATATCGGTAATGCGCGCAGTGCGATCGCCTTTGATACGATTCGTCGTTATTTTGAATATCGTGGGTATGAAGTGAATTATGTCTCGAACTTTACAGATGTCGATGATAAAATTATCAAGGCAGCCAAAGAATTGAAAATTACTGCGCCGGAAGTGGCGGAGCGTTTTATCAAAGCCTTTGAAGAAGACACGCAAGCATTGAATGTCCAACCAGCAACGTTACATCCTCGGGTGATGGACCACATGCCTGATATCTTAGCTTTTATCGACGTTTTAATTGAAAAAGGTTTTGCTTATGAGGTCGCAGGTGATGTGTATTATCGCACCCGTAAATTCCCTAATTATGGTAAATTAAGCCATCAATCGATTGATGAATTAGAAGTGGGGGCAAGTCAACGAACTGGCGTTGAACAACAATTAAAAGAAGACCCATTGGATTTTGCTCTTTGGAAAAGTGCCAAAGAAGATGAAATTTCTTGGGATTCTCCTTGGGGGAAAGGACGTCCCGGCTGGCATATTGAATGCTCTGTCATGGCGACAAAACACTTGGGAGAGACGATTGATATTCATGGCGGTGGACAAGATTTAGAATTTCCACATCATGAGAATGAAATTGCACAGAGCGAAGCCAAAACAGGCCATACCTTTGCCAATTACTGGATGCATAACGGCTATGTCACAATTGGTGAAGACGATGAAAAAATGAGCAAATCCCTAGGTAACTTCATTACTGTTCATGAAATGATTCAAAAAGTGGATCCGCAAATTTTACGTTTCTTTATGTCCACTACCCAGTACCGTCGCCCGATTCGTTATAGCGAAAGCACTCTAAAAGAGGCAGCAGCCAATTATCAAAAATTGAAAAATGCGTTTGAAAATTTACGATTTAGACAAGCAGATGCGGTCGCAAGTTTGCCAGAGGATGAACACTATTTAGCGCAATTAAACGAATTAGAACAACGTTTTATTACGGAAATGGACGATGATTTCAATGCAGCTAACGGGATTACGGTCGTTTATGAATTAGCGAAGATGATGAATCAGTACAGTGAACAAGCGACAGTTTCGGAACCAGTTCTAGTGGCGATGGATAAGCTTTTCAGTGGCTGGTTAGCTATTTTTGGTTTATTCTTTAAAAACGAAGAATTAGTGGATGCACAAGTCGATGCGTTAATTGAAGAACGGAACCAAGCACGGAAAGACCGTGATTTTGCCCGAAGTGATGAAATCCGCGATTTATTAAAAGAACAAGGCATTGTTTTAGAAGATACTCCGCAAGGAACGAGATGGAGAAGAAGTGAATGAGAGATTACAAACAATTAAACGGTTTAGCTTTGGCCTATGTTGGCGATGCGATTTATGAAATTTACATTCGTGATTATTTAGTTTCCTTGGGACAAACGAAACCGAATGTTTTGCATCGCATGGCGACACACTACGTGTCAGCAAAAGCCCAAGCAAGCTTAATGCAAGCGATGTTAGCGGGAGAAATGCTAACGGAGGAAGAAGAAGTGATGTACAAACGCGGTCGGAATGCTAAAAGTCACACCTTTGCTAAAAATGCTGATGTGACGACCTATCGGGTAGCGACCGGTTTCGAATCCTTGATGGGTTATTTACATTTAACACAACAAAAAGAACGTTTAGAAGAATTAATTAACTGGTGTATCAAGAAAGTAGGTGAAACCAATGAAAAATGAAAAATCTCGTCCTTTTAAAAAAGGTAAGAAACGTCCAGAGCGTTCAGACAAGCGTTCAAAAGAACGGAACCCACGACCAGCGACAGCAGGTGCTGATGGAACCTCAGAAGAGCTAGCAGATAACTTTGTCTTTGGTTTCCATGCCACTGTTGAGGCGTTGCAGCAAGGACGCGGGAATAAATTGTTTTTACAAGAAGATGCTCGTGGCGAGAAAATTGAGCAATTAAAACAAGCAGCGAAAGAACAGGCGGTTCCAGTCAAATGGGTGCCTAAAGCAAAATTAGATACGATGAGTGATCACGGCGTGCATCAAGGCATGGTTTTAGCAATCACAGCGTATCAATATTTAACTTTAGAAGAATTATTGGAACAAACAAAAGAAAAGACAGCAACACCATTTTTCCTAATTTTAGACAGTCTAGAGGACCCACATAACTTTGGCTCAATTTTGCGAACAGCTGATGCGACAGGCGTGGACGGTATTATCATTCCGAAACATCGCGCAGTGGGAATTACACCAACCGTAACCAAAGCGTCAACAGGGGCCGTGGAACATATTCCAGTGGCTCGTGTAACGAATCTAGCGCAAAGTATTGCAACGCTAAAAGAGAATCAATTTTGGATTTTTGGTACAGATATGTCTGGGACGGATTATCGTCGCTGGAATACACAAGGCGCAATTGCCTTAATCATCGGAAATGAAGGTCGTGGCATGAGTCAAGGTCTTCATAAAGAAGTGGATGAATTATTAACGATTCCAATGACTGGACACGTTCAAAGCTTAAACGCTGGTGTGGCTGCAGGCTTGCTAATGTATGAAGTCTATCGTGGCCGCAACCCATTATAGAAGAAGGCGATTGTATGAAAAAACAATTGTTAATCGTTGATGGCTATAACATGATTGGTGCTTGGCCAGAATTGGTCCAGTTGAAAAAGCAAGAGCGTTTAGAGGATGCGCGTGAACTGCTTCTTAGTCGTCTGTCCAATTATGCCAAATATGAAGGGGTGGAAATCATTGTGGTCTTTGATGCCCAATTAGTCCCAGGTATTCAGCAAACGTACAAAAAGTACCTTTTGACCGTGGTTTTCACCAAAGAAGATGAAACAGCAGATAGTTATATTGAACGTCTAGCTGGTGAAAAAAATGATCGTTTAACGCAAGTAACAGTCGCAACGAGTGATTTGGCTGAACAATGGGTGGTCTTTTCACAAGGTGCATTGCGGACTTCGGCCAATGAACTTTACAAAGCTGTCCAGAAAACAGAAAAGACGATTGCCATTCATGCAACGGATATCCATTTTCAGCAATTTCGTCGAAATTCTCCATGGAACGTGGAGCAGTTATCAAAACTTTCTGAGAAGCTAGAAGAATTGTCTCAAAAAAAAGATTAAACAAATGTTCGCTTAAGTCATAAATTTCTAACATGCTATGCTCTCCTAAATCATTCGATACGTTTATCGAAAAGGAGGGCTTTTTATGTTAGAACAGATTCAACAAGCATTAGCAGGAGACCAAGAACAATTTCAAGCTTTATATGGGCAATATCAGCCAGTGATTTATAAGTGCATGAAAAAATACTATTTAAAAGATTATGATACTGAGGACTGGCTTCAAGAAGGGCGAATTGTCTTCTTTCGGACGTTAGAACGATTTGATTCAGAAAAACAAGCATCATTAGGAAAGTTTTTTAAACGAAATTTTGAAAATCACGTACATAGCTTAATTCGCCATCAATGCGCCTATAAGCGACGAACAGATACCTTGTCTATTTCTCTGGAACAACGCTTAGAAAGCGCTGGTGAAGAGTTAGTGGACTATTTAGGGACAGCGGCCACCGATCCATTAGGTCAATTAATGATTCAAGAAAAATTGGCAGCTTTTCCGACACGTCTTTCCTCGTTGGAACAACAAATTTTAAACGCATACTTAAAAGGCTACACGTTAGAAGAAATCGCTAAAGTACGTGGGGGAACTTTTTCAGCTGTCCGAAGTGCCTATGATCGTGCCAAAGCAAAAATGAAATATACATTAGAAAATGAATAAAAATTCGACAAAACAGCCGGTTTGTCGAGCAAAAGTAGTTGCAAACAGACTTCTAGTATGATAAACTTGAAATTTTTTAAAAAAAGTGATATAATGTTTCTCGAGGTGAATGCAATGCCAACAACGTTATCGTCAATTAAGAAAGATTTGGAAGGCCGTATCGGCAGTGAAATTATGTTAGTTGCTCAGACTGGAAGAAAGCGCCAAACAGAACGTAAAGGAATCTTAACGGAGACTTATCCATCTGTTTTTGTTGTTGACTTGGATCCAGACGAGAACTCATTTGAACGTGTATCTTATAGCTATTCAGATGTTTTAACACGCACCGTTGAAATCGAATTCATCGGTCAAGCCGTATAATTTAGAAAGTCCGCTTAGGAGTGAAGGAAGAGCCCTTCGTTCCTAAGCTCTTTTTAATTTCAGCCATCTGTCGTCAGAGAAAGAGCAATCTTCGGTGTACTTCTTCATGGACATATGATAGAATCTAAAAGATTAAAATGTTGGTAGACAAAAGATTAAGGAAGGTGAATCAGGGAACCGATGGAAATAATCGAACGAGCTCCTGCGAAAATTAATCTTGGGTTAGATGTTCTGCATAAACGTGTGGATGGCTATCATGAAGTTGAATCTATTTTTGCAAGTGTAGATTTAGCCGATCATTTAACTTTTGAAAATCTAGAAGAAGACATCATTCGTATTGAAACGGACAGCTCTTTTTTACCCGTGGATCGACGGAATCATGTCTATCAAGCAGTTGACTTATTAAAGCGTACCTATAATATTCATAAAGGAATTAAAATATATATTGAAAAACGTATCCCCGTGGCAGCTGGTTTAGCAGGTGGTAGCAGTGACTGTGCCGCAGCATTACGAGGCTTGAACAAGCTGTGGAATCTGGGGTTGACGATGGACGAACTCTGTGAAATTGGTAGCCAAATTGGTATGGATGTTCCTTATTGTTTAAGGGGCGGAACAGCCTTTGCAAACGGACGTGGGGAGAAAATTGAAGCATTACCGACCATGCCTCAATGTTGGATTGTGTTAGTTAAACCAAGAATTAGTGTATCTACTAGTACCGTTTTTAATGATTTAGCGGTAGATGAATTGCACCATCCAGATATTGCTGGACTAAGAATAGCTATTGAAAATGGTGATTATACTGGGATGACCCAGACGGTCGGCAATGCGTTGGAAAGTGTCACGATTGCCAGACATCCAATCGTGCAACAAATCAAGGATCGCATGCTGAAGTACGGCGCTGATGCAGCGTTGATGAGCGGCAGTGGACCGACAGTCTTTGCTTTATGTGAAAAGAAAACACGAGCACAACGGATTTATAATGGACTCAAAGGCTTTTGCGAAGAAGTTTATTTGGTTCGGACATTGAAATAAATAAAAAACAACAGAGCGTGGGACAAAAATCACTTTGGATTTTTGTCCCACGCTCTGTTGTTTTTTTAAATTTATTCCTTGACGTCCCGTGATCCATTTGGTACATTATTCCTGGCAAATCGTAAATATTACGGTTTATAATAGGTAAATCGAAAAGAGGACAGAACATGACGAAAATCTACCGCCGTTTGATAATCGGCGTTACTTTAGCAATCAGCGCTTTTCTTTTAGCTAGTTGTGGGCAAACCACACAATCGCCAAAAGAGAAGAAAGAGCTCACGGTAATGACTACTTTTTATCCGATGTACGACTTCGCAAAACAAGTCGTTGGTGATGAGGGAGAGGTTGAGCTGTTGATTCCAGCTGGAACGGAACCACACGATTATGAACCAAGCGCAAAAGACTTAGCGAAAATTACTGATGCGGATGTCTTTGTTTATAATAGTAAAGAGCTAGAAACTTGGGTTCCGAATGTTATTGAAAACTTGGACACGAAAAAAGTTTCAATCGTGGAAGCCAGTCAATCCATTCAATTGATGCAAGGAACAGAAGAGGAAGAATCTGGCGAAGAAGGTCATGAAGGCCATAACCATTCTCACGAACTGGATCCGCATGTCTGGTTAGATCCCGTGTTAGCGCAAAAAGAAGTGATAGCGATTCGGGATGCGCTTATCAAAAAATATCCTGAGAAAAAAGCCGTATTTGAAAAAAATACCGCTGCTTATTTGGAAAAATTGACTGCGCTAGATAAGGAATACCAAGCTGCATTTGCAGGCGCTAAAAATCGGACCTTTGTGACGCAACATGCTGCATTTGGCTATTTGGCAAAACAATATGACTTGACCCAAGAACCGATTGCTGGGATTTCTCCAGACCAAGAACCTTCGCCAAGTCGTTTAGCCGAATTAAAAAAATATATTAAAACAAACAATGTTTCTGTGATCTATTTTGAAGCATCGGCTTCTACAAAAGTAGCCAAAACATTGGCAGATGAGACAGGCGTCGAATTAGCCGTATTGAATCCTTTAGAGAGTTTAACTCAAAAAGAACAAGAAGCAGGCGAGAACTATGTGTCTGTCATGAAAGAAAACCTCGCCGCTTTACAAAAAAGCATTCATTAATCTGGCAACAGAAAGGAGCCAACTTATGCATTATATTGAAGTCGAAAATTTAACCTTCTATTATGATGATGAACCTGTTTTAGAAGATGTTTCTTATTATGTTGATCCAGGGGAATTCGTTATTTTAACAGGAGAAAATGGCGCTGCCAAGTCAACGCTGATCAAAAGTACTTTAGGGTTATTAAAACCAACAAGTGGCAAAATTACGGTCGCTAAAAAAAATAGTGCTGGTGAAAAAATCAGCATTGGCTACATTCCACAACAAGTCGCTTCTTTCAATGCGGGCTTTCCTAGCACCGTCATTGAATTAGTACGTTCAGGTCGTTTTCCCAGAAATCGTTGGTTCAAACCGTTGTCGAAAAAAGATCATCTTCATGTGGAAAAAGCTTTGAAATCAGTGGACATGTGGGAAATGCGCCACAAACGAATTGGCGAGCTTTCTGGCGGGCAAAAGCAACGAATTAGTTTAGCACGAGTGTTTGCGACTGATCCAGATTTGTTTATTTTAGATGAGCCAACAACAGGTATGGATGAACAATCGCGAAACGAATTTTATCAATTGTTGCAACACAGTGCGCATGAACATGGAAAAGCTATTTTGATGATTACGCATGATCATGAAGATATCAAAACCTATGTAGATCGTCAAATTCGTCTTGTCCGCAAAGAAGATTCGAAATGGCGTTGCTTCCATATGAGTGAAGAATCGTATACGTAAATTTTCCAATAAAACGTTATCTGGCTCGATAATAACGAAAGCCTAGGAACAGCTTAAAGAAATGTTGGAAAAATTTAAAAAATAAGCAGGAATTAAAAAATTAATTCGCTTAAACGTCGCTACAATGGTAGTGTTCATTTTAGCGGTAAGGAGTGAATCGTATGGCAGAAATGCTTTCTTATGCATTTATGCAAAAAGCCTTTTTAGCAGCACTGTTTATCTCAGTGATTGCTCCAATGCTCGGCGTCTTTCTAGTTATTCGCCGACAATCTTTAATGGCAGATACCCTTTCACATGTGTCATTAGCCGGTGTGGCACTAGGCTTCTTTTTTAATTGGAATCCTAATTTAATGACCTTAATTGTCGTGATTGTGGCTGCAATCATTCTAGAATATTTACGAATGATTTATAGCACCTATTCAGAAATTTCGATTGCTATTTTAATGTCAGGCGGTTTGGCTTTGGCGTTAGTTTTAATGAATTTAACAGGAGGCAATTCAGCTGCTAGTATTCAATCGTATTTATTTGGTTCCATCGTCACGATTACGTGGGATCAAGTGGTTATGTTGGCAATTTTATTCGTAGTTTTAGTTCTATTGTTTATGTTATTTAAACGCCCAATGTATGTTTTAACATTTGATGAAGATACTGCTCATGTTGATGGGCTACCTATTCATTGGATGTCGATGCTTTTTAATGTAATTACTGGTGTGGCGATTGCTGTGATGATTCCGATCGCGGGAGCCTTGTTAATTTCAGCAATTATGGTCTTACCAGCTGCGATAGGTATGCGAATTGGTAAAGGCTTCAACACGGTAATCATCATCAGTGTGTTTATGGGCTTGATTGGCATGCTAACAGGGTTGACTAGCTCGTATTATTTGGAAACACCACCGAGTGCAAGCATTACCCTAATTTTTATTGGTTTATTCTTATTAGTCAATATTTATCGCCGAGTGGTTGTTATGGTCCAACGAAAACAAAAAATGCAAAGAAACTAAGGAGAAAAACGAAAGTTTTTCTCCTTTATTTCTTTTTTTTAAAAGAAATGGCGAACTATTTTCAGTTATTTGAAAAAAATCCTCGAATTTTTCGGTTAAACCCCTTATAATAAGGAACGATAGAATGAAAAGGAGTGACGAATTTGAAAATTCGGAGAAGTGAACGATTAATCGATATGACCCAATATCTTTTAGATCATCCCCATACATTGGTTTCTTTGACATATTTTGCTGACCGATACCAATCTGCCAAGTCTTCCATTAGTGAAGATTTAGCAATTGTTAAAAAAACATTTAAAGAACGTGGAACAGGTATTTTAGAAACGATTCCAGGCGCTGCAGGCGGTGTCCGCTTTATCCCTGAAATTCCTTATGAGGAAGCGGAGCAGTTGATTATGGATTTGTGTGATCGTTTGTCAGAACAAGATCGCTTATTACCTGGGGGTTATGTTTATCTTTCAGATTTACTTGGGGAACCGAATTTATTAAGACAAGTGGGCCGGATTATTGCTTCTAAATATTTAGGCAAACAAATTGATGCGGTAATGACCGTTGCGACCAAAGGAGTGCCAATTGCGCAAGCTGTGTCTTATTACTTAAATGTTCCGTTTGTGATTGTTCGTCGCGATTCTAAGATTACTGAAGGTTCAACGGTGAGCGTGAACTATGTATCAGGGTCTTCAGAACGTATCGAAAAAATGGAACTTTCAAAACGCAGCTTAAAACGCGGCTCAAAAGTTTTAGTCGTGGATGACTTCATGAAAGGCGGCGGCACCGTCAATGGTATGAAGAGTATGATTGAAGAATTTGAAGCAGAACTTGTGGGCATTACCGTTTTTGCTGAGTCAAAATTCAATGGCCGTCGTGCAATCGATGACTACACTTCGCTATTATATGTGGAAGATGTGGATACACAAACAAAAACGATTAGCGTAGTCCCAGGAAACTATTTCACAGAGAAATAATTTGAAAAAGAACCTGAAAATGGTCCATTCCATTTTCAGGTTCTTTTTTTCTGTTTTATTCCTTTAAAAAAAGATGAGAAAATAAATTGGTCTACCTTTTAAATGCCTTATTTTGTTGAAAAAGACAAAAGAGTAAGATAAACTAGAAAAGGTATAATGAGGACGATTTAGAAGAAAATCAAACAATTTAGTTAATTTGAGGTGGCAAACGTGGAAAATAGATACGCAATTATTTTAGCAGCTGGTAAAGGAACACGCATGAAATCTAAACTTTATAAAGTATTGCATCCAGTTGCTGGTAAACCAATGGTCGAACATATTTTAGATCAGGTAGAACAAACAGAACCAACAGAAATCGTGACAATCGTTGGACATGGGGCGGAAATGATTAAAAGCCATTTAGGCGAACGTAGTCAATATGCCTTACAAGCTGAACAATTGGGAACTGGGCATGCAGTCATGCAAGCACAAGAGTTATTAGGTGGTAAACAAGGAACAACATTAGTTATTACAGGGGATACGCCGTTATTAACTGCGGAAACCTTGAAAAATTTATTCGATTACCATCAAGGTAAGAATGCAAGTGCGACTATTTTAACAGCGCATGCAGAAGACCCAACAGGCTATGGTCGAATTATTCGTGATCATGTGGGCATTGTTGAACGAATCGTGGAACAAAAAGATGCCAGTGAAGAAGAAGCACGTGTTCAAGAAATTAATACAGGAACCTTCTGTTTTGATAATGAATCATTGTTTGAAGCGTTAGCGAAAACAGATACAAACAATACACAAGGGGAATACTATTTAACAGATATCATTGAAATTTTGAAAAAAGAAGGCAAAGCTGTCGCTGCTTACCAAATGGCAGACTTTGACGAAGCAATGGGTGTAAATGATCGCGTCGCTTTATCCACTGCTAATAAAATTATGCATCGTCGTTTAAATGAAATGCATATGCGAAATGGTGTTACATTTATTGATCCAGATACAACGTATATTGATGAAGGTGTGGTAATTGGTTCAGACACAGTCATTGAAGCGGGAGTCACTATCAAAGGAAAAACAGTGATTGGCGAAGATTGCTTGATTGGCGCACATTCAGAAATCGTTGATAGTCACATCGGCAATCAAGTGGTTGTTAAACAGTCTGTGATTGAAGAAAGTGTGGTTCGCGAGGGGGCCGATGTGGGTCCGTATGCACATTTACGTCCTAAAGCAGATGTGGGGGCAAACGTACACATTGGTAACTTCGTGGAAGTAAAAAATGCAACAATCGATGAAGGAACAAAAGTGGGCCATTTAACATACGTTGGTGATGCAACATTAGGCAAAGATATTAATGTCGGTTGCGGCGTTGTTTTTGTTAATTATGATGGCAAAAATAAACACCAAACAGTCGTGGGTGATCACGCGTTTATTGGCTCTGCAACGAACATTGTTGCGCCAGTCACGATTGGTGATCATGCGGTGACTGCTGCTGGTTCAACTATCACAGAAGATGTCCCTTCAGAAGATTTGGCGATTGCCCGGGCACGTCAAGTGAATAAAGAAGGCTATGCTAAAAAGTTACCTTACATGAAGGATTAACCTCAAATAAAAAAGAACGCTCTTTTGCTTAAGCAAAAGAGCGTTCTTTTTCCTCCTTAAAGACTAGACCAATTGCTGCTAATATTTGTTTAGAGGCATTCAAGGACTAGACCAATGCTGTTTGTTCGGTATTTTTAGTTATTTTTTTCAAAAAAATAGTTTTTGTTCTGCTTTTCCAATATAAAAAGACTTTCTTTTTTATAAAGTTCGTGTTTTGGTCAAAATTACTATTTTTTTCACAAACAAATCCGCTGTATTGTCCAAAAATAAAAACAATTTACAGGAAAAACATCTTATTTTAACGGAATTTACTGTTTTTTATTTAACGGATATATTATGATAGGAAAAGAAGAGCAGCGTGATGGGGGAAGGCTCTTTTTGTTGTTTGTTACTTTGACAATTGTTTGTTGCAAATGGGTTGAAACACAAGGAGGAAATTTGTGAAAAAGTTGAGCTTTAAAAAAGTGAAGTGGGGCATGCATTTTTTAATGGCTGTTGCGTTGATAGCGCCAAGCGTTACTAGTACGGCATATGCAGTAGAAACAACGAGTCAACAAAGTTCAGAAGCAGTAACAAGTACCACCGATTCAAGTAGAAAACAAGAACCAGTCATTACACAGGAAACAACAGACATCAAACAAGAAGCACCAAATCAGGCTACGAGTGACAGTGTCAAGCAGTCACAAGAAACCACAGCACCAACAGAGACGACGAATTTAGAAACGTCAACCGCTGAAAAAGAAGAAACGAGCACGCCGCAAAAAATAACAATTTTAGGTACGTCAGATGTTCATGGTCAATTATGGAATTGGTCTTATGAAGATGATAAAGAACTACCAGTTGGTTTGTCCCAAGTAAGTACAGTCGTCAACCAAGTCCGGGCACAAAACCCAGCAGGCACCGTTTTAATTGATAATGGCGACAATATTCAAGGCACTATTTTAACAGATGACTTGTATAATAAAGCGCCTTTAGTGAATGAAAAGACCCATCCAATGATTACCGCCATGAATGTGATGAAGTATGATGCAATGGTTTTGGGGAATCATGAGTTTAATTTTGGTTTACCGTTAATCAAAAAAATTCAACAAGAAGCCACTTTTCCAATCTTGTCTGCGAATACCTACAATAAGGAAGATGGTCTTCGTTTTGTTGAAGGGACTACCACGAAGGAACTTGATTTTAATCAAGATGGGCAGCCAGATTTAAAAGTTGGGATTATCGGCTTAACAATTCCGCACATTCCTTTCTGGGATGGCCCTCGTGTTACTTCGCTTAATTTTTTACCTTTGAAAGAAGAAGCAGAAAAAGCAGTTACTGAGTTGAAAGCTAACGATCAGGCTGACATTATTGTTGCCTCGATTCATGCGGGACAACAAAATAGTGATCCGGCTGCCAGCGCCGACCAAGTAATTGAAAATGTCGCGGGGATTGATGCGTATATTCTGGGTCATGACCACCTTTCTTTTACCAAGCAAGGAGCAGCGCCGAATGGAAAAACTGTACCGGTAGGGGGACCGAAAGATACGGGGACAGAGGTTGTCAAAATTGATCTTTCAGTTGCTAAAAATGCCGATAAGTGGGAAGTGCAAGAAGGTACAGCAACGATTGTACCAACAACGAATGTTCCAGCAGATGAAGCAGTTAAGGCAGCGACAAAAGAATACCATGAGCAAACGCGAGCGTTTATTCAGGAGGAGATCGGCACAGCAACAGCTGATTTTTTACCAAAACAAGAAATTAAAGGAATTCCCGAAGCACAATTACAACCAACAGCGATGATTTCTTTAATTAATAACGTTCAAAAAGAAGTGACAGGTGCACAATTAAGTGCGGCAGCGCTGTTTAAATACGACAGTAAATTACCTGCGGGGAAGATTTCCTATGCCACGATTTTTGATATCTACAAATACCCGAATACCTTAGTGAGTGTTCCCATTAACGGTGAAAACTTACTGAAGTATTTAGAAAAACAAGGGGCGTACTATAACCAAACACAGCCAGATGATTTGACCATTAGTTTTAATCCAAACATTCGTGTATATAACTATGACATGATTTCTGGAGTGGACTACAAGATTGACATTTCAAAACCAGTGGGTGAACGAATTGTAGATGCGAAAATTGACGGCCAACCGTTGGATCCTGCCAAAGAATATACGCTTGCTATGAATAATTATCGTTACGGCGGTTTAGCTAGCCAAGGGATTCAAGTAGGGGAACCTATTAAAAATTCTGATCCAGAAACCTTACGAGGAATGATTGTTGATTATATTAAGAAAAAAGGAACGCTTGATCCAGAACAAGAAATCGAACGAAATTGGTCAATTATTGGGACAAATTTTGATGAAAAATGGCGTGCCAAAGCAATCGAATTAGTGAATGACGGCACTCTTCAAATTCCGACTTCTCCTGATGGACGTACACCAAACGCCGCCGCTATTACGAAACAAGATGTCCGTAATGCGGGCTTTGATTTAGATAATGCATATACCGTTATGCATACAAATGACGTTCATGGACGATTAGAAGCAGGGAAAGGCGAATTAGGTATGGCGCGTCTAAAAACTTTTAAAGACCAAGAAAACCCAACCTTGATGGTGGATGCAGGGGATGTTTTCCAAGGATTACCAATCTCCAATTTCTCCAAAGGCGCGGATATGGCCAAAGCAATGAATGAAGTTGGTTATGATGCCATGGCGGTGGGAAATCACGAGTTTGATTTTGGTTTAGAGATTGCACTAGGTTATAAAGACCAACTGAATTTTCCGATTTTATCTAGTAATACGTATTACAAAGATGGCAGTGGAAGGGTTTTTGATCCGTATACAATCGTAGAAAAAGCCGGGAAAAAGTTTGCCATTGTAGGTGTGACGACCCCAGAAACAGCAACGAAAACACACCCGAAAAACGTAGAGAAGGTGACATTTAAAGACCCGATTCCAGAAGTAGAAGCGGTGATTAATGAAATTAAAGAGAAGTACGCGGATATTCAAGCTTTCGTGGTTACTGGGCATTTAGGCGTAGATGAAACGACGCCGCATATCTGGCGTGGTGATACGCTAGCAGAAACCCTTAGTCAAACATATCCTGAGTTAGATATTAATGTGATTGATGGACATTCGCATACAGCCGTCGAAAGTGGCAAACGTTATGGCAAAGTGATCTATGCTCAAACAGGTAATTATTTAAATAATGTTGGAATTGTCACAGCACCAGAGAATGAACCAACTAAGAAAGCAGCAAAATTGATTCCAGCAGAAGAGTTGCTAGGATTGCCAGAAAACCCGGCAGTTAAAGCCATCGTTGATGAAGCACGAACGAATTTTAACGCTGAAAATGAAAAAGTAATTGTCGATTATATTCCATTCACATTGGATGGACAACGAGAAAATGTGCGCACACGAGAGACCAACTTAGGGAATTTGATTGGTGATGCAATTATGTCATATGGTCAAGACGCGTTTAGTCAACCTGCTGATTTTGCAGTAACTAATGGTGGCGGCATTCGCGCTGATATTAAGCAAGGACCGATTAAAGTTGGGGATGTCATTGCTGTGTTACCTTTTGGCAATAGCATTGCGCAAATTCAAGTAACCGGCGCTCAAGTTAAAGAAATGTTTGAAATGTCTGTTCGTTCGATTCCACAAAAAGATGAGAATGGCACAATTTTACTAGATGATGCTGGCCAACCAAAACTTGGCGCAAATGGTGGTTTCCTACATGTTTCAAGCTCCATTCGTATCCACTATGATTCCACAAAACCAGGTACTCGCTTGGCTAGTGACGAAGGCAATGAAACAGGACAAACGATTGTCGGTAGTCGCGTATTAGGAATAGAAATTAAAAATCGGCAAACACAAAAGTTTGAACCATTGGATGAGAAGAAACAATACCGGATGGCTACCAATGATTTCTTAGCTGCTGGTGGTGATGGTTACGATATGCTAGGTGGTGAACGAGAAGAAGGGATTTCACTAGATGCTGTCTTAATTGAATACTTGAAAAGTGCAACCAGCTTGCGGTTGTATCGTGCAGCAACGACGATTGATTTAGCACAATATAAAGAACCATTCCCAGGCGAACGAATTGTTTCTATTTCGGAAGAAGCTTACAAAGAGTTAATCGGTGGAGGAGAGACGCCAAAACCAGATCCAAAACCAGATCCAAAACCAGATCCAAAACCAGATCCAAAACCAGATCCAAAATCAGACCCGAAACCAACACCAGAAACACCAGTAGCAACCAATAAACAAAACCAAGCGGGAGCAAGACAGAGCAATCCATCCGTAACAGAGAAGAAAAAGTATGGCGGCTTTTTACCTAAAACGGGTACAGAAACAGAAACGCTTGCATTATATGGTTTACTGTTCGTTGGACTTTCTTCTTCTGGCTGGTATATTTATAAACGATGTAACAAAGCTAGTTAGTCATTTTTTAAGAACCGTCCTTCGGGATTGGTTCTTTTTTTATTTTAATGCTTGCCATTTGTTTTTAATTTTAGTATTATAAGAATATTCCAAAAATTAAAAAATGAAGAGTTTTTTCTGTGAAGGGAGAAAGGCATGAAAAGTAAACGTATAAAAGGACTTATCGGGTTAAGTTTAACAACGCTATTAGTTTTAGCTGCTTGTGGTGGTGATGGGGGAGCTGGCGCCGAAAAAGCAAAGGGCGGATCAGAGAAAACTGCCGCTAAACAAGAATTTAAAGTAGTGGTTCAACAAGAAATGCCTTCTGCAGATTTATCTTTAGGAACAGATACAATTAGTTTTACGGCACTGAATAATGCGTATGAAGGAATTTATCGTTTAGATGATAAAAGCAAGCCGCAACCAGCAGGAGCTAAAGAAAAAGTGCAAGTCAGTGATGATGGTCTGACGTACACAGTGAAACTAAGAGAAGAAGCAAAATGGTCCAATGGTGATCCTGTCACAGCTGCCGATTATGTTTTTAGTTGGCAACGTACAGCAGATCCTCAGACTGGCGCTGAGTATGCTTATTTTCTAGAAATGATTGAAAACGGTGCAGACATTGTAGCTGGTAAGAAACCAGTTTCTGAATTAGGCATTAAAGCAAACGGAGATTACGAGCTAGAAATTAAACTGGCAAAACCAACACCATATTTTGATTATTTACTGGCCTTTCCACTATTTTTCCCGCAACATCAAGCAACCGTAGAGAAATATGGCAAAGATTACGCTGCTTCCAGTGAAAAAGCAGTCTATAATGGTCCGTTTGTCTTAGCTAACTTTGAAGGGGCTGGCTCAGATACCAATTGGACTTTGGAAAAAAATGAAAACTATTGGGATAAAGACAATGTCAAATTAGATAAAATCAATTTTGATGTTGTCAAGGAGGCGCCAACTGCCTTGAACTTATTCCAAGATGGTCAAGCAGACGATGTTATTTTAAGTGGCGAATTGGCCCAGCAAATGGCGAAGGATCCAGAATTGGTTATCGAAAAAGAAGCACGAACCAGCTATTTGGAATTTAATCAGCGAGATAAAAATTCACCGTATAATAATGTGAATTTACGCAAAGCAATTTCAGCAGCGATTGATCGCAACGCATTAGTAGATAAAATTTTAGGCGACGGCTCAGTAGTCGCTACCGGCTTAATTCCAGAAGGGATGTCGTATTCGCCGACAGATGACAAAGATTTTGCTGATGAAAATAAAAAAATTGTTGAATATAGCCCAGAAAAAGCAAAAGAACATTGGGCAAAAGCTAAGAAAGAATTGGGCATAACAACACTCAAAATGGATATTGTTGCCGATGATGTCGATTCTACGAAAAAGTTAGCGGAATATATTCAAGGTACGTTAAAGGATACTTTAGAGGGCATTGATGTAACAGTGAGCCCAGTGCCGTTTTCAGTTCGAATTGATCGAGGCAGTCGCGGCGATTTTGAGACAATCTTAGGTGGTTGGGCTGCGGATTACGCAGATCCAAGTAGTTTCTTAGACCTTTTTGTTACTGGTAATAACTATAATCGCGGGCGTTTTTCAAGTAAAGCCTACGATGAGTTGATCGAGGCTTCAGCCACAAGAGATGCTTCAGATCCTGAAAAACGTTGGGAAGACATGGTTAAGGCTGAGAAGTTATTGATTGGTGAAGAGACCGCTTTAGCCCCACTTTATCAAAAGGCGACTGCCCATCTACGCAGTAAAGAAGTAAAAGGTGTCGTTGCCCATGGTGCTGGTGCACAATATGATTATAAGTGGACATATGTAACAGAAGAGTAGTTAAAAAAGAGACACAGAACAAGTCAAATCGACTGTTCTGTGTCTCTTTTAATCAAAATATTTCTGCTGTTCTTCTTTTAATTTTTCTGGGGTTACATCTTCACCAGTAGGATCATAAATAGTGACGCCCATTAATGTTTTATTGAATTGTTCACGAATGGTTCGCAAATATTCTTGTCGCAAATCGACACGAAGAGCTTGTTCTTCAGATGTTAAACTTTGTTCACGCTCTTTTTGTGCAAGCGTATTAATTCTTTTTAAAACCTCTAACATTTCTCATTTCCTTTCTATAATAATTCTTTTGCTAGGCGTTCAAACGATTGAAAGCGCGTTTGTTTGTCATAACCTGGGGTGATTAGCATTGCTTCTGTCAACCCTAGTTCTTCTTGTTGGTGGAAAAACTCCGCAACTTCTTGGCTACTACCAATGACAAAGCGTTGTTTATTCTGTTCTAAAACCAGTTTGTCCATTTCACTGTAAGGGAAAGCTAGGGCTTCTTCTGGCGATAAAAATTTATTAGGAAGCCCATGTTCGGTGGCAAAGATATAATGCTCGAAACTAGCCGCATGGTATTCTGCTTCTTCTTTCGTGTCGGCGGCAAAAGTGAAATACGCAGCGCTCACTTGAGGCTCTTGTTGTTCAGTTACTGGTCGGAAATGCTTGTAATATGCTGACAATACTTCTTTGGACAAATGTCCATGAATAAACTGTGCAAAGGAAAAATTAATGCCATATTCACCAGCTGAACGTGCGCTTTCTTTACTAGCACCTAGTAACCAAGGTTGTGGTAATAGAACTTCCCGCGGAACAGCTGAAATTTTAGAATATAAATGATCTTCAGGAAATTCCTCTTTTAAAAAGAGTAAAATTTCAGGTAATTTATCAAATTGATCTAGTTGTGGTGGCTGACCATTATTTAACGCCAACGTAGTTAATGGGCTGCCACCAGGCGAGCGGCCCATGCCTAAATCGATTCGATCAAGATATAAAGCTACTAACGTTTTAAACGTTTCTGCGACTTTAAATGGCGCATAATGCATGGTCATGATGCCACCCGCGCCAACACGAATTTTTTCGGTGGCACTAGCAATATGTGCAACTAAAATTTCTGGCGTTGCACTGGCAAAGGCGTCTGAGCCGTGATGTTCGGCATACCAAATTCTTGTGTAACCAAGTTTTTCCGCTAATTGAGCGAGTTCTTTGGCTTCTTGTAATGTGTCGCTTGCTGATTGATTTTTAGGAACCGTTAATTGATCTAAGATACTTAATTTCATGTATGTAGTCTCCTTTTTGGTTGTTTTTTTGAAGCTACCGCTATTATTACGCAAACATGTCAAAAAAAATAGTACGCACTTTTTAATTCCCTAGTGAGCGAAAAGTAACAAATAGATGTAGCCAAGGTCGATGATAAAAAATTCTCCACTATGGCTTTTTGATGCTTTGTGTTAAAATGGAACATATGTACGCAATCAGCAATTGGAAAGGTGACAACATGTACGAATATATTATTGGAAAAGTAACGTTTGTTAGCCCATACTATATTGTCGTTGAAACAAATGGCATTGGCTATCAGATTTCAGTCGATAACCCGTATCGCTATTCAGGAAAAATGGATACGGATATTAAACTATATCTTCACCAAGTCGTGCGGGAAGATGCACAACTTTTATTTGGTTTTGGCAGTTTAGAAGAAAAACAATTGTTCTTAAAATTAATCAGTGTCTCTGGAATTGGCCCTAAAAGTGGCTTAGCTATCATGGCTTCTGTGGCTGATCATGGTGGTTTAATCAATGCAATTGAAGGGGAAGATGTTACATATTTAACGAAGTTCCCAGGTGTTGGCAAGAAAACAGCCCAACAAATGATTTTAGATTTAAAAGGAAAATTAGGCGAATTAGAGTCTTCCGAAGCAGCGGTTGCGGCCATGACCGCAACCGAAGCGGTGACAACAAGCAATCAAGCATTGGCAGAAGCGTTAGAAGCATTAAGTGCCCTAGGCTACAGTGACCGAGAGATTAAGCGTATCACTAAGCAATTGGAAGCGTTAGGTGAGACAACGACAGATGTTTATTTAAGCAATGCGTTAAAATTCATGATGAAACGCTAAGGAGGAATAACGATGACAGAAGAAGAACGGTTGCTTTCAGCTACAAGTCAAGAAGCAGAAGCTTCAATTGAAAAATCGTTACGTCCACAATTTTTAGCACAATATATTGGTCAAGACAAAGTAAAACAAGAACTAACGATTTATATTGAAGCGGCGAAAAATCGGAATGAAGCGTTGGATCATACCCTTCTTTATGGTCCGCCAGGTTTAGGGAAAACGACAATGGCGATGGTCATCGCCAATGAAATGAATGTGAACATTCGTACCACAAGTGGACCAGCCATCGAACGGGCGGGAGATTTAGTCGCTATTTTGAACGAATTAGAGCCTGGTGATGTGTTATTTATCGATGAAATTCATCGTTTGCCGCGAGTGGTGGAAGAAATGCTGTATTCCGCAATGGAAGATTTTTACATTGATATCATGGTCGGTCAAGGAACCACGGCACATCCCGTTCATTTTCCGTTACCGCCTTTTACTTTAGTGGGAGCTACCACACGGGCAGGGATGCTTTCAGCGCCATTACGAGATCGTTTTGGGATTATTTCTCACATGGAGTATTATCAAGAGCAGGATTTAAAAGAAATCGTTCTCCGTTCCGCGGATATTTTTCAAACGGAGATTTTTGAGGAAGGTGCCTTTGAAATTGCGCGCCGCTCGAGAGGGACCCCCCGAATTGCTAACCGTTTGTTAAAACGTGTCCGTGATTTTGCTCAAGTCCAATCAGATGGCAAAATCGACCGAGCGATTGCAGACAAAGCGTTAACCTTGCTGCAAGTGGACCATCAAGGCTTGGATTATGTCGATCAAAAATTGTTGAAAACAATGATTGATTTATACGGCGGCGGTCCAGTTGGTTTAAGTACCTTGTCTGTAAATATCGGTGAAGAAACCGAAACGGTGGAAGATATGTATGAACCCTATCTTATTCAAAAAGGTTTCATTAAACGAACACCACGAGGACGAATTGCAACGCCATTTGCGTATGCACATTTTGGGTATGATTATTTAGAGGGTCATAAAAATTAAAAATAAGTCAAAAGAAAGCAAGCCTTAACCGCTTGCTTTCTTTTGTTTCACGTGAAACGTTTGTTCTTATTTGGGAGAGTGGCATATTTCAGCTGTTGTAGGTATACTGTGTTTGTAATCGCTTTTAAATTGGAGGGATCAATGTTGAATAAAGAAATCAAAGGGGCATTAATTGTTTCTTGCCAAGCGTTGGCAGACGAACCGTTGCATAGTTCTTTTATCATGTCCAAGATGGCTTTGGCCGCTAAACAAGGAGGGGCTAAAGGCATTCGAGCAAATTCTGTGGTAGACATTCGAGCAATCCGGAAAGAGGTAGATTTACCAATCATTGGGATTATTAAACGAGATTATCCTGACGCAGAAGTATATATTACCGCAACTATGCGTGAGGTAGATGAATTAATGGCTGTTCAGCCAGAAATTATCGCTCTCGATGCAACCCATTCGAAACGACCAAATGGCGAAACGTTAGCCACATTTTTCAAAAGAATAAAAGAAAAGTATCCTAACCAAGAATGGATGGCGGATTGTTCCACGCTGGAAGAGATGATTGAAGCGGCGGAGTTAGGCTTTGATTATATTGGCACAACGTTAGTCGGCTATACGCCGCAAAGTGAAAATCAGCGGATTGAACAAAATGATTTTGAACTGTTAAGAGAAGCAAAGAAGCATTTTACTACACCAATCATTGCAGAAGGAATGATTGATACGCCAGCAAAAGTCCAACGTGTTCTGGAGCTAGGTGCTTATAGCGTGGTGGTGGGATCTGTTATTACACGACCGCAAAAAATTACTGAAAAATTTGTGGAAGCTACGAAAATAAAACAGAATCAAGCATAAACTAAATACACTATCGATACACTTGTTATTTTTTGATCAATACACTTCAATACGGTCGCTTTTTTTCTAGAGAAAGTGGAATCTTTCAATAATGAAAAGGGATACACTCCGTTTGGCATAGTCCTTGCTGATAATAAATCAGTGTATAAAGCGCTATCATTTTTATGGGAGGGGTTTTATGAAGGGTTTATCAAAAAAGAAACGGGTGTCTACTTGGTTAGCGTTAGGAATCACCGTAGTCAGCTGTTTTGCGTTAAGCGGGGAAGTGCAAGCAAGTGTTGAAAGAACAAAAGTTGATGAATTTGCGAATGTTTTAGATGTGAGTGCATCACCAACCGAACGGACGAATGGCGTATACGATACCAATTATTTTAATAATTTTTCTGATTTAGGTGCATGGCATGGCTACTATTTACCTGAAAAAAGCAATAAAGAGCTACTGGGGGGTTTTGCGGGGCCATTGATTATTGCGGAAGAATATCCAGTAAACTTGGCGGCAAGTTTAAACAAATTAACGGTCAAAAATAAAAAAACGGGAGAAACCTATGATTTAAGCCAAAGCAACCGCATGGACCTGTCTTATTATCCTGGGCGCCTAGAGCAAACCTATGAATTAGACGATGTAACGATTCATTTAGCTTTAATTTTTGTCAGCAATCGAACGGCGCTTATCCAAACGACACTTGAAAACACTGGTGAAGATCCCTTGTCACTTGAAGCAAGCTGGACAGGTGCGGTCTTTGACAAAATTCAAGAGGGAACGGAAACCTTAGATATTGGCACTCGTTTAACTGCTAAAGACAATGACATTCAAGTGAATTTTGGTGAAGTCAGAGAAACGTGGAATTATTTTGCTACGAAAGACACAAAATATACGATTCATCATGCGGATAAAGTTTCAACAAAAATTGATAATCGGAATTATACAGCGACCGCTGAACCAATTGAATTGAAGCCTAAACAAACGTACAACACCTATACGACAGAAAGCTATACTTTTACAAAAGAAGAAGAGGCAAAGGAACAACAACAAGCACCCGAATATACCAAAAATGCGGCACGCTATTTCAAAGAGAACAAGCAAAGATGGCAAGGATATCTAGATAAAACGTTTGATCAAAAGAAAACAGCAGAATTTCCTGAATATCAAAATGCGCTAGTCAAATCGATTGAAACGATTAATACCAATTGGCGAAGTGCGGCAGGTGCCTTTAAGCATGACGGGATTGTTCCGTCCATGTCTTATAAATGGTTTATTGGTATGTGGGCTTGGGATTCGTGGAAAGCGGATGTAGCAACGGCTGATTTTAATCCTGAGTTAGCTAAAAATAATATGCGGGCCTTGTTTGATTATCAAATTCAAAAAGATGATACCGTACGTCCACAAGATGCAGGAGCGATCATTGATGCTGTCTTTTACAATCAAGACAGTGCGCGTGGTGGTGAAGGTGGCAACTGGAATGAACGAAATTCTAAACCACCATTGGCTGCATGGGCAGTTTGGCATATTTATCAAGAAACCAAAGATAAGGAATTTTTAAAAGAAATGTACCCCAAACTTGTAGCTTATCACAATTGGTGGTATACCAACCGAGACCACAATAAAAATGGGATAGCAGAATATGGAAGCATGGTCAGTGATGCCCACTGGCAAAAAGACGACAAGGATCAAATCATTAAAGATAAAAATGGCCAACCTAAAGTGGACGATGATGCTGTTATTGAAGCAGCCGCGTGGGAAAGTGGTATGGATAACGCTACACGGTTTGACAAAGAAGGTGTGGGCAAAGGCGATGACGGAGTTAAAGTTTTTGAAAATAAAAATAAAGGAAAAGTAGTGGGGTATTCGATTAATCAAGAATCAGTGGATTTGAATGCGTATCTCTACGCTGAAAAGGGCTATTTAGCTTCGATAGCAGAAGAACTAGGCAAAAAAGAGGACTATAAGAACTATCAAAAAGAAGCGAAGAAACTAAAAAAATATATTCAAGAAAATATGTTTGATGAAAAAACGGGCTTCTTCTATGACTTACAAATAAATGAAGACGGCTCGAAAACAAAATTGTTAGTCAATCGTGGCAAAGGAACAGAAGGCTGGTTGCCGCTTTGGGCAAAAGTAGCGACCAAAGAACAGGCGGCGGCAGTTAAGAAAAACATGATGAATCAAGAAATGTTTAATACCTTTATGCCATTCCCAACGGCATCCAAAGACAATGAAAAATTTGCTGCAACGAAATACTGGCGAGGACCAGTTTGGCTTGATCAAGCCTTGTTTGGTGTAGAAGCTCTTCAAAACTATGACTATACAAAAGAAGCAAAAGAAATGACACAAAAACTCTTCTTACATGCCGAAGGATTGATGGGAGAAGGCCCTATTCATGAAAATTATGATCCACTGACAGGGAAGGGCTTAAGTACGAAAAACTTTAGTTGGTCAGCAGCAGCGTACTATTTACTGTATAAAAACACCTTATTAAGTAATAACCCCACAACGCAAACCGCTTTTGAGATAAAATAGAAAAACAGCTCTTGAGGAAATATCACTCAAGAGCTGTTTTTTTCTTCACTTGCTACAATCTGTTTCCTTCTGAATTTAATTGAATGTAATTTATTTGTTTTAATAAATATATTTCATTTAATTAAAGAAAATATCTAAAAATAAAAATATATGTACTTTTATTAAAAATGTTATTTAATAAAAATGAAATAGATATTCGATGGAATTGATTGTACAATGATTAGTGAAGAGTGGGTTTAACGGAACCGAGTAATAAGAAATAAACTAATATTGAAACCAAACATTGCGACACCTCCTGCTCTAAGTTATATTGAATTTCATTATAAGACAGATATCTTAGTTTCTTCAAGAACGAATTAGAAAAGTTTTTTTAAATTTGTTGACGTCTAACAATTATAATGTGCAAAAAAATAATTTAAACAAATATATTATTTGATTATTTGGTAATATTAAAGTTCGTAAAAATAATTTTTTATAAAATATTATATTTTAGTTAATAAAAAAAATAATACTTAATATTAACTTATTAATAGAAAGGAGCATATTATGGATGTGTTAGAGGCATTAAAGTATTTTAGAAAAAAGAAAAAAATTGCTCAGAAAGATGTTTTACCAAAAAAAGAGAAACAAACCTATCGAAGAATCGAAATTGGTGAAGCCAAGCTAAGTTACGAGGATTTAATGACAGCATTACAGTCACTGGGGATTACCTTTAATGAATTTTTTCATATGGTCTCTGAAACAAGAAGTACGGCTTCATCTAAAATTATGCATCAAATTGAATGTTGTCAAATGGGAGTGAACAATACAAGTGAAAAAAAGAACCTGATTCATTACTTTTATCAATTAGAGCGCAATCCCCACAAAAACGCAGTGGAGATGTCTATTTATACAGATATTAAGCTAACTTTCAGTAATGATTGGGAGGAAATTCCAGAATTTGACGAACCTGATCGAATGGCAATTCTAGCACTTATCTCTAGCAAAAGCTACTATACATATTACGATTATCAAATGGTGACTAATACAGGAGCGTTATTTTCTGAAAACGAAGTCCTTCAGATTCTTGAGCAGATGTTTCCTGTCAAAGATGCTGAATTACGTGATACCCAAACATTAAATGTCGCCTATGGTTTTTATCTAAATATCATTACAGCGCAACTTTATAAGAAAAATTATGCGAAAGCCCGGGAGTATTTAGCGCTAATGAGTGTTACCACGATTCCTGCTGAAATTTACTATATTCATTTTAACTTACGTTACTTAAAAAACCTTACGTATTATCTGTACACTGGCAAAATGAGATACTATAAAGAAGTGATCGCCGTTATCGATATGATTGAAAGTTTTGGCGATGTACGTTTGGCGGAAGGCATGAAAAAAGAAATGCTTCAGCTGACGGCTGGGCGGACATTTAATTTAGATTATGGACAATTTCCTGTGAATATTGTCACTGAAAAATAAAAAACACCCCCGCAAGGTCAAACTTGCGGGGGGTGCTGATGTTAAACAATAATGTTATCTCTAATCATATCTAAATCTTTAATCAAAATTTTGCGGTTACGTAGTTCGATTGCCCCTAACTCTTTTAGTTGCTGCATCATCCGGTTAACGCTACTAGCAGAAGTTATCCCACAAAAATGCGCAATTTCTTCATTGGTCACCACGAAATCAATTAAAATACCTTCCTCTGTTTCTACGCCAAATGAATCGTACATTTCATAGATTTGTGTACAAACGGCCCCAAATTTGCCATTCATTAACATTTGCTGCATCTTTTTCATGGAATGCATTAAACGGTCCCGATAGTATTCTTTGACATACATTTGCAAGTCTTTACTATTATTGATATCCCGCCAAAATTGAACACGGTCGATTTGATAAAGTTCTGCTTGTGGAGATTCGATGCGAATATTAAAAGGTGCATCAATAAATTCTGAATATTCATCACGTAGCAATGAAACAATTTCCAAATTGTTGATATAACGTAAATTAAATTCACGACCGTCTTTGGAAATAACGCTAGTTTTGATGATGCCACTTTTTAAAATATAGGCATAACGATCTTGCAGTCCTTCATAAGTTAAATAATTTTTCTTCTTTTTTACAACGACTCGAAAAGAATGTTCATCTAAGTAGTCTTGTAAAACATTTCTCATTGGCGGTAACTCCTCAATTATCTCTAAATATTTTTGTTTTTGCCTGTTGGGCTTCCTTCTTATTTAAGCGAATTGGACATCATATGTCAATAACAAATGTTGATAAAAAAGGTCAATTAAACGCTATTTTGAAAAATAAAATCAGCTTTTAGATAATTTTGCCAAAAATTTCGCTTAATGAGTATTAAAAATATTTTTTTTATTTTATGTGCTCAAATATTTTTCAAAAAGAAAAAATTGTATTAAGGTAATAGTAGAAAGGGAGGAGATTTCATGACAGAACCAAACTTAAAAGACCCAAGAAAGTTATTTTATAGTGATGGATTTCCGCAACAAGATCAAGAAACTCCCGCATTACAGGACAAAATGGTTCCTAAACCAGATTGTGGGGAAGACAGCTATGTCGGAAATCACAAATTAGAAAATCGTCGGGTATTAATTACAGGCGGTGATTCTGGGATTGGACGAGCGGCGGCGATTGCTTTTGCTCGTGAAGGTGCAGATATTGCCTTACATTTTTTCCCAGGTGAAGAAAAAGACGCCGAAGAAGTGGCGCACTATATACGAGAAGCTGGCCGAAAAGTCTTTCTTTTGCCAGCAGATTTAAGAGATAAACAGGCACCTGAAGAATTGGTTGCACAAGCTCGTGAAGCATTAGGCGGCTTGGATACCCTTGTTTTAAATGCTGCCCAACAAATTTCCTGTGCCGCTATTGAAGAATTACCAATGGAACAAGTGATAGACACTTTCCATGTCAATATTATTGCGATGTTTGGCATTGTCAAAGCAGCAGTGCCTCACTTGCCTGCCGGAAGTAGTATTGTGACAACGACTTCCGTCCAAGCCTTTAATCCCAGTGAGCATTTGTTGGATTATGCAGCAACGAAGGCATCAATTGCCAACTTTACCGTTGGTTTAGCAAAACAACTGGCACCAAAAGGCATTCGGGTAAATGGCGTGGCTCCAGGACCAATCTGGACACCGTTACAGTTAGATCATGGACAACCAATTGAAGAGTTGCCAGAATTTGGGCAACATTCTTTACTGGAACGTGCGGGTCAGCCTGCTGAATTAGCCCCTGTTTATGTTTTCTTGGCGTCCAATGATGCAAGTTATGTTACGGCTCAAGTTTATGGCGTAACTGGTGGAGAAGCAATTAATCTTTAGGAGGGATGTTCCGTGAATAAAGTTGTTAAAATACTTTTGCTTCTAGGTTCACTGATTTTAATGGCATTATTTGGCGCGGTGGCCATTACCACTTGGTCAGCCGATACAGCTTGGCAACCACCAGATAATGTCCAATGGTTCTTGCAAGACAACGAGTACGCACGTCAAGCAATCTTTTGGGTAGCGCTGGTTTTACTAGGAATTATGCTCTTTCTATTTTTATTCATTCTTTTATTCCCAAGAAGAAAAGGCACGTTTGAATTAAAAGAAGAGCAAGGAAAGTTAGTGTTACACCGTAAAGCCATCGAAGGATTTGTACGCTCTAGCTTGCAAGACAGTGACTTTCTGGAAGCACCAACCATTCGTGTAAAGGCGACAAAACGGCGCATTAAGGTCAATGTCAAAGGCACACTGAAACGAACGGCGGATTTAATTGGACAAACAGAAGCTTGGTCAAAAACAATGGAAGAACGGCTTGCTCGTTTGGTGGGAACTGGTCACAAGATTACGATTGATGTTCATTTTGAAGATATTCAATCAATGAAACGACCACAACAACAGCAAACACAAGCACGTGTGGAGTAGGAGGGATGTACAATGGTTGAATGGATAAAACAATATGCCGTTCCGTTAATTGGTGGCCTAGTCGGTTTGGTTTTTGCAATCTTGTTTCTGTCAATCGGCTTCTTTAAAACATTGTTAGTGGTACTCCTGACAGGACTAGGTATTTGGCTAGGTT
Organism: Enterococcus sp. DIV1758; assembly: GCF_051711985.1. Lineage (NCBI taxonomy): Bacteria > Bacillati > Bacillota > Bacilli > Lactobacillales > Enterococcaceae > Enterococcus > Enterococcus sp. DIV1758. The sequence goes on from NZ_JBIOOA010000001.1 coordinate 75,932, forward strand.
TGTATTTGGAACAGACAGGCATTGTCAAAAATTATTTTCATCATAAATAGGAGGTTTTGGCTATGGAAAATGCAAATGTATCGATTGTTAAAGGTGAGTTGACGTTTGAGGATAAAGTAATCCAAAAAATTATTGGCATTGCTTTGGAAGAAGTCGACGGTTTGTTAACTGTGGACGGTGGTTTTTTCTCGAATTTACGAGATAAAATGATTAACAGTGAAGATGTTACAACAGGCATTCACACCGAGGTCGGCAAAAAACAAGTCGCAGTGGATATGGACATTGTAGCCGAATATGGGAAAGATATCGAGACCATTTATGATCAAATGAAAGAGGTTATTACTCGTGAAGTCCAACAAATGACTCACTTGGAAGTAATCGAAGTCAATGTCAACGTAGTAGATATCAAAACACAAGCAGAGTACCAAGAAGAAAGTGAAACAGTCCAAGATAAACTTGGCAACGCCGCTGAAGCGACAGGTAGTTTTATGTCAAAACAAACCAACAAAGCCAAACATGCGGTAACTAAAGGCAAGACAAAAGTCAAAGAAAACACGGCACCTCGTGTTCAATAATGGGTTATTATTTTATTAAAAATAAAGCAATAATAGAAGAAACTAGGAGGAATGAACCATGAGTAACGAAAAATTCAATAATGTACCAAAACCAGCAGGAAACGGACCACACACACCAGAAAATCATGCAATCAAAGGTGAATTAACATTTGAAGATAAAGTCGTTCAAAAAATTATCGGTTTAGCCTTAGAAAATGTTGATGGTCTATTGACAGTCGATGGCGGCTTTTTCTCAAATATTGCTGAAAAATTAGTAAACACAGATAACGTCACAGCTGGTATTGATACCGAAGTTGGTAAAAAACAAGTCGCTGTTGATATGGATATCGTGGTAGAATACGGCAAAGATATTCAAGACATTTACGAAAAAATGAAAGAATTAATCAGCCGTGAAGTGAAAAAAATGACCCACTTAGATGTGATTGAAGTGAATGTTAACGTAGTTGATATCAAATCAAAAGAAGAATACGAAGAAGATAGCGAAACGGTTCAAGATAAAGTCACAGGCGCTGCCAAAAGTACCGGTGAATTTGCTTCTGAACAAACAGAAAAAGCAAAAAAAGCTGTGAATAAAGGAACAGAACAAGTCAAAGAAAATATGGAACCACGTGTAGAATAAACAGTTAAAGGGAGGAAACAATCATGGGCTTTATTTGGGCATTAATTGTCGGTGGTGTCATTGGGGCAATCGCTGGAGCAATTACTAAAAAAGGATCATCGATGGGCATTATTGCCAATATCATTGCAGGGTTAGTTGGTTCAACAATTGGTCAAGCCATTTTAGGCACATGGGGACCAAGCTTAGCTGGGATGGCTATTGTGCCATCGATTATCGGGGCAGTGATTTTAGTTGCCATCGTTTCATGGATTTTAGGACGAAAATAGAGAAAGTTTAAAAAATAGGGCATAAGTCGTTTCGACTTATGCCCTATTTTTCTTTTTCTATGTATGAGGAAGTATCATATGAAAAGTAAATTTTGAGCAATTAGCTAAGAGCTTATTTTAATTAAAATCATTAGTCATTTTTGAGTTTTCAACAAAAATCAACAACATTTGTTGAAGTTATTTGTAGATAACGTTTATCATTCACAAATTTACATTTTTTTGTAACGGATATCTCGTATAGTAATAACTGCAAATGAATTTCAGAAAATTTTTTGATAAGTCATCAAAGTGAGGGGATAGCGGTCTTTTATTGAAAAATAGCAACACAAAATAAACAGAACAAAAGAGAGAGGAATTCAAAGAATTATGACAGAACAAACACCAACAAAGCTTTTGAATAAAGGCTTTATCAGCATTACAGTGATTAATTTCATTGTCTATCTTGTTTATTATTTGTTAATGGTTATTATTGCGGTGATTGCGCAAGATAGCTTACACGCTACTTTAGGTCAAGCGGGTTTGGCCTCAGGAATTTACATCATCGGGACATTGCTTGCACGACTTTTCATGGGAAAACTCCTTGAACTGATTGGGCGCAAACAAGTCTTACGTTATGGGGCTTTGTTTTATCTTTTAACGACTGTTGCGTATATGTATATGCCAAGCATGGGTATTCTTTATTTGGTCCGTTTTTTAAATGGGTTTGGTTACGGAACCGTTTCGACAGCGACCAACGCAATTGTTACCGCCTATATCCCTAAAAATAAAAAAGGGGAAGGGATCAATTATTATGGGTTGAGTACTAGTTTAGCAGCCGGCATTGGGCCATTTATTGGGATGTTATTGTTAAATGTTTCCAACTTCCATGTCATTATTAACTTTTCAATTATTTTAATTTTGTTAACAACCATTGCTTGCTTCATTTTCCCAGTGAAAAATATTGAGTTAACACCTGAACATCGTGAAGCTTTATCTAAATGGAACTTTGATAGTTTTGTTGAAAAGAAAGTTTTATTTATTACATTTATCGCCTTTTTAATGGGTCTTGCTTATTCAAGTGTCTTATCTTTCTTATCTTCTTATGTCAAAGTAATCGATTTAGTTGACGTCAGCACTTTCTTCTTTATCGTCTATGCGGTCGTGATTACCCTAACACGTCCTTCAACAGGTCGGATTTTCGATGTCAAAGGTGAACGCTACGTCATGTATCCGAGCTACATTTTCTTAACACTAGGCTTATTCTTATTAAGTATGACTACGTCTGGTTGGATGTTATTAGTCTCAGGTGGGTTAATTGGCTTAGGTTATGGTACCTTCATGTCAAATGGCCAAGCGGTTTGTCTTCAAGAAAGCCCAAGTCCTCACCGTATCGGGATTGCTTTATCGACTTATTTCATCGGTTTAGACCTTGGATTAGGGGTTGGTCCGTACGTTTTAGGTGAGTTACGTAACTTTATGTCATTCCAACAAATGTACTTCTTAGCAGGTTGTATCCCAATCGTTTGTACCATTTTATATATGGTCTTCCACAAAGCTAAAAATGATGCCAAAGATTTGTCTCTTGAAACGATTGAAGAGATTGAACACGGCTCAGAACTATAAATGGACAAGGAGTGATTTCAATGCCTAACGATGAACGAATTTTAAACGTTTTACAACAAACACTAACGGAAATTCAACGCATGAACACGCGTTTAGCTAAAATTGAAACAGAGTTAGCCGATGTCGATCAACATCACGCGACTTTGGATCATTACTTGCAAGAGCTAGAATTGGTGACAGAAAATAACAACGTCATGTAAAATGAGTAGTTAGTAAATGAACGTTCCACGTTTCGGTATCACTAGAGTGGAACATTGAAAATTTTCGTAAAAAACGCCAAAAGGTAGCAGAAAAACTGCTACCTTTTGGCGTTTTTTCTAATTTAAAGTAAATAAGCAAGAAACATAAGCTATGTTAACTTATGTCTCTTGCTTATTTTTAACACTTAAAATGTTTCACGTGAAAACTTTTAAAAGTGGCGTGGACTTTGTTTGGTGACAATTTGTGTATTTAAGTTTTCTAAGCTCTGCGCTAGTTCACCAATGCTAGCGGAAAAATCAACATAATAAGTAGGAATCGTTGATTTGACACTAATTTCTGAAAAGATATTTGTAATAATTACATCGAAAGGCTTTTCTGGTGAAGCGACAAAAATTAATTTTTTATCCACGGCTTTACTTAGCTTTTCGTAAAGGGTATCTAAAATTAAGTTACTTTGGTTGGTCCGTACTAAGACACGAATCGGTGGTAAAGATTTCGTTTTCAGTGTACAAAAAAGAATAAACAAGCAGTCAACTAACAATTTTTCATTGCCCATCAATGTTGGAAGCATTTCAATTGTAAGTCGCTTCACATCTTTGTAGAGACTCGGATTTTTTTGAAGTGCTTCTTTTAAAAAGCTTTCTTGCACAAATGGATTGGCAATCGTGACAAAGGTTTTAAAAAAGACACTTAAATTTTGGATAGAAGTATACAGATAAAGATACTCGTGAAATGTCAATTTAATTTGATAAAAAGACGTCAGTTGATAAATGATCTCTTTAATGGGCGAGCCTAATAGTTGGACCATATGCATCCGTGCTGCTGGAATTTCCAAGATATCTTGTGTGGCGTAGCTGACACTAATCGTCAATAAGAAAAAGGCAAAAAGGCCTTCTTTTTGGATAAATTTTGTTGGAACTTGGTGTAAGGCTTCTTCTTTAAAAAATAATTCAAATTCATTCAGATTAACAAAGGGATTAACAATCGCTTCTTCCTCTACGAAAGTTTCTTTGATAAAAAAGCCCTCTTTCCAACGCGCTAAAATCACCGCAGAAAAAATCAAGTCTTTTGTAAAATCTTGTGTTGTATTGAAAGAAACAGAATGTTTTAAACGTCGAAAGAGACTATGGACTTCTTTTTTTGTGATTGTATGCAATGGCCAATCCTCTTCAGAGTAATTGTTCCAAAAAAGCATCATAAAGAAAATCCGAATATCTTTTTCTTTGCCCACCAACACGTTGGTACGTTTTAAATTGATTTCAATCTGATATTTTTGGAGCCATTGGTTTAGTTGACCAATTTTTCGTGTAAAGGTTGACGAAGAAATTTCTAAAACTTTTTCAAAATGTTTGCTATCAATTGCATTATGGTTAAAGGCATAGGTCAGCACTTGATACGCGAAACTTTTTTTGACAAAGTAGGGCATCAAAAACGACAGTTGGAAATAGGGTGCAAACCAAAATGTGATTTCTTTGGCAGTTGCTGATAAAGAAAATAAGTTCTCCCAGCCGTTTTCTTCAATTTCTGTTTGGAGCAAAGCCACGGACTGTAGAATGGTAGTTTGTTGCATTTTTAATTGGGTGGCTAAAGTAGAAATCGCCAATGTTTGTTCTTCTGCTTCACGACGTTCGAGTAACTCTTCTAAAAGAGCAAAACTTTTACGATAAGGTACATCAAGTAACTCTGTTAACATCCAATTCCCTCCAAACTATTTTCCCCACGTAATTTGGCAAAATAAATTTTGCGGACGACTTGTTTTAAGTTATGGTATTCGTCTAAATAAGGAACAGGATGCCAATAAAAGGTTTTACTGGCATGGAAAAGTGGATTGTTTTTGTCGGTAATGACTAAGTCAGGCACTTCTTGAATATGATTGACGAATTTCAAAGGAACATCACAATAATTATTGATTTCCTTTGCTAACCAATTTTCTTGTATTTGATTAATAGATGAATGAAGCAAAATTTTAACCGGAATTTGTTTGTTTAATAAAACACTCCGAATAATTAAAAAAATGGTTTCTTTAAATAACGCATCTAGTGGGTGCTCTTTGTCAAAAGGCAAACGCTTTAAGAAATAGTTAGTTGTTCGTGAAACGTTTGGGTATTGCTTTTCATACAAAGAGACATTAGCAATTTCGTAACTCAACTCCTCTTCCACAGGAAAATGGATGAGACGCTCACTGGCATTGGATAAATTAACCAACAAAAAGACAACTTCTATTGCGCTTAAATCCAACTGTAATTGCGTACATTTTTCAAAAATCCAAGTGACGTGGGGACTGTTATCCATTCCCATGATTGCTAAGTTAGCAAAGTTAATGGTTTCCATTTGTTCAAGCGAGTACATCGTTAATGTACTGAAAAAATCATAATAGAAACGAATTTCAGCCCGCCAAGTGTCGGGTTCTTGTTGTTCATTAATAAAACAATCATTCACTAATAATTGAAATTCTGAATAAGGAATGGCTAAATTGATTGCCGCAATTTCAGGATAATCGCTGATTGTAAAATCAGATTGATAACGGAGTAAACCTATGGACATAATTAATTTTAATTTGCGTAAATCGGTATATGTAAAGTAAGGATAACGGTTTTTGATAATTTCAATAAAATTCTGTAATTGCGCTTGATTGGTTTTAGATAAAAAAGGAACAAGAGACGTTCCTGAAATGAAAAATAGAGAGTAAAAGAAACTGCGAAAATCTTTTTCAGCACCACAAATTTTTTCTCGCCTTTTTAAGTTTAAATAACAATTAAATCTAGCTAGATAATTGTTTAAACGGTCACTAACTTGTTTAAAAATAGAAAAGTTAATGAAATGCTCTTCACAAAAATCTTTGGCTGAAGTGTAACGTTTTAAAAGTAAATCTAAGGCTAACATATAGGTTAACGACCCGCGGACCACGGCTTCTTTCATTAACTCAATCGGGATATTTTCATCGGCGACTAATTCTATGGACTGTTGATTATTAATAATGCGAATATGTACATTTTCATGTGTATTGACTCGAGAAATTAATAAAGTTAATTGATTCAATAAATTATTGATATTGTAATGGGAAAATTCATATTTTCGCCGGAGTACTTGCATGGGGACTTTTTCTTTACTGTCATACAAGTATTCAATTAGGGAAAGCAACTGAATTTCCTGCTTGGTTAATAAGTTATGCATAATAACCACCTTTCTAATTGGTTACGATTGTTTGATTTTTCAGATAATACAGATAGAACATTCTTTTCTAAGTAACATTCGATAATTGTTAGTGAAAGAACTAGTTGTTCTTATGCTACTGTATCTATTCTTAAAAATCAAGAAGAACTGAATGTGTCAAATAAAAGAAAAAGCGGACAAAAAATGATAGAGAAACAAATTATTAAGAAAAACAAATGGTTTATATAAAACATTTAAATAACAAAAATGACAATTTAAGTCTGTTGTTTTTTTAGCTTAAATAGCTTATACAAATAGGCTTTTTTGTCTAAGCAGTTCTTGTGAAAAAGTTTAAAAAAACGGTATAGTGGAAGAAGGACTAGTACAAATAAGAAAGGATTAAGGGAGTGTTTTTATAAAGGTGAAAAGGGTTTTTAGCATTTCATCAACTTTTTCTATTTGGAGGAGAAGTTGTTGATAATTTTTGCTGAAAAATCTCGTTATACTCTTCTTATTCTTATAGAAGAGTCTATAGGAATAAGCAAAAAATGAATCCGCATTCGAAGTAAGACTGCGTTTTGAGGAGATAAAAAGAAAAGGCGTGTTGGCTGTCTGTTTTAGCAAGGAAGAAAGACAACAGAAGAGCACTCACTTATTTGGCTTAAAATAAAAAATTGGTACGAAGTGAACGTTCTCTTCTATGTGTCGTTAGTAGAGGAAGGATGAAAGAAATGAGAAAGAATGGTCCAATGGTAAACCGTTGGCTCTATGGGTTGATGTGTTTGTTACTTGTTTTAAATTACGGCACACCACTCATGGCTTTGGCGGAAGATGTTAACAGCGATGGCCAGCTAACGTTAGGAGAAGTGACGCAAACCAGTCAGCAAGAAATGACCTTAGCGCTTCAAGGAAAAGCACAACCAGCAACACAAGAGGTTGTAGTGCATTACAGTGCCAATGTGTCAATCAAAGCTGCACATTGGGCAGCGCCCAATAATACGCGCAAGATTCAAGTGGATGACCAGAAGAAACAGATTCAAATTGAATTGAATCAGCAAGCGTTAGCAGATACGTTAGTCTTAACGTTGAACCTCACAGCTACAGAAGATGTGACGTTTTCTTATGGACAACAACAACGAGCGTTGACGTTAAATACTGGTACTGATCCGACAGAATCAACGACAATCACGAGTTCTACAGTCACAACAGCGAATGAAGGTTCAACAGAAGAAGCATCTGCAAACTCCTCTGTTCCTCGTTCGTCCGAAGAAACTGTCGCCAGCACGACAAAAGCGACAGAAAGTAAAACAACTGAATCGACAACTGTCAAACCACGTGTAGCAGGACCAACAGATATCAATGACTATTTTACAGGTGATGAAACAACGATTATCGATAATTTTGAGGATCCGATTTATTTAAATCCTGATGGCACACCAGCAACACCACCGTACAAAGAAGATGTGACCATCCATTGGAACTTTAACTGGTCGATTCCAGAAGATGTGCGGGAACAAATGAAAGCAGGCGATTACTTCGAGTTTCAATTACCTGGCAATTTGAAACCTAATAAACCAGGTTCAGGTGATTTAGTTGATACGGAAGGCAATGTCTATGGAACCTACACAATTAGTGAAGATGGTACGGTTCGTTTTACCTTTAATGAGCGCATCACGTCTGAAAGTGACATTCACGGGGACTTTTCTTTAGATACTCATTTGAATGATTCAGATGGTCGAGGCCCAGGAGACTGGGTGATTGATATTCCTACGCAAGAAGATTTGCCGCCTGTAGTGATTCCGATTGTCCCGGATACCGAACAACAAATTGATAAACAAGGCCATTTTGATCGAACGCCCAATCCTAGTGCGATTACTTGGACGGTAGATATCAATCAAGCGATGAAAGATCAAACAAATCCAACTGTGACGGAAACGTGGCCAACAGGGAATACCTTTAAGTCAGTGAAAGTCTATGAGTTAGTGATGAATCTTGATGGAACAATTAAAGAAGTGGGTCGCGAACTTAGTCCAGATGAATATACCGTTGATAAAAATGGCAATGTGACAATTAAAGGTGACACGAATAAAGCGTATCGTCTTGAGTACCAAACGACGATTGACGAGGCGGTTATTCCAGATGGCGGGGGTGATGTGCCTTTTAAAAATCAGGCGACGTTAACAAGTGATAATAATCCAAATGGGTTAGATGCTGAAGCAACCGTTACCGCCACATATGGCAAAATGCTAGACAAGCGCAATATAGATTACGATGAAACCAATCAAGAATTCACTTGGGAAATTAACTACAACTATGGCGAACAAACCATTCCAAAAGACCAAGCAGTCATTACAGACACAATGGGGGATAATTTAACGTTTGAACCAGATTCTTTACATTTATATTCAGTGACGTTTGATGACAAAGGAAATGAAGTCGTTGGAGCAGAACTTGTGGAAGGAAAAGATTACAAAGTGGTAATTAACGATGATGGCTCCTTTGTGATTGACTTTTTGCATGATGTGACTGGCGCAGTCAAGATTGATTATAAAACCAAAGTTGATGGAATTGTCGAAGGCGATGTTGCCGTGAATAATCGTGTGGATGTCGGCACTGGTCAGCATTCAGAAGGTGATGGCACAGCCAATCAACAAAATATTATTAAAAACACTGGTGCAGTGGATTATCAAAATTCAACGATTGGTTGGACGTTAGCTGTGAATCAAAATAATTATTTGATGGAAAATGCCGTGATTACGGACACATACGAACCAGTTCCTGGCTTAACCATGGTACCCAATTCGTTGGTTGTTAAAGATACAACTACTGGTGCTCAGTTGACGTTAGGTAAAGATTACATGGTAGAAATAACTCGTAATGCAGAAGGTGAAACAGGCTTTAAGTTAAGTTTCATGGGGGCGTATGCCAAAACAAGTGATGCCTTTTACGTAACCTACAATACCTTTTTCGATGTTACCGAGTTAGATGCTAACAACCCTGCATTGGACCATTACCGAAATACCGCTGCCATTGATTGGATGGATGAAGCAGGAAACAATCATCACTCAGAGGATAATAAACCGTTTAAACCTTTACCTGCTTTTGATTTAAATGCGCAAAAAAGTGGTGTTTACAATGCCGTCACTAAAGAAATCACTTGGACGATTGCGGTGAATTTAAGTAATAACCGTTTAGTCGACGCCTTTTTGACGGATCCAATTTTAGCCAATCAAACCTATTTGGCTGGGAGCTTGAAAGTCTATGAAGGCAATACAAAGCCAGATGGTTCGGTTGAAAAAGTGAAACCAACGCAACCGTTGACGGATATCAAAATGGAAGAACCAAGCGAGAAAAACAAAAATACTTGGCGTGTTGACTTTCCTAATGATAGTCGTACGTATGTGATTGAATTTAAGACGTCTGTTGATGAAAAAGTTATCGAAGGTTCGGCTAGCTATGACAATACCGCATCTTATACAAACCAAGGTTCTTCACGTGATGTGACAGGAAAAGTTTCTATTCAACATGGTGGCGAATCAGTGAAAAAAGGTGGCGAATACCACAAAGATGATCCAGATCATGTGTACTGGCATGTAATGATCAATGGCGCCCAATCGGTTTTAGACGATGTGGTTATCACTGATACACCCTCACCAAACCAAGTGTTAGATCCCGAGTCATTGGTGATTTACGGTACCAACGTAACAGAAGACGGAACGATTACGCCAGATAAATCTGTTATTTTAGAAGAAGGAAAAGATTACACACTGGAAGTTACCACCGATAATGAAACAGGACAACAAAAAATTGTCGTTAAAATGGCCCATATTGAAGCACCTTATTATATGGAATATCGTAGTTTAGTGACTTCTTCAGCGGCGGGGAGTACAGACACGGTATCCAACCAAGTGTCAATTACTGGAAATGGTTCAGAAGTCGTTCATGGAGATGACAATGGCGATGTGGTCGTTGACATCGATCACAGTGGCGGGCATGCCACAGGGACCAAAGGCAAAATTCAGCTGAAGAAAACAGCCATGGATGGGACGACTATTTTAGCAGGCGCCCATTTCCAAATTTGGGACCAAGCCAAAACACAAGTCCTACGTGAAGGTACAGTAGACGCCACTGGGGTTATCACATTTGGTGGGTTGCCGCAAGGGCAATACATTTTGGTGGAGACGAAAGCACCAGAAGGTTATACAGTTTCGGACGAATTAGCTAAAGGCCGAGTCATTACTATTGATGAAGAAACTTCAGCAGATGGTGCACAACCAACTATTATTAAAAACGATGTCAATAAAGTAATTTTAGAAAAAACAGATGAGAAGGGCAAAAAATTAGTCAATGCACGCTTTAAATTAGAGCATGCCGTAACCACGCCGTTTACTCATTGGGAAGAAGTTCCCCTTGCGCCGGATCGAACCAACGCAAATGGCCAGTTAGAGGTGGATAGTTTAAAACCAGGGCTTTATCAGTTCACAGAAATCGAAGCACCGACAGGGTATCTTTTAGACACTACACCAAAACGATTCATCGTGACACAAAACACGAGCGGACAAATTCGTGATGTTCATGTCAAAATGCTTAATTACCAAGGTTCTGCTGAACTAATTAAAAAAGATCAAGCAGGCAATCCATTAGCAGGTGCTGAATTTTCGGTCCTTGATGCCACAGGACAAGTGGTTCGAGAACACTTAGTTTCGGATGCAGACGGAAAAGTCACAGTGACGGATTTAGCCCCAGGCAAATATCAATTTGTGGAAACCAAAGCGCCAGTAGGGTACCTTTTAAACACTGAACCAAGTACTTTCACGATTGCAGCAAGCGATCGGGGCAAACCAGCAACAGTTATAGCAACGGCTAACTTTGTTAACTATCAAGGTGCAGCTAAATTAATCAAAAAAGATGTGAAGGGACACTTGTTAAGTGGTGCGACATTTAAAGTGCTCGATGCGAAGGGACAAACGATTCAAACAGGCTTGACGACAAATAATCAAGGGGAAATTGTTGCAGAGCACTTAGCCCCAGGTAAATATCGCTTTGTAGAAACCAAAGCGCCAACAGGCTATTTGTTAAATACCACGCCAGTCCCATTTGAAATTGCTGAGAAAAATGCTGGTGAACCAGCGGTCGTGGTTGCTAGTGACAACTTTGTGAACTACAAAGGGGCTTTCCAAATCGTGAAAACGAATAGCGCAGACCAACCATTAGCAGGCGCTGTTTTTGAATTATATGATCACAATAAACAATCATTAGGGATTACAGCAACGAGTGGCAAAGATGGCAAAATTATCTTTAGAGACTTGGCGCCAGGTACCTATTATTACAAAGAAATCAAAGCACCAAAATTACCAGATGGCTCAGAGTATATTATTTATCCTGAATTAGTAAAAGTAGAAATTCGTGGTGATTTCAAAGGTGATCCGGAGATCTTCCAATTAGGGGCCTTCGCCAATTTCAAAGGACGTGCTGTCTTTAAGAAAATCGATGCCAATGCGAACCCACTTCCAGGAACGATTTTTAAATTGTATCGAATCGAAAATGGGGAAAAAATCTTTGAAAGAGAAGTAACTGCTGAAAAAGATGGTTCATTGGCTATGGAGGATTTAGGCGCTGGTAGCTATGAATTAGATGAACTGGATGCAACGGATGGCTATATCGTCAATAAACAACCCATTTATTTTGTAGTGAAGAAGAATTCAAATGATAAACAACCACTAGATGAGTTAGAGTTTGTAAATTATCAAGCGGAAGTAACGGGACGTAAAGTCAACGAGCAAGGTCAAACCTTAGCGGGTGCAGTTTTTGCAATTTACAATGCCGATGAGCAGAATCAGCCCCAAGGTTCACCAATCACATTCTTGAATCGTGCAGGAGAAAAAGTTTCTGAAATAACAACGGATAAGACTGGCGAAATTTACGCTAAAGGGCTGAATGAAGGGCATTACGTTTTAGTGGAAACGAAAGCACCAACAGGCTATCTGTTAGACACAACGCCACATCCATTTGATGTAACCGCCCAATTAGGAAAAGAGCAGCCAATTGCTTTAGGCGATCTTATCAATTATCAAGGAACTGCTCAATTAACCAAAGAAAACGAAACAGGTGAAGCATTGGCTGGTGCGGTGTTTAAGGTCATTGATGAAGCAGGGCAAACCGTGGCTGGACAAACCAATCTGATGTCCGACAAGCAAGGCAAAGTCATTGCGAAAAATTTAGCACCGGGAACGTATCGTTTTGTGGAGACACAAGCGCCAACTGGCTATCTTCTTAATGAAACGCCAAGCGCAAGCTTTACGATTGCGAAAGACAACCAGGGCAAACCAGCCACTGTGGTACTTAAAGCACCTTTTATTAATTACCAAGGTGCTGCCAAGCTGGTGAAAATTGACCAGCAAAAGAATGCCTTAGCAGGCGCTGAATTTAAAGTGACGGATGCAGAGACAGGGAAAACTGTCGCTCGTTCATTACGTTCTGACAACCAAGGGTTAGTTCAAGTGAACCACTTACAACCAGGAAAATATACCTTTGTGGAAACAAAAGCACCGGATGGTTACCAACTGTCTAAGCAAGCTGTCGCATTTACTATTGCAGCAACAGCGAAAGACAAACCTGAACTCGTGGATGCGGGCACGTTTGTTAACGAGAAACAACCTGTATCCAAAAAAATAAAACCAAATCAGCCAACAACGAAACAAGCAGCTAGAGAGACAGGTTGGCTTGGTTTACCGAAAACCAACACACAAGTCAATTACTTCTTTGTCTTTATCGGCCTCCTGTTGGTCGGTTTGGCAAGTTGGCTCTTTTATAAAAAGAGCAAGAAATAAGCTAAAGCCATAAAAAAACAGAGAGTGGGTCATCCGTCGAAAGGACGGATGGCCTATTTTTTTCCATCTTAAGCTAATCAACTGAACAAAAGTAGCTCCTTCTTATTGACATTCTCATGTAAGCCTTCATCGCAGTTTAGCCTTTGAACAGAACTTACTGAGTTCTTGGAGCAAACCGCTTGTGCCTCAGCCTTTATTTTTCGATGCTATCTTTAGGTATTTTGGCTAAAATATTGTACACTTTACATGTGCAAGAAATTTAGTTAGAGATATGAGGATAGAATGATGAAAAAGATGATGGTTTTATACAACGAAACTTCAGGAAGTAGTGAAAGTAAAGAGATTGCAGAACGCTTTAAAAAAGCTGCAGAAGCGAAAGGGGAAGCGGTTATTTTGCAACCTTCCAATCCAGACATTGATCCTGAAGAAATGCGGAAAAATGCCAAAGAAAATCAAGTGGGTGTCTTGGTCGTCATTGGTGGTGACGGGACCATTCATCATGCCGTTCAAAATTTTAAAGACACCATTCGTGACTATCAAATAGGGATTATTCCAGGCGGAACAGTCAATAATTTTGCGCGTGTGTTAAGTATTCCTTTGAAAGAAGAAGATGCCTTTGAAACCATTTTGGCAGGTAAGACAACACCAGTTGACTTTGGGATGGTAAATCAAGATGTAATGATTTCAACCTTAACGATTGGCTTATTAGCGGACACAGCAGCGAATGTGACCCAACAGGAGAAACAAAAATATGGTCCGTTAGCCTTTACAAAGCAATTTTTCCGCTTATTAGTGAAAAAGAAAAAGTACAAACTAAAAATTGATGGCGATGAAAGACGTTGGCATGGCAAAGCCCAATTATTAACGATGACCATGACAAATTCTGCTGGTGGCTTTACCAATTTCGATGCCAATGCCACGCCAGATGACGGCGAAGTGCACATTATCATTTTGCCTAAGTTAGTTTTTTACAAGTTTGTCTATTACTTACCTAAAATTATCAGAGGACAATTAAATGAAATTCCTGGTGTCGTGTATTTCTCTGGGAGTCAATTTAAAATTAGGGGCGAAAAAGACAAGAAAGTCCAAACACGAACAGATGGCGATCCTACCGATGATTTACCGATTAAAGTAACGGTGGAAGCTGGGGGACTCAACGTGTTTGTTCCTGAAACGTCCACATCTACGAAAGAATAAAAGAAACAACTGTTATTTTTTCGTGGAATAGATTTCTCATTTTGTGTACAATAGAACAGAAGAGAGGCAGTTGAGTGAACAGTGAAATGGGATGAATATGTTGATATATTCGATACAGATGTCGTTTCTAAAATTATTATTTTAAGAAACTTGCCAATTAATGAAGGTTGGATTGACATCAATGAGTTAGCAGAAGAATTACAATTAAACAAAAAATCAGTCAAAAAATACGTAGAGCTTCTAAAAGATGACATTACGTACTATGCCGTAGATAATGATGTTTCTTTGGCTTTTGAAAAGGGGCATGGCTATCGCTTGAACTTGGCGTCTAGCCAAGCCTTCCAGAAACTTTATACAGCAATTTTTCAAGATAGTTTAACTTATCAAGTAATGGAAGATTTATTCTGGGGGCGATTTAATGGGATTGTGCCAGCGACAACAAAATATCATACCAGTGATGCCACGATTCGGCGCTTGCTCAAAGGGTTTACAGAAATTTTAGCGCCATTGGGGTTAGTGATTAATAAAAGCACCTGGAAAATTGAAGGCAATGAAGCATATTTGCGCCATTTTGCTTACACTATTTTTATGGACTTAATCCGTGATACGTGGCCTTTTGACTATATACAAGAAACGGAAGTCGCACAAACTGTCCAAAAAGTGATGGCTTTTTTCAACGTAGAAGTTGCGGAAACGGTGTTACGCCGAGTTAAGTATATGGTCGCTATCTCAAAAGTCCGGAGTGCGCAAGGTGCTGAATACCGACCTTCAGCCGAGCAAGAAACTTATTTAGAAGGAAATAAACATTACCAAGCCTTTATAGAAGAGATGACAGCTACTACCCTTTTCCTTAATAAAAACGATTTAACTTTTGTGTACTTTTTCTTGTTAGCCAATGACCAATTTTATCAAGACGAAGCCACTGCACAAGCTATTTTAGCGCATTTTGATGAGTCTGAAGCGCCTGTTTATATGTTGACTCATTTAGTCCAACATTTCTTATTAGAAGAAATACAAATGACGCCGCAATTGGAAAAAATTCGTCCGCAAATTTTTTATTATTTGTTTGCTACACATTTATTTGCCGAACTTTACTATGTCCAAAATGTGAAAATGTATAATGTCTTTTGGAATAAAGTCAAAGAAAAATATCCGGTTCTTTTAGAAGAATTAAGCAAAGGCTTAAATCAACTTTACGAACAAACAGGCAATGAATTATTTACAAATAAAGAATTTTTGGCTCTGCGTTATTCTAGTGTTTTGGCGCTTTCCAATGATTTAATTCATCGTGAACAAAAAATTGTTTTAGGGTTAAAATCAGGCTTGCCAGTGCTAGAAGAAGAACGGGTGAAACTCTCGATTGAAAATAATTTTCGTCGATTTTATGCATTGGAAGTTTTACGATACAGTGAAGCAAGCAAAGAAGACTGGCAAAATATTGATTTACTATTAGTGACTTCTTTGACAGATGTGGAAACAGGGCATCCAGAGATCTTTTTACTTTCAAGTGAGTTAACGTTTGAGCAATATAATCGTTTGAACCAAAAAATAGTAAAAATTAACGAAAAAAGAACTAGGTCACTTTAATAAAAAATCAAAAAAATGGGCTTTTTTGATGCATATGTTCGATAAATTGTAAAAAATTTTTTTTGAAAAGTAAAAAAAGACAAAGAGAAAACGTCAATAGATAGGTGATTAACACCTATCTATTGACGTTTTCTTGCTATTTTTTAATAAATCCTGCACAGGTTCCTTTGGAAATCATATCGAAAAGGCACTTTTTTTGTTTTTTTATTGTAAATAGTAGGTTATTAACCCTTGATAGTAAAGGAACTGTTACTTTTTTTAACAGGTGGTTAAAAAATATTGAGGTTTCTCACAAGGATTTTTCTATATAATAGAAGGAGCAAAGAAAGGCGGGATGAGATGAAAAAACGGATGGAACAAATTGAAGAAATTTTAGGTTGTGAAGAAAATAGTGCAGGCGTCCGATTAAAGGAATTGGTTGAAGCTTTAGAATTGGAAGTCACGAATCAAAATTTGTTAAAAGTAACAAGTGTTTTACATATGAATCCAAGATTTAAAAAAATTTATGCATACGAAGACAGTCGTGTCATTACGCTGTATCAACTTTTACAAAATAAGCCGTTGGAAGTAACGGAATGAAAAGAGGGAAACACATGAAGAAAACAATGCTCATTCTTCTATTTGGTTTATTAACAGTGGCTGGTCTACCAATGGTGACCGAAGCGGTTGAGCCAGTTAACGCAACAGATGCAACAATTTTTGGCGCACAAGCAATGGTGCCTAATAGTGCGGAGGATCAAACAGATAAGTTACAGGCATTGCTGAGTCAGACAGCAAAGGAAGGACAGGCATTATTTTTACCACAGGGAAGTTATGCTCTGTCAAAAGATATTGCGATTTCTTCAAATTATCAATTAATTGGCGATACAACAGGAGCCACTATCTTACATAATGCTACAGGTGCCCCGATTCAGCTGACAGATACAACTTATGGAACGAAAACTAATGTACGACTTCAAAATATTGCCTTTGATGGAATTAATGTGACTTTGAAATTAACGAATCAATTAATCCTAGCAAACAATATTTTTTATAATCCATTAAAAGGATTCGTAGTCAATTTAAATGCAGATATTGGCGTTAAAATTTCAGGTAATATTTTCATGCGTGACACAGCACATATGCAGCCAGGGATTGATTTTAACCGAGCGATTTACATTGGTGGCTATTCAACACCAAGTCGCTTCCAGTATATGTCAGATGTAGACATCGTGGACAATTTATTTGGGTTAAAAGTGACGGAATTAGATGCGATTAAAAGCACCAGTCGTTCAGACTTAGCAGCGACTATTACACGTTTACAAACAGCCATTGAAGCAGGTGCTATTTCAGTACCTAATGAACAAAATTATCTATCAACAGGGGTTAATTCTTATAGTATGTTGAAGGATGTAACTGTTCAACATAATTTTTTCTATTCACCCTATGACAACGAAAACTTAAACGGCTTAGGTGGCGATCATGCGATTTATTTCCGTGGTGCCCAAAATATCACGGTGGTGGGGAATCATTTACGTGGACTACAAAATGGTCCTGCTGGCGGATTTAAGTTTAAATCAGGTCGTAATATTACGATTATGAATAATTATTTGCGAAATACAGGTCTCATTATGTATGGAACACCAGAGATTGGTTTGGCAGAAACGCAAGCAGAGGGAGCTATTTCAGAATTATCCAACTGGTTAGTGGCTAACAACATTTTTGATTGGAAGTATTGGGACAATCAATATGCAATTGGAATGGAGTACAATCGTCATACGGGAAATAACAATGTGTTCAATGGCGTATTTATTAACAATCAGTTTGTTAACTACCATAATATTCCGCAAAACCGACGTCGGGAATTGTTAATCGCTAGTGGCGGTGGTTTCCGACCAGAAACGAGTTTTGTGAAAGACAATACTCGAGATGATGGCCTTAAAAACGGCCAATTATTGGTAGAAAATTGGACAGAGGCGGACTATCGCTTAATGCCAGCAACATGGGAATCGTTGATTTCACCAACACTTTATGAGCAATATAAAAATACGCCAATTCCGGTTAGAAATACTTTAGCAACTCCTGTGGCCACAACGATTGTGCAAGGACAATCAATCGATCCGCAGCAACTGGTTGCTAATACAAATGATGCGGATGAAGCAGTCCCAACTGCTAAAATCGTCAATCCAGAGGTTTTAAATGAAATCGGCCAACAAAAAGTGACTGTTCAATTAACTTACGAAACAGGTTCATTGGTAACAGTGAACGTACCGGTGACGGTAGAGGCCCCTGTAAAAAAGCTTGATTTGTCCCGACTACAAACCGTTTATGCTTCGATTGGTGAAGCAAACCAATATACGGTTTACTCTTGGCAGTTATTCACTGCCATTGGGCCTAAAACGATTGTTCCTTCCTATTATCAGCAGGCGACACAATTGTTAGCAGAAGGTCAGGTGAGTGGGGACAAAACCCAAGAACAAGTGGATCAGTTAACAAGTAATTTGCAATCTGCAATGAAAGTATTAGTCAAAAAAGCCGATATCACGCTAGAGCGTGCAGAAGCAGAAAAGGAACTTGCGAGCGTTCACAAATTAGACGAATCTGTATATACCACAGATTCTTGGCAAGCCATGCAAGAAGCCTTAGTAGATACAACAACTGGGGAAGAAAGTCCTAAACAGTTACAAAAATTGCTTGCTTGGTCAGATGAAGAATTATTAGAGCCAACACTTGGTGGCTTTAAAACGCCCGTAGATGCGCAAAAGCGTATTAATCAATTAACACAAACCATAAAAACGGCGTTACTTCTGTTAGTTGAAAAATCAACAGAAACAACTAGTAACACAAGCGAAAGCAACCCTCCAGGCACAACAAGTGAAAGCAGTAATACAAGCGAAAGTAGTACTCCAG
This sequence comes from Enterococcus sp. DIV1758, assembly GCF_051711985.1. NCBI lineage: Bacteria > Bacillati > Bacillota > Bacilli > Lactobacillales > Enterococcaceae > Enterococcus > Enterococcus sp. DIV1758. Next base: position 94,851 of record NZ_JBIOOA010000001.1, read on the forward strand.
GCACGACAAGTGAAAGCAGTAGTACAAGCGAAAGTAGTACTCCAGGCACGACAAGTGAAAGCAGTAGTACAAGCGAAAGTAGTACTCCAGGCACAACCAGCGAAACCAGTAATACAAGCGAAAGCAGCACCTCAAGTACGATAAGTGAGAGCGGTAGTACAAGGGAAAGCAGCACGCCAAGCACAACTAGCGAAACAAGTAGTACAAGGGAAAGCAGTGCTTCAATTACGCCAAGTGAACCAAGCAATACAAATGAAAGTAACACTTCAAGTACGACCAGCGCAACCAACAGTACAAGCGAGAGTAGCACCCCAAGCACTGTAAACGCAAACAGCCAAAACAAAGGCGAAAACTCTGTCATTTACGCGGAAGAGTCTAATCAAGATCCTAATGCCTCTCAAAGTAATTCAAAGACCTCTGCCAAGGCTAGTCAAACAAAGGAATCCGCAGCAGAAAACCAAGCAACTAAACAGATACAAACGAAACAAGATTCGTCAGGAACAGTCAAAAAAGCGGATAATACGACTAAAATTGCCAAGAAAAAATTCCCCAAAACAGGGGAACAATCTTCAGCAGTTGGGAGCTTCCTAGGTCTTAGCATGTTATCGTTAGCCATGGCAACCTATTGTTTTAAAGTGAAAAGATAACTCTTTAAAAACGGATAAGTAAACATCCTGAAACAAGAAATAGGACTTGTTTCAGGATGTTTTTATATAAAATTAAAAGAACTACAGTTTTTAGTGAAAAAATACACAAAAGTACTTGAATTTCTGTGATATAAGGGTAAAGTAAAGGAGGACAAAAAACAAAGGAAGTGAAATATTTGTATACACCAGATGAAATTTTAAGTATCAGTATTGAAAATGGTCAGAAAAAAATTCAAAAGCCTTTGGTAGCAAAACTCATTTTAGGATTTATCGGCGGTGCCATGATTTCCCTCGGCTATTTGGCTTATGTGCGTGTTTCCGCCTCTATTCCAGCAGATTTAGCCAGTGTTCAAGCTTTAGTGGGAGCTGCGGTTTTCCCAATTGGTCTAATTGTTATTTTAATGGCTGGTGGTGAGTTAATCACAGGAAATATGATGGCGGTGAGTACGGCTTGGTTTGCTAAAAAGGTTTCTTTCAGAGAATTAATCGTGAACTGGGTCACAATCACATTGGCAAATATAGTTGGTGCCCTATTTGTTGCCTATTTTTTTGGCCATTATTTAGGTTTAACCAGTAGCGGCGCCTATTTAAATCAGGTTCTTTCTCTTGCGGAACATAAAGTTGCAGCAACTTGGCTTCAGGCAATTATTTCAGGTATTGGCTGTAACTGGTTTGTAGGGCTGGCCTTATGGCTTTGTTATGGTGCGAAAGATGCAGCGGGGAAACTATTAGGCATCTGGTTTCCAGTAATGATTTTTGTTGCAATTGGCTTTCAGCATAGTGTGGCGAATGCATTCATCATTCCAGCCGCAATTTTTGAAGGCGGCGTTCAGTGGGGGGACTTTTTCCGTAATTTTATTTTTGTTTATTTAGGTAATATCATTGGTGGCGCCATTTTTGTTTCTGGCTTTTACTATTTAAGCTATCGCAAACATTAAATCCATTTAGCAGATAAAAACCTACACAAAGGCTAAATGCCTTTGTGTAGGTTTTTTCTTTTTAAACAAAAAGGAAAACGGTTGAAAAATTATTGCTAGATTTTTAAAACAATGTTACATTAATGTTACAAAAAGATTTCTGGAGGTAACGAAAAATGAAAAAAATTGTTTTGTTCAGTATGTTAACGTTCAGTGTATTGTCTTTAAGTTTAGCAGGATGTGGAAACAAAAAAACAGCAAGCACAAATGATTCTAAGCCAAAGCAAGAAACAAAGAAAGCCACGCAGAAATCCTCTAGCCAACAAGAAATGAAAAATAGTCATTCGTCTGTCACGGGTCAAAATTCTAATGTGGCAGGGGAAAATCCGTCAGAAAATGCCGCGCAGCCTTCTGCAGGAACTGATGAAACGAATGAAGTCCCTCAAAACCAAGCACCTGATACAAACATTACAATTACCAATGTTGTTTTCAATCCTGAAAGAAATGAAATTAATGGTACTACATTACCTAATGCAACCATTACAGCAACGGTAGTAGGTGATGCTTCTGCACAAGCAGGTGTTTTTTATGCGGATGCCAATGGCAATTTTACAGTAATTAGTCCCAGAGCGGGAGCGACTACTCAATTAATCGCAACCGTTGATCAACGGAATAGTGCACCTGTCCAAATTGACATTCCAAGTTCAGGACAAGAAGCAGCGCTTTCTTTTAGCAATATTACGATTGATCCGAAACAAGGGACAATTTCTGGTAAAACAGCACCTAATGCAACTATTTTAGTGTCACGTGCAGATGATGCGCGGGTGATTTTAGCAAGTTTTACTGCGGATGCCCAAGGGAATTTCACAGCCAGTAATTTAGTTCCCGGCACAAAAAATCGCTTAGATGTTACGTTAAATGGAGAAATAGGGACACCTTACTTGTTTGATTTACCAAATTAAAATAGAAGAGAAGTGATTAAAGCCACCAACGCTAACTAGCGTTGGTGGCTTTGATGGTTTAAGCTTCTTCTTTTTTATGATTGCGGATATGTAAATAGATGGTATTTTTTGAAATACCTAATCGATCGGCAATCTTTATGACAGAATCTTTGAGATTGAAAATTCCTTGATCATATAAACGAATAACAATTTCTTTATTTTGATTCAAATGTGATACATTTGGATCGCTTTCTACTGCTTGTTTTACTTTTGTCAGTGAAGTAGTGATTAATTCGTCAATATTGTCAGAAAAATGTTCAGAATTTTTAAGCTCTTGGGACATATCATTTTGTTGTCCTGAAGGTAATAAGTCTTGCAAGTAGTCAATTAATGGCATTTCTAAATGCATATTGATACAGATTAATCCAATAATACGATCATTTTCACCGATAACTGGAATGGTGGAAGATTTTAAAATAACCCCTTTTTGATTTTTATTGTAGTAGGGTTTCACAGCGTAATCATGTTCCGACTCTACTTGACTTAACATTTTTAACGCCATATCAGTAATGGGGGCACCTTCCTTGCGGTTACTGAAATGGCCATTGATGACTTTGATAGCTGAACTTTCCAAATTTTCTAAACTATGAAGAATGACTTCATGGGTACTACCAAAGAAGTTCCCTAATCCATCAAGCATTAAGGCATGTGAATGTAAGATTTGTTTATCTACTTCACTTAAACGTAAATATGACTCCAAGTGATATCCTCCCCTACACTGAAATTAATTTTAGTGTAATACTTTTTTAATGGAAAAGCAATAAGATTCTTTACGTTAAAAAAATACATTGACTAAACTTTTGTTTAGTCGTATACTCTGAATGTGGAATGAAATTTTTATCACTCATTGTACTTTAGTTCATCGGAATGCTCGCTCATTCTTTCACTTGTTGAGCAATAAAAATTTTATTCAGGAGTACCATCCGTTATAAAAAAATATAGTTGGAGGCAAAAAAATGAAAACGTTATCAGGAATCTTGATGTTAGTCTTAGTTTTATGTGGCATGTCCCTATTCTCTTTTAAAGCACCGCGAGGGAAAAAATCTTTAAGTGCTTTGTCTGGTGCAGCTTGTGCCACCTTTCTACCAGAGGCATTTTTGCGGTATGCAGTAGGCGGCGTTTTTCATTTAGATTATGTGTCGCAAATTGGTGAAACTATGGGTAGTCTAGGTGGTTTAGCAGCTGGAGCTCTTGTGCCGCTGGCTTTCGGGATTAGTCCAGTTTTTTCAATTATTTTAGGTCTGTCATTGATTAAAGTCAGCTTGTTACCAGCTTTTATTACCGCGTATCTTTTATCTTTTGTTGTTGAGCAGATGCAAAAACGTATTCCGGAAGGGATTGACTTATTAGTCGTTATTTTAGTCATTCCAGTCGCAGCTTCGTTAGTTGCTGGTTTTATTCAACCCGTTGTATTAGGTGTCCTAGAAGTTATTGGGGGCACGATTTTAAGTGCAGTAGATGGCAATCCATATGTGATGGGCGCAATTTTAGGTGCTATTATCCCGATTGTTGGTATGACACCGTTAAGTTCAATGGTTTTAACTGCCTTGATTGGTTTGACTGGTGTACCAATGGCTGTCGGTGCATTGACTTGTTACGGCAGTTCCATTGTCAATGCGGCGCTATTTAAAAAGTTAAAACTAGGCACAGCTTCAACCCCGTTAGCTGTAGCAATCGAGCCACTAACACAAGTCGATATCATCAGTTCCAATCCAATACCTATTTACGCAACAAATTTATTTTCTGGAATGGTTAGTGGCATTGTAGTGACTTTCTTTGGCTTAAAAGTACCTGTGACAGGAATGGCAACGCCGTGGGCTGGTTTACTTGTGACATTAGGTAACAATGCCATTCAAACGACTTTACTAGCAGTAGCGATTATCACAGTGGTCAGTCTGATGTTTGGATTTTTAGGTGCGCTGGTCTTTAAACGTTACAGAATTGAAGCGGTGGATAATACACCAGAATTTGAAGGAACGACGGAAGTAACCAGTGAGAAAGAAAAAGAAGCAGTAAAAACCAAAGGAGGAGTTACGTATGAACACAGCTATGGCCATCAATAAACCTAAAAAAGTGAACAAAGTAATGAACTACAAAAGTTGTTTTGACATTATCGGTCCTATTATGATTGGTCCATCTAGTTCGCATACAGCTGGAGCATTAGCGATTGGCTTAGCGGCAAGAAAGTTATTCGGCGGAACGCCAGAAAAAATTGTGATTAAATACTATGAATCTTTTGCAGACACGCATAAAGGACATGGGACTGATTTTGCAATTATTGGTGGAATTCTTGGACTAGCAGCAGATGATGCCAACGTAACACAATCCATTGAACTTGCGGAAGAACAAGGAATCGAGATTCAATTTTTAGAAATGAGTGAAGAAAGTCCAGTGAAGCATGCTAATACAGCATGTGTAACACTCAGTGATGCAACGCACGAAATTCATTTAACAGGAATTTCTGTAGGTGGCGGCACTATCGAGGTGAAATACATTGAATTAGACGGTTTCAATGTCCAACTACATGGTCCTTTACCTATTTTGTTAGTCATTAATCAAGAAGAGCAGGCGATGCAAGCTTTTAAAGATACGTTACAAAAAAATAATATTCAAGTGAATGCTGTGTCTCGTTATGTGGAAGGGGATCAAATTTTATTCATCTTTGACTTAGATTCGGCACCAATTTCCTCGGTGAAAGAACAACTGTTTTCACTAGATGACACATCGAAAATAATCTTATTATGATAGGAGTTTGACATATGTACCTTTCGATTGAAGAATTTATCGATAAAGCTGAAAAAACAGGAAAAAAAATCTCTGATTTGATGATTGAGCAAGAAATGGAGCGTAGCCAAAAAAGCTATGAAGAAATTTGGACACAGATGGGTCAAAATTTGGATGTCATGGATGCAGCTGTTAAACGCTCACAAGAAGGAGCAGGCGTTTTTTCTCCTACTGGGTTAACGGGCGGTGATGCGGCGCGTTTAAAAAAATACCGCGCAGCTGGCAAAACGTTATCAGGTGATTTAATGATGTCTGCAGTTCAAGCCGCACTAGGTACTAATGAAGTCAATGCAGCAATGGGCGTTGTTTGCGCAACGCCAACTGCTGGTGCAAGTGGCACCTTACCAGGGGTTTTAACAGCGATTAAAAATACCTTGAATTTAACGCGTGATCAACAAATTCGTTTCTTGTTTACCAGTTCTTTATTTGGGATGGTCACAGCCAACAATGCGATGATTGCTGGTGCAGTTGGTGGATGTCAAGCCGAAGTAGGCAGTGCTTCAGCGATGGCCGCCGCCGCAGCTGTTGAAGCGGCTGGCGGAACACCACGCCAATCTTCTGAAGCTTTTGCCATGGCTTTAGGGAATTTATTAGGTTTAGTTTGTGACCCAGTGGCTGGGTTAGTCGAAATTCCTTGTGTCAAACGAAATACAGTAGGTGCAGGCAATGCGTTAATCGCTGCAGATATGGCTTTAGCTGGAATTGTAAATAAAATACCAGCAGATGAAGTGGTGGAAGCCATGAATAAAGTCGGCCGTCAATTACCACGAGAATTGAGAGAAACGGGTTTAGGTGGCTTAGCTGGCACAGCGACTGGCCAACGAATGAAGAATGAGATTTTTGAAAAAGTAAAATTCACCATTGTTTAAAATTTAATCATGAAGAGGGAAATAAGATGCTGGATATGAAAAAAATTCGCCAAAATGTAGAAGTGGTGCAGAAAAAGTTAAAAACACGTGGTGTGGACGAGGAAGTTTTATTACGCTTTTTGGCTTTAGATGAAGAACGGAGAGCGTTACTTGTTAAAGTTGAAGAATTGAAAAAACACCGTAATCAGGTATCAGGAGAAATTGCACAATTAAAGCGTGCACAAAAAGATGCTTCACAACAATTGCTAAATATGCAAGAAGTTAGCGAGCAAATTAAAGTTTTAGACCAAGAAGTTGTTCATTTGCAAGAACAATGCACAGCCATTGCAGAACGTCTGCCTAACTTACCTCATGAGAGCGTGCCTGTTGGTGCAGACGAAGCCGCCAACGTAGAAGTTCGGCGGTGGAGTACGCCGAAAACTTTTTCATTTGAACCGAAACCACATTGGGAAATCGGTGAAGCCTTAGGAATTTTAGATTTTGAAAGAGGCGCGAAAGTATCTGGTAGCCGTTTTCTTTATTACAAAGGCTTAGGGGCTCGTTTAGAACGAGCGGTCTATAATTTTATGTTAGATCAACATGTTAATGAACATGGTTATACCGAGGTGATTCCTCCTTATTTGGTCAATAGCAAAGCAATGTTTGGCACCGGTCAGTTTCCTAAGTTCAAAGAAGATGTTTTCCAAGTTGCAGAAAGTGATTTGACGCTGATCCCCACAGCGGAAGTCCCATTAACTAACTACTATAATAATGAAATTTTAGAGGCGCAAGAGTTACCGATTTATTTTACTGCTTTAAGTCCTTCTTTTCGCTCGGAAGCGGGTAGCGCAGGCCGTGATACCCGAGGATTAATTCGTTTACACCAGTTCCATAAAGTAGAAATGGTTAAATTTAGTGATGCAGAACACTCCTATGAAGAATTAGAAAAAATGACCAACAATGCTGGAGATATTTTAGAAAAATTGGGCCTCCCTTATCGAGTGATTACTCTTTCGACAGGTGATATGGGCTTCTCGGCAGCGAAAACCTATGATTTAGAAGTTTGGATTCCGGCACAGAAAACGTATCGAGAAATTAGTTCTTGTTCAAACTGTGAAGACTTCCAAGCACGTCGGGCGTTGATTCGTTATCGTGATAAAACGGGTCATGTTCAGTATGCTCATACTCTTAATGGGTCAGGACTTGCTGTTGGTCGAACAGTGGCTGCCATTTTGGAAAATTATCAAAATGAAGATGGCACTGTAACGATTCCAGAAGTTCTACGTCCTTATATGGGCGGTTTAACGAAAATAGATTAAAAAAGAAGGTTGATGTCACAACATCAACCTTCTTTTTTATTTCGTTAAATCCGTTAACCAATGCCCAATTTCTTGAAAAACTGTTGCTTTTTCCGTTTCTAATAAAATTTCATGACGCAAAGTGGGAAATAGCCGTAACGTCACGTGCTGAAAACCTGTATGCTTTAATTGCTTTTGAATTTTCGCTGGCCCCTTGCTGAAATCACCAACTGGGTCTTCAGCGCCACTAATGATTAAAATAGGTAATTCTTTTGGGATAGCTTGGTACCAATTCCTTTGATTGGCTCGTTTAACAAGCGAAAAAAGGGTAGCAAAACCATTGTTGGTAAATACGAAGCCCATTAATGGATCATTTTCATAGTCAGCCACATTGGCTTGATTTTTAGAGAGCCAATTAAAGGAACTTGCTTCAGGAAATTTTTTGCTAAAAGAACCAAATGCCAGCTTATCAATGAACGGAGCTGGTTTTTTCGGCTGTTTCTCGGCCATTTTTTTAATAAAAGGCAATGCGGCGGTTAAAGGTAACGGACTTGTTCCAGTGCCCATGAAAATGACTCCTTGCATAGTCACAGGATAGTCTTGCAGGTAGTTGCGCAAGGCGAAAGACCCCATGCTGTGACCCATCATAAAATAGGGCAATTGTGGATAGTGATTCATAGCCCATTGTTTCACTTGATGAATATCTGTAACGACATTTTCAGGCCCTTGTTCTCCAAAAAAACCATAGATCGGTGCGCTTGGTTGTACAGATTCGCCATGACCTAGATGATCATGCCCAATTACGGCAAACCCCAATTGATTTAAAAAACGAGCAAATTCATCATAACGTTGGATATGCTCTGCCATGCCGTGAATCAATTGAACTACGGCTTTGGGTGAAGGACAGGGCCAATGACGTACATTGAGCTGAGTTTGTTGATCGTTTGAAGTGAGTATGAATTGTTCAGTCATAAGAAACCCTTTCTTTGCTTTTTGATTATTATACAAAAAAAAGACGGTGTTCAAAAGAAAAACTCATTATTTTATTAGAATAAAATTACATTACAGCTTTTATTCTTTAATAACTAAATGCAAAGGTTGACCAAAAAATAACTTTATATACAAGCTTTTGGACAAGCAATGTTTTTTAACATTAAAACAATTGACATTGTTTTCTAATTATAATATATTTGTTTTATAATTTAGGAAGGAGTGATAAAATGAAAAAGATTAACGAAACGGTTGCAAGAGAAGTTAAAGCTGGTTTTCATTGGCATTGTTGGTTGTGTAATGCAGGTGGTGGAAGTAAAGCAGGTTACTTAAGACATGTGCAAGTATATAACCATATTTTTGTTTCATATTGGAGATAAAATGTTGTCTTTTCAAAAGAATACAGTTTTAGTCAACAAAAATTGTATTCTTTTGAAGTTGCACAGATAATATGAGGATTGTACGAATGAAAAATATGAAGGTATTATACAATATCTTAGCTTTGTTAGTTATTACAGGATGTGCTACACCTGAGTCTCTAGTGCATAAGCAAGATGATGACTCGGCTATCGATGTGGTTGAAACGTATTCAGAAGCAGAACAAATAGCCTTTCCCTATTATTATGTTCAGTTAGTTGAAGTGAGTAGATTAAAAAAGGAAGCTAACAATAGTATAAAATTAACACTTAATTTATTGAATGATGGAGTTCCTCAGAATACACAGATAAAAGATATATTTTCAGTTAAGGCTTTACAAGGTGAAGTTAATTTGAAAAATTTATCCACTAAAATTGAGGGAGATAAATTTTTAAAAACGAGCACAGTAGTTGTTGAATTTCTGTTAGTATCTGATGAAGAAGTAATATTTGAATTTACTTCCACATACAAAGAACAAATAAAAAAACATTATAGCGTATTTTTAGAATGAATTGCAGGTTAGATAATGAATATTAAGTTGATAGATGTAAAAGTACTGACTCAAAAAAATTTTTTTCTTTATCAAATTGATTTTGTTGAATTCTCTAGCAAAGAAGTCTCTTTTATTATAGGAAAAAGCGGCGTAGGTAAATCAACGCTTTTAAACATACTCGCAGGTGAACATCCGTATTTTACGGGAGAATTTGTTCTAGATGAAAAAAAAGTCTGTTTAGATACGAGGAAAAAATTGATATCGTATAGGCGGAGCATAGGTTATGTTCACCAAGATTTTCAACTAATTGAATGGTTAAGTGCGTATGAAAATATTGCTTATCCCTTAAAAATCAAAAAAATTCCTAGTCAGATTATCAAAAAACAGGTCGAGAAACTAGCTGTGGAATTAAAAATTACAGAGTTACTACACACGAGAATCTCTCTTCTTTCAGGAGGAGAGAAACAACGGGTTGCTATTGCTAGGGCAATTATAAAAAATCCTGAACTTATTTTGGCAGATGAACCTACAGGAAATTTAGATCCAGATACATCAAAAAAAATAATGAATATTTTATACCGTGTAAGTAATAAGTATAATATCCCTCTAATCGTGGTTACACATGACTATGATCAGATTCCATCAATAAAGAAGAAGATTTACGAAATAACAGAAAAAAAATTGAATGAAGTTATAGAGGTGGAGAATTGACTATAAATAGGTCTAATTACTTATTAAAAATAAAATCAATCAGTAAATATTTCTATTTTTCAATGTTTATTAACTTATGGATTACTGTGTTTGTCCGATTATATTTTTATGTCTATTTATTTAAAAAGAGCCAAGAAAAGGATGCTCAAAACATCTCTCCAATTTTCCATTTGTTTAATAATGATACTTCAGAAGAATTAATTTTCTTGTTAGCAATGCTGGAAGTGAGTTTGTTAGTATTAATAATTGCATTATTTTTATTTTTTATTTTTTACATTGTTATGCAATTAAAGAGACGATTCTTGTTGTCACAACAAGAACTACAGATAAAAACATCCCTTGGATGTAGTCCGCTACAATTGACTAAAGAGTTTTGTTTAAAATTATTAACAGGTACATGGATAGGAAGTGGTATAGGGATATCTATAACAAGTATTTCATATTTCTATCTGTATGACTTTTTAATCGATACTCGTGCTCAAGTTTTTTTAATTACTCCTTTCAATTTTTTCTTATTTTATGATTTGAAACTATTTTTAGGGGTACTTATTTTTTGTGGAATTCAATTTATTTTTGTATATCAAAAAGTAATATCTAAATATTTCAAAATAGGGGGAAGATATGTTTAAAAGGATAAGACAAACAGAAATAAAGGATTGTGGACCAGCTTGTTTAGCAACCATCGTAAACCTTTCTGGTGGGAAGCTATCTCTGGTGACAGCTAAAGAATTAACAAAAACAAGTGAATCTGGGACTACGATTCAAGGAATACTGGATGGATCAAGGAAATTAAACTTAAATCCTGAAGGGCTTGAAGGTAATTGGGCTGAATTAATTGAAGGTATACAAAATAATGAAATACATCTGCCTTTTATAGCACATATCATTACAAAATCAGGTTTAGCTCATTTTGTAGTAGTGGAAGCTATAAATAAAAAGCATATCAAAATCTTTGACCCAGCTCTGGGGATTTTAAAACAAGAATTAAAAGATTTTCAATCTACTTGGACAGGAAGAATAGTGAACTTTGATATAGATAAAATAAAAAATTCTGTTCCTAAGATGAAAAATCACAATTTTTATTATGAGAGCTTAAAGCAAGAAAAAGGAACCTTGAGCATTGTTTTATTTTTTTCAATCATAATGGCATTAATTTCTTTTATAGGAAGCTTCTCTTACCAAAAATTTATAGATACTTTTATATTACAGACAGAAAAAAGCGTGCAGAAAATACATACATATAACTTTTTTGAAAAAATCTATCTAAATATACTTGATAATTTTAATTATTTATTTATGGCTATCATTTTGTTATATCTATTTCAATGGATTTTAGGAATAGTACGTACGTTGTTTATAGCTAAAATGTCAAAGCGTATGAATGATAGCTTGTTCTCAGTTTTTTTGAATAAGCTTATAAATATGGAGATAGTTAACTTAAAAAGTAAAAACAGTGGAGAAGTGCTGACAAGATATAATATAGCTACACAAGTACAATCAATATTGACTAGACTAGTACTATCGCTGTTTTTGGAATTTTTTATAGCATTAGCAGGTGGAGCTATCTTATTTGTTATAAGTAAGGAACTTTTTAGTATTACCTTAGGAATATTTTTTAGTTATTTATTAATTACTATATTGTTTATTAAGCCTTTAAATAAAGTTAATACTAAAATTATAGACATAAATTCAAGAACAATTACTTCATTAAATGAGATTTTAAATGGATATGAGACAGTTAAAGTTTTTCAATTAGAAAATTTTTTTACTAGAAAATTTTTAAAAAATGCAAAAAAACTGACTTCTCAAGAAAAAATTAGTGTAATTTATCAGAACGTACAATCTAGTATCATTATTTTGATCGAATCAGTAGGCACACTTTGTGTATTATGGCAAGGGGGGATATTAGTAATTAATGGAGGTATAAGTATTGGGCTACTAATAGCCTATATATCACTGATAACTTATTTTACTTCACCAGTAAAAAACATCATTGAATATCAAAAAGAGATACAAAACGTAGTTGTTATGGTTAGAAAGTTAAATGATATCATTCATGTGACAAAAGAAGAAACTGAATCTATCGCAAAACAAATAGACTTCAATAATTCAAAAAAATTATCTGTAAAGAAACTTCGATTTTCATACGGAGCCACTTCTTATGTTTTGAAAGATTTTTCAGAAGAATTTTATTTTGGAAAAACATATGGTATCTACGGTAAAAATGGCAGTGGCAAAAGCACTTTAAGTAATATCTTAGCATCACTTTATAAACCAGACCAAGGACATATATACCTTGGTAACAACGATATTTTCAATAATATAAGTTCCTATAGAAAAGACGTTATCCAGATAACGAGCAGACCGTTTATAATGGCTGGAACAGTAAAAGAAAATCTGTTCTTAGAAGCTGATTCATTTGATGATGAATATATTTATGATATTTTAAAAAATATAGGATTGGAAGAAGTAATAAATTCCTTTCCTTTAGGATTAGATACAGTAATAGCAGAGGGTGGAATTAATTTATCAAGTGGACAAAAACAAAAAATAAATTTGGCTAGAGCATTGTTAAGGAAGCCAAAAATACTTATTTTAGATGAGGCCATGAGTAATTTGGATCAGAGCAGTAAAAGGAAAATATTAGAATATATCAGAGATACATTACCAAAGAGTTTAAGGATATATATAGCTCATGACGAAAAATCTTTAGATTTTGTGGATGAGAAAATTATATTGAATTGAACTGTTTAATTTTATGTAAATAGTTATCTGATAATTAGTAGTAAGAGATTCAATGAAATAATTGTATCTCCAGAGGAAAGTATCCTCTGGAGATTTTTATCTTTAATAAAAATAGCAATGATGTCAAAAAATAGTCGATTTCACTAAGTGACGAATTATGGGTGGTACAAATACTGCTGGAAATAGTTGTTAACTTCAAGGGCATCTTCTTTATTTTTTGAAAGAATTAAGATAGTATCATCCCCAGCGATGCAGCCCAAGATATGAGGGTTGTGGATACGTATGCGATCAATTAAAACCCCGATGGCTTGCCCGTTGCCAGGTAAGACGGTTAAAAGATTTGTGAACTCTATTTGTGTTAAAGAAACACCAGTTTCAATAATAATGTCAACAAGACGTTCTTCATCTGTTTTATATTTTGGACGAAGGGCAGAATTATTCAAGATACGATAATAGGCTTCTCCTTGACCATTGTCTACTTTGTTTAAATTCAGCTCACGAATGTCACGAGAAATAGTTGCTTGTGTGGTGTGAATATTTTCTTTTTCCAATAATGCTAGTAATTCACTTTGTGTATGGATTTCATTTTCTGTGACCAATCGCTTAATCATCGTTTGGCGTTTTAATCGGTTCATTACTTTCCTCCAGTTCAGTTAATCATGCAGAAAAACATCATTGCTGTTATTTAAAACGGTGCCAGTAATTCCCTAAAATCACTGTACAACGTTTTACTAAATTGTGCAAGTCTCACTTTTTTAAATGCGAAATATCCGGCAAAATCAATGAGAACCTTTTAGCTAAACGACCCTTTTTCTATTCTAATTAGAGAGATTCTGCTAGTATTGCTTTGTAAATGTCTGGAGGAAGGGTGTTATTTGTGAATAAGCAAACACGCCAAAGTTTGATTAAAGAAATCATTCAAACAACCGTAATTCATAGTCAAAATGAGTTGTTAAGAGAATTAAAAAAGCGCGAGATAAATGTCGCACAAGCAACGATTTCACGGGATTTATGGGAATTAAAAGTCGTCAAAGCATTAGATGAGTCTGGCGAGATGCGGTTAACGATTTTTGAACAATTCACTTCTTTAGAAGAACGAAAAAAAGAACAGTTGATACAAGCAATTCGTGAGGTAGTGACCAAAGTTGAACGTGTCGCCTTTTTACTAGTGGTTCATACATTACCAGACAACGCAACATTGTTTTCAGCTGTACTTGATGAAGTGTCTTTGTGTGAAAAGAAATGTTCTGTCGCTGGCTTCGACACTGTTATTATTGTTTCATCATCCGAGGAAAAAGCACAAGAACTAGAGCAGTATTTTCAACAATTTATTCAGCCAACACCTTTGTCAAAAAGTAACGCATAAATGGAAGGGAGCTAGAAGTCGTTTTGACTGCTGACTCCCTTCCTTTTACCTATATAAGATTATAACTTTATGAAGTGCATGAAGAAATATTTTTTTTTGAATAAATGCATTTTTTTTTATTTAATTATGCATTATTTTTTTAGAATATCTATGAAAGCGCATTCTTTCAGGCTGGAAATATGCATAAGAAAGAATACCGTTGTATATTTGGTATTTTGTTTGGCAAATGGCTCACGTCCTAGGTTAATCAGGTCTGTTATTCTGTGTTTGTAATTAAGTTGAGGAGGTTATTTCACATGAGTCATCCAATTAATGTATTTTCTGAAATCGGGAAATTGAAAACAGTGATGTTACATCGTCCAGGTAAGGAATTAGAAAATTTAATGCCAGATTATCTGGAGAGATTGTTGTTTGATGATATTCCGTTTTTAGAAAAAGCACAAGCAGAACATGATGCATTTGCAGAGTTGTTACGATCAAAAGATATCGAAGTGGTCTATTTAGAGGACTTAGCTGCTGAAGCGTTGATTAATGAAGAGGTCCGCCGACAATTTATTGACCAATTCTTAGAAGAAGCCAATATTCGCAGCGAATCAGCAAAAGAAAAAGTTAGAGAGTTAATGTTAGAAATTGACGACAACGAAGAACTTATTCAAAAAGCGATTGCAGGCATTCAAAAACAAGAATTACCTAAATATGAGCAAGAATTTTTAACAGATATGGTTGAAGCGGATTATCCATTCATTATTGATCCAATGCCTAACTTATACTTCACACGTGATAACTTTGCGACAATGGGCCACGGGATTTCTTTAAATCATATGTATTCAGTAACTCGACAACGGGAAACCATTTTTGGGCAATACATTTTTGATTATCATCCTCGTTTTGCTGGAAAAGAGGTTCCTAGAGTTTATGATCGTTCAGAATCAACCAGAATTGAAGGTGGCGATGAATTAATTCTTTCAAAAGAAGTAGTGGCCATTGGGATTTCTCAAAGAACGGATGCCGCGTCAATTGAAAAAATTGCGAGAAATATTTTTGAACAAAAATTAGGATTCAAAAATATCTTGGCTTTTGATATCGGTGAACATCGTAAATTCATGCATTTAGATACCGTTTTTACCATGATTGACTATGATAAATTTACGATTCATCCAGAAATCGAAGGTGGTTTGGTTGTTTACTCGATCACTGAAAAGGCAGATGGAGACATCCAAATTACAAAAGAAAAAGATACATTAGATAACATTTTATGCAAATACTTGCATTTAGACAATGTTCAATTAATCCGTTGCGGCGCTGGGAATTTAACCGCAGCAGCCCGTGAACAATGGAACGACGGTTCAAATACATTAGCAATTGCCCCTGGGGAAGTTGTTGTTTACGATCGGAATACAATTACGAATAAAGCGCTAGAAGAAGCAGGCGTGAAATTGAATTACATTCCAGGAAGTGAACTAGTACGTGGCCGTGGTGGCCCTCGTTGTATGAGTATGCCACTTTACCGTGAAGATCTTTAAAAAACACCCAAAAATAGGAGGAATCATCATGAATTCAGTATTTCAAGGACGTAGTTTATTAGCAGAAAAAGATTTTACAAGAGCAGAATTAGAGTATTTGGTAGACTTCAGTATTCACTTAAAAGAATTGAAGAAAAAAGGGATTCCACATCACTATTTAGAAGGAAAAAATATCGCTCTTTTATTTGAAAAAACTTCAACACGGACACGCTCTGCATTCACGACAGCAGCGATTGATTTAGGGGCACATCCTGAGTATTTAGGCGCCAACGATATTCAATTAGGTAAAAAAGAATCTGTTGAAGATACAGCGATTGTTTTAGGTAGTATGTTTGACGGGATTGAGTTCCGTGGGTTTAGTCAAGAAGTAGTGGAAGATTTAGCGAAATATTCTGGTGTTCCTGTTTGGAATGGTTTAACGGATCAATGGCATCCAACACAAATGATTGCGGACTTTATGACAGTGAAAGAAAACTTTGGTCGTTTAGAAGGAATCACTTTAGTATATGTCGGCGATGGCCGTAACAACATGGCAAACAGCTTGTTAGTGACAGGTGCTATTTTAGGCGTAAATGTTCGCATTTGTGCACCAAAAGAATTGTTCCCTTCTGATGAAGTCGTTAATTACGCAAAAGAATTTGCGAAAGAATCTGGTGCAGAATTAATGATTACAGACGACGTTGCTAAAGGCGTTAAAGGAGCCAACGTGTTATATACAGACGTTTGGGTGTCCATGGGTGAAGAAGATAAATTTGAAGAACGTGTCAATCTGTTGAAACCTTATCAAATTAATATGGCTATGTTAGAAAAAACCGAAAACATGGATGGCGATTTAATCGTATTACACTGTTTACCAGCCTTTCATGATACGAAAACACAATACGGAGAAATGGTTGCTGAAAAATTTGGCATTACTGAAATGGAAATTACGGATGAAGTCTTCCGCAGTAAATATGGCCGTCAATTTGAAGAAGCAGAAAACAGAATGCATTCTATTAAAGCAATCATGGCAGCTACTTTAGGCAACTTATTCATTCCTCGTGTGTAGGAAGCAACTGAAAAAACATTGAAAAAAGAATAGTCGTTTCGCCCTTTAAGAGATTCTTTTGAAGGGCGGCCTATTCTTTATTATGATAGGAAAGAAGGATTTGTAATGGGGAAAAAAATGGTCGTTGCACTAGGCGGAAATGCCATCCTTTCAAATGATGCTAGTGCACATGCACAACAGCAAGCATTAGTTCAAACATCTGCCTATTTAGTTCATTTAATTAAACAAGGGCATCGGTTGATTGTTTCACATGGCAATGGTCCACAAGTCGGAAATCTATTATTGCAACAACAAGCAGCTGATTCTGAAAAAAATCCAGCAATGCCGCTAGATACGTGTGTTGCTATGACACAAGGAAGTATCGGCTACTGGTTGTCCAATGCGCTTAATCAAGAATTAAATAAAGCAGGAATCAAGAAACAAGTGGCTACTGTTTTAACACAGGTGGTGGTGGATCCAGAAGATGAGGCTTTCAAAAATCCAACAAAACCGATCGGTCCATTTTTAACAGAAGCTGAAGCCAAAGAAGCAATGCAAGCAGGTGCTATTTTTAAAGAAGATGCAGGACGTGGCTGGCGCAAAGTCGTTCCAAGTCCTAAGCCAATTGACATCCACGAGGCTGAGACTATTAATACCTTAATAAAAAATGATATAATTACCATTTCATGTGGTGGTGGCGGCATCCCTGTCGTAGGACAAGAATTAAAAGGTGTCGAAGCAGTAATCGATAAAGATTTTGCTTCTGAAAAACTAGCAGAATTAGTGGATGCGGATGCACTAGTTATTTTAACTGGCGTGGATTATGTGTGCATTAATTATGGCAAACCAGATGAAAAACAATTAACCAATGTCACTGTAGCAGAGTTGGAAGAATACAAACAAGCGGGTCATTTTGCACCAGGTAGTATGTTACCGAAAATTGAAGCCGCCATTCAGTTTGTAGAAAGCCAACCCAATAAACAAGCAATTATCACTTCTTTGGAAAACTTAGGAAGTATGAGCGGCGATGAAATCGTAGGAACGGTTGTGACAAAATAAAGTATAGTATTTAGGAGAATTAAGATGATGATAGAGAAAATAATCACTAAAAATAATCAAGATTTTCAATACTTTTCTGAATCAGAACTAACAGAATTGCGTAACGAGAGTTTCGTTCGCTCCTATAAAAAAGGCCAAGTCCTTTTTTATCCAGGTGATCCGAGAAATCATTTAATTTTATTGGTTTCAGGTGTCATTAAAATTGAAAAAAATGATCGCAGTGGTAATTTTTCCTATCTGCATTTTATGAAAAAGCAGGCTCTTTTTCCGAGAATCGGACTGTTTCAAGATGAGGTTCATTACGACTCCGCGATTGCCTATACGGATATTGAGGTTGTATTTGTGCCAGTTAAACTGTTTGAGCGTTTTCTCCAAAATAATCCCCAGCAATTGATTCATTGGATTCAAGAACAATCGGTCCTTTTAAAAGAAAGCATGATAAAAATCCAAAAAGGAACAACCAATGATGCATGTGAACGGATTGTGACATCACTGGCGATGTTATTAAATGATTTAGGAGAACGAATTGACAACAGAGAACGCGTTGCAATTGCTTGTCCAATTACCATTAATGACATTGCACGGATGAGTGGAACTACGCGGGAAACAGCAAGCAGTGTTATGAAAAAATTAGTCCAAATGAACCGTATTAGCTACAGTCATAAATTCTTAACTTTTCTAGATACACCATTCTTTATTGATCGATTGAGTAATTAATCATAGAGAAGGGAGATACAGGAAAGTAGGTTCCTGTATAAAAGGATATGGCAGAAAAAAAGAAGAAAAACAAAAAACAGCTTTCGTCTTTTAGTATTTTATTTATTATTTTAATTGTTTTAGGTATCGTAACGGTCTTGCTAAATGGCCAGCCATTTACCCCAAGAGAAATTGATGGCAAAATGGTTGACCACGTGGTAGGGGCCAAATTATCGGATATTATCATGGCTCCATTCAATGGGTTTAAAGATGCCATTGAAATTAATATTTTTATTTTAGTACTCGGTGGCTTTTTAAATATTGTGACGCAAACTGGGGCTCTTGAAGCAGGGATTCAATCAGTCGTTAAAAAGTTAAAAGGGAACGAATTGAAAATCATTCCGATTTTAATGATTTTATTTTCTATTGGTGGGTCGACTTATGGAATGGCAGAAGAAACAATTCCTTTTTATGGTTTATTGAGTGCCACCATGGTCGCCGCTGGTTTTGATACGTTTGTCGCAGTGGGGACTGTGCTATTGGGTGCAGGATCAGGTGTTATCGGTTCAACGGTTAACCCTTTCTCCACAGGGGTAGCGATGGATGCGTTACGAGGTATTGGCATTCAGCCGAATACAGGAATTATTTTAATTGTCGGTGCTATTTTGTGGGCGGCCTCTACCAGCTATTCTATTTTCATTGTGATGCGTTATGCGAAAAAAGTGAAGGCTGACAAAGGTTCAACAATTTTATCTTTACAAGAACAAGAGGATATGGAAAAAACGTATGGACAAGCAGCGTCGAAAGAAATGCCATTTACGAATCGTCATAAAAAAATCTTAATGGTATTCGCTTTCTGTTTTGTCGTTATGATTGTTTCCTTAATTCCATGGAACGACTTTGGAGTGACGATTTTCAAAGGCTGGACGTCTGTTTTAACAGGCAACAGTTTCGGTGACTGGTACTTTGGCGACTTAGCGATGTGGTTCTTCCTTTTAGGGATCATTGCTGCCTTGATTGGTCGCTTTACTGAAAAAGAAACCATTGAAGCATTTATCGACGGTGCCAAAGATATGTTATCCGTTGTTTTAATCATTGTAGTTGCTCGCGGGGCATCTGTTTTGATGTCTAAAACGTATTTAGATTCATTTATCCTTGATAAAGCGGCAGGCTTATTACAAGGACTCTCCCCAGTTTTATTTGTCATCGGTGCCTTTGTTTTATACTTAGGTTTATCTTTCCTAATTCCTTCAACTTCTGGCTTAGCGTACGTTTCCATTCCTGTAATGGGTGCGTTAGCTAAAAACATTGGTTTAAGTCCAGAAGTGATGGTTATGATTTTTGCTTCAGGTTGTGGTTTGATTAATTTGATCACGCCAACATCTGGTGTCGTAATGGGTGGTTTGGAAATTTCCAAAGTTCAATATGCCACTTGGACAAAATTCATGGCCAAACCAATGATTGTCTTAGGCTTAATTAACCTAATTATCTTAATTGGCGCGATGTTACTCTTTAGCTAATCAAAAATTTTTTATGTTAGGGCTTCGGCTTTCGGAAAAAAGAAGAAGCAATGAAACAACAGCGACTACCTAAAAGTAGTCGCTGTTGTTTCATTTTGATAGTTGTTGAATTAACAATCTTGCGACAGCGCGGACAGAAAAAGGGTTTTGCCCAGTGATTATACGGCCATCTTGATACGCAAATTCTTTATAGGGGCGTTTTTTCGCAAAAGTAGCACCATGTTCTTTGGCAATTGTTTCGTTTAAGAAAGGAACAACTGCTTTTTTCATGGCTAAAATTTCTTCTGCAGTAGTGAAGCCAGTAATGGTTTTATCTGCAATCAAATAATTTCCTGACGCATCTTTGACATTTAAAAGACCAGCAATTCCGTGACAAACAGAAGTTAGGTATTTGCCCTGTTCGTAAAGGCTACGAGTGATTGCTTGCAACTGAGGGTTATCAGGAAAGTCCCACATAACGCCATGGCCTCCTGTAAAGTAAATTGCTGCGTATTCATCTGGCTCAATTTCTTCAAGAGAGAGGGAATGCGCTAGCGCTCGTTCTTGAAAATCGGCACTTTCATAAACCGCCATAATGGATGAATCTACATATTTCATACTCCGGGGATCCAAAGGGACATAGCCTCCTTGGGGACTAACATAGTCAACTGAAAATCCTGCTTTGGTTACTTCTTCCACGAACTCCGTGGCTTCACCTAGCCAGAGGCCAGTCGGTTCTTCGGTGCCGTGATAACGGGAAACGTTTGTGAGGACCACGAGAATTTTTTTCATGCTTGCTTCCTCCCTGGCATAATCGACGTAATGTGGGTCAATAGTTGTTGGAGTTGCTCAATTTTGGTGGTATCGTGAGAAAGTGAGTAATAATTTTTAGTTCCTTCACTGCGACAATCAATTAATTTGGCTTGTTTCAAAATTTTTAAGTGGTGAGAAACAGCGGGGCGTGAGAGCTGTGTCGCCTCTGTTAACTCAGTGACACGACGGCCAACACAGGCTTGGTCTTCTAACAGTGCAATAATAATTGCTTGGCGTTTTTCATCACCCAATGCGATTAAAAAATCACTAAGCGCAGTAAATTCTGTTTGAATTTCTTCTAATTCTTTCATATTTTTCCGCCTCTTTGGTTCGTATTTTTAAACGATTAAACCATTTTTCGTGTTTTTTGTCAATAAAATACGCTGAGGGCTGAAACTTGACGTGGATTCCATTCTTCGTTAAGATACTAATTGATTAAAGGTTTAAACTTTTAAACCAATAAAAGAGATAGAAAGAGAGGAAAGATTCAATGATGAAAGCCGCTTTAATTCATAAATACGGACAAAAAGAATTAGCAATCGAGGAGGTGCCCTTACCCACCATTCATGACAATGATGTTTTGGTCAAAATTATCGCTGCCAGTATCAACCCGATTGATTTAAAAACAAAAGATGGTAAAGTAAAGATGCTTTTAAATTATCAAATGCCACTGATTTTAGGCAGTGATTTTGCTGGGATTGTTGTCTCTGTTGGAAAAAATGTTCAAAATTTTAGGCTGGGCGATGCAGTTTACGGACGAGTACCCAAAAATCGCGTGGGAACTTTTGCTGAATATATTGCAGTGGATCAAGCGGCTGTAGCTATGAAGCCGAAAAATTTAACGTTTGAAGAAGCTGCGGCCATTCCGTTAGTCGGTTTGACAAGTTATCAAGCGCTACATGATATTATGAATGTGCAGCCAGGCCAGAAAGTCCTGATTCAAGCAGGTTCAGGAGGGATTGGAACCATTGCGATTCAATTAGCAAAACTAGCAGGCGCTTACGTTGCCACCACCACGAGTAGTAAAAATAAAGAATGGGTTCAAGCGTTGGGAGCAGATGAAGTGATTGACTATCGGACACAAAATTTTGAAGAAGTTTTATCCGACTACGATTATGTGTTTGATACAATGGGGGGGACAATCTTAGAAAAAGCTTTCTCAGTGGTTAAACCTCAGGGAAAAGTCGTTACATTGTCAGGCATTCCCAACGAACGTTTTGCTAAAGAGTATGGCTTGCCGCTTTGGAAACAATGGGCCTTTAAAATAGCTACTCGCAAGATTCATCGATTGGAGCAAGCCACAGATGTTAGTTATCATTTTTTGTTTATGCGTCCAGATGGCGAGCAATTAGCTTTACTCACTGAGTTCATTGAACAGGGAAAATTACAGCCGATAATTGACCGAGTCGTTCCTTTTAGCCAAATTCAAGAAGCGGTGGATTATTCACTGACAGGACGAGCACAAGGGAAAATTGTTGTGAAAATCGCCGATGTTGATCACGACTAAGTAAAGGAGACTTGCAAGAAAAATAGGCCTGTTTTTCTTGCAAGTCTCAAAATTTACCATTTAAACGCCGCCTAACGAAAGTGATTTTAGGCGGGAAAAGATTTTTATAGAAAATCCTCATTTTTCCAGTTTCTATTTTGCAAATTCGTTATTTTTTGTTATTCTATTGATGACTGTGTATGCGCTTTCTTTTTAGGCGGATACACAAAAATGAATGGAGTGCAGAAAGGAATGGTGTTCAAAGTGGGGAACGATTTATCGACAGGAAGAGGAGAAAACAGAGAAACAATTGTCAGTTGGCTGGGTCTTTTGTTATTGGTTGGCTTGACGTTTATCTTATTTAGTCTGTTTCATCAACCAATGGTCAGCCAAGCCAATGAGCCGACCCAAGAGAAACATTTTATGGTTTATTATCGGGCTTGGCGTGACAAAACGATGCAAGGAGTTAATACAACATTGCCAGATGAAAATTGGCTAACGATGCACGATATTCCTTATGGTATTGACATTGTGAATGTCTTTAGTTATGTGCCAAAAGGACAAGAAGCACTTGCACAGCCATTTTATGATACGTTAAAAAATGAGTATGCGCCAGCATTACATGCACGAGGTGTTCGTTTAGTTCGAGGGATTGATTACAGCGAGCTATTAAAAGTTCCTTACGCAGGAACAACGCCTACAGAAGCAGAATTTGATGCTTATGCGAAAGAGTTGTTAACCAAATTTGTCGATGATTTAGGAATTGATGGGTTAGATATTGACATGGAAACTCGTCCAAGTGAAAAAGATATTGTTCTATCTAATGGTGTCATTCGTGCATTATCAAAATACATTGGGCCGAAGTCGGGAACGGATCGTCCATTTTTGTATGATACCAATGCAGAATATTTACCACCTTTACAAGATGTTAGTGACTGTTTCGATTTTCTCGCGTATCAACAGTATGGCAGCGATGACCAACGCACGCAACGAGCATTAAATAATTTAAGTCCGGTTCTCAATGGGGAACGATTTGTTCCAGGATTAACTTTCCCAGAAGAGCAAGATCGCAACCGCTGGTATGACACAAAAGAGCCGTATATGGAAAGTAACATGTATAAAGTAGCTCGTTATTCTTATGAAAATAATTTAGGGGGCATGTTCCTCTATGCCTTAGATCGCGATGGTCGCACCTATAATGAAGACGATTTAAATCAGATAAAACCTTCTAATTTACTTTGGACAAAAACGGCCATTGCAGAGAGTAAAGGCGTTTCTCTTGGAGAGATGAAAGCGGCTGCGCAACACTATTTAAAACGAATTAGCTACGCCAACACAGACCTTGAAGCACAAAATAAAGCCGCAGAAGCAGTGACACAAGCAACGACGCTTTATGATGTGAATAAAGCTATTTTAGGTGGCGATTATGGCCAAGGGATTTCAAATACCTATGATGCTGAATTAGAAAAAGGCCTGTTAGCCATTGACTTAACCACTTTATATCGTGCGTTGGATCAAGCAGTTACAGCCATTGAAAAGGCAGAAAACTATACACCAGAAACGATTCAAGCACTACAAACAACAAAAGAGACAGTCGCAACAGAACTTGCGGGAAAAACGTATACAGCCGCACAAGTGACTACTTGGCAAACGGAGGTCCAAACAGCTTTGGATAATTTAAAAGAGAAACAAACACAACCTTTAAAAAGTGTCTTTTCCATTGATGCGGGAAGAAAATATTTTTCCGTGGAGCAACTGGAAGAATTAGTGGCCAAAGCCAGTCAAAATGGGTACACAGATGTCCAATTAATTTTAGGAAATGATGGCTTACGGTTTATCTTGGATGATATGTCGGTCAATGTGAATGGTAAAAAATACAACCACAACCGGGTTTCAAAAGCAATCCAACGAGGCAACAACGCGTATTACAATGATCCTAATGGCAACGCGTTAACACAAAAAGAAATGGATCGGTTGTTGGCTTTTGCGAAAGCGCGCAACATCAACATCATTCCCGTGATTAACAGTCCAGGACATATGGATGCGTTGTTAGTGGCTATGGAAAAACTAGCGATTAAAAATCCCGCTTTTGATGGCTCAAAACGAACAGTAGACTTAGGGAACCAAAAGGCAGTGAATTTCACAAAGGCGATTATCAGTAAGTACGTGGCTTATTTTTCCGCGCATAGTGAAATTTTCAATTTTGGTGGCGATGAGTATGCAAATGATGTCGATACAGGCGGTTGGGCGAAACTGCAATCTTCTGGGCGCTACAAGGATTTTGTCGCTTATGCGAATGATTTAGCTAAAATAATTAAAGATGCGGGCATGCAGCCAATGAGCTTCAATGATGGCATTTATTACAACAGCGACGATTCTTTCGGTACATTTGACCCAGAGATTATTATTTCTTATTGGACAGCCGGTTGGAGCGGATATGACGTAGCCAAACCTGAGTACTTTGTTCAAAAAGGACACAAAATTTTTAATACCAATGATGCGTGGTATTGGGTCGCTGGCAATGTTGATTCTGGCATTTATCAATATGACGATGCTTTAGCAAATATGTCGAAAAAAGCATTTACAGATGTGCCAGCAGGTAGCCCAAATCTTCCAATTATTGGAAGTATTCAATGTGTTTGGTATGATGACCCTCGTCGTGACTATGATTTTGAACGAATTTATACGCTAATGGATACGTTCTCGGAGAATTATCGTGAGTATATGGTGGTTAAATAAAACTAGTTAAAGCTAACGAGTTATCTATAAAGACTGGCACGAATCAAGCTTGATTCGTGCCAGTCTTCTTTAACGGAAGAAGATTTGTTTGAGGGCCAACAATCAATTTAGGAATGCCTTATTGAAATGTTCCTGTTCTTATTGTAGACTGAAAGAAGTGGTGGTGGAAAGCTATCACCATTAATAGAAAAGCAGGAAAATAAAAAGGATCTTGTTGGAAGTTTAATGTTTGAAAATGTAAGCGGAATCATTTTTGTTGGAATGCTAAAAAAGGGAGTAGAGTTATGAGTAATGAAAATATCGTCTTAGCAAGAAATACAGAGCGTGCACCAAAGCATCCTCTCGCAGCCCAAACAGTCGCATTTTCCCACTATAATCATTTGTCGGCACAGTTACCTATTGAGCCAACCTCTGGACAATTGGTAGAAGGTGGCATTCGGGCCCAAGCGACACAATGTTTGAAAAATATCCAAGCGGTTGTTGAAAGTATCAACCACGTGATGAGTGACATTGTCAGAATGACCATTTTTGTCAAAGATATGCGGGATGTTGCCGCAGTTGAGGAGGTCTATGCGGCCTTTTTTACCCATTATTATCCAGCTAAAACAGTGGTCGCCGTCGCAGATTTGCCGTTAGGCGCTTCTGTTCAAATGGAGGCACTTGTTTCAAATGGGGAAGGAACTATCCCTAATGCACCTCAAGCTGGGGATTTAATTAAATTAACAAATCAGACTGTTCAGGCACCAATTGATGCTCTAGCCAGTCAAACGGTCGCGTTTTCTCACTATAACAATCTGTCTGCACAATTGCCTATAGATCCTCAAACGGGCAGAGTTGTGGCTGGCTGTGTTAAAACGCAAACAAAACAATGTTTGAAAAACATAAAAGCCATTTTAACCAGTATTGATGTGCCTTTTGATGATATTGTGAAGATCAACATTTATTTAAAAGATTTATCTAAGCTGGAAGCTGTCAATCAAGTATATGCCGCTTTTTTCCCAGATTCAGGAATTGCGCGCACGGTCAATTATATGCCAGCACGAACAGTGATTACTGTTGCTGATTTACCAATGGGCGCGGCGGTGCAAGTAGAAGCGGTGGTTTCTCATGGGGATGGTACGCCACCACAAGCGATTGAAGATCGACATGGATTAATTATTGAAGCAAATAATACAGATCACGCACCGAAGTGTCCATTTTCGACACAAACTGTTGCTTTTTCTCATTACAACCATCTATCAGCTCAGCTACCATTGGACCCTAAAACAAATGCGTTAGTCGCTGGCGGAATCAAGGAACAAACGACGCAATGTTTAGAAAACATCAAAGCGATTATTGAAAGCGTGGATCACAGCTTAGCTGATCTGGTGAAAGTGAATATTTTTGTGAAAGAGATTGAAGAGCTGGCGGCAGTAGATGACGTCTACCAAACGTACTTCCCTGAAGGTACGCCTGCAAGAAGAGTGATTGGTGTGACGGATTTACCAAAAGGTGCTCAGATTCAAATCGAAGCGATTGCTGGGAACGCAGAAGGTACGCCACCAATTGGTTAAATAGTAGAAGAAACAAACGTCATCTGGCTTCTGAAGCCAGATGACGTTTTTAGTATTTAGATAAATCAGTAAAGTAAGCTAGTTGCCATTTTTGTGTTTTTTTCGCGGTTTGATTAAGGTTTTGGCACCAAGAAGGATAAAAACGGGCTGCCATTTTGCCTTTTTGTTGGTGCGTTTTGAGAATTTTTTGTTGGATTAAACATTCTTTCGGCAGAAGAAAGAGACCTTGCTTTTCTTGATCAGAAATGACAATTGCTAACATTTCAGGGGCTTCCTTTGCATCAAAGGCTTCGTTCTGATTTTGTTGATTTTTTTCCCAAAAGGCTACAAAATAGCCTTCTTTTTTCGGCGTTTTTTTGGCTAAGCGACTGCGGATAAGTTGTTGCGATTCATTAACTTGGCATAAAAAGCCTTCATATTCGGCATTTTGTTGTTCTTCGGAAAGCAGCGTGATCGCGCCCACTGCTTTTTCAAGTATCGGTAATGAATTCATCATCTTCCTCCAAATTAAATAGAATAGTTGCGAGAAACAAAGGGGACTTCTTCACCATTTTCGAGCTGATTTAGATACAAAGCTAACATGAAAAAGTAACCTGAGAGTAAGTTGACTACATCATACAGCTGCGGATCAATTTTTTTACCACCATAGTCCATGCGATAAAGTAAACGAACAATATCTTTGGCTTTGGCTCTTAAAATGTGTGCATAAGAGGAACAGATTGTGCCCATCGGTAAAACAAAAGGACGATTTTCTTCGTATGTCAGTTCATTCATAGTATTGACACGTTCCAAAAGCCAAGCTATTTCTTCCTCTGTGACTGTTAATTTTGTTCGGGTCGTTGGATTGACATGGTAGATTAACTCGCAAATTTTAGCTAGTTCTTCTGTTAGTGCAGGCTGTTCAGGGACGTCTAATTGTTGCACATATCCTCGTAGAAGACCTGTCATCGAGGCTAATTCATCAGTCATTAATTCAAAATCACATCGTAAATCTTCTGGTTTAGAAGATAGATACGGGTACGCTTCATACGGACTGCGGTACATTTTTTCCATTCAATTTCCCTACTTTCTAAAAATAAAAAGCGCTCAAAAAGAATGCACGAAAGCCAATCTTTTTGAGCGCCGTTGCTCGACTGTTTACAGTACACCATTGTACTTGCTAAGGTAATCATAGCCAAGAGTGAAGGGAGAGTCAAGGGGGAATCAAAGTTGGAGAAAGAAAATGAAGCTAAGAATTACCAGAAGTAAACCAATCAATAAACTGACAAAACCAGAGATTTGACCCAATCGTTGTTGGGTAGAAGAAGGTTGATCGGTAACAGTGAGCAAACTTGAGAAAAAGTTCATTTTTTTCACGAGTATTAAATACGCAACAATAAGCAAAAGAATACCCGAAAAAAGGTACGAAAGGGGCTCAGAAATAAATTTTTGGGCACGAAGTAAAAAAATTCCTATGAAGAGGACAACAAAACCATACTTAAGAAAAGTTGCTTTTGACATGTTGAAATCGCTTCCTTTTAATTGATGAATTTTATTAATAGCCACTATTCTTATGATTAAATTATAGGACTTTGAGGGCGGTGGAGCAAAGGAAAAACGGAGAATGGTGGGAGGAAAGTGTGATAACACAAAAGAAAACCCGCTAGAAACACCTATAAAATAGGTTTTCTAGCGGGTTGATTGTTATTCCCACTCAACAATTGTATAAATTGAGATAAATGGAAAAGACTATTTTTAAAACGTTTGAGATGTTTGAAAGACGTTGAAAAACATATAATACAATAAGGATAGTTACCAACAAGTTACCGAATTGACATATCTCGAAAATAACATATAATTTATTTACGGGATAAAATTCAATTGTAGGAGGTGTTAGTAATGAAAAAAGAAAATGTAAGAATGCGATTGTCATCTGAATCTAAAATCTTGTTAGATGAATTACAAAAAAATTTTAAAACTAAATTTGGTTTAGATGTTAGTTATTCTAGTATAGTAAATCAAGCTATAAGAACTGAATATAAAAGGAGACCGGAGAGTTATTGGATTAGTATTAAAGATAAAAAGCTTGAACTTGGTGATTTAAATTCAGAAAGTGATTGGGATTATCAAACTTCATTTATGTTAGAACAAGATGTTTTGGAATTTCTTTTAGAATTACAAGTATATTTTAAAGATGTATTTGGAGCTAAACGTATTCATAGAGCTTTCTGTGTACGATTATGTATTAAATCGTATTTTCTCAACAATGTAACTTGACATTCTATTTAAAATAAATTATATTGAATTTACGGGGTGTTTATATCCCGTAAAACTTTAGTTTTAACGGGATATAAAAATCCCTTTAAAAATCTGGTTTACGGGATAGTTTTCAAACTTAATTTAAGGAGGTGAAAAGATAGAAACACATCAAATCTATAAAGTTATAACCGCTTAAAAATGTGGAGGTTTACTGCAAACTGTAACTAAAAAAAGAAGTGAGGTAATTAAAAATGAGAATAAATGTTAATCAATTCAATAAAATTATTAAAGAAAAAGAAGGTATTTCTTTTTTAGCATATCAAATCCCTTTACATACGAAGACGTTATATGTAACAAGAACTTTTGATGGTAATATCTCAATTCTCTTTTCTGAATTGTGCTCTATGTTGAATGGGATAGAATACCGAGTGAAGCATGATGATTTTGAAGAAGCCATAAAATTGATAGATGAGGCGACTAATTTTATTAATAAATATGATGAGTTTGATACGTATCAGAAACAGGAATTAAAAAAAGACAATGAAGCCTTTGTACCTTCAGATATTTTGGAAATGCTACAAGAGTTAGAGGAGAAGATTATTGAATTTTTAAAATTGAAATAATTGCATATTTGATGTAAGTAGGAAATGTATATGCTTTATAACTAACCAACAAATTTCCCCGTATGTAATGATTGTATTTTAAATGCCTGTAAGGCATTTAAAATGCAATCAATATATAGGGATAAGGTTTTGTGATAAAAAGTTATTAATAATAGAAGTAACAGACTGAGTCTAAAATCTAATTTACAATAAAAAAATGAAAAGAGGAATTAATCATGGCAGTAGAAATTAGAGATCTAATCGAACAAAGCAGTAATTTATTTGGTACGGAATTCATGGCAATCAAGGGGTACTGTGATGTATTAGATTTTGAAACAAAGATGTTAAGTGCGTATAAATTACGTGTACTTATTGCTTCGGATAATAGCCCGTTCTTTTATGAGAATTTAGAAATCAAGGTGAAGAATTTATCACCGACAATTTCAGTTAAACAATTAGAAAATAATAAGACTATACCTGTGCGTTTAACAGGATTTACGATTTCGGAGTACAAAGGAAAGTTATACTTTAGTTGTGATGATGTCTTACCCAGTTTGGATAACAAAATAACGCTAGGAAAATAGTTTTGTAATTCTTAATCAATTTGAGGGCATGCCGAAGTTCCAACGAAGGCAAATAGTCCTCAAGTTGATTTAGAATTACGGAAGCAATTTATTGGTTCCTAGTTTATTTAATATATAAAACATAGTTTGGCGAAAAAAGCCACCAAAAAGAAATAAACGTGCTGAAAGTAAATGGTTGGAAAATGGGTAGCTATAATAAAAAAATAATTACTTCACTAAATTCTGGCTTCATGGAAATATGGGAATATGACAAGCCAATTTTTAATAGAGGTGAAAAGTTAAAAGACAAAGAAGCAAGTAGCGAATCTTTTAAACGTCGAACATTTGAAGAGTTATCAGACGAGGAGCAAACTGAACGACTAACACAAATGAGCAAGGTTAGGATTAAATCTAAGTGGCGATTAATGCGTTTAATTGATACAAATGTTGACAAAAGAACGTCTTTCGTGACTTTGACCGTAACTGAAAATATTCAAGATAGAGAAGAATTCATGTCTATGGTGAAAGATTTTATAAAGCGATTCAACTATCAAATTTATAAAACAAAAAAAGCAGAACTTAAATGGATATACGTTATTGAAACGCAACGTAGAGGTGCTTATCATGCTCATTTCTTAATGTTTAATGTTCCGTACATTCCACACGATACATTAACAACTCTGTGGGGGAACGGCTTTGTGTTCATCAACCGTTTAGACACGTTAGACGATATTTCGAACACGTCTAGGTATGTAGCGAAGTACATGGAGAAAAGCTTAGGCGAAGAACTGATAAATAGCTTTGGAAAGAAATCATTTTTCTTTTCAAGGAACTTAAAGAAAATTGATGAAACAAAATTTTATTCAGAGGAAAAACTTGATTTTGATGATTCAACAGTTCTTTATGAAACAAACTACGTCTCTAAGATTTACGATAAGAATAAAAATCAAATGATTGATAACCCTGTGAAATACCGAAAAATAAAATTGAGTGAGGGAGTTGAAGGAAATGAGTAGTACAGTAACAAAAGATGATTTGGTAGCTTTAGGCTATCCGAAGTCTACAGCACAATCAATTATAAGACAAGCAAAAGTAATGCTTGTAGCAGAAGGGAAAACGCTTTATTTAAATAAAAGGTTAGGTGTAGTACCTAGACAACAAGTTGAAGAAATTATTGGCGTGAAAATTGGAAATTCAAATGAGTAAAAAAGAACAAACTAGGAAAACTAAATATACAGGTGTCTATCAGGATTTAAGTAATAAAACTTTTGGTTATAGGGTAAAGTTAGGAACCGACAGAGCGACGGGAAAAGCGATAACTGAACATCGCAGAGGGTTTAGAACAGCAAGCGAAGCTCATGAAGCAAGAACATCAGCATTGAAGAAAAAGTATGATCTAGGAGCATTAACGAATGCTCATATGCTTTATGAACAGTTCATGGATAAATACTATATACCAGAGTATAGAAACGGTGTAGAGACTTCTACGTGGAAATCTAGGGAAGGTGTTTTACTTGAATTAAAAGAGGTGTTTGGGAAAAAGAAACCTAGAGACATCACAACTTTAGATATTTTAGATTATAAAAATAAACTATTGGAAAAGCACTCACAGAATTATGCTCGTTTAAAATTTGGAATGTTTTCACGTTCTTTGAAGCATGCTAAAAAACACGGATTGATAAAAGAAAATTTAGTTGAAATTGTGGAAGGTATACCAAAAAAGAAACCCGAAGTAGACTTTTGGACAAAACAAGAATTTGAAAAAGTTATTGAAACATTCAATATAAAAGATTTTTATGAGCATATGTCATTTACAATGATTTTTATGTATTACATGACAGGATTGCGTGTAAATGAATTAACAGCACTATATTGGAGTGATATTGATTTAGAAAATGCTCAAATTAGAGTTTATCATAATCTAGATTTTATCAATAGTAATATTTGGACAAGAAAAACAAAAATGAAAACAGAAGCAGGTCGTAGAATAATTTCATTAGATGATGATACTATATCTGTTTTAAAAGCATGGAAAAAACATCAAGAATTTATGGGGAAATATGAATTTGTTATTTCTTATACGGGTGCACCGTTGGGAAAATCAACAATAAATAGGATTGTAAGAAGACATGCTAGATTGGGGCATGTAAAGGAAATACAGCCAAAGGGATTAAGACATAGTCATGCGAGTTTGTTGATTAATGAATTGAATGCTAATCCTTTAGCAGTTCAAAAAAGACTGGGACACTCTGATATACAAATAACACTAGGAACGTATTCACATCTATATCCAACTATTGATAGAGAAGTTGCAGACAATTTGAAAAATATTATTAAGATTAAAACATCTACTAAATCATTGATAAATTGGAATGGTAATCAATATACAAAAAGATAAGAGAAAAATCCTATGAATCTAGATTATTATTCTTGATTACATAGGATTTTTATTTTTATAAAACATAAATTTTGTAGAAAATATTACAAAGAGATCATCTTCTATTTTAAGTTTTTCACTATATCTATATATTTTGTTAGTATATCTGCGTTTCTTTTTTCTATATCTTTAGCGTTATCAAAAGTATTATACACCGTGAAAAAATTTTTTGTAGAAGTTATTTCAGATAAAGAATACATCTTTTTCTTATCTTGACTTTTTGAATGTTTACTTCGTTCTAATAATAATATGTTTCCCAAACTCATAACGTTGTTTATAGAGTCTTCTTTTTGATCAATAATATGTTCTAGAGTAGACTCATAAATAAAGTTAAAGCCATTATTTCCAGAAACAGTTTCCGATGATTGTGTGTCACAAGCTATAGTTGAAAGAATATGCTTAATCATAAACATATTTTTTTTCTGATTAGAGGTCATATCATCTATTTTTATTTTATGATCATAGGTCAGGTTGGCTTTATTTATTATAGTTTCTCGAGAAGGTAATATTTTGTTCAGGTCTGTAATCAGATTATTCACTTCTGAATTAATTTTGTTTTTTTCAACGGATCTAAAAATTTTTGAATATTTTTTGTAAATAGGTGTTAAACTATTCGCTGATGTACTAGCTAATACATGGAGTGCCTGGTGAGCAGTAATAATATTAGCAATTTTTTTTAATTGAGTGGAAGTAATTACTCCGTTGTCCATAGCAGAAAAAAGACCTAAAAAAATAATTCTAACTTGAGTTGTATCCATAATATTTAAGAAAATTAATTGTCTTTTTAAATTAGGATTGCTATCTCTTTTGAAAAAATTACTTGTACCAAATAATTTTTCATCTTCACTAGGTGTAATAATAGATTTATAATATCTAGAACTTTTTACAATATCTTGCAAGAACTTAGAATATGCATCAGGAGAGTCTTTAATATGTTTTTTAAAAGCTTTAAATAATGAATTTTTTGTTCCTGTAGGATATTTTGATACCATATAATGAAATAGAAAGGTATTTATGGATTCATCTACAGAAAAAATATTGTTCTCAATCTCTTTCCATAATGTCACTGCAGAATCTGTATCGTCATCTAAAGCTGAAAGAAGTTCATTTTTTATTAAATCTGATTGACTAAGAGGGATACCTCTGTAGTTAAAATTACGATAAAGAATATTTGCTTGACTTTCAGAAGCAGAATATATAGATATTACTGTAGAATTAAGAATTTGATCACCTAAATTACCTAAGAATTCAATGTAATTTTCTTCACAAATATTTTCGAAGTCATTTTTTTTTCTAGATTGAGACAGCCTTTTTGCCAGTTCTTTTTTACCAAGCATTTTTCTTATAATTTCATAGGCTTCCAATAACCAATTTTGTGATCTGTTTAAAGCATTATGTTCAATGCCGTTTTCCTTATGGTCATTAACGTTTAATATATTAACGGGAAGAACAGGATTGAGTGCTTTATTTTGTAAACGAGCATATTCTTGACTCCTTCCCTTAATTTTAACTTTTTTAACTAAAGCATCGTTAAAATCATGTTCATAAGATGGATCAAAATTTTCTATAATATTTTTTATAGCAACAAAAAATAAAGTCATAGTTGTTAATCTTTGCTGGCCGTCAATTACAATATAAGGTTTCGTTACACTAGATTTGTTTTCTTCACCTACTATTAGTATAGTACCAAAGAAATAATCGTTATCCTTTCCAGAGGCATTTGAAAGCTTTTTAGTTTCTATATCATATTCAGCTTTATTTACTGAAAGGATGTCATTGATAAAATCTTCATAATTTTTTTTATCCCAAGAATAGTCTCGTTGAAAGTTAGGAATAATGTATGAATTGTTACCACCTAGAACGGCTTCTATTTTTTTTGAAAAAGGGTCAAATTTCATGAAAGTAATCTCCTTAATTTTTTTGGGTACCGAAAGGGGTACCGTAATGTATATAAAAAGCCTAGATTAGTGTATTACCAACTTCTAGGCTTAACTTTTATACTATTCCCACTCTGTAGTAGAAAGAATAGTTTGACTTACTTTTGTTTGTATATCAAGGTTTAAGTTTGGTTGAATTGCTAAAATATGGCTTAAAATGATATATACTGTGATAAAACTGTGATAAACTTTTTTGATGAAAAAATAGATTTTAGTAATTAAAAATTTGTCTGAATTTATTTATATGCTTAATTTGAATAATGTTCTTTTTTAGTTTTATTGATAATTTAAAATTTACTATGTGTTTTATTTGTAGTAATAATTTAAATATACAGAAATTATGGTTTTGTATAGTAGTTTTTATTATAAAAGTATAGAAAATACAGGTTTTTAGTGTCTTTGTTTGCATAGTAAATAAGTTAAAAAATAACTTTTGTGTTAACACTTATTGCTTTTTGAATTTATTATTTTAAATTAATCTGGAATGATATTGTTATGTATAAAAAAACTATGTTGTTTAAACTTATCGACGTGGTATAATTAATATAGGTATTTTGAAAATAAAAAGAAGGGGTATTTTATGTTTACTAACAATAAAAATAAAAGCTTATATTTTGAAAGAATGCAAATGATTGATATGATAAGAAATTTGGACAATATTAGTTACAAAGAGTTTCCTAAGTTTATTGGGGAGCTGTACAATCTTATGGGGTATAAGGTAGAACTTAATGAGAGAATGAATAATATTGATTTATACGCAAGTAAGTTTTCAGAAAAGTTAGCAATACAGGCAAAAGCTTACAGCTTAAACTATAATAAGTCGAAAGCAATTAACAAAAGAAGAGTAGAGTCATTTGCTTTGCAAGCAAGAGAAAAAAGAAAAAAACCTATATATATAACTACAGGAGTTTATACAAATCCAGCATATATAGAAGCTAAAAAAATTGGTGTTACTTTATTTGACAGAAAAAATATTTTTGATTTAATTTCAAAGGCTGATCCTAGCTTACTGGTCGAGGTTAGTTATTTGGAATCAGTTGAAAAACACGATTTAAAAAAATGTAAGCATTGTAAAATTGGGCATGCTACGAAAGTTTACTCAGAAGATACGAGTAAGTTTTATTTTATTTGTATGGATTGTAAGAAACATACATAGGGAGAAGTAAAAGTCTAGTAACGTTTAGTTTCTAGACTTTTTTATTTGAATAAAATCTCTTTAAGTTGTGTTTGTTGTTGAAAATAGTAACTATTATAAATAAGATTGGCTTGTTTATAAGATAAGTTGTGGGAATAGATTAATTCGTCAAGAATTCTTATCTTGAGAACTATATCGTTTACGTTGAAAAAACTAGCCATTTTTTCAAGATCATCATAAGTACTAAATGCATACTTTAAGGCTTTTTTATTAATAAGTAACATTCCGGCACCCTTATTTGCTCTGAATTCTTTAGGATAATCTTCAGGAAGATAGCCCTTTTTTATAAGTAGTGTATCAAATGATTTTTCATTGTTAGGTATATCTGTCGTATAGTCAAAATAATGATGAATTATTTCGTGCATTTTCGTAAAATTTTTAATTTCTATTTTCAAGTGTTGGGCAGTCGCTACCATAGTTACATCACCAATTTTTGTTACTGATCCCCAGATTAATTTTTTAGATTGTTTTTTGAATGGATAATCAAAAAAATCAATGTTTTCGGTTTCTTTTACGTAGGCTTCAATATCATAACAATTGATGAGTTCTTTTCTTTTAGACATATTGATTGAAATTTCATTTATAAGTTTGTCAGTAAATGCCTGTGTTTCGAAATATAATTTTTTCTTATTAAGTATCATAAAAAATTACTCACTCTTTTTTTTTTCTTTCTTTTGCTCGTTTTATAAGAAATTCTTGAAAATCAATCAATTCTTTTTCTAATTCTTCTATGTCATCAGAACTTAAATCATTAGTGTTTAATCTGAAATGTGAAATAATATTTTGTCCAGCTTCTTTTTGATTATTTGAAGGTGTTGTAGGGTTATCAGTGCGTCCTGTTAAATAATCAATTGAAACATTAAAAAAATCAGCAATAGCAGTAAGTTCTTCTTCTCTTAATGGACGTATTCCAAGTTCTATTTTATTATATACACTAACATTAATGTCTAGTGCGTTTGAAATTTCTTTTTGAGTGATTTCCCTATTTTCTCTTAATTGTTTTATCTTTTCGTAAGTTTTCATACTATATCTGTCCTTATCTAATGTTTATTTTAGTTTAACATATATTTAAAATAGATTTTTAAAAAAGTTTATTTCAGATGTTGACATGTTTGTTTTGGAATGATACACTCTGTGTATAAAGTCTGAAACAGATAATAGACATTCTGTTTTGGATAAATGAAATTAAATAAACGAAAAAGCGTTCACGAGAAGAAAATGAATCTCCATTTCGTAAACGCCGCATAATAAAACTTAGACACTTTTATTGTACGGCATTTGACGAGATAATACAAGAGTGAAGTTTTCATTCAAGGTTATCAGTCTTTTTGTG
Source organism: Enterococcus sp. DIV1758 (assembly GCF_051711985.1). Taxonomy (NCBI): domain Bacteria; kingdom Bacillati; phylum Bacillota; class Bacilli; order Lactobacillales; family Enterococcaceae; genus Enterococcus; species Enterococcus sp. DIV1758. The sequence goes on from NZ_JBIOOA010000001.1 coordinate 131,768, forward strand.
GTGTGGTATAGTCAGCCAATGAATGACTTGCAAGGTGGCAGCAGTATCTTTAATTAGAGCCATATTGATGAAGATTTTAGGTGGAAGGTTTCTAGCTTTCATACGAGGACTAGGTTCGCATGCTGTGTAATTGTAAAATATTAACAGTTAGAACAATGGAGTAATTTCCGCTTGGTGATTGAAGGGTGTTCATTTAAAAGAATCAGATTATTTTCGATAACCATGTCGTGATGACACGTTAGAAATAATTGCCGAATTAGATTGAATAAAACAATCTATGCAAGCTCAATAAAAGGAGGAGAGAGCTGTACACTGTATGAAGTAAATCTAATAATGTGCCGTGATGTAATTTTAATTACTAGCCGTTGAACGATGATTCTATGATTTACTTTGAAGGTAAGAATGCTTATTTGTAATGCAATTAAGGTTGTTATTTACACGAGTGGAAAAGAATTTTTTTAAAAGAATAACCAACCTTAACTGGAAACGTTAAAAATAGGAGCTAATTACTTAACTCCCATTTTATATAATCTTTAAAGATGGACTATTTTCACTTTAAAGACTTTTTCTAGAACTTTAGTGGTTGCATATAGAAATGCAATTGCACAAAGTCCTAAGAAAAGCAATCTATTTACGATTGGTCCGTAAATAAGAGTTGTCGCTAAAACAGCAGCGATAACAAAGATTACTTCAAAAAGATATTTGAAGTTACGTATAGATACCACCTCCTTTTATTTAGTTATTTTATTTTAACATAATAAGGGAGGTTGGTACTTATGATGTAGCGGTTGTAAGTGAAGCATAACTAGAATTCTCTGGTTGTGTTTTTTTGTGTTTAAAAAAGAAAAAATCGATAAATAAATTACCCAGAGGAGGGAAGTTGTGATAGAAGAATTATTACTTTTCGTTGAGAAGTTTGTTGAACGTATGAAACGTCAGAAAAAAGCATTCTCTATTTCAGATATAGAAAAGAGCTATAACTTAGAACGTAAGAAGTTAGGTAAGAGTGCAGTTAAGTTAACAAATATGGACCGTCTAACAATTGAAAGTCAATTGTTAAAATATCAGATTTTACAGCGGACATATAAAATGACAGGTTATCATAAACCTTGTCAAGTTGTGTTTTTTAGTTAGTAATAAGAATTGCATAAAGAGAGAAAGGCAGTTAGTTGTTGACTGTTTATTTTTGTATAAAAATTAAGTGAAAGAAGGAAATTATTTTGGCAAATAGAATTCAGGAAATTGCATTAACAGAAAAAAATCTAGGAAGTAAAATTAAAGCTATTTATAAAACAGAACGTGATATTTATGTGAATGGTGCGCCAGTACGTGGTCGTGTATTCACTGCTTCAAGCGAAAAACAACGTGATTTTGAAATTTTTGTCCCTCATTTACGAAATTCACAAATGTTGAATGGTCGTGAAGAAGTTAAATTAATTGATCCAGTAGCACGAATCAATGTGAAACGAAATAACATTGGTAATAGTCGCTCAATTGATATGGTAGTTTATGCAAAACGTTTGGAAGTAGTTGGAGGTAATAAATAATGGGATTAACATTTGAAAATAATACGATTGAAAATTTTGACGTACAAGCTACATTTGGTATGATGAATTTTTTAGAAGTAGTTGCAATTAATGAACGTGATGGAGAAAACAATGTCACTGAAGAAGTTCGTGAACAGCGTGTGACTGTTTATTCTAGCAAATTAAATGACCAAGTAGAAATTGTGATTGATCCAGATTATGATGTTAGTGGTATTAATTATGATGATGAAATTGAATTGACTGGAAATGTAACTGCTCGTGGTTGGCTTTATACTTTTAAAGGGTACAATGACAATGTGCAGACAGAACAAGCCTTTAAAGTACGTGCAGCTGGTATTAAAAAAGTAGGGGCTGTTAAACAAACACAGGCACCTCAACCAAAGGAAAAACAAGAAAATAAACAATAGAAGTAAAGTAAATAAATATTGTATTCGGACGAATGGTAGCGCCGTTTAACAGCTGTAAAGGGCATTCTAACGAGTGCCCTTTTTATTATTAATTTGTGTCAACAAGGTTTGTTAATAGACATTAATAATAAAAAATGAGGTGGTTAGTTAAAAGATGAATCGATTAGAGGAATTAATTAAGAATCCAAAAAAATTCAACTTATCAAATGAAGCGATTGATTCATTAAGGGAATTATTTGTTACTTTTGAAACGAACCCATTTTTCCCAATGAGCAGGTATGATTATGCTCGGAGATACTTAATGCAACTATATTTTGCAGGTTTTATTAGTAGTGATTTAGTTCAAAATATTTTGAGTGAGTTCAAAAAGAGTGGGTAAAGTTAATAAAAAAATAGGAGTGATTGGAATGAAACAAGGGAAACGTCCAGTTAGAAAAGAAAAAGAGTTGTTGAAAAGTCGTAGATTGAATCCATTAAATTGGCTAGTTGAGAGAAGATTGAAGAGCAGTATTGTTTTTCTTCATAAAGGAAGTGGTAATTTGAAGGAAATTTCAAAAGAAGGGGGTGCATTAAAAGAAGAATGTTATCAGAAGAATTAGAATTAAAACGACAAAAGTATAGACGTTTTTTAAATGGTAAATTTAGTGCCTATCGTTGTTGGTGCAGTTTTCCATATTATCATCAATTGTATTTGAATTTATATGAAGAAACGAGTGAATATTTAGTTCAATTTTTATTATTGGATAATATATTTTTTGAAAATGAAGAAGCAGTAGTAAAGTTATTTGAAGGATTTTTAGAACAACTTGTAAGGTCTTATGCCTGTAGAATACATGAAGATTTTGAACGAAAAGTTTATATTGGTTCGGATAATATTGAAGAAGCGATTGGCCGTCTAGATATTATGATGGCTATACCTAGTGAAAGAAATAGTGAAGATATACAACAAGTAAAGCTATTATTGGAAATGGTAGGAACAATTTAATAGGCTGTTTTAGGAAATAAAGCTGAGCAATGGGCTAGTGTTTATATGTTGTTTAGCTTGATTTGCTGTTCTATAATAAGATTAGAATAGGCATTTAAGGAGTGAATACGAATGATAATGACACTTGATGAGATCAAAGAACGTGTGAAACCTGTAGCTGAAAAACATAATGTTCCAGTAATCTACATTTTTGGTTCCTATGCTAGAAATGAAGCAAGAGAAACAAGTGATATTGATTTTGCTGTAGACATAACTGGAGAAGCTGATGAAGAAGAAGCTTACTGGAATTTATATGGAGATTTTTTTGAAGAGTTGAAAGAAGCGGTAGGACATGATATTGATTTAGTCGAATTAGAGACATTATTTGATTCACAAGATAAACCAGAAAGAAAAGCTTTGCTTGAAAATATTTTGAAGGAGCGTGTAAAAGTATTTGAAAGATAGTACAGAAAAAGATTTGCGTGTTCTAAAAGGGACGTTAATCTATATAGAAGATATTGAGGAAACACTCAATCGTTGTGGAAGACAGTATGAGGTCTTTTATCACGATAGGGTGTTTTTTAATGCCATAGGAATGGCTTTAATGCAAGTGGGAGAACTAGGAACAGGAAGCAATGGATTATCGGTAGAATTTAAAGAGAAAAATTCAGATAAAGTAGACTGGAATAAATTAAAGAAATTAAGAAATATGTTTGCACATTCGTATGATTCAATGAATGAGCGATTTATTTTCCGCATGGCAACAATGTTTATTCCGGTGTACAAAGAATTTTGTATACAAGCAATAGCAGAATTGCAAAAGAGACGAGGTAAATAAATGTTAAAAAAATTATTTAGATATAGAGGAAGGCGTATTCGTTATTCTTCAAGAAACCTGTTGGCACTTTATCGAGTGTTATTTTTTATGCCAATTTTAGCTTGTTTAGGGTATTTTGTTGGCTATAAATGGATTTATCCTTTATATCTTTCAAATCCGCCTGATTGGAAAATATACATTGTGCCAGCGTTGATAATTGTAGGTATTTCTATAGGTGCAATTGTGCTAATTACATTGCTTATTAAAGCTTCAATTATTAATTCGGGGTATTTTTCTAAAGTGGAACAACGTCAAGTATTAGCACATATGATTATTGACAACGGGTATTACACAAAAAAACAAGTGAAAAGTAGTGACGGCAAAACAAAAGAAAAAATCAAGTTTCCAAAAATTTATTATAAGTCTGCAAAAAATAGTATTTTTGTTTCATTTGAAACAGCGGGTAATAAATTTCAGGAAAAATTTGAAACCATTGGTGGTTTTTTGGAAACAACGTTTCATGCAGATAATTTAAATAAGATTGATGAAAAAGGTTTTGTTACCTATGAATTAGCAACAGATGTGTACAATAAGCGTATTTGGATTAAGGATATGCAAGCAGACGAAGGCAAAGTTCAGTTGATGAAAGGGTTGTATTGGCACTTTGATAAAGATCCACATTTGTTATTAGGTGGAGGCACTGGTGGAGGTAAAACTTTTACAATTTTGTCTCTGATCTATGCGCTTTGTCGAGTGGGTGAGGTGGAAATCTGTGACCCGAAAAATTCTGACTTGATGGCTTTAGGCAAGTTACCGCTATTTGCAGGAAAAGTTCATACTGGAAAAAAAGATATTACTCAATGCTTGGAAAATACAGTGGAGTTAATGGAAACACGTTTTAAAACGATGAATAATAGTTCACGTTACAAGATGGGGAAAAACTATGCGTATTATGGATTAAAACCAAAATTTGTTTTTATAGATGAATTTGCGGCCTTTAAAGCTGAATTGGCAAATGATTATTCAACAGACGGAGAAGTAGATGAGTATCTTACGCAACTTATTTTGAAAGCTCGTCAAGCAGGTATTTTCTTTATTGTTGCAATGCAACGTCCAGATGGAGAATTTTTAAAAACAGCATTACGTGACCAATTTATGTTTCGCATGTCTGTTGGACGTCTATCTGAAACAGGTATTTTGATGATTTTCGGTGATGAAAATAAAAGTAAAAAGTTTAAATATGTTGAAAAAATTGACGGTCAGAAAGTCTATGGTCGTGGATATGTGGCTCAAGGAGGAGGAACTGCACGTGAATTTTATAGTCCTCAAGTACCACAAGACTTTGACTTCATTGAAGAATTTATCAAAATTTCTAAAGAGTTAGGTTATGAAGATGTTCCAAAAGAAGTACAAGAAGAAGTATCTCAAAAAATATCTAAACATATTGATAAAGAAGCACTGGCAGAAATTAATGAAGAATTTAAAGCAGAAAAAGATCAGTTGTCAGAATTAAGTGAGAAATATTCTGCTTAAAAAGAAGTCACATAAATTAGTTGGAAAAGGAAGGTTTTTATGGATTCTAATGAAATAATTAAACGTGTTAGAGAACGAGTATATAGAGAAGTAAAGAAAAAATATACTAGAGACGATTTGGATACTCGTATTCAAGATGTATTATATTATCGTTCAGAAACATATATGAAATTAGTTAGCTTTGCAAATGGTAAAAGGATTAAGAAGTTAGCCGATCCTAGAAAATTTGAAAAGTTTATGGATACAAAAGGAGTAAAGATTGTTGCAGAAGTACTTGATGGATTGAATAATCAACCAAAAATGCAAGCTATGGAATACGAACAAAAGGTACTTACTAAAGTACGTCAATGGTATCAGAAAAAGAATCACCCTGAGCTTGTAGATTTGGAAGAAGAAGCATTTGAACAACTTGTAGAAAAAAATATCATCTATAAAAAAATGAAGAAAAGGTTGTATGAAGAACAGGATAATCAAGGTTTTGTTTATTCGGATAATTTTGATATGCAATTGATTCGTGATTCATGTGATATTGAAGAGGCTCTATACTTAGATATCACGTTGGGGGATTACTAAGTGAAAGGAGTAAAAAGAAAGTGAAATTTAAATCTCGAGTACAAATGTTAAACTATGTGATTGGGAAGAAACCAGACATCATGAAAACAGTTGATCGGAGAGCAGAAAAAGAGGGGGTTACAGATGATAATAGATTACTTGATTATAAATTATTAGTAATTTCTGTTTTAGATGCAGAAGCTGTTTACGATGAAGATAGACCAATTGAGGAAAAGAAATTTTCAACATCACAAGAAGTTGATAAGTATTTAGAAACAAGATTTAAGGAGCATATGGATTCTGCTTGGAAAGAAATGTTTAATAAGTAGGTGTGGAAAATGTATTCATTTGATCAAGTAATTTTAGAGCTAGACAATGCTATTGCTTTGAAAACACTGAAAAATTGGGCAAATAGGATTGAAAAAATGACTGATACACGTTTTGAACGCCGATATGCAAAGAATAGTGCAGGTCATAGTTATAGCTATAAGGTTTTTTCTATTAAAGATATAGAAAATTTTCAAGAGTTGCTACGTTTGCGTGAAAATAATGTTCCGCTTAATGAGGCAATAAATGAAGTATTTATGTCTGATGAGAATAAAGCTACACATATTAATAAACAAGAAATTGAGGATTTGAAAAGAGACATGAGGCAACTTTTAAAGGTGTCTCAATCTATTCTTGCGGAGAATGCAAGCTTAAAAGAGAGAATTGGTGCATTAGAACGAGGAACAGCTGAATAACGGCTGTTTATTTGAAGGATTGTTGCTAGTAATAAGTATACGTGGGCGAAGCGGAGCGAAAGCCCACGTATACTTTTAGCAACGGAAAATCCTTTTAAAATGAACAGACGTAAGGTGGGCGAATGCCCACCTTACGTCAAAAACCCCCTATTTATAACATGGGGGTAGAATTTAATATACCATATAAAAAAGTTACTTAAACGCTATGTCCCACAAGGGATTGAGCGATTATAATTTTGTCACATTTTTCGACTAAAGTTGTCACATTTTTTGGAAGTAGGTTTAAAGCAGTGAGAGGTGTTGATTTAAAGCGGTATAGAAAAGAGCTAAAATTAAAACAGCAAGAATTGGCAAGTAAATTAGGAATTGAGCGTTCGTTAATTTCAAAAATAGAATCTGGAAAACGTGTTATTTCTAAAGAGTTAGAACAAAAGATTATTGATGTGTTGAATTTAGATGGTGGGTATGCTTCGGTAGAAGCAAAAATTGACTTTTTGAGAATACGATTTAAGACATTAGATGTTCGGACAGTTGTTGAAAAGTTGTTGCATATGGATATGAACTGGTTTACTCATGAACCTAGAGGGTTTTATCATTATACTGAAACATTTTCGTATAGCTCTATTCGGATTTTTCGGAATCCAGAAAACGTGAATATGGGTATCATGTTAGACTTATCAGGTGAAGGTTGTCGCCTATTAGAAGAAATTTTTGAGGAAGATAACAACAGATCGTGGACAGAATTTTTTCGTTCTCTTTATGATGATGATATTTTCGGTCAAGGTATTTTGGTAGATACAAAAATTACACGAATTGATATTGCTCTTGATGAATTGATTGTGAAAGGTCAAGAAAATTTTGATTTGTATATTTTGAAAGAAAAAATGGAACAAGGGCTTGTGGATACCACTTTTAAGAATTTTGATTTTAGCGGGGGCTTTGCTTATGAAAATAAAAAAATGGTAAATAAAGGTTTATCTCTTTATTTTGGTAGTCGTCAATCGCCATTGTATTTTAACTTTTACCAAAAAGATTATGAGTTAGCACGGAAAGAAAGTACAAGTGTTGAAGAAGCAAGAGAAAAGTATGAAATCAAAAATAGATATGAAATCCGTCTTTCTGATGAAAAGGCGTTTTTGTTTGTAGAATATTTTCTTTCTAGTGGTGAAACGTTGGATTGGCTAGTCAAGGAAATTATTAATCAATCTTTGACTGTCTATGACATTGAAGATGATATGAAAGTCTATTGCAAATCTTGGTATGATGTCGTTGACAAATTGGAAGGTTTAAAATTATCTATTCAAGGTGAAAAGCCTTCTATTGAAAAAACACTTCGGTGGTTATCAAATTATTTAGCCCCTTCACTAAAGATGATTAAAGAGATTGATAATTTGTTAGGAACAAATGAGTTGATGGAACGAATTGATTTAGCAGAACTAAAAGAGAAACACGAGGAAATTATTGAAATGGTATGCGTGGATGCGAAAGATTTATTGTTTACTACTAATCAAAATAGTAGTGTTCGGTCTTATATGGAACAAGAATTTGATTTAGAGGAAGCATATCCATTTTAAAGATTAAGGGGGATGTGGATACACTTGATTCGTTATTTTAAATAGATATGAGTTTAGTTGAAAGGAATGTATGAATTATGAGTAGAGAATTTATTGAACGAAACACGAAAGTAGCAATTGTTATTACTGAAAAAATGAAAAAAGGTAGAAATGATTTAAAAAAAGCCATAGAAAAAATTATTCAATTAGATGAGCGACGAGAGTTGACTATTCCTTTTTTAAAGACTACTTTTGAAAAGCTTTCAGAATCAAATGAAGAGCTTTTAAAAGAAATTTCAAGATATGATAATACTTATGTGGTTTATGAAGCAGAAATGACGGTTAAAGAGAAAGCAATTTGGGAAGAATTTTTCAGTATAAAAAAATTGTATGATAAAGATTTTTCAGAATTTGCCAGTTTTAAAGAGAAGTATAAATATTTTGAACCTAAAAATAGTGAAGAATTAAAAAAACAAGCTCGTTTGTTGTTGAAAAAGAAAGGGTATATTGTTGATAGTCCATTTGAAGGAGATTTTGAAAGATGGATTGGCGTTTATGCTAGACCTAAAGATAAACCAACTTATTTAGATCCAACTGATGGAGAAGAAGCTGGATTACAAGAATTGTACAGTGTAGATGGATTTAAGCAAGACTTTGCGGAATGGTTTGAGTTTGAAGTTGTGGAAGGGAAATTAAAGGAGGACATTTTGTAGTGAAAAAGATTTGGCAATTGGCATGTTTAGAAAATAATTATGATTCACACAGCTCTTATTTTCGGGATATGGTAAGATATTTTTCCTATACACTGTTAGCACTACTTTTATTCTTTTTAGGTTTGTATTTTAACATAGGTTGGGTAAGTGGTTTTTGTTTTGTAGGTTTGATACTTTTACCATATATTGGCTTTTTATCTCGTGATAATTATAGAGAATTTGCACCGAAAGTATGGAAAATAAGAGATGTTCGAGAGTTAGAAGAATTGTATCCTGTAGTTGTTGATAGAGTAAAGGATAGATTACTTTTTTATGAAAAGAAACTCTATTTAAAGGGAGATAGTTTGAAGCATGCAGATTCAATGAAAGAAGGTTTTGTTTTTTCAGAAATCTCTTTAGAAAATGAGTTGATTTTTAATGCTAGTATAGCAAAGAAAAGTTGTATAGTTGTTGAGGAGTATGTATATGAAAATGTAAATTTTGAAGAAGAATTCCAGAATAAAAAGAATCAAGAAGCTCCTGTATTACGCTATATAGTTTATACAAATAACTTTTTAAGTGAATAACTGCGGAAAGGTGAACCAATAAAGAAGACTCGTGGCTCTCCTATTTTTTTATGCAAAATCTAGGAGAAATGAAATAGAAATACAAAAAATAATGATAAAGCACACAATTTTTTTTCGAAAACAAGTATAATTAAGTAAGCTAATATTGTGAAAAAATGGAGGAACGAAAATGGAGAAAAAAACTAAGATGACAGGGAAAAAGAAAATGTTGGTTGTTATAGCTACGCTTGTAGTTGTTGGTGGTGGCGCTGGATTAGTTGTTCATAATCAGAAAGTTCAAGCGGAAAAAATTGAATTACAGGAAAAAGAATCCTACAAAAAGTTACAGTATCAAGCAGATAATGCTATTAAAAAAGCTTATGATACACGTAGCGCTAAAGAGATTAAATTAGCAAAAGAAGTAATTGATCGATTAAAAAATGAAGATAAAAAAAAGCCGATGAATAAGATTTTAAAGCTAGAATCGTTTTTAGCATTAATTAAAAAGACGGATCAATTGATTTCAATTTCTGAAAAGTCTAAGAAGGACAGTGATGTAAAAGTAGCACAGGAAAGTATTGATTCTGAAAAAGATGTTTATTTAGTAAAAGATAAAAAATCACACCAAATTCGTCTTGATAAATTAAAAAAATCAATTGAGGAAAAAAAGAGAAAAGAAACTGAAAAGAAGAAAAAATCAGAAGAAGATAAGGCAAAACAGGAGGAAGAACCTTCAACTATTGAAAGCAATGTAGCGAAGGTAACTCCTGAAAAAACAAATGAAGAAAAACCGAACGCCACACCAACTGCTACATCGGAAAATCAAGAAGTAGGTGTGGAATCAGCACAAGAACCAAATAGCCAACCTAGTCCTAATAACGAAGCCGCTGGTTCAATAACACCTGATTATAATCCAAATACAGGTGGTGGATCAACTGGGGGAAATACTATTCAACCAACACCTACCCCAGAACCAACGCCTAATCCGACACCAGCTCCGAGTCCAACTCCAGAACCAACACCTGCACCAGAACCTACCCCTGATCCAACACCGAGTCAAAAATGGATAGGATGGTGGAATGATGGTACACAGTTACACCAAACTGGAGGTACTTATAATACACAGGCTGAAGCATTAGCTGCAGCTGAAGCTTTATATGATGCAAATGGAATGGTAGGAACTTACGGAGCTTCACAATTATAAATGAATACTTTTGTTAGCTGACAACTCATGTATTAATCTGAGTTGTCTTTTTTATTACAGATATATAAAGAAGGTGAGTAATTGACTATGATACGAGCACCTTCTTTTTGTGTATGTTTTTGATGTTTCAAAATAAATATAAAGAAGAGGGAGAAAAAAATGAAAATTTCAAGAAAAATTAAAAATTTAGCGATGATTGGAGTTATTGGTCTGCAGACTTTGTTTACTGCCGTTCCAGTCAATGCAGTCACTGCTTCAGATGTTTCATTTGATCATAATAACGAAAGAGAAATGTCTGTTACGTGGAAAGGAGAAACAAGAGACATTTGGACAGCGCCGATTTACCTTGACCGAGGAAATGGTAAGGAATTAGTATTTTGTGTGGATCCATTTAGTCATGTTTTAGAAGGTACAGGATATTCGAGTAATCCTTTTGCTTTAAATCGAAAGGCAAATTTGGTAAGTACTCTGTGGAATCTAGCTGGTACTGACTTAGATACAATGTTTGTAGCACAAGAAATGCTTTATAACGAAGTGGGAGCTGTTGTCCATTCAAATGGTGATTTAAAAGAAGAACAAAGAACGACAATAAAGAATAAGATTAACGATGTTATTGTAAATTATGAAAAACAACCCTCTTTTCATAATAGTAAGGTAAAACTAACGTTAGGTGAATCTACTGTTTTAACAGATACGAATGGTTCAAATTTATCTCAATTTGATGTGGTAGCACAAAATACTGCTAATGTAGATTTCAAACAATCAGGGAATAAGTTGACGATTACACCTAAAATTACGACCGATACTTCAGGTACATTAATTTTGAAAAAAAGCTTACGAGAGGGTACTCCTTTTGTTTGGAAAAAAGCAGGGTCTCAAGATGTTTTAAGTGCTGGGGTAGCGGATCCAAGTAAGTACAAAATAGATTTTGAAATCGTAACAACAGGTGAAATGAAAATCGTTAAATTAGATAAAAAAACAGGAAAACCAGTTCTAAATACAAAATTTGAAGTAGAATATAACGGGAAAAAGCAAACGGTCACAACTGATACCAAAGGGGAAGCAATCGTAAAAAATATTCCTCATAATGCCAAAGTTAAAGCAACGGAAATTTTTGTACCTGCTCCATATGTCCTAGATAAAAACAATACCAAAGAAGTCGTAGTAAAAGCTGGAAAAACAGCTTCAGTAGAATTTAAAAATGAAGTAGCGACTGGGAAAACGACCTTAATAAAAGAAGATAAAACGACTAATTCTGATAAACCATTAAATCCTACATATCCAATGGTAGGAGCTAAGTATGGTTTATTTAAGGAAAATGGCACCTTGTTAAAAGAATTTACTTTAGATGAGAAACTAACTGCTTCAATGGACAAGTTAGACTTAGGAACGTATTACTGGCAAGAAACGGAAGCGCCAGCAGGATATACATTAGATCCAGAAAAACACGTGGTAGAATTGACATATAAAGATCAAAACACGCCTGTTGTAATTAAAGATTCAAAGAGCAAAGATGATGTTATTCGTATGAATCTTGACGGACAAAAATTAATTCAAAACGATACAAATGAAATTTTTAAAAACGGTGTTGAGTTCACGTTGACAAATCAACGTACAGGAGAAATTCAAACCGAAACAACTGCAAATGTAGATGGTAAAAAAGGCTACTTCCGTTTCGCTGATTTAGCGATTGATGATTATGTAATCACTGAAACAAAAGGTGTTGATGGTTATCAAAATATTGACCCCATGGAAATTAAATACTCTTATGATGAAAAAACAGATACATTCACATTTACAGTAATTGACCAAAAAAGCGGAAATGTCTTAAATACAGAACAATTCACACAAGAAGAATTAGCGAAAGGTGAAAATGTTGATCTTGGCACTTATACGCTTAAAGACAAAGCAACACCAACAGAAACACCAATCGTGGATATTGTTTCTCAAGCTCATATTGGAGACGGGAAAACACAAACCTTTACTTGGGATGATGATGTAAAACTGTATGATGATGTGAAAATTTCACATAAAAATATTGCTATAGGTACAGAACGTGCGTTTGAAGATACTTTAGTTGCTGTGACTCCAGATAATAAAGAAAAGGATGTTTGGACTTCTGGGAAAATTGATTATAAAGTAACAGAAAATAACACGACACACCGTGTTCAATCTGATTATGACTATAAAAAAGACCCTAAAGGCACTCGTTACTTCTTCAAAGTAGTTGGATACAGTAAGCTTTCCGATAAAGAATACAAAAAAGATACAGAACACAATTTTGATGGAAAACAAAAAAATCAAGATTTAACCCCTGAAATCCCTGAAAAGCCTGAAGTTTCTATTTCTACCCAAGCTCATACTGGAGACAATAAAACGCAAACGTTCGTTTGGGGTGATTTAGTTACACAATACGATGATGTGAAAATTTCACATAAAAATATTGCTGTAGACACAGAACGTGCATTTGAAACAATTTTAGTCGCTGTGACCCCAGATAATAAAGAAAAAGATGTTTGGTCCTCTGGTAAAGTGGATTATAAAGTATCTGATAAGGAAACCATTCAAACAGTAAAAGCTGATTATGATTATAGAAAAGACCCTAAAGGCACTCGTTATTTCTTTAAAGAGATTGGCTATAGTAAACCTAATGATCATGAGTATAAAAAAGATACAGAACATAATTTTGATGGAAAAGAAAAAACACAAGATATTATCCCAACTATTAAAGAGGAACCTAAAAAACCAGAACGTGGATTATTGCCATATACAGGAGAAAAAGGAAATACATTGTTAGTTGGTCTCGGTTTCGTTATTTTAGGTAGTATGTATGTGTTTATTCAATACAAAAAACGCAAAAAAAAACAGAAAAATAAAGGGTAAATGACAGAAAAGAAATTCTTTTGTGTCTTTTTTTATTAAAAAAATAGTGAACAAGAAAGTATATTATTTTTTCTTGTTCACTAACAACATTAATTACTTGTGATCAGGCAACAAAAACAGATGGACGAATTGTTGTGATTGCAGAACTTGTATAAGGGAGGAACAGTATGAAATCAAGAAAAGTTAAAATATTTTGTCATTCATTAGTAGGATTTGGTGGTAATGGAGATTCTCTATTTAAATTTCAAAATGAAATAAATAATTTTTTGAAAGATAAAGAAATATTTGATATACAACAATCTATCTCAGAAACAGCGGTTGTTATTATAGTATCTTGGTTAACTCTGTGATTACATGAATTGAGGCGATAACAAATTTAATAAGGGCTGCGATTAAAAGAGTAATAGAGAAACATAGAAAAAATGTGGGTAGTAAAAAGTTAAATGTATCTTTTATGTTTTTCTTTTGTAAATAGTAAAAATAATATTTTTCTGTATATAAGTGGAAAGTCTTGATATAAGAATCTTTTCTAGGTTCTAAACTAAGTGCTTTTCTAGTTTTATTTAGTAAATATAAGTAGTTAGCCGAGAATTTGTTGTATTTAGCTTGGTAATGCCGATTTGTAGGTGCGGTCTGAATAAAATCATATAGGGACGATATAAAATTGTTATCCAAATATGTGAAAAGAGTTTTATCATTCTCAATATCCTTGAATAGTTTGATCATAACTAAACGAATAGAAAGCTGGTTTTTCTGCGTTATTTTTACAAATAATTGATGTTCAATTGAGTATAGATATTTTTTGAAAAGATGTTGTTGAAAATATGGAGCGTATGTGGCGGAAAAAGTTTTTTCCTTATTTATTTTTTTTCGTTGAAATTCAGCTAGTAAGACAGTTAATACAACTGGTATAACAACAGGTAATAGAGCTAAAGTAATATCCATAGAGTTCTCCTTTTTTAATTAAATTATAGCATAGCAAGTAAAATATGAAAGAGGTGTCATTCATTAATAAAAAATGGTAAAAGAGTTGTCAAAAGAAGAATTTGTTAATCAATACATGTTTGATTTTAAGGTATTGATTTTTAAATCTAAAAATCCTGAAAAAATAACTGCCAAGCAAGAAAGACTTTTAGAATGTGAAAAGAAGATTGCTGTGTTGTTTTATGAAACGTATAAACGAAATAAAGGTTATCTGCCTGATGAAAAAGAACTGGGGAGGATTGTTCAAAGAAATTTTCTTGACCGTTTAAAGTTATTTCGAGTGGAATATGATGTGATTAGTGAAGAAAAATTTTGTGGTCTACACATACAAATGGTCAAACAGCAAATGCCATTAGAAAAGTATCAATCCGATGATTTATCTTATATTTTAGGACGAGAAAAGAAGATAGCTATTAATTATTTTATCGCACATGATGATTTTCCTATGGGTTATGAAGAACTAATGATAAGTCGTTCTAAACAAGCAGTTACCCAAGGCTTGGAAGAGTTAAGGGGAGAATTTATGGAAAGATACCATAAATATTACAGAAAAATGGAAAGGAGTTGTATTTTATGAATCAACATATTATGCCAATTTTTAGAGAGCATAGTAAATTTTACCAAAGGTATTCAAATGTACCAGTTCCTGAAATGCTTCGCTTGCATGGATTCATAGTTGATGAAATGCCAATTGATGAAGCAGATATTGTTTATATGGAAGAATATAAAAATTCTTTACTTAAAATGGGGATTATTATTGATGAAGTACCTTTTAAGAAGGAATTTGTTGCGCAATACGTTTTTCATGGCGGTATAACTAGTTTGATGGCAGAAGGTCAATATTTGAGAAAGCCTAACGGGGATAAAATGTACAATTCGTATTATTTTTATTTGTATAAAGAAGGCTTTCAAACACATAAGGGGCATGTTAGAGAGAGAGTTTATGTTGAAAAGGCGATTAAATCTACTTTTTTAAAAACGTTTGAAAGTTGTTTGGGCTTATTAAGAGTAGGAGGGGAATATGAATTTAAAGAAAATTAAAAAGAAAGAGAAGAAAGAAAAAATATCAAAGGTTAAAACTTTTTCTCAAAAGAAAGCGAATCAGGTTGTGTTAATTGGCGCTAGTGTTTTACTGGTGATGTCAGGAGTTGGTGCGATTCGGTCTAATGTGATGGCAAGTAATGTAGACAATTTGTATTCAAAAGTGGATACGTTAAGCGAACAATCAAAAAAGAATAAAGTTGATAGAGAGGAGCTTGATTATTCAGCCCTCTCTTTTTATGTCGAAAATTTTGCGAAAGAGTATTTAAATTACAACTCTAAAGCAAGTGATGAAGCGAAAAAGGCTCGTATCGATCGATTATCTAAATATTTATCACTAGATGTAAAAGATGTTGATGAAACAGAAAACCTACAAGGGAATGTCTTGCGTACGTTTAAAAATACGTCTCTATCACGTATAGAGAAAATGGAAGATTGTTATTTGGTTTATCTAAATATGAATTATGAATTGGTGAAAGATAAAAAGACTGAAAATGTGACACAGAATATGGTTTTACCAATTCAAGTAAAAGACAATTTGTTTTCAATTGTAGGACGTCCTTATTTTGTAGCAAGTAGTTTACCACAAGGGAAAACAGTACCTCTAAAACAGACAGAAAATCCAATAGATGTTGATGGAAAAGAAAAACAATCTGTAGAGAAATTTTTAAAGATGTTTTTCACAAAATATTCAATTGGTAATAAACAAGAATTAATGTTGTTAATGAAAAATCCAACAACGACAGCAGGTCAAGACTCGTTTGTTTCAATAGATTCTGGTGATATGAAATTTTTTGATACAAAGCTGAAAGACGTAACAGGGGTTCAAGTATCGGTTACTTTTTCAGATAAAACAACAAAATTAACGCATACAGAGGATTTTTCGCTTTGGTTATCTAAAACGGAGAATTCTTATTTTATTAATACGATGAAACATTACTTTACAGAGAAAGAAGGAAATGATTAATGAATACAGGAAATTTGAGTAATTTTTTAAGTACAAGTTTTATTACAATTATGGCGGCTGGTGTAATTATTTTGATTCTAAAACACTGGAAAGGTGCTGAATGGGCAAAAATTGGTTCAGTAATTGTCATTGCCTTAATCTTACAGGACTTTGCAACGAATCAAGGAAAAAATATTTTTGCGGTTGTTAAATGGTTCCTAAGTTTAGTTGGAATTAAGATGTAGGTGAGTATATGAAATATTACGATTATTCGAGGGGCTTAAAAGCCCCTTATTCAATGCAAGTTATTAAGTCGCCTAAAGGACAAGTGGTGTGGGTATTTGCACAACCTGTTAGCCTATCCTATCTCCTAATTCTATTCTTAGGGATTGTGTTAACTGGTTTGTTTTGGAAAGAAGTACCATTACCACAAATTTTAGGAATTAACTTAAATTTGTTAATCATGGTTTTGGTGCCGAATAAAGTTGCTCGTTGGTATTCCGAAAAGGAATTCGAAGGAAAAACAGGCTTTGGTTTTTTAAAAGATGGTTGTGTCTATGTGAAAAATTATGTGTTAGATAGTAGACCAATTGTAGCTTTCGAACGAGTAAAAGAAATAGAAGAGTTTTCATTTAAACGTTAGTACAAAAAGCGCACTATATCTATGAATATAAAAAAACAAGGAGCGCATAGCATTAGCTCCTTATTTTTTATGTCTAAATTATGAATTTTTATATTTTAAATAAAGCATGACTGCACAGACTATTATTCCAATGACTAAAAGTAGCACAGTAACAATACTTTCATTTTTATTTATTTTCCTTTCAGGTCTATAGCTAGGATTAATTTGTTTGGCGTTAAAATCAGTAATTCCAAAGTCTAAAGTAGGAAGTAAAAACAGTAATAAAATAATATATATAATTCCCGCTATAAGGAAAATAGGAGCGTTGGTGAAAAGTGAAATAATGGTACCTATGATTATAGGAGTTAAAATGTATAAAAAGGATTTGATAACATTTTCTTTTCTCATTTTAATTACCAAATTTTGTTATTCATATTTCCCATATTTCCTAAAGGAACACAATAACCACCGCTCATATTTTTTCCACCTGTAGACCAACCACCTTTTTTAAAATAAAAACCACCAGGGCAAGAGCTACCAAATTCAGCTTCTCTGGCACTAGCTTCTGAACTAAAAATAAAAGGTGTTACCATTGCGAAAATAGTTAAAGCTAAAAAAACTTTTTTCTTCATACACTTTCCTTCTTTCCAATTATTATTTAAAAGCTATATTAAATATAGCTTTATTTTATAATAACTGAATGAAAAAAAGTTGTCCAATAATATATAGAAATTTCTGAAAAATCATTTTTAATGTTAATTACTAAAATAAAATCAACAAGAAAGGAAAAAATATGCAATTAGAATATCCATTAACGAATCATATGAAAGGAAATATTGTTTTAACACAAGAAAAAACAGCGATAGCTTACTATCGTGTTCGCTCTGAAACTGTCATGTTGACTGATGTTGAAAAGAAATTAAAAACGAAAAGGAAAGTTTCTCGTGCGTTAAATCGTTTAAAAGCTAATGATGGATTTGAAATTAACCTTTTGCCAGTTAATGCCGACATTCGAGGAAAAATGGGTGCTATGCGTTCTTTAATTGATTCTAATAATTATGAAGTAGGCGTAGATAAATTGATGAAAACGGCAATGGTTTTAGAACAAGAAATGGGTATGGTTTACGAATATACGTGGATTATTGGTGTACCTTTAATCAAGAAAGATCTCGCTGTTGATTTAAAAGAAACCGTTACTAACTCAATTAGTAACGTATCGGAAAAGTTTGTCAAAGGCTTAGGTTTTGATGTAGAACTAGCAGAAGATTGGGAAAAAGATTATCGAGAACAAGAATTAGAGGTTTACCAAAATCTATCTGAATTGTTAATTGAACGATTATCGGAAGATGAATTGTATTATTACCAAGCGTACCAATTCTTGAAAAATATTCCTCATGAGCGACAAGATGTTCTTTCTAGTCAAAATTTAGATAATTTAATGGCAACAAAAATTAAACCATTATTTGGCGGGGGATTGCATTTGAATTGTGATTATGGCGAAAGCTATATATCCTATCTTCCAATGGGAGATGTAGGTGTTTTTCTTGATGGTAATCATTTTTTAGAGGTCGTTCAAAAAATGCCTTTCCCAGTCGAAGTGAAGATTCAAGCGACTTTTGCAGAAAGTAAAGGGCAATTAGCACTGTCTGGGCGTTCGTCACGTGCAAGAACCCGCACTAAGAATATCATGCAGGAAGCACACTTAGCTGGTTCTAAACAAAAACGAAAGATTGTTGAAGGGCAATTATCACTAGACGATTTAGACCAAAAAATTGATGATGGTGTGGATATTATTGACTGGAAAGCAGTGATTGTTGTTAGTGGTAGCACGAAAAAACAAATGCGTGCAAGAAAAAAATATTTAATCAATCGTTTTGATAGTTTAGATATTCCACTTATTAAAGCAACGTTTGATAATCCTTATTTATTTCAATCCACTTTGTTTGGTAATTTTATCCGCATGCAGACTTCTCGTTGGCAACACACGTCAACAATTGAATCGTTTGCCGAGTTGAATTTCTTTACTTCACTTCATGCAGGTACGAAGTTAGGCTTTTACCTTGGACGAGTGGATACAACTTTGGAAGAAAAAGAAGATAGAAAATCTATTATTTCTAGTTCAAAAAATCTAATTTTTATGAACATGCTATTAGCAAATAAAGAAGGGGTTGATGGAAAGAAAACAAACAACCCACATTGGGCGCTTACAGGTGATACTGGGAATGGAAAATCAGTGACGGCTAAAACCTTATTTATGCAAATGGCACTTTTAAAAGACAGAGTGTTATACATTGATCCAAAAAAAGAAATGCGAAAGCAATTTATGTATACAATCAATGCCCTTGAATATCAAAAGAAATATCCTTTAGATGTTGATTTTGTGAAGTCCTTTAATTTCGTCACTTTAGATGTACGTGATACGAAAAACCATGGCGTGCTTGACCCGATTGTTTTATTTGATGAAACAGAAGCGATTGCAACAACTAAAGCAATGTTAACCAATATATACGAAGGAACATGGAATTTAAAGCAAAAAACAGAAATTAATGAAGCGATTGCGAAAGTTGTTTTGGAACGGAAAGAAGGCAAAAAGGTTGGGTTTTGGCATGTAATTGAGCGATTAGTGGAAAGTGAAATTTCTGACGTGAAAGATATGGGTAGATTTATTTTGTCGACTGTTAAAGGTTCAGTTTTAGAATTAGCTTTTTCTCATGGTGATGTTGAGGGTCTATCATTCGATAAGAAAGTAACAATTTTAGAAATTGAGGACTTAGACTTACCAACTGATAAAAATGAAAATTTAGATGAAAATAAACGTCTTTCTGTTACATTGATGTTTGCTTTAGGAACGTTTTGTTCGAAGTTTGGTTCAAGAAATCCAAAAGAAGAAACAGTGACGTTCTTTGATGAATCTTGGATTTTTCAATCTTCGCCAGAAGGTAAAGCGATTTTAAAATCAATGAAACGTATTGGTCGTTCGTTTAATAATTTCTTAGTATTGATTACACAATCAACAAATGATTTGGATGATAGTGAAGATGGTACTGGTTTTGGTACAGTGATTTGTTTTGATGAAGTTCAAAATCGAGAAGGTGTTTTGAAATATCTCAATTTACCAGTGAACGAAATTAACATGAAATGGGTCTCAAATATGGTTCAAGGTCAGTGTTTAATGAAAGATATGTTTGGTCAGACTAATCGAATTGTTGTTCATGTTATTTTTGAAGAATGGTTGGAACTGTTCAAAACCGTTGATGATACAGAAGCTTCTAAAATGGAGAACCGCTTTGTTGCATAGGAAGGAAGTGAGAATATGCAGTATCTAATTGACAGTTATAGTGCGTATACGGTTGATGGTGGTTTGTTGGATAAAGGATGGCAAGTAGTGAATTGGTTCTTTGTAGATATACCATTCTTTATCTTACGAATGTTTGTTTCTTTTTTCCTTTTTTGTGAGAACGTCTTAAACCAATCTAGTTTCTTTGAAGGAAAACAAGAAACAGTATTGAATATGTCAAAAAATGTTCTAAGTGGCATTGGTGGCAAGGGATTTAGAGGTGGTTCTTTACTAGCATTAGCGATTCTTATTAGTGCATATTATCTGCTTTATCATTTCTTTTCCAGTCGTAGAAGCTTTTCAAAAGTATTCCTTCATTATTTAGCAGTTGTTGTTTTGTTTGGTTTTTGGTTTGGCTCTGTATCAACGTCAACGGGCACAACAAGTGGCTCAATGTTCTTGATTCAATCAACTAACGCAATTGCTAAAGGAGTACAAAGTACGTTTACCACAAGTGCCAATTTAGGAACAGAAGGTTCTAAAGATGGAGAAGTATATCAAAGTCCAATTTTTGATGCCACAGTAAAACAAACATTTAATTTTGTGAATAGTGGTTCGCTAGATGGGAAAATGGAGAATGGTAAGAAATTAGATGAAAGTAAACTACTAGAAAAGCCTAAATTGTCTAAGGAAGAGAAAGAAAAATTTGAAAAAAATAGAAAAAAATATATAGATAAGGTAGTTGATGATAATCCATACTTCGCACAGGACGGAGCAAAAACAATGGAAAAAGCTTTTGGCGTTGGTGTGGGTGTAGTCAATTTAGCAGTCTTAGCAGTGCCTGTCACGTATATTAATATTATGCTCAACGTAATTCAAATCATTGTTGATTTACTCATTCTTGTTTTTCCGATTATTGCGTTGGTGTCTTTCTTCCCTCGGTGTCAAATGATGATGTTTAAATTTTTTAAATCATTAATTGGCATTTTATTTTTACCTGTAGTTTTCGGTATATTTTTGTCTGTGTTATTTTGGATCAATAAGTTAATTGACCAAGCGTTTTTAGGATTGATGGATAAAGTAAGTAGTAGTTTATTAATGGTGATGTCTGGTGGTGTTTTTCTTTTAGGCACATTAATTGTTACTGCATTGGTGAAAATTATTTTGTATCGGAAAATTTGGAAAAGCAGATATAAAATATTATCATTCTTTTCTGATGGTCAAGTTCAACAACCTTCTTTTGAATCAAAAATGAATGAAAAAACAAAAGAAACGGTTGAGCGTACAGGTGAAATTGGTGTTGGAGCAGTAAAAGCAGGAATAGGTGCTTCCACTGGAAATTTAGCGTTGGCTGCTGATGGTGCTAGTCATTTAATGCCAAAACATGACAAGGCATTGAACTTAGCCAAAGACCATTTTATTGACGATAATGGGCAATTTGCTGGTGTTAAAACAGGATTGAATTCATTGTTGAATCGTTCTACTCAAGAAGAACAACAACCATTTAAAGACGATATGTTGCCCGAAGAAGAAATTGTGGAAGTAGAAGAGCCAACCAATGTTGATAATGAAGAATTAGAAGAAATAGAAGATAAAGCTTTAACTGATGAAGTGGATAATTTTGAAGATTCAACAGATGATGAAATGGATAATTCTTTAGAAGAAATTGATGTTCCTGTATTAGATGAAACTGTATCTGATTCTGATACTTCTTTAGCTGATGAAAGTAATATTGAGTTAGAGCCAATTATTGAAAATGAACTTGATAGTTTAGATTCAAGTGTAGAATCAAGTGAAAATGATAGAGAAGAGCCAATTCATGAAGTTGATGAGCAAGAAATAGCGGACAATTTGAATGTTACGGTCGATAATTTTGATGAGTTGGCATTTGCTCGTGAAGAACGTGCATTTTTTGATGGTGGAGAGGATAGCGAATTAATCACAAACAATAATGATTCATTAAATAACGTTTATTCATTTTACCAAACAGAAGAAAACTTTAATAATTTAGAACAAACAGAGGAACAATTTTTTGGTAGTGTGAATACGGAAGAATATAATTTTGATGTTGTAGAGGGCTGATGAAATGATTATCAGCCTTCTTTTTTATTGAAAGGAGAGATCATGAAGAAATTAGGCAAGGTTTTAATTGTTAGTTGTTTTATTTTTATTCTTCCTTTTTTATTATTTTTAGGTGTATTTTCTTCTAGTGAAAGCGGAGATTCTTCCCAGTTTCAGCCTGCTACACCACAGGAAAAAGTAGCATTAGAAGTTTCTAACTACGTGACGTCACACGGTGGAACGTTGCAGTTTGCTTCCGCTTGGATTGGCAATATGGAACATGAAAGTGGATTAAATCCTGCTAGAATTCAAAGTGATTTGGCTTTTAATCCTTCTATTGCTTATAACGCTAGTTTAGGCGGTTATGGAATTGGATTAGGACAATGGGATTCAGGACGAAGAGTTAATTTATTAAATTTTGCAAAAAGTCAAAAAAAGGAATGGAAATCAGTAGCTTTACAAATGGATTTTGCGTGGAATAAGGATGGTTCTGATAGTGACTTACTTAAAAGAATGTCTAAATCAAAAGATGTGAATACACTTGCGGTAGATATTTTGAAGTTGTGGGAACGAGCTGGAACAAAAGATGATCCTGTAGAACAAGTAAAAAGAAAGACTAGTGCCAACAATTGGTATAAACGACTTTCTACAGGTTCCATGGGCGGAGGTTCAGCCAATATTGGTGGTGGAAAAATTGATGTCTTGGAAAAAGTAATGGGACAAACTATTAATGGTGGTCAATGTTATGGCTTATCTGCTTTTTTTGTTGAAAAACAAGGAGGTTTTCAAATGATGGGTACAGGGCATATGTTCGCAAGTGAGATTGGTAATGATTACAATTGGCCGTCAATAGGTTGGAAAGTGATAAAGAATCCAAATTATTCAGATATTAAAGCAGGAGATGTCATTAATTTTGGTCAAGGTGGTGTGGCTACTAGTATTTATGGGCATACTGGTGTTGTTGCAGGCGTAGAAGGCAAAGGAAAATTTACAACATACGAGCAAAATGCGGAACAAGGTCAAATTGTTGCTAAGTATTCTCGAACTTGGGGATTAGATTTCCCACATGTAACGAGTTTAGTAAGAAAATAGGAGGGCTATGAATGGTAAGTTGTAAATCAGAAGTTGTTTCATTAAATATTATCAATAGCTATTTTTTAGGAATAAGGGAGATAAATTTTCCTGTCTATCAAAAGCAATTTAAACAAATAGATTTAGAATTATTTATAAGTTTAGCTGATTTTATGGGAAATTTAACAGAGCTAGAAAAAAATAATTATATACAATTGGTCTTAGAGGATTTAAAAAAATTTTTGATGTCTATTGAAAGTGAAAATTATTCTCGAACGGTTCAGAGAATGCTTTTAGATATGAAAACAGAGATAGCCAAGATAATTTAAGCTAAGGAGGAAGTTAAAAATGTTTTTAAATAAGAGAAGTGGATTAACCAATCGTCAGATAAAAGAAGTTTGTTCGAGATTTAACTGTAAAAAAAATGAATTTGCAGTTCAAAAGTATCAAGATGGTTTTTTAGTAGCTATGAATAATAAAGAGTATCGTGTTAAATTTTCTGAGGGGATTTTTTCAAAGATTGTGTATGTTAAAGAAGTACAACGCATTTCAAAGAAAGTAGGTAGAAAATGAAAAAGTTAAGTTTAGTAGTTTTATTATTAGGTGCTGGATTAGTATTTACTGCATGTGGCGGGAATACTAAAGGTCATGAAACGGTGGTCTCGTCAGCAACTGACTCTGTGGATATGAAACCAGTTGATGATATGACTTCTACGAAAGGAAGTGAAGTAACTGAAAAAAGTAGTACTAAACCTATGCAGATTAAAGATAAACTAGCAGAAGAAAAAGTATCTGATACTTACCAGTTGGTAGAGGACTTTGGAAATGCTTATGCTAATTTTTCTAGTATCAATGATCGTAACGAAAAATTAAAGAAATTAATGACTGCTGAATGTGTAAAGAAAAATGGTATTGATGTGAAAACTGGCGCAAAATTGGAAAGTAAAGGTGAAGTAAGTGCAATATATCAAAATGATAAAAAGGAATACGCAGTCTTACTTGATTGTGAACAAAACGGAACAAAAACAAGAGTACTTTTACTGGCAAAAGTGCAAGGAAATAAGGTAGTGGAAATGACCTATAATTCAGTGAAACAAGAGTATTAACCTTGATATATATGGATTTGTACTTTAGTTAATGGTATAATGTATGTATAAGTGAGGAGATGAGAAAATGAAAAAGGTAGTTTCAATTTTGTTGATGGTTGTTGCAGGTTTCACATTAACTGCATGTAATGGTTCTAAATTAGATAAAACAGGTGAAGAATTTAAAAAAGCAATAATTGCAGAGAATTCTGATTTAGATAATAAAGATTATAAAGAATCAGATTTTAGCTTTCTAATTTATAAGGATAAAGATACAAATCGGTATTTAGCTGAAGCATGGATTCCTTATGAAGGGAAATCGAATGACATTGAAGAGAAATATTTATATAATGAGAATAAAAAATTAGAGTCAGAACCTTTTGATGGAGATTCATTTGATTATGTTAAATCACAAGGTAACTATGAAGTAGTGTATAAATCAGGGAAATTTAAATAGAATCTGAACTAAGATAAATAAATTTATGTTTGAGAGCAATGCATAGAGCGTTGCTCTTTTTATTTTTGGGAGGGGAAATAATGTTAATTGTAACAAAAGAAGAGTTAATGAATTTAGGATATGGCAAATATCAAGCAGAGGATATAATTCGAAAAGCAAAAGCAACAATGGTATCTAAAGGATATTCGTATTATTTAAACAAACGTTTAGGAAGAGTACCTGTTTCGGCTGTTGAGAGTGTGTTAGGTATAGAATTAGGGTCTATAGCAAAAGAGGTTGAAACAGTTGGTTAAGTTTAAAAAGGATAAGAGAGGAAAATATTATTTTACTGCTAGTTTGGGTTTTGACGAAGTAACTGGTAAGAGGATTCAAAAAATGCGTTCGGGTTTTTCCACGATTAAAGAAGCGAGAGAAGCTTATGCTGAGATAATTAGTAACTTTGGTAAAGAAGCATATTCTTCAAACAGTACAATGCTGTATGAAGAATTTTTTTATACTATTTTTTTGCCATATTATAAGGGACGAGTTAAAGAAAGAACTTATAATAATAGGCTTAGTACGATAAAAAATACCTTTGCCTATTTTTTTAAAATGAAGTTGAAAAGTATAGCTCCTGTTCATATACAGAAGTGGCAGAATGAGCTTTTGGAACAGTATGAAAACACGTATGTAAGAAACATTTATGGACTGTTTCAAATGTCTTTAGATCGAGCTGTTGTGTTAGGAATGATTTCTTCAAATCCAGCAAAAATCGTTGGTAATGTGAAAAAAAGTAAGAAAGAAATTGATTTTTGGACAAAAGAAGAATTTGAAAAAGTTATTAAGACTTTTTATATAGAAGATTATTATCAAAATTTTTCTTTTATTTGTATCTGGTTATTATTTATGACAGGCATGAGAATAGGTGAGGCTACTGCTTTAACTTGGAAAGATGTGAATTTAGATGGAAGATATTTAACAGTAAAAAATTCACTATATTATAAAAA
Source organism: Enterococcus sp. DIV1758 (assembly GCF_051711985.1). Lineage (NCBI taxonomy): Bacteria > Bacillati > Bacillota > Bacilli > Lactobacillales > Enterococcaceae > Enterococcus > Enterococcus sp. DIV1758. The sequence goes on from NZ_JBIOOA010000001.1 coordinate 157,759, forward strand.
TGCACAAACTTATGAATTTGTATCTCCAAAGACTAGAGCCAGTATTAGGACGATTTATTTAGATGAAGATACAGTTCACTATTTAAGAGATTGGAAAAAAAGGCAAGATGATGTTGGAGGAATTGAATTTGTTTTATCTTATAATTCAGTTCCTACTCAAAAACATACAGTAAGACATATTATTAAACGTCATGCAAAATTAGCAGAGGTACATGATATTAGGATTCATGCTTTAAGACATTCTCATGCGTCTTTATTAATAAGTATGGGTACTAATGCTTTGTTAATTAAAGAACGATTGGGTCATGAAGATGTGCAGACAACTTTAGGTACTTATGGACACTTATATCCAAGTAGTTCCACTGAAATAGCTAATGAATTGAAGGGAATAGTTAATGTTGAGTTTACTGAACGTAATATGGCTTCAGAAGTTACTAATCAATTTACTAAAGGAGTAAAAAAATAAGTGTGATAAAAGTGTGATAATGAAAAAGAAAAACCGCTAGAAAATCTATTATATAGGCATTTCTAGCGGTTTGTTTATTATTCCCACTCCACAGTTGCAGGTGGTTTTGAAGTAATATCGTACACGATACGGTTTACATGTGCAACTTCGTTCACGATGCGCACAGAAATTTTTTGTAAAACATCCCAAGGGATACGAGCAAAGTCAGCGGTCATGCCGTCGATAGAAGTCACAGCACGGATACCGACTGTGTAATCGTAGGTACGGCCGTCACCCATAACGCCTACTGAGCGGATGCCAGGTAAGACAGTAAAGTACTGCCAAATGTCACGATCTAAGCCAGCTGCTGCGATTTCTTCACGTAGGATAGCATCTGAATCACGAACAATTTGTAATTTATCTTCTGTAATTTCACCAAGCACACGAATACCTAATCCTGGTCCTGGGAATGGTTGGCGCCAAACGATTGCATCAGGCATGCCAAGTTCAGTTCCTAAGGCACGAACTTCGTCTTTGAATAATGTATTTAAAGGTTCAATTAATTCAAATTGCATGTCTTCAGGAAGACCACCAACGTTGTGATGTGATTTAATTGTTTGCGCAGTTTCTGTACCAGATTCGATGACGTCTGTGTAAAGAGTTCCTTGTGCTAGGAATGAAACGCCTTCTTCCCCAGCAAGTTTAGTTGCTTCGTCATCAAAAACATACACAAATTCGTTACCGATGATTTTACGTTTTTGTTCAGGGTCAGAAACGCCTGCTAATTTACTTAAGAAGCGTTCTTTCGCATCTACTTTAATAATGTTTAAGCCAAATTTACCGCCTAAACTTTCCATTACTTGTTCTGCTTCACCTTTACGTAATAATCCATGGTCAACGAAGATACAAGTTAATTGGTCGCCAATGGCTTTTTGTAAAAGCACGCCGACAACACTTGAGTCAACGCCACCTGATAAACCAAGTAAGACTTTTTTATCGCCTACTTGTTCACGGATTTTAGCGACTTCCATATCGATGAAGTTTTCCATGCTCCAGTCACCAGTACAGCCACACACATCAAAAGCAAAGTGACGTAATAAGTCGTTACCATATTCTGAATGACGAACTTCTGGGTGAAATTGTACGCCGTAGAATTTGCGGTTGGCATCTTCGATAGAAGCGATTGGACAGTCGTTGCTTGTCCCAACTTTTTCGAATCCAGGAGCGATTTCTGTTACTAAATCACCGTGGCTCATCCAAACGGTTTGTTTCGCAGGTGTTCCTTGGAATAATGTCGCATCACCAAGGATTTCTAATTCTGCTTTTCCGTATTCACGGTTTGCGGCAGGTTCTACTTTTCCGCCTAAGTTATGAGTCATTAATTGCATACCGTAGCAGATGCCAAGAATGGGAATTCCTAACTCATAAATTTCTGGATCAATGCTAAAAGCATCTTTGTCATACACGCTGTTTGGTCCACCTGAGAAGATGATTCCTTTAGGCGCGATTTTGCGAATTTCTTCTGCCGTAGTTCGGTGGCTTAATAACTCAGAGAATACGCCAAATTCACGAATACGACGAGTAATCAATTGGTTAAACTGACTACCAAAGTCTAAAACAATAATTTTTTCGACAGATGTCAAATCGGCAACGTTAGTCACGTCTATTACCCCTTATCCATTTAAATTTATCTAAAGAAAAGGCGGTTAAAAAGTGGTCAGCACCAAGAATTAAGAGAGGATTTTCAAAAATTGTTTTACGATTTTTAGAAAATTTTGGCTTAATTCCGCAGGGGCTACTTTTAAACAGCCGAAAATCAGGCGGTTAAAAAGTGGTTCACTTTTGTTCCGTACTCTTCTTTGTCTAGCTATACTTATTAAAACATTTTACTCCTTGAAAGTCATGCATTCTGCTGAAAATTTTCAAGGATATTTCTACAAAAGATACAGGATATTTCTTAGCTCGTCAACCCTTAATATTTACGTAGATAGATTTGGTCAATCAAATGATTTTCCGTTTTATGCAAAATAATGTCCGCACGTCCGCGCGTTGGCAAGATATATTCCTCCAAGTTCGGCAAGTTCACGGTTTTCCAAACATTCCGTGCCATGGCGAAAGCATCTTCTCGTTTGCCAATTGCATATTGGTAATAATAATTATTAGGATCTAAGAAAGCCGTATCTAATAAGGCCCCAAAACGTTCTAGGTACCATTTTTCAATTAAGGCTGGATCGGCATCCACAAAAATAGAAAAATCAAAAAAATCACTCACATAAATTTGTTGATTGGCGGGTAACTGTAAGGTGTTAATGCCTTCAACAATCAGAATATCTGGTTGTTGAATCAACTCATATTCGCCTTCGATAACATCGTAGACACTGTGAGAATAGACGGGTGCTTTAATTTCGTCTTTGCCGCTTTTGACTTCGTTTAAGAAATTAATTAGCTTTTCCATGTCATAACTTTCAGGAAACCCTTTTCGGTCCATCATTCCCTGTTCTTCTAACACTTTATTGGGATACAAAAATCCATCCGTTGTAATGAGTTGAACGTTTCTTCGTTTAAACGTTCGGGCCAGAATTCTTTGCAAAAGACGAGCGGTGGTGCTTTTACCAACGGCGACACTGCCGGCAATTCCAATGATGAATGGTGGTACAGAGACATATTCATGTAGGAATAATCCTTTGCTAAGTGTTAGCGATTCAAATTCTTTCATGTATAAATGGATAAGATGCGTTAAGGGTACATAAATTTCTTGTACATCTTTTAGTGAAATTTGGTCGTTCACACTTTTAATGTTATCCAATTCTGCTTCGGTTAACGGTGCTTTGCCGTCATGATAAAACCCATGCCATTCTTCTCTGGAAATTGGGTAGTAATTCATTTTATCGTCCATTGTTCCTCCACCAAACCCTGTTCAATCTTTGTACATTTTACCATAATTTCACAAGGGAAACACAGGATTTTACAAAAGAATTCCCTTCTTCGCCAATTTATGATGAAAATGGTATCATGAAAAGAGAAAACTGTTAGAAAAGAGGGGAAAAGCCATGAGAAAAATTGTATTATTTGGTGATAGCATTACTGCTGGTTATTTAGAGGAAGCCGTCTCACCTGTTCTTGTTGACTTAGTGAAACGGGATATTGCTGCGATGGGTCTAGAAGAAGTGGCCGTTATTAATGCTGGAATGCCTGGCGATACAACAGAGGATGGTTTAAAACGATTAAATAAAGAAGTACTAATTGAGAAACCTGATGAGGTGGTGATTTTCTTTGGCGCCAATGATGCGTCACTGGATCGAAATATAACAGTAGCCACGTTTAGAGAAAACCTTGAAACAATGATTCACGAAATTGGTTCAGAAAAGGTGATTTTAATTACACCACCATATGCGGATAGTGGCAGACGTCCAGAACGTCCACAAACGCGTATCAAGGAATTGGTCAAGGTTGCACAAGAAGTCGGAGCGGCACATAACTTGCCAGTTATTGATTTGTATAAAGCGATGACTGTTTATCCTGGAACGGATGAATTTTTACAAGCAGATGGTTTGCATTTTTCACAAGTGGGCTATGAATTATTAGGTGCCTTGATTGTTCGAGAAATAAAGGGTAGACTAAAACCAAAACAAGCATAGATAGGAAGAACAAAATGGCGAATCATTATTATACAGAAAATCCAGAATTAGCACATGATTTAGAAAGCTGGTCTTTTCCATTACGTGGTCGGACCTTTCAGTTTACGACCGATAGCGGGGTCTTCTCAAGAGGAACAGTGGATTATGGTTCTCGTGTGTTGATTGATGCCTTTGAATGGGAAAATTTACCAGCAGGCCGTTTGTTAGATGTTGGTTGTGGCTATGGACCAATTGGGTTGTCCTTAGCAGCGGCGACTGGTCGACTGGTGGAAATGGTGGATGTCAACCAACGGGCAGTTGGGCTAGCTCAAATGAACGCCCAACGCAACCAAATTACTACTGTGGATATCCATTCTTCCAATGTGTATGAAACCTTAAACGAAACGACCTACGCGGCGATTGTTAGCAATCCGCCCATTCGTGCAGGCAAAAAAGTTGTCCATGGCATTTTAACAGGGGCTTTTCCGTTGTTGAAAGTTGGTGGCACACTAACGGTGGTTATTCAAAAGAAACAAGGTGCACCTAGTGCAGAAAAGAAAATGGCTGAAGTATTTGGCAATGTTGAAATTGTGACAAAAGACAAAGGCTATTATATTTTACGAAGTGTTAAAGAAGCAGAGTAAAAAAGAACCTCCACTTTAGTGGCGGTTCTTTTTTAGAATAGATACGCTTGATCAATTTTTTGGTTCAACAGTTTTTTTTCGTCTGGCGATAAAAAAGCACCTGCAAGCGCATTTTTAGTGAGTTGCTTCATTTCGTCATAACTTAATTGATACCAAGTGGCCAATTTCATGAATTCTTTCGTTAACGTAGTATCTGAAACAGTGCGATTATCGGTATTGATGCAGACGGCTAAGCCAGCCTCTATAAATTGTTGAAAAGGGTATTCAGCCAATGTTTTGACGGTGCCTGTTTGGAAGTTGCTAGTTGGACACATTTCTAAAAGAACCTTTTTTTCTTTTAAGAGCGCCAAGTATTCGGGTGTATCTTTCAAAGCAATACCGTGGCCAATCCGAGTAGCACCTAAAGTGACAGCATCAGCGACATTTTTGCCACAGCCGCATTCCCCAGCGTGGAGTGTTAATGGAATTGACAATTGGTTGGCTAAAGCTAATACGTCTTCAAATGTGTATGGAGGGAAATCGACTTCATTGCCAGCTAAATCAAAGCCGACAACGCCTGTCTCTCTGAAATCATGCGCTAAGTGAACGATTTTTTCTATGGCTTGTTGTTGATCATGCCGCATGCCGCATAACAGTGCATTGCTTTTTACACCAAAATCTTCTTCGCCTTGTTTTAAGCCAGTTAAAACAGCAGTCACGATTTCAGGTAACCGTAAGCCTTTTTCTGTATGTTGCGAAGGCGCAAAACGCACCTCTATGTAAGCCACGCCATCTTCGGCAGCTTGGCTAATCACGTCATACGCCGCTGCTTGCAAAGCTTCAGCTGTTTGTAGACAGGTGAGCACGAAGTCGAACCGAGTTAAATAATCATTCAAATCGGTGCATTTTTCAGGGGCAACCACTAACTCTTTCAAGGCTTGTTCGTCTTGGGGTAATGGAATGTTTTGTTTTTCAGCAATGGTGCGTAAAGTGGTTGGTCGAATCGACCCATCTAAGTGACAGTGCAGCTCGATTTTTGGTAATTGACGGACACGGGATTCTTCCATGAAAAAAATAGCCTCCATTTTCTTTTGTTTTTTAATCTTTTTAGTCTATTTCTTTTGTCTTTTTTTTGTTAAAATGTAAAAGATTCGATAAGTATTTTGAAGACTGTAACACGTCTACAAATGTCTGTCAATGCAAAAGGAGACGTTGGGAGGGGCGCGATGAAACTAACGATTAAAGAAATTGCTGATATGGCTGGTGTTTCTGTCACAACCGTCTCACAAATTCTGAATAATAAAGGGAGTCGTTTCAGTGAAAAAACCCGCAACAAGGTGTTGGCGGTAGTCGCTGAAAATCATTACAAACCAGATTACTTTGCTTCGAATGTAATCAACCGTCATTCCAAAACCATTGGTATGATTGTGCCAGATGTGACGGATTTCTTTTTCTCAAAAGTGATTGAAGGTGTGGAAACATATTTAAATTCGTTAGGCTACATGATTTTGTTATGCAATTCAAAGCATGATTCCGAACAAGCGATGCAATATGTTAGCGAGCTGATTCATCGGTCGGTAGATGGCATTATTTTTGCCACGCCGAATGTTTTGCCAGAAAATCATATTTTAAAAGACCGACGAGAACATCCGATTCCTGTCATTCTTGTCGATCGTGGGATTAATCCACGAGATAGTGGACGATTAATCGTTAAAGAGTACGAAGGTGCTTATCAAGCGGTCCATCATTTGATTCAACAAGGGCATCAGCATATTGGCATGTTGCGTGAAAGTGCCGGCTATTATCGTTTAACGGAACGAGTGACGGCGTATCAGCATGCGTTACAGGACAACAATTTACCTTTTCGTCCGCATTATGTTTGTGCTGGGGAATTGAACTTGCATGGCGGCTATGCTGCGGCAAAAGAAGTTTTGAAAAATGAAGAAATCACAGCAATTTTTTGTGGCAATGATGAAATGGCGATGGGAGCTTATCAAGCCATTGAAGAAGCGGGCAAGAAAATTCCTGACGATATTTCGGTGGTTGGTTTTGATGGCTTGGAAATTTCCGAATATTTGGTGCCGAGTTTAACAACCGTCTATCAGCCGAGTTTTGATATTGGCTATTATGCAGCAAAATTTTTGGTGGAAGCTATTGCAGATCCAACAGGGAAAGTTCCAAATAAAGTTTTTGATGCAACGTTTATTGCTAGAAAAAGCACAAAACCGATTTAAAAAACAGCTTAGAAATAGAATGTTCGTGTTGTTTGCGTTTTCACAAGAAAAAAATAATAGTAAACTGGTTTACTAAATGGTTTAAAGCTGAACGATTTTGTTGTATAATACATTATCGGGAAATCGGAGGGAACGAATTCATGAGAATGGTAGACATTATTGAAAAGAAACGTGACGGGCATCAACTAACAAGCGAAGAAATTCAATTTATTATCAACGGATACACAGATGGTTCAATTCCAGATTATCAGGTAAGTGCCTTTTTAATGGCTGTTTTTTACCAAGATATGACAGACGAAGAAATTACACAAATGACGTTAGCAATGGTCCATTCAGGCGAAATTGTGGATCTTTCTTCTATAGAAGGAATCAAAGTCGACAAGCATTCTACAGGTGGCGTAGGCGACACTACGACGCTTATTTTAGCGCCATTAGTTGCTAGTGTCGGGGTCAATGTAGCAAAAATGTCTGGTCGTGGCTTAGGCTACACGGGCGGTACGTTGGATAAATTAGAAGCGATTCCTGGTTTTAAAGTTGAATTGACAGAAGAACGTTTTATTCAATTGGTGAACGATACAAAAGTGGCAGTAATTGGTCAGTCAGGTGATCTAGCACCAGCAGACAAAAAACTTTATGCGTTACGTGATGTGACCGCCACTGTTGACTCAATTCCATTAATTGCAAGTTCCATTATGAGTAAAAAAATTGCCGCAGGGGCAGATGCGATTGTCTTAGACGTGACTACTGGTGAAGGGGCCTTTATGAAAGACCTAGCAAGTGCTCGTCGATTAGCGGAAACAATGGTTCGCATTGGGAAACTGGCAAATCGCCAAACGATGGCAGTGATTTCAGACATGTCACAACCTTTAGGGGAGGCCATCGGAAACAGTTTAGAAATCGTTGAAGCAATCGAGACCTTGCAAGGAAATGGACCAGAAGATTTAGTGGAGATGTGCTATGTCTTAGGAAGTCAGATGGTCGTTTTAGCTAAAAAAGCCGATACGTTAGACGAAGCACGGGCTTTATTAGAAGAAGCATTAACAAGCGGTCGAGCACTCGCAAAATTTAAAGAAATGATTGAAAATCAAGGCGGCGACAGTTCCGTTGTTGACCAGCCAGAAAAATTATTAACCGCAACTTATCAATTTGATTTACCTGCCAAAGAAACAGGCGTGGTACAAAAAATCGTTGCCAATGAAATTGGCGTTGCCGCAATGTTGCTGGGCGCTGGCCGTGCTACGAAAGAAGATACGATTGATTTTGCAGTTGGCTTGAAACTTCACAAAAAAGTAGGGAGCCCAGTTGAAAAAGGCGAATCATTACTAACTATTTATGCCAATCGTGAAGACGTGACAGAAGTCGAACAATTGCTTTATAAAAACATTGAAATTGGACCAACCGGCGAAGAGCCTATTTTGATTCACGATATTATTACGGAATAAAACAATAAGAAAAGAGGAATTCTCATCATGGAATTAAACCGCATGATTGACCACACTATTTTGAAACCAGAAGCGACAGAAGCCGCTGTCCAAAAAATTATTGACGAAGCTAAGGAGTACAACTTTTTCTCTGTATGTATCAATCCTTGTTGGGTCGCTTTTGCTAGCGAGCAATTAGCAGATACCGACGTCGCTGTGTGTACCGTTATTGGCTTTCCTTTGGGGGCAAATACACCAGAAGTTAAAGCATATGAAGCCGCTGATGCGATTAAAAATGGTGCGAATGAAGTGGATATGGTGATTAATATTGGTGCATTAAAATCACAACAATACGATCACGTACGTCAAGACATTCAAGGCGTAGTAGATGCAGCCAAAGGAAAAGCGTTAGTCAAAGTGATTATTGAAACAGCATTATTAACAGACGAAGAAAAAGTTAAAGCTTGTGAATTAGCCAAAGAAGCAGGGGCCGATTTCGTTAAAACATCTACTGGGTTCTCAACAGGCGGCGCTAAAGTAGCAGACATTCGTTTAATGCGTGAGACAGTTGGTCCTGACATGGGCGTTAAGGCTTCTGGTGGCGTGCATAATGCAGAAGAAGCGTTAGCAATGATTGAAGCGGGGGCAACACGCATCGGTGCAAGTACGGGTGTAGCAATTGTTTCTGGCGCAACTGGCGAAGGGTATTAATTCGTATTTCAAATTAAACGAAGGTGTGGCGAAAAAGATGACAGTAAAACAAGAATGGCTTGATTGTGCCGTAGAAGCATTGGCACACGCCTATGTACCGTATTCTAACTTTCCTGTGGGCGCTTGCTTAGTGACTACAGACGGGAAAATGTATCAAGGAGTCAACATTGAAAATGCCTCCTTTGGTTTAACAAATTGTGCAGAAAGAACGGCGATTTTTAAAGCCATTTCAGAAGATGAACGGACCTTCCAACATTTAGTTGTAGCAGGTAATACAGAGGCACCCATTTCTCCATGTGGCGCTTGTCGTCAAGTAATGGCTGAATTCTTTGATCCACAAATGCCGGTCACGCTAGTTGGTAAAGATGGCGCGACTAAAACAATGACAGTTGAGGCATTATTGCCCTATTCATTTACAGATAAAGATTTTTAAAAAAAGGACATAAGGTTTCGTTGGGCTCAAAGTAGATTTCAATAGCATAAATGCGAATGAAATAATAGATAAAATAGTAGGGGGCTTTTCGGAAAGTGAAACAAGTAAAATTTTTAGGTCTAGGATTGGCAGCAGTTGCCTTAACCATTGGGTTAGCTGCATGTGGCGGCAATAGCAAAAAGAACGCCAACACAAAAGGTGATCCACAACATAGTGTCGTAATGGTCACAGATACAGCCGGCATTGATGACAAATCTTTTAACCAATCTGCGTGGGAAGGAATGCAAGAGTGGGGCAAAGAGCACAAACTTCCAGAAGGACCTCAAGGGTATGCGTATATTCAATCAAACGAAGCATCTGATTATACATCAAACATTGACCAAGCCATTTCAAGTCAATTTAAAACGATTTTTGGCATTGGGTATTTACTAAAAAATGCAGTAGTAGATGCAGCGGACGCCAACCCAGAAACGAATTTCGTTCTAATCGACGATACAGTTAATGGGAAAAACAACGTCGCTTCTGCAACATTTAGAGATAATGAATCTGCGTATTTAGCAGGTGTGGCAGCAGCTAACACTACGAAAACCAACAAAGTAGGATTTATCGGCGGGGTTGAAGGACCTGTTATTGGCCGTTTCCAAGCTGGTTTTGAAAAAGGTGTAGCAGATGCTGGCAAAAAATTAGGAAAAGATATTCAAATTACGTCTACTTATGCAGGGACATTTGCAGACGCTTCAAAAGGACGGGCCTTAGCTTCTTCTATGTATCAAGCAGGTGCCGACATTATTTATCACGCAGCGGCGACTACAGGACAAGGAATCTTCCAAGAAGCCAAAGCGCTAAATGAAACAGGTTCAAAAGATAAAGTTTGGGTGATTGGTGTTGACCGTGACCAAAACGAAGACGGTAAATATACAACCAAAGATGGCAAGGATGATAACTTAACGTTAGCTTCAACCATTAAAGGGGTAAATATTGCTGTGAAAAAAATCTCTGATCTTGCATTAGAAGATAAATTCCCTGGCGGCGAACATTTAACTTATGGATTGAAAGATGGCGGTGTTGATTTAACAACAGAAGCCCTAAGCGATCAAGCCAAAACGGCAGTTAAAGAAGCCAAAGAACAAATCATCTCTGGTGACGTAAAAGTCCCAGACCAACCTTAGAAACAACTTAGTTGTTTAAATACATTAAACTATTTTTAGGAGGCTTTACAGAAATGAAAAAAGCAAAATTATTCGGTTTTAGTTTGATTGCATTAGGTTTATCAGTTTCACTTGCAGCATGTGGTGGTGGCAAAGGCAAAACCGCTGAAAGCGGCGGTGGCAAAGGGGATGCAGCGCATAGTGCTGTAATCATTACAGATACAGGCGGCGTGGATGACAAGTCGTTCAACCAATCTTCTTGGGAAGGATTGCAAGCTTGGGGTAAAGAACATGATTTACCAGAAGGTTCAAAAGGGTATGCATATATTCAATCGAATGATGCAGCTGACTATACAACAAATATTGACCAAGCGGTATCAAGTAAATTCAACACAATCTTTGGTATTGGCTACTTGCTAAAAGATGCAATTTCTTCTGCAGCAGATGCCAACCCTGATACAAACTTTGTTTTAATCGATGATCAAATCGATGGCAAAAAGAATGTTGTTTCTGCAACATTTAGAGATAATGAAGCAGCTTACTTAGCCGGTGTTGCTGCTGCAAACGAAACAAAAACGAACAAAGTCGGTTTTGTTGGTGGTGAAGAAGGGGTCGTAATTGACCGTTTCCAAGCTGGTTTTGAAAAAGGTGTGGCTGATGCTGCGAAAGAATTAGGTAAAGAAATTACTGTTGATACAAAATATGCGGCTTCATTTGCTGATCCTGCCAAAGGGAAAGCTTTAGCTGCTGCAATGTACCAAAATGGCGTCGATATCATCTTCCATGCTTCTGGTGCGACTGGACAAGGGGTCTTCCAAGAAGCAAAAGACTTGAATGAATCAGGTTCTGGCGACAAAGTTTGGGTAATCGGTGTTGACCGCGATCAAGATGCTGATGGCAAGTACAAAACAAAAGACGGCAAAGAAGACAACTTCACGTTAACTTCAACCCTTAAAGGTGTCGGCACAGCGGTTCAAGATATTGCCAACCGTGCGTTAGAAGACAAATTCCCTGGTGGCGAACATTTAGTTTATGGATTAAAAGATGGTGGCGTTGACTTAACAGACGGCTATTTAAACGACAAAACAAAAGAAGCTGTTAAAACAGCAAAAGATAAAGTAATCTCAGGTGACGTAAAAGTCCCAGAAAAACCAGAATAATTTAAGCTCCTAAATGAAAAAAGAAGGGCTCATTATTGTTCCTTCTAAAAATGAAGTGGTCCTTGGCAGCGACGGCTGCCAAGGAAACCCTTTATGATGTTTGGATTTTTAACTAAATAGTTGAGGTTCTTCAACTACTTAGTTAAGGGTCAAAATTACCCTCTAAAGTATTGCCAATATAATTTTGTTAGGAAGTGAATAGACCTTGTCTCAAGAAGAAAACGTAATTGAGATGCGTAAAATCACCAAAGAATTTGGGACGTTCAAAGCCAACGACCAAATTGATTTACAAGTAAAACCTGGTGAAATCCACGCACTGCTAGGTGAAAATGGTGCAGGCAAGTCGACCTTGATGAATATCTTATCAGGGCTATTGGAACCGACCTCAGGTGAGATTTATATGAATGGCGAAAAAGTCAACATTACAAGTCCTACTGCAGCCAATCGTTTAGGAATCGGAATGGTCCATCAGCATTTTATGTTAGTTGAAGCCTTTACTGTGACTGAAAATATTATCTTAGGTAGTGAACCTACCCATGGCGGTATTTTAGACCGGAAAAAAGCGAAAAAAGAGATTGAAGAAGTGTCTAAGCAATACGGGTTGGATGTAAATCCCAATGCCTATATTCGCGATATTTCTGTAGGTATGCAACAACGGGTTGAAATTTTAAAGACCTTATATCGCGGTGCGAACGTTTTAATTTTTGACGAACCAACCGCAGTATTAACGCCACAAGAAATTGATGAATTAATGATTATTTTGAAAGAACTAACCGATGAAGGCAAATCGATCATTTTAATTACACATAAGTTAGATGAAATTAAAAAAGTGGCAGACCGTTGTACGGTCATTCGCCGGGGGCAAAGTATTGGCACCGTCAATGTGAAAGACGTTTCTTCGCAACAGTTAGCCGATATGATGGTGGGACGTTCTGTTTCTTTCAAAACAGAGAAAAAACCAGCGCAACCGAAAGAAACAATTTTATCAATTAAAGATTTAGTAGTGAAAGAAAGCCGCGGCTTAGATGCAGTGAAAAATCTTAGCTTAGATGTCCGAGCAGGGGAAGTTGTTGGGATTGCGGGGATTGATGGCAATGGACAAACAGAATTAATCCAAGCCTTAGCAGGATTAACGAAAGTCGAAAAAGGCTCCATTCATTTGAATGAAAAAGAGATTACTAATCGCAAACCTCGGGAAATTACGGAAATGGGTGTCGCCCACGTTCCTGAAGACCGACATAAATATGGTTTGGTATTAGAGATGACATTGGCTGAAAATATTGGCCTACAAACGTATTACCAAAAACCATACAGTTCAACAGGTATTTTAAACTATCGAATGATTAACAAACATGCCCGTGAATTAATTGAAGAATATGATGTACGGACTCCTAATGAATTAGTACCAGCTCGGGCGCTTTCAGGTGGGAATCAGCAAAAAGCGATTATTGCCCGAGAAGTTGACCGCGATCCAGATTTGTTGATTGTTTCTCAACCAACACGCGGTTTAGATGTCGGAGCTATTGAATACATTCATCGTCGACTAATTGAACAAAGAGATAAAAATAAAGCTGTTTTATTAGTAAGTTTTGAATTAGACGAAATTTTAAACGTTTCTGATCGTATCGCTGTTATTCATGCGGGGGAAATCGTCGGAATTGTTGATCCGAAAGAAACGACAGAAAATGAATTGGGCTTGTTAATGGCTGGCTACTCATTGGAAGAAGCCCGTGCTGAGTTATCAAAAGTAGAGGCAGGTGAAACTGTTGAATAATCGTTCTGAAAAAATAAGAAATATTTTAGTCCCTGTGTTATCTGTTATTATGGGTTTCCTCTTAGGGGCAATTATTATGGTTATCTTTGGCTATGACCCAGTGGCTGGGTATCAAGCGATGTTTGAAACAGCTTTCCAAGGAAAGAAAAGTATTGGTGAGATTTTTGTAACCGCAGCACCGTTGATTTTTACCGCTTTAGGATTCTCGGTGGCAAATTCGGCTGGATTCTTTAATATCGGGCTTTCTGGACAAGCCTTATGTGGTTGGGTGGCTAGTATTTGGGTCGCTTTATCCATGCCTGATGCACCCCGGATGATTGCGTTGCCGGTGGCGATTATTGTTGGCGCGGTTGCAGGGGCTTTAGCAGCAGCCATTCCAGGTTTCTTGCGTGCCTATTTTGGGACGAGTGAAGTTATTGTTACGATTATGTTGAATTATATTTTATTATACACAGGAAATCATATTGCTAATAATGTCATGAAACCAAGTATTATGGCGAACAAAGGGATCACCAAAATGATTGGTGCGAATGCATCATTACGCTCACCGTTTTTAACAAGTATCAGTGATGGCTCTCGTTTGAACATCGGCATTTTCTTGGCCTTCATTTTCCTTATTCTTGTGTGGTTCTTGATGAAAAAAACAACGCTTGGTTTTGAAATTCGGTCGGTGGGGTTAAACCCATTTGCTTCTGAATATGCTGGAATGAGCAGCAAGCGAACGATTATTTTATCCATGATGATTTCAGGAACGCTGGCTGGTTTAGGTGGTGCGGTCCAAGGATTGGGGACTTTCCAAAACTTCTTTATTCAAAACACATCGTTGAGCATTGGGTTCGATGGTATGGCCGTGTCTCTATTAGGAGCAGGTAGTTCAATCGGGATTTTACTTTCCGCATTACTGTTTGGAATGTTAAAACTTGGTGGACAAGGAATGCCGTTGATAGCTGGTGTACCAACCGAATTAGTTGATGTTGTTATTGCAGCGATTATTTTCTTTGTGGGAATTAGTTATTTAATTCGTTTCTTGTTAGCAAAAGTGTCTGGTAGTAAAAAAGAAGTAGCGATTGTAGAAACAATTGAAGCGGCGCCAGACAAAAACAATCAAGAGGGGGGAGACATCTAATGGATTTAGCAACAATTTCCTCAATCATCACGCAAACATTAGTGTATGCAACTCCGCTCATCTTGACAGCATTAGGCGGAACGTTCTCAGAACGAAGTGGTGTGGTTAATGTTGGTTTGGAAGGTATTATGGTAATGGGCGCTTTCAGTTCGGTCGTTTTTAACTTGACGTTTGCTGATACATTTGGCGCGGCGACACCATGGATTGCTTGTTTAGTAGGAGGCCTTGTCGGGATTGTCTTTTCTCTCTTACATGCCGTTGCAACTATTAACTTACGAGCAGATCATATTATCAGTGGTACTGTCATTAACTTGATGGCACCGGCGCTAGGGGTTTTCCTAGTAAAAGTTATTTATCAAAAAGGACAAACAGATATGATTACACAATCATTTGGTTATTTTTCTTTCCCAGGATTGTCAAAAATTCCAGTGATTGGTGAACTATTCTTTGCAAAAACCTCTTTGCCAGCTTTCGTAGCAATTTTGATTGCGATTTTAGCTTGGTTTGTCATTTATAAAACACGTTTTGGCTTACGGTTACGTTCTGTGGGAGAACATCCACAAGCTGCAGATACATTGGGAATTAATGTCTACTTAATGCGTTATTCTGGCGTCTTGCTATCCGGCTTCTTAGGCGGTATGGGCGGAGCTGTCTTTGCTCAAAGTATTGCGGGTCGTTTTGGGATTACCACAATTGCAGGACAAGGGTTTATTTCAATGGCCGCAATGATCTTTGGTAAATGGAATCCACTTGGGGCAATGGGCGCAGCCTTATTCTTTGGCTTTGCACAAAACTTAAGTATTGCTGGGGAAAACTTACCAATTATTTCAGAAATTCCAAAAGTTTATCTACAAGCAGCACCATACGTATTGACCATTTTAGTCCTAGTTGTGTTCTTTGGAAAATCATCGGGACCAAAAGCGAACGGGAAAAATTACGTCAAAACGAAATAAGAAAAAGACCTTCGTCAATCTATGACGAAGGTCTTTTTTCTTAACGATAATTAAGCGCGTAACTCGTGAACATCAGTAAAAAGAAGAGCATGATGATACTCTTCTTTTAACGGACCTTAAGAACCGCTAAAATCGAAGGAATCAGTGAAAATTTTAATGCTCTTTCAGGCAATAATAGCGGATTCATGGTATAATTGAAGAGCTGAGAATAAATAGATTGTTCTGTTTGATTCTCGAGACTATTTAAAAGGCTAGCGTAAAATAATTGTCATTCTTGACGTATTTACGACCTTAGAGGAGGAAGCAAGTGTGTTTAAACGTGTTCATTTAATCGTACTAGATTCAGTCGGTATTGGTGAAGCACCAGATGCTGAAAAATTTGGAGATGTCGGCAGTGATACACTGGGTCATATTGCCAAAGAAGCGGGACTAACCATTCCTCATTTAGAAAAACTTGGATTGGGAACTATTGCTCCTTTAACAGGTGTCAAAGCAGTGGCAGACCACGATGGCTATGCCACCAAATTAGAAGAAATTTCTGTTGGAAAAGATACTATGACCGGTCACTGGGAAATTATGGGCTTGAACATCAAAAAACCTTTTCGGGTATTCCCAAACGGCTTTCCTGAAGAATTGCTGAAACAAATTGAAGATTTTTCTGGGCGAAAAGTTGTTTGTAACAAACCATATAGCGGGACAGCAGTCATTGATGATTATGGCGAACATCAAATGAAAACTGGGGATTTAATTGTTTATACTTCAGCAGACCCTGTTTTACAAATTGCGGCGCATGAAGACATTATTCCATTAGAAGAATTGTATAAAATTTGTCAATATGTTCGTGACATTACGAAAGACGAACCTTATATGATTGGTCGGATTATCGCCCGCCCGTATGTTGGTGAACCAGGTAATTTCACTCGAACCAGTAACCGTCATGACTATGCTTTAGATCCTTTTGGCCATACTGTTTTAGATTCGTTGAAAGAAAACGGCAATGATGTGATCGCTGTTGGGAAAATTAACGACATCTTTAATGGACAAGGAATTACTGAAGCTATCCGCACGAAGAGCAATATGGATGGGGTGGATCAATTATTAACGGTCATGAACAAAGATTTCACAGGTTTAAGTTTTACTAACTTAGTGGATTTCGATGCGCTGTATGGCCACCGTCGTGATGTGAAGGGCTATGCAAAAGCCATCGAAGATTTTGATGGTCGTTTGCCAGAGATTATGGCAGCTATGGCCGAAGATGATTTGCTTTTAATTACAGCAGATCACGGGAATGATCCAACTTTCCCAGGAACAGACCACACACGTGAATATGTGCCTTTATTGGCTTATAGTAAAAAAATGACAAAACAAGGCAGCTTGCCACAAGGATTTTATTCAGATATTTCAGCAACGATTGCTGAAAACTTTGAAGTTCCTGCAACGGAAAACGGTCAAAGCTTTTTAAATCAATTACAATAATTCGAGGAGGCAACACATGACAACGTTAACGAATCATTTAAACGAAACAACTGAGTTTTTGAAAGAAAAAGGGGTGCAACAAGCAGACTTCGGTCTAATCTTAGGTTCAGGGTTAGGTGAATTAGCTAATGAAATAACCGATGCGATTGCTATTCCTTTCTCTGAAATTCCCCATTTTTCTGTTTCAACAGTCGTTGGACATGCTGGACAATTAGTTTACGGAACGCTTTCTGGAAAAAAAGTTTTGGCGATGCAAGGACGTTTTCATTATTATGAAGGACATTCGATGCAAACGGTCACTTATCCTGTTCGTGTGATGGCTGCTTTAGGCATTCATTCAATGATTGTAACCAACGCAGCTGGTGGCGTAAATGAAACATATACACCGGGGAATTTGATGTTAATCAATGACCACATTAATTTTACAGGCGATAATCCGTTAATTGGTGAAAATGATGAAGAAATCGGGCCGCGTTTTCCAGATATGAGTCATGCTTACACGCAAGAATATCGGGAAGTGGCAAAAAAAGTGGCTGCGGAACAAAATATTGATTTAAAAGAAGGCGTGTATATGGGCTTTTCTGGCCCGACATATGAAACGCCTGCAGAAATTCGGATGTCACGGACGATGGGTGCGGATGCAGTTGGCATGTCAACTGTTTCGGAGGTCATTGTAGCTGTGCATAGTGGCATGAAAGTACTAGGCATCTCTTGTATTACGAATTTAGCAGCTGGTATGCAAAGTAGCTTAAATCATGCAGAAGTAGTTGAAACAACTGAACGCGTTAAAGGACAATTCAAAGAGTTAGTGAAAGCAACACTAGCAGCTTTATAAAAAAAGGAGTAAACCAGAATGAGTGTGCATATCGAAGCAAAACCAGGTGAAATTGCCGATAAAATTTTACTACCAGGGGATCCCCTCCGAGCAAAATATATTGCGGAAACTTTTTTAGAGAATCCTGTCTGCTATAATCAAGTTCGTGGGATGTTAGGTTACACAGGAACGTATAAGGGACAGCGTGTTTCGGTCCAAGGAACAGGGATGGGGATGCCTTCAGCAGGTATTTATGCCCATGAGTTAATTAACTCTTACGATGTGAAGAAGTTAATTCGTGTTGGTACGTGTGGTTCTATTTCAGAAAAAGTCAACGTTCGTGAATTAGTTATCGCACAAGCAGCAGCGACGCCTTCTTCTGCGATTCGCAATGATTTTCCTAAATATGATTTTCCACAAATTGCGAGCTTTGATCTTTTACTCAAATCTTACGAAATTGCCAAAGCAAAAGGCTTTACTACCCATGTTGGTAACGTATTGTCAGATGATGTTTTTTACAAAGATAGCTTAGATGATGTCTTTCATTTAGGTCGATACGGGGTATTAGCGATTGAAATGGAAGCGGCAATGTTATATTATTTAGCAGCAAAATTTGATGTAGAAGCATTGGCGATTATGACGGTGAGTGATAGCTTGGTGACAGGCGAAGAAACAACGGCAGAAGAACGCCAAACGACGTTTAATGAAATGATTGAAGTTGGCTTAGAAACGGCAATTGCTAATTAAAAAAATGCTTGGATGAAAACAATCATCCAAGCATTTTTTTTAATTTAAGAGCGCTTTTTTTACATCGTCAACAATTTGGGTATTCGCAATAGGTCCGTTGTATAACCAACTACTTTTTTTATCATAGGTATGAACTTGGTTATTTTTCACAGCAGGTAAGTTCTTCCAAATTGCTTCTTGGAAAAGAGGTGCTGATTCATCACTGTTTACAAGGAAAATATGGTCTGCGTCAAGCTCAGCTAATTTTTCTAAAGAAACTTGATTCCAATCCGCAGTAGCATTTTTAGAAATTTCTTCCACTAATTTTGGAACTTGGAGGCCTAAGTCCTGATAGAGCACGGTTCCGCTTGAGCGATTATCGCTAACCATAAAGACTTGGTTGTTGGTTACCCATAAGACTGCCGCAGATTTGCCAGCATCTTTTTTGCCAAGGTCTTCTTGGACGCCTTTGGTTAAGGTATCATAATCTTCTAACACTTTTTTCGCTTGTTCTTTTTTATCTAAAACAGTCGCAATATCTTCCAATTGATCACGCCAGGTGACATTTTCGCCGTTTTTGACTACATAAGTTGGCGCAATTTTACTGTATTCTTTGTATTTACCACCTTCAACTAGAGCAGATGAACTGATTAATAATAAGTCGGGTTCAAATTTTAGAACAGCTTCATATGGCAAGTCATAGGAAATAGTGGGGACATCTTTCAATTCTTTCGCTAAATAATCTTGAATGCTGCCTTGTCCAACTGTCCATTGTGCCACTGGTTTTTCTCCTAATGCAACTAGATAATCTTCTAAATAGCTCGCAATAATCCGTTTGGGTTTCGCGGGGACGGTTACTTTATTGCCTAAGGTATCTGTTACTTCATGTGTTTTGTCAGCGTTGTTGGCTTCTTTATTCGTATTACCACAAGCTGCGAGTAAGAATGAACCAAGAAGAAGGGTTGTACCAATTAGGACCGTCTTTTTTAAAAGTTTCATTGTGTAACTCCTTTATTTTTAGTTGATAACGATTCTCATTATCAGTTAAAAACGACCGTTTGTCAATCATCGCTTGCTTTTTTGAGCAAATAAGTTGCATTTTTTAGATAATTCGTTTTTTGATTGGAAGAAACATTGCTTTTTAAGGAAGGGTCTTTTATAATCAAGGAACAATGAGTGAGAACGATTCTCAATAAATGTAAAATAACGACAGAAAAATTAAAGAGGAATGGTTATGAATTATTTAGAGGCAGAGGACTTAACTACAGGATATGGTCGTCAAGTGATTAGTGAAGCGCTGAACTGTTCATTTGAAGCGGGAACTATTACAAGTATTATTGGACCAAATGGTTGTGGCAAATCGACCTTGTTAAAAACACTTGCGCGTATTTTGCCAGCCGAGAAAGGCAAGGTGTTCATTAAGAACCAAGAACTTCAACATTTTTCTTCAAAAGAAGTGGCGCAAGAACTAGCGATTTTATCACAAACGCCAGAAAATACAATCGATTTATCTGTTTTTGACCTCGTCTCTTTTGGGCGGTATCCATATCAATCGGGCTGGAAAAGTGTCACCACAGAAGATCAAGAGTACATACAATGGGCATTAGAATTAACAGGCTTAACTGAATTAGCTAGAGAGTCTGTGGCGATTTTATCAGGTGGACAACGCCAACGGGTTTGGATTGCTATGGCGCTAGTACAGGATACGGATATTTTAATTTTAGATGAACCGACCACCTATTTGGATCCAGCGCATCAGCTAGAAATTTTAAATGTGTTAAAACGAATTAATCAAGAACATCAGAAAACTATCGTGATGACGATTCATGATATTAATTTAGCTTCTCGTTTTTCTGATCGCGTGATTGCGATGAAAGAGGGAAAGATTATCAATGAGGGAACACCGCAAGAAGTGATTACTGTTACTGGCTTAGCAGATGTTTTCGCTATTCAAGCAGAAATTAGTTATCATAGTCAGACACAGCGGCCACTAGTGCTTTCTTATGAGTTGATGGAAATGGAGCTGGATGGATGAAAGGCATAAGCGGATTTTATAGACACCAATGGCAAGTGTTACTTGTCTGTCTTTTTTTGCTACTGGGGACAATGCTTCTGTCGCTGATGTTTGGTGCGACGTCGGTTTCGATTCAAACGATTATTGAATCTTTTACGCACTTCGATGCGACCAATCAAGCGCATCAAGTCATCCAAACGGTTCGGTTGCCGCGGATTTTAGGCGCCGCTTTTGTGGGAGCAAGTTTAGCGGTGAGTGGTGCGTTAGCGCAAGGGATTACGCAAAACCCATTGGCAGATTCTGGCTTGCTGGGTATCAATGCTGGGGCTGGCTTGGGCTTAGCGCTTGTTTTTGCTTTCCTCCCTCAGGCAAGTTATTGGTGGCTTTTAGTTGTTTCTTTTCTTGGTGCCGGCGTGAGTGTGGCACTGATTTATTATCTTTCTAATCATTCAATTCGAGGAGCAAGCCCCATGCGTCTGACCTTGGTGGGAGCTGGTATTAGTGCCCTTTTTTTATCATTTAGTCAATTCTTAGCCATTCAGTTCAATTTGAGTCAAGAGTTAACGTTTTGGTTTCTTGGCGGTGTCAGCGTTATTTCTTGGGCACAATTAAAAATAGTCGTCCCTATCTTTCTGGGTGCATTTGCATTAGCAATTCTGATTAGTCCGTCGGTGACTATTTTACGGTTTGGCGATGATGCAACAATTGGTTTAGGGCGAAATCCGCAACGTATTCGGTTGTTCGCCAGTATAACGATTTTGCTTTTATCAGGATTGTCTGTGGCGCTGGTTGGCTCGGTCAGTTTTGTTGGTTTGGTGGTGCCTCATGTGATGCGAACAGTTTCTGGAGAAAATTACCGTCGCTTGATTCCGTTCTCGGCGTTAGGCGGTGCGCTCCTCGTTTTGGTGGCAGATTTAATCGCTCGAATGGTGAATCCGCCTTTTGAAACACCATTTGGGATTATCACGGCCTTAATTGGCATCCCATTCTTTCTTTATTTATTTCGTAAAGGAGGGCAACTAGGATGACACAGAAAAAAGTGTCCCGTTGGGTGGCTGTCTTAATAGTTGGGATTATCCTAACTGCTTGTATCAGTTTAACGCAAGGGGAATTATCTGTTTCCGTCATGGATTTAAAAGCCCTTCTTTTGGGACAGGGAAGTCAGGCCAAACAACTGTTAGTTTGGGATTTTCGGTTACCACGGATTGTGCTAGCGGTCCTTTCGGGCGTAGCTTTAGGCTTAAGCGGCGCTATTCTTCAAGGAATTACTCGGAATCCGTTGGCAGATACTGGGATTTTAGGCATTAATGCCGGTGCGGGGTTGGCAGTGATTTTGTTTATTAGTTTTGTTGAGACGACAAGTATCACGACGTTTGCACTTCCGCTTGTGGCCTTAGTTGGCGGCTTGCTAGCGGCTGTTGGGATTTTGGTAATCGCGTATCATCATCGTTTAGGATTAACGCCAGTTCGAATGGTCTTAGCGGGTGTCATTTTGAGTACGGGTATTTCAGCACTCACCTTATTAATTACATCAAAAATTGACACTGAAAAGTACCGTTTTGTTACAATGTGGCAAGCAGGCAGTATTTGGGGCAGTAATTGGTTCTTTGTGGGCGCTTTGTTGCCTTGGCTAGTCATCGGGTTCTTTTTTGCGATGAAGCGTCATCGTCTGTTGGATATTTTACAATTGGGGGACGAAACAGCTATTTCTGTAGGTATTGCTGTGAAAAAAGAACGAATCGTTTCGCTGCTGTTAGCGGTGATGTTGGCGGCTTCAGCGATTTCCGTTACAGGGGGAATTAATTTTTTAGGTTTACTTGCGCCACATATTGCTCGCAAATGTGGTTTTACGCAACAAAAACAGGTATTGCCATTGGCGGCGTTGTTTGGGAGTTTACTTTTATTGGTTAGTGATACGATTGGTCGGCTATTGCCTGGCAATGGAGAAATGCCTGCAGGGATTATTGTTGCGATCATCGGTGCGCCTTATTTTCTTTATTTGTTAATCAAAACAAGCGATTCGTTATAAAAAAGAATCGAAAGCTGGGTCAAGCGATCGTTGTGAAAGCAACTGTCATTTGCTCGGCTTTTTTATTGGCGGATTTTTGAAAAAATAGTATGATAAATGCGTAAGAGCATTGAATGGAGGATGAAAGAATGGAAAACTTTAATTTTTATGTACCAACAGACATCCGTTTTGGGAAAGATCGTTTAGACGAATTACCTGCTGTGTTAGATCAATTTGGCAAAAATGTCTTACTTGTTTATGGTGGCGGTAGTATCAAACGTAATGGCTTGTACCAACAAATTACTGATTTGGCCCAAAAAAACGGGCATACACTGATTGAGTTGAGCGGTGTCGAACCAAACCCGCGCATTGAAACCGTTAGAAAAGGAATTGAGTTGTGTAAAGAAAACCAAGTCGATGTTATTTTAGCAGTTGGCGGTGGTTCAACCATTGACTGTTCCAAAGCAATAGCTGCGGGCTTTTATTCGGAAGAAGATATCTGGACAGTTATTGCAGCCAGAAAAGGGTATACAGGTCCTGCTTTACCAATCGTGACCATCTTGACTTTAGCAGCGACAGGTAGTGAAATGAACGCAGGTGCTGTCATTTCTAACTTAGAAACCAATCAAAAATTAGGCTTTGGTGGTCCGAATATGATTCCAAAAGTTTCGTTCTTGGATCCAACGAATACTTTTACGGTTCCTCAAAATCAAACAGCAGCTGGCTCAGCGGATATTTTCAGTCATTTGATTGAAAACTATTTTAGTATTTCGACAGGCACGGACGTCCAAGATTTTGTGTCAGAAGGCTTAATGCGAACGGTTATCAAAAATTGTCCTATTGCTTTAGAAAATCCAGAAGATTATGATGCACGTGCTAATTTAATGTGGGCAAGTAGTTTAGCCTTAAATGGTTTAACAGGGCGCGGCAAACAAGGTGTTTGGTCTTGTCACCCAATGGAACATGAATTAAGTGCGTTTTATGACATTACGCATGGGATTGGCTTAGCAATTTTAACGCCTCGTTGGATGAATTACGTTTTGTCTGAACAAACCGTAGGCAAATTTGCACAGTTTGCTCGAAATGTTTGGGGAATAGTCGAACAAGAAGAGGAAGTAGCAGCGAAAAAAGGTATTCAAGCATTATATGATTACTTTGTGGCTTGTGGCATTCCAATGACATTACCAGAAGTTGGCATCGAAGCAGATAAATTTGAAGAAATGGCACAACAAGCTGTGGCCCATAGTGCAATTGCCGAAAAGGCTTATGTACCATTGGATGCAGCGGATATAGTAGCGATTTATAAAGATTGTTTAACCGAAAGTCAATTTATTTAATCCATAAAAAAGCGGTTTGCCTTGGCAAACCGCTTTTGTTAATAAGAAACAAGTTCTTATAAGTAGTATTTTTCTTTCACAGTTAAATCATCGTTTAATTCATAAACTAATGGTTTACCTGTTGGGATTTCAAGATCCATAATATCTTCATCAGAAATGCCTTCGATGTGTTTAGCTAAAGCACGTAATGAATTACCATGAGCCGCTACTAAGACAGTTTTGTTGTCTTTTAAAGCTGGCGCAATTTCATCTTGCCAGAATGGTAATGCACGTTCCAAAGTAACTTTCAAGTTTTCGCCACCAGGAATATCGCGTTGGTCTAACATTGCATAACGACGGTCGTTTGCTGCAGAACCTTCATCTGTTGCTTCCATTAATGGAGGAAGAGTATCGTAAGAACGACGCCAGATGTGGACTTGTTCGTCTCCGTATTTTTCAGCAGTTTCTTTTTTGTTTAGTCCTTGTAATTTACCATAGTGACGTTCGTTTAAGCGCCAAGATTTGATTTGAGGTACCCATAATTGATCTGAGTATTCTAGTAAATAGTTACAAGTTTTGATGGCACGAGTTAAAACAGAAGTATAAGCAACGTCGAATTCGATGCCTGCTTCTTTAATTTTACGGCCGCCTTCTTTTGCTTCTTCAACACCTTCAGGTGCTAAATCTACGTCAGCCCATCCAGTAAATTGGTTTAAGGCATTCCATTCGCTAAGTCCATGACGAGAAAAAACTAATTTTGGCATGTATAAGCTCTCCTTTGAGTTTAGTTTTCTGAAAATAAGATTTCCACGTTTATTGTACACCGTTTTGCGCAAGATTTCCAATGGAAAATAGTAAAAAAACGTGAAAGTTGCTGAAAAATTAGAGTGAAATCGAATCAAAAAAGAAGCCCCATCTGAAGGACTTCTTTTTTATTCTTAGGAATACAGCCGTTCGACATCTGTCTCAGGTAAATTGATGTACTTATAACAAGTGCCCACCGAAACGCCGCATTTATTAGAAATAAATTGGATGGTTTCTTTGTTTTCGTAATATAATGCACGGATTTTGCGGACGGTGCGTCCATCGATTTTTGGACGTCCACCTACTTTTCCGTTTTCACGAGCTTTGTGGAGCCCGACGAGTGTTCGTTCTTTAATTAGTGCACATTCCATCGCAGATAAGCTCTCCATTAATTGGAAATAGGCTTCACCTGTTGGAAGGTGAGTATCAATTCCTTCTGAAATGCTGACAAAATCAACTTGTTTTTCCTTTAACATTTTCATAAAGTCTGTTAATTGGCGGGTTGTTTTACCTAAATGGTGCAATTTACAAACAATAAGTGTATCCCCAGCAGAAAGAAGTTTTTCGACTTCGTCTAAGACACTGATCTCCGCTTGAGGATCAAATGTCTCTTGGAAAATATCATCACAACCAAACGATTGGAGAGTGGTTAGTTGATTTTTTAAATCGTCTTCAATAATAGTTGTGCGTGCATAACCAATTCGTTTCATATATTATCCTTCCTATATAAATAATCTTTTTTCACACATTCTTAACGTGCGGGAACATGTAAGGTTTTCGGTCCATCTTCATAACCGACGATTACCATAGAAACCATATTTAAAAATAAGCCGTGTTCGACGACGCCAACCAAGTTGTCTAAATAAGAACCTAAAGCTTCTGGATCTGTAATTTTTTCTAAATGCAAATCGATGATATGGTGGCCTCCATCTGTTATTAATGTTTCGCCAGCAGCGTTTAGACGAAGTGCTGGGTGATAGCCTTTTTCTTCAAATAAATGCACTAGTTGGCAGCTGCCATAAGGGACAACCTCAACAGGAAGTGGGAAAGCCCCTAAATCGTCCACCATTTTTGATTTATCCACAATCCAAATACATTTCTTTGAATAAGTGGCCACAATTTTTTCAAAAAGTAAGGCAGCGCCACCGCCTTTGATTCCTTGAAAATCAGCGCTGATTTCATCGGCGCCATCAATCGTAAGATCCACATACGGAACCTCATCAATACCCTTTAAAGGAATGCCCAAGGCTAAGGCTTGTTTCTCTGTTTCTTTTGAAGTAGTAACCCCCACGATTGACAATCCTTCTTCTTTTACGCGACGACCAATTTCGTCTACCATAAATTTTGCTGTTGAGCCAGTACCCAAACCGACAATCATGCCGTCTTCTACATATTTTGCAGCTTCGATTCCTACCATTTGTTTCAGATTCATCGCTGTTTTCCGCCCCCTTCAATAGTCAAAGATATTGTACCGTTATTTAACTAAAAAAGATAGAAAGTTTTTGAAAAAGTCATAAAAATTTTTAAAGGAAAAGTCCGTTTAAATAGAAGGAAAAGCTTTTTTACGAAAGGCGAAAGAAGAGGGTTGACAGCTGATACTTATCGTGGTATCCTAACAAAGGTGCTTTATCTACAGGTTCCTTATAGGGACGTGCTGACTGTCTATCAAAGCATATTTGATAAAGAGTGCAGAGATTGCATTATTTTTTATCGCGAAAAAAGAACCACCTGGATGTGTGGAACTAGAAGCGAAGTAAGGAAGGAGGAGAACAAGGAATGCCTACAATTAACCAATTAGTACGTAAACCTCGTAAATCTAAAGTAGAAAAATCTGATTCACCAGCCTTAAACAAAGGATATAACAGTTTTAAGAAAACTCAAACAAACGTTAACTCTCCGCAAAAACGTGGAGTTTGTACACGTGTGGGTACGATGACACCTAAAAAACCGAACTCAGCTTTACGTAAATATGCCCGTGTTCGTTTGTCAAACTTAATCGAAGTTACAGCTTATATCCCAGGTATCGGTCACAACTTACAAGAACACAGCGTGGTATTATTACGTGGTGGACGTGTAAAAGACTTACCAGGGGTACGTTACCATATCGTTCGTGGTGCGCTTGATACTGCCGGTGTTAACGACCGTAAACAAAGCCGCTCTAAATACGGTACAAAACGTCCTAAAGCTTAATTATAATAAGACAATAACAACTTGAAAAATCATATTTCGGAAGGAGGAGTTACGGATGCCTCGTAAAGGTCCTGTTGCAAAACGTGATGTTTTACCAGATCCAATTTATAACTCAAAATTAGTAACTCGCTTAATCAACCGTGTAATGGTTGACGGTAAACGCGGGATTGCTGCTAACATTATCTATAATTCATTTGATATCATCAAAGAATCTACAGGTAACGATCCATTGGAAGTTTTTGAACAAGCAATGAAAAACGTTATGCCTGTTCTTGAAGTTAAAGCACGTCGTGTTGGGGGTTCTAACTACCAAGTACCAGTTGAAGTTCGTCCAGAACGTCGTACAACTTTAGGTTTACGTTGGGTAGTTAACTACGCACGTCTACGTGGTGAACACACAATGGAAGAACGTCTAGCGAAAGAAATCATGGATGCTGCTAACAACACTGGCGCTTCTGTTAAAAAACGCGAAGACACACACAAAATGGCAGACGCAAACCGCGCATTTGCTCATTATCGTTGGTAAGATCCTCTCTGTCTGTCGCGTAAAGTGGCAGCAGAAAGTCAATTTACAATCGATTTAAATAAAGAGAGGAGTAAACATACAAAATGGCAAGAGAATTTTCACTTGAAAAAACTCGTAACATTGGTATCATGGCCCACGTTGATGCTGGTAAAACAACAACAACTGAGCGTATCTTGTACTACACTGGTAAAATCCATAAAATCGGTGAAACCCATGAAGGTGCTTCACAAATGGACTGGATGGAACAAGAACAAGAACGTGGTATCACGATTACATCCGCTGCGACAACTGCACAGTGGAAAGGCTACCGTGTAAATATCATCGATACTCCAGGACACGTGGACTTCACAATTGAAGTACAACGTTCTCTACGCGTATTAGATGGTGCGGTAACAGTTCTTGACTCTCAATCAGGTGTAGAACCTCAAACAGAAACTGTTTGGCGTCAAGCGACTGAATATAAAGTTCCTCGTATTGTATTCTGTAACAAAATGGATAAAATCGGTGCGGACTTCTTCTATTCAGTAGAATCATTACATGATCGTTTACAAGCAAACGCTCATCCAATTCAAATTCCAATCGGAGCTGAAGAAGACTTCACTGGAATCATTGACTTGATTAAAATGAAAGCTGAAATCTACACAAATGATTTGGGAACAGATATTCAAGAAACTGATATTCCTGAAGATTATTTAGAAAAAGCGCAAGAATGGCGCGAAAAATTAGTTGAAGCTGTTGCTGAAACTGACGAAGACTTAATGATGAAATATCTTGAAGGTGAAGAAATCACTGAAGAAGAATTAGTCGCTGGTATCCGTCAAGCAACAATCAACGTTGAGTTCTTCCCTGTATTAGCTGGTTCAGCATTCAAGAATAAAGGGGTTCAATTAATGTTGGACGCTGTTCTTGATTACTTACCATCTCCATTAGATATCGATGCTATCAAAGGGATCGATACTAAAACAGACGAAGAAACAACTCGTCCAGCTGATGACGAAGCACCTTTCGCTTCATTAGCATTTAAAGTTATGACTGACCCATTCGTAGGTCGTTTAACTTTCTTCCGTGTTTATTCTGGTGTCCTTGAAAGTGGTTCATACGTATTGAACGCTTCAAAAGGCAAAAAAGAACGTATCGGTCGTATCCTACAAATGCACGCCAACACTCGTCAAGAAATTGACAAAGTGTACTCTGGTGATATCGCTGCTGCTGTTGGTCTGAAAGACACAACAACTGGTGATACATTATGTGCATTAGATGCACCAGTTATTCTTGAATCTATTGAATTCCCTGATCCAGTTATCCAAGTCGCTGTTGAACCTAAATCAAAAGCTGACCAAGATAAAATGGGCGTGGCTCTACAAAAACTTGCTGAAGAAGATCCATCATTCCGCGTTGAAACAAACGTTGAAACTGGTGAAACAGTTATCTCTGGTATGGGTGAATTGCACTTAGACGTTTTAGTAGACCGTATGAAACGTGAATTCAAAGTTGAAGCTAACGTAGGTGCTCCTCAAGTATCTTACCGCGAAACATTCCGTGCTGCGACTAAAGCAGAAGGTAAATTCGTTCGTCAGTCTGGTGGTAAAGGACAATACGGTCACGTATGGGTTGAATTTACACCAAATGAAGAAGGTAAAGGCTTCGAGTTTGAAAACGCAATTGTCGGTGGTGTGGTTCCTCGTGAATACATCCCAGCAGTTGAAAAAGGGTTAGAAGACTCTATGAACAACGGTGTTCTTGCTGGTTATCCATTAGTTGATATCAAAGCAAAACTTTACGATGGTTCATACCACGATGTCGATTCAAATGAAACGGCCTTCCGTGTAGCTGCTTCTATGGCATTGAAAGCTGCGGCTAAAAATGCAAACCCAGTTATTTTAGAACCAATGATGAAAGTTACAATTACTGTTCCTGAAGATTACTTAGGTGATATCATGGGACACGTAACAAGTCGTCGTGGACGTGTTGAAGGTATGGAAGCACACGGTAACTCTCAAATCGTTAATGCGATGGTACCTTTAGCTGAAATGTTTGGTTATGCTACAACATTACGTTCAGCAACACAAGGACGCGGTACATTTATGATGGTATTTGACCACTATGAAGACGTACCTAAGTCTGTTCAAGAAGAAATCATCAAGAAAAACGGCGGCAACGCATAATTTTCCTTGAGAATAAAAGGTTTGTTTTTAGAACTATCCTTTTTTCAAGATTTCGTGTAAAATAGCTTATGATGATCAGACGATTTTTAGTAACGTCTATCACATATAAAACAAACAATAAAATTTATATTTTTAGGAGGAACATTCAAAATGGCAAAAGAAAAATTTGACCGTTCTAAATCCCATGTTAACATTGGTACTATCGGACACGTTGACCATGGTAAAACTACATTAACAGCTGCAATTGCTACTGTATTATCAAAACACGGTGGCGGGGAAGCACAAAGCTACGATTCTATCGATAACGCTCCAGAAGAAAAAGAACGTGGAATCACAATCAACACTTCTCATATCGAATATGAAACTGAAACTCGTCACTATGCACACGTTGACTGCCCAGGACACGCGGACTACGTTAAAAACATGATCACTGGTGCTGCTCAAATGGACGGAGCTATCTTAGTAGTTTCTGCTGCTGATGGTCCTATGCCTCAAACACGTGAACATATCTTATTATCACGTAACGTTGGTGTACCATACATCGTTGTATTCTTAAACAAAATGGATATGGTTGATGACGAAGAATTATTAGAATTAGTAGAA
This sequence comes from Enterococcus sp. DIV1758, assembly GCF_051711985.1. NCBI lineage: Bacteria > Bacillati > Bacillota > Bacilli > Lactobacillales > Enterococcaceae > Enterococcus > Enterococcus sp. DIV1758. The sequence goes on from NZ_JBIOOA010000001.1 coordinate 188,046, forward strand.
ATGGAAGTTCGTGACTTATTATCAGAATACGATTTCCCAGGCGATGATGTTCCAGTTATCGCAGGTTCTGCTTTGAAAGCTTTAGAAGGCGACGAGTCTTATGAAGAAAAAATCTTAGAATTAATGGCTGCAGTTGACGAATATATCCCAACTCCAGAACGTGATACTGACAAACCATTCATGATGCCAGTCGAAGACGTATTCTCAATCACTGGACGTGGTACTGTTGCTACAGGCCGTGTTGAACGTGGTGAAGTTCGCGTTGGTGACGAAGTTGAAATCGTTGGTATTAAAGACGAAACATCTAAAACAACTGTTACAGGTGTTGAAATGTTCCGTAAATTATTAGACTACGCTGAAGCAGGCGACAACATCGGTGCTTTATTACGTGGTGTAGCACGTGAAGATATCGAACGTGGACAAGTATTAGCTAAACCAGCTACAATCACTCCACACACAAAATTCAAAGCTGAAGTATACGTATTATCAAAAGAAGAAGGCGGACGTCACACTCCATTCTTCACTAACTACCGTCCTCAATTCTACTTCCGTACAACAGACGTTACTGGTGTTGTAGAATTGCCAGAAGGTACTGAAATGGTAATGCCTGGTGATAACGTTGCTATGGACGTTGAATTAATTCACCCAATCGCTATCGAAGACGGAACTCGTTTCTCTATTCGTGAAGGCGGACGTACTGTAGGTTCAGGCGTTGTTACTGAAATCGTTAAATAATTAACTTTTTAACTATAGTTTTAACCAGCGTGAAAAACTGGGGTATTCGGACGTAAGACCAGAGAATTTATTCTCTGGTCTTTTTTTGTTTAGAAATTGGCTGGCTAAAAAATAAGCCAATTGGCTGTTTTAGCAGACTTGTTTCTTCAGTATACTTGGAGAAAAAGGTTAGGTGATTTAATGGAAAAAGTATTGTCGATTGCAGGCTCCGATTCAACTGGAGGGGCAGGGATTCAAGCAGATTTAAAAACATTTGAAGAGTATGGAGTTTTTGGATTTTCAAGTTTAACCTCGATTGTGACGATGGATCCTACGACAGGCTGGTCACATGAAGTAACTGAATTGCCAGAAACGCTCTTAGAAAAACAATTGATTTCGGTTTTTGCAGGCGGTCCAGTAGCGGCCTTGAAAACAGGGATGATGGGCAATGAACAAAATATTAAAATGGCTAGCAAATACATTAAACAAGAAAAAATTCAAAAAGTCGTGATTGACCCAGTCATTGCTTGTAAGGGAACGGCACAAATTCTGCAACCCAAAAGTGTGGAAGGCCTAAAAAACGATTTACTGCCATTAGCATTAGTTGCTACGCCTAATTTAATTGAAGCGGGCATCTTATCTGGTTTAGGCGAAATTTCTTCCGTGGCGGAGATGGAAGAAGCGGCAAAACGAATTGTACAAATGGGAGCCAAACATGTCGTGGTTAAAGGGGGACATCGCTTAGCTGGTGAAAAAGCACTGGACTTGTTTTACGATGGTCACACCGCGCATCTTTTGGAAAATGAATTATATCCTACTGATTATAATCATGGTGCAGGTTGTACTTTTTCAGCGGCGATCACAGCTGGCTTGGCGAAAGGTTATTCGGTGTTAGAAGCAGTAACTTTAGCAAAAAAATTTGTAGCGGCGGCGATTAAACACGGTATTCAAGTTAATCCTTATGTGGGGCACGTGTGGCATGGTGCATACACCCATGCGGAACAACGGATGCGTAAGAAAGCATAATGTTTAGAACTAGAGGAGTCTGTCAAGGACTGGCTCTAGTTTTTTTGTGATAAAGAATAACAATAGTAGGTATTACGTTAAAAGAATGTTCAAATTTTTAAAAGAGGAGTAGAATAGAACTGTAATTGCAAAAAAAGAAGCGGAACATAGAAGGGGTGTTAACTTTTCTGTGCTTCAGTTTAGAACGGACTGTGGTGTTTGTTTTGACGAACTACCGAAAGCTACTCCTTTTTGTTTTGGCTTCAAATGGTATTTAATGGAGGGAATGCAATGTTAGAAAAAGAAACGTACAGTCAACTGTTTAAATGGTCTTTTTCAAAAAAGACACAAGTCACATACTGGGATGGTACTGTCAAAGAGTATGGGCAAGGGTCGGGGGATCCGGTTTTTAAAATTGTATTCAATGAAAAAATTCCTGTGAAGGATTTACTGAATAACGCTTCGTTAACTTTAGGGGAAGCCTACATGGATCGCAAAATTGAAATCGAAGGCGATATCCAAGCGCTGATTTATGATGTGTATAACCAAAAGGATAGCTTTTTACACAATGCTAAATTTATTAAATGGCTTCCTAAAGAAAGTCATTCAAAAAAACGTTCGCAAGAGGATATTCACAGCCATTACGATCTAGGAAATGATTTTTACAAAAAATGGCTTGACCAAACAATGACGTATTCATGTGCTTATTTTAAAACGCCTGAAGATACATTAGAACAAGCGCAAGTGAATAAAGTGCATCATATTTTAGATAAATTGTTTATCAAAGAGGGCGACACTTTACTGGATATTGGCTGCGGCTGGGGCACGTTAATTTTAACTGCGGTGAAAGAATACGGAGCCAAAGCAACTGGGATTACATTAAGTGAAGAGCAATTTCATCATATTCGCCATATTATAGAAAAAGAAGGTCTGCAAGATCGAATGACTGTCAAATTGATGGATTATCGTGATTTAAAAGGAGAGTCTTTTGACCATATTACGAGTGTTGGGATGTTTGAACATGTCGGTGCAGAAAATCTACATGAATATTTTGACGTCGTTCAACGAAACTTAGCGCCTAAAGGTACGGCGTTGATTCATGGTATCAGTCGCCAACAAGGTGGGGCTAAAAATGCTTGGATTAATCGTTATATTTTCCCTGGTGGCTATATTCCTGGTGTCACTGAGCTAGTCGGTCATATGACAGAAAATGACTTGCAAGTGATTGACTTGGAAAGTTTGCGCAGAGATTATCAATTGACGTTGGAACATTGGACAAAAAACTTCCATAATATAGAAGCAGAAATTGTTGACGAAAAAGGGGAGCGCTTCTATCGAATGTGGGACTTATATTTGCAAGCATGTGCAGCCTCATTCCAAGCAAGCAATATTGATGTTATTCAATATTTATTGGTTCATCCAGATAACAATGATATTCCAATGCGCCGGATTGGTTAATAGAATAAAAAAGAAAGAATTTGAGATTCTGGTAAAAAAGGAATCCCAAATTCTTTTTTTTATAAAAATAGAATGAAAAGAATTGAAAAACAAAACAAATGCTTTTCAAAACAAGAAAAAATTCTTTCAAAAAAACGCAGAAAATCCTTGCTAACACTATCCTTTCATAGTATAATCAAAAAGGTGCTGTTTACAGGAGTGTAAAAAGCATTGGTAGATCAACGATTTGATTTGCCGGCTGTGAAGCGAGAGGTTGCGACACGCTCGGACGCTTTGCCATGAACGAGCATGCCGGATAAATTTTCGTGGAGCTATGTCTACTTTTAAAATAGGCGAAGGAGGGAACAAGATGGCAAAACAAAAAATTCGTATCCGTTTAAAAGCGTATGAACACCGTATTTTAGATCAATCAGCGGATAAAATTGTGGAAACAGCAAAAAGAACTGGAGCTGACGTATCAGGTCCGATTCCATTACCAACAGAACGCTCACTTTACACAGTTATTCGTGCGACTCATAAATACAAAGATTCTCGCGAACAATTCGAAATGCGTACTCACAAACGTCTAATTGACATTGTGAACCCAACACCAAAAACAGTTGACGCTCTAATGAAGCTTGACTTACCGTCTGGTGTTAATATTGAAATCAAACTATAAAATTAAGATGGAGGTGTACTCATGACCAAAGGAATCTTAGGGAAAAAAGTGGGAATGACACAAATCTTTACTGAGTCTGGTGAATTAATTCCAGTAACAGTAGTTGAAGCTACGCCAAACGTAGTTTTACAAGTAAAAACTGTTGAAACTGACGGATACGAAGCTATCCAAGTTGGTTACCAAGACAAACGTGAAGTTTTATCAAACAAACCTGCGAAAGGTCATGTTGCAAAAGCAAACACGGCTCCTAAGCGCTTCATTAAAGAATTCAAGAATGTTGAGCTAGGAGAATATGAAGTAGGTAAAGAAATCAAAGTAGATGTTTTCCAAGCAGGAGACGTTGTTGATGTTACAGGTACTACGAAAGGTAAAGGATTCCAAGGGGCAATTAAACGTCACGGCCAAAGCCGCGGACCTATGTCTCATGGTTCTCGTTATCACCGTCGTCCTGGGTCAATGGGTCCAGTAGCGCCTAACCGTGTATTTAAAAATAAACGACTAGCCGGCCGTATGGGTGGCGACCGCGTAACAATTCAAAACCTTGAAGTTGTTAAAGTGGACGTAGAAAGAAATGTTATCTTAATCAAAGGAAACATTCCTGGAGCGAAAAAATCTTTAATCACAATCAAATCAGCTGTGAAAGCTAAATAAGTGTAGGGAAAGGAGGAACTAAGGAATGCCGAATGTAGCATTATTCAAACAAGATGGAACTCAAAACGGTGAAATCACTTTAAATGAAGAAATCTTCGGAATCGAACCTAATGAAAGTGTTGTCTATGATGCAATCATCATGCAACGTGCTTCATTAAGACAAGGAACACACGCAGTTAAAAACCGTAGCGCTGTTCGTGGCGGTGGCCGCAAACCATGGCGTCAAAAAGGAACTGGTCGTGCTCGTCAAGGTTCAATCCGTTCACCACAATGGCGTGGAGGTGGCGTAGTCTTTGGACCAACACCGCGTTCATACAGCTACAAACTTCCTAAAAAAGTTCGTCGCTTAGCAATGAAATCTGTATTATCAGACAAAGTTGCTGAAAATAACTTGGTAGCAGTAGAAGGTTTAAGCTTCGATGCACCAAAAACAAAAGAATTCAAACAAGTTCTTGCTAACTTGTCTATCGATACTAAAGTATTAGTTGTTTTAGAAAATGGTAACGACTTTGCAGCTTTATCAGCTCGTAACTTACCAAACGTTTCTGTAGTAACTTCTGATAACGTTAGTGTGTTAGATGTTGTGTCAGCTAACAAAGTCTTGGCAACACAAACAGCTCTTACTCAAATTGAGGAGGTGCTTGCATAATGGAATTACTAGACGTAATCAAACGCCCAGTGATCACTGAAAAATCCATGTTAGCTATGGACGAAAAGAAATATACTTTCGAAGTGGACACTCGCGCAAACAAAACTTTAGTAAAACAAGCTGTTGAATCAGCATTCGATGTTAAAGTAGCAAACGTAAACATCTTAAACGTGCGTCCAAAATTCAAACGCATGGGTAAATATGCAGGTTATACAAAAAAACGTCGCAAAGCGATCGTTACATTAACTGAAGATTCAAAAGAAATTCAATTATTCGAAGCTGCTGAATAAGCAGTCCTGAACAATATCAACGTAGGAGGGAAATAAGACGTGGCGATTAAAAAGTACAAACCTACCACAAATGGCCGTCGTAACATGACAAGTTCTGATTTCGCTGAAATCACAACTTCAACACCAGAAAAATCATTGTTACAGCCATTAAAAAACAATGCCGGTCGTAACAACAACGGTCGCATTACGGTTCGTCACCAAGGTGGCGGTCACAAACGTCAATACCGTGTGATTGACTTCAAACGTAATAAAGATAACGTCGCAGCGGTTGTTAAAACGATCGAGTACGATCCAAACCGTTCTGCTAACATCGCGTTAGTTCATTACGAAGACGGGGTTAAGGCATACATCTTAGCACCAAAAGGATTAGAAGTAGGCATGCGCCTAGTATCTGGTCCAGAAGCAGATATTAAAGTAGGTAACGCATTACCATTGGAAAACATTCCAGTTGGTACAGTTATCCACAACATTGAAATGAAACCTGGTAAAGGTGGACAATTAATCCGTTCAGCTGGAACAAGCGCGCAAGTACTTGGTAAAGAAGGCAAATACGTATTAATCCGCTTAAACTCTGGCGAAGTTCGTATGATCTTAGCAACTTGCCGTGCAACAATCGGTTCAGTTGGTAACGAACAACACGAATTAATCAACATTGGTAAAGCTGGCCGCTCTCGTTGGATGCGTAAACGCCCAACTGTTCGTGGTAGCGTAATGAACCCTAACGATCACCCACACGGTGGTGGTGAAGGTAAAACACCAATTGGACGTAAAGCGCCAGTATCTCCATGGGGTCAACCAGCAATTGGATACAAAACACGTAATAAAAAAGCTAAATCAGACAAACTTATCGTTCGTCGTCGTACTAAATAATTTTTTTGACCATGTGTCGTACATTTTGAGAGGAGGTTCACCATGGGTCGTAGTTTAAAAAAAGGACCTTTCGTCGATGATCATTTGATGAAAAAGGTCGAAGCACAACAAGGTGCCGAAAAGAAAAAAGTAATTAAAACTTGGTCTCGCCGCTCTACAATTTTTCCATCATTCGTAGGTTTCACAATCGCTGTATATGATGGACGGAAACATGTCCCTGTTTACATTCAAGAAGACATGGTAGGACATAAATTAGGTGAATTTGCACCAACTAGAACTTATCGTGGCCACGTTGCTGACGATAAAAAAACTAAACGCTAATTTTGAGGGGAGGATATGCAAATGTCAGAACAAATTACATCAGCTAAAGCAACTGCAAAAACAGTTCGCACTTCACCTCGTAAAGCACGTTTAGTAATCGATCTTATCAGAGGGAAAAGCGTTGCGGATGCAATTTCAATCTTGAAATTCACACCGAACAAGTCTGCTGGAATCATTGAAAAAGTTTTAATGTCAGCAGTTGCTAACGCAGAAAACAACTTTGACTTAGACGTTGAAAGCTTAGTCGTATCTGAAGCATTTGTTAACGAAGGACCAACAATGAAACGTTTCCGTCCTCGTGCAAAAGGTTCAGCTTCACCAATCAACAAACGTACTAGTCACATCACAGTAGTTGTAACAGAGAAATAAGTCTCATGAAATAGGCTGTTTTCTTTATGAAAACAGAGCTTAAACATTTAAGAGGAGGGACAATCAGTGGGTCAAAAAGTACATCCAATTGGAATGCGTGTAGGCATCATCCGCGACTGGGATGCGAAATGGTATGCTGAAAAAGAGTATGCTGAATTCTTACACGAAGATTTAAGAATCCGTAAATTTATCGCAACAAAACTTGCTGATGCTGCTGTATCTACAATTGAAATCGAACGCGCTGCAAACCGTGTTAACATTTCAATTCACACAGCTAAACCAGGTATGGTTATCGGTAAAGGCGGATCTGAAGTCGAAAACCTAAGAAAAGAATTAAACAAATTAACTGGCAAACGAGTTCACATCAACATCGTTGAAATCAAAAAACCAGATTTAGATGCAAAATTAGTAGGCGAAGGAATTGCACGTCAATTAGAAAACCGTGTTGCTTTCCGTCGTGCTCAAAAACAAGCGATCCAACGCGCAATGCGTGCTGGCGCTAAAGGAATCAAAACTCAAGTATCAGGTCGTCTAAACGGTGCGGATATCGCTCGTTCAGAAGGATACTCTGAAGGAACTGTACCACTTCACACATTACGTGCGGACATTGATTACGCATGGGAAGAAGCGGACACTACTTACGGAAAACTAGGAGTTAAAGTGTGGATCTATCGTGGAGAAATTCTTCCAACGAAAAAAAACACTGAGAAAGGAGGGAAATAATCATGTTAGTACCTAAACGTGTAAAACACCGTCGTGAATTCCGCGGAAAAATGCGCGGTGAAGCTAAAGGCGGAAAAGAAGTAGCATTTGGTGAATGGGGTTTACAAGCAACTGAATCTCACTGGATTACTAACCGTCAAATCGAAGCAGCCCGTATTGCAATGACTCGTTACATGAAACGTGGCGGGAAAGTATGGATTAAAATTTTCCCTCACAAGTCTTACACAAGTAAAGCTATCGGCGTACGTATGGGTAAAGGTAAAGGGGCACCAGAAGGCTGGGTATCACCAGTTAAACGTGGTAAAATCATGTTTGAAATCGCAGGCGTTCCTGAAGAAGTAGCTCGTGAAGCTCTTCGTCTTGCATCTCACAAATTGCCGGTAAAAACTAAGATCGTAAAACGTGAGGAAATGGGTGGTGAATCGAATGAAGGTTAAAGAAATCAGAGAATTAACCACTGCCGAAATGCTAGATAAAGAAAAACAATTAAAAGAAGAATTGTTCAACTTAAGATTCCAATTAGCAACAGGTCAATTAGAAAACACTGCACGTATTAAAGAAGTACGTCAATCGATTGCACGCATCAAAACAGTATTGCGTGAACAAGCTAACTAATAGTGGAAGGAGGCCAAACGCGTATGACTGAAGAAAGAAATCAACGTAAAGTTTACCAAGGTCGCGTGGTATCAGACAAAATGGATAAAACAATCACAGTTGTCGTTGAAACAAAGAAAAACCACCCTATCTATGGCAAACGTATGAAATATTCTAAAAAATATAAAGCGCATGATGAAAACAACACAGCGAAAGTTGGAGACATCGTAAAAATCATGGAAACTCGTCCATTATCAGCTACAAAACGTTTCCGTTTACTAGAGGTAGTCGAAGAAGCAGTTATTATCTAATAAAACGAGAATTTCCTAATAGATTGAAGCACAAAATCTGAAAGGGGGATACACATCGTGATCCAACAAGAAAGTCGTTTAAGAGTCGCTGACAATTCTGGCGCACGTGAAATTTTAACGATCAAAGTCCTAGGCGGATCTGGTCGTAAAACTGCTAACATCGGTGACGTTATTGTTGCTACTGTCAAACAAGCAACGCCAGGTGGGGTTGTTAAAAAAGGTGAAGTAGTTAAAGCCGTTATCGTTCGTACAAAATCTGGCGCTCGTCGTGCTGACGGTTCTTACATCAAATTTGATGAAAATGCTGCGGTAATTATCCGTGACGATAAAAGCCCACGCGGAACACGTATCTTCGGACCAGTTGCACGTGAATTACGTGAAAACAACTTCATGAAGATCGTTTCTCTAGCACCAGAAGTATTATAATCTCGAGCCCACGTTAAAGGAGGTGCGAAACAGTAATGTTTGTTAAAAAAGGCGATAAAGTAAAAGTTATCACTGGTAAAGATAAAAACAAAGAAGGCGTTGTCTTAGCAGCGTTTCCTAAACAAGATAAAGTTATCGTTGAAGGTGTCAACGTCGTTAAAAAACACCAAAAACCAAACCAAGCAGCCCCACAAGGTGGAATCCTTGAAGTGGAAGCGCCAATTCATGTTTCTAATGTAATGGTGATTGATCCTTCAAACGGAGAAGCTACTAAAGTTGCGTTTAAAGAAGTCGACGGCAAAAAAGTCCGCGTTTCTAAAAAAACAGGTGAAGTTTTAGATAAATAAAAATTGCGGAAGGAGGGCTTACTGAATGAACCGCCTGAAAGAAAAATATATTAAAGAAGTAACACCATCATTGGTGGAAAAATTTAATTACAGCTCAGTTATGCAAACACCTAAAGTTGATAAAATCGTTATCAACATGGGTGTGGGTGATGCAGTATCAAATGCTAAAAACTTAGACAAAGCTGTTGAAGAATTAGCATTAATCACTGGTCAAAAACCACTTATCACAAAAGCTAAAAAATCTATCGCTGGATTCCGTTTACGTGAAGGAATGCCAATCGGTGCGAAAGTAACGCTACGCGGCGAAAGAATGTACGAATTTTTAGATAAATTAGTAACAGTTTCTTTACCTCGTGTACGTGACTTCCACGGTGTCAGCAAAAAAGCTTTCGATGGTCGTGGTAACTATACTTTAGGTATTAAAGAACAATTAATCTTCCCAGAAGTTGATTATGATTTAGTAGATAAAGTACGCGGTATGGACATCGTAATTGTTACAACAGCGAACACTGACGAAGAGTCTCGCGAATTGTTGGCACAATTAGGTATGCCATTCCAAAAATAATATAAGGAGGCGAACTACGTGGCTAAAAAATCAATGATTGCTAAAAACAAACGTCCTGCTAAACATTCAACACAAGCTTATACTCGTTGTGAACGTTGTGGACGTCCACATTCAGTTTATCGTAAATTTCATCTTTGCCGTATTTGCTTCCGCGAACTTGCCTATAAAGGTCAAATTCCCGGCGTGAAGAAAGCTAGCTGGTAAACAAGTAAACTCGCATAAAGGAGGTAAATAGTTCAATGGTCATGACAGATCCAATTGCAGATTTTCTAACTCGCATTCGTAATGCGAACATGGTTAAACATGAAACTTTAGAAGTACCTGCTTCAAAAATCAAACGTGATATCGCAGAAATCCTGAAACGTGAAGGATTTATCCGCGACGTAGAATACATCGAAGATGACAAACAAGGCGTAATCCGTGTTTTCCTAAAATATGGTAAAAACGAAGAACGTGTTATCACAAACTTAAAACGTATTTCTAAACCAGGTTTACGTGCATACGTAAAAGCTGACGAAGTACCAAAAGTATTAAACGGTCTAGGAATTGCAATCATCTCTACATCAGAGGGTGTAATTACTGACAAAGAAGCTAGAGCGAAAAATATCGGCGGCGAAGTAATCGCCTACGTATGGTAATTCTAAAAAATACACAAGGAGGTGTCTCTAAGTGAGCCGTATTGGTAATAAAGTTGTTGTTCTTCCTGCTGGTGTTGAAATCAAGCAAGACGGAAACAACATTACAGTTAAAGGACCTAAAGGTGAATTAACACGCGAATTTTCTTCTGATATCAAAATGAACATCGAAGGAAACGAAGTGACATTCACTCGTCCAAACGATTCAAAAGAAATGAAAACAATCCACGGAACAACTCGTGCAAACTTCAACAACATGGTTGTTGGTGTTTCTGAAGGTTTCCAAAAAGCACTTGAACTTATCGGGGTCGGATACCGTGCCCAAGTACAAGGCAACAAATTAACTTTAAACGTTGGTTATTCTCATCCTGTCGAAATGACAGCACCAGAAGGCGTAACATTTGAAGTACCTGCGAACACACAAGTTATCGTTAAAGGCATCAACAAAGAAGTTGTTGGTGAATTAGCTGCTAACATCCGTGGCGTTCGTCCTCCAGAACCTTATAAAGGCAAAGGGATTCGCTATGTTGGTGAATTTGTACGCCGTAAAGAAGGTAAAACTGGTAAATAATAACAGCTGTGTAGAAAACAGAAGTCAACAACAAGCAACTGTCATTTTATGGGATTTTTCCAATAAAATGCTTTTGTCTTGTCTGCCAGCTTCTCTTTTCCGTAATCTGCTGACTGCTTGAAATATTAGTAGTAAACATTAAATCAAAGAGGTGAAAATTGTGATTACAAAACCAGATAAAAACAAAACACGTCAAAAGAGACATCGTCGTGTACGTAACAAAATCTCTGGTACTGCTGAGTGCCCACGCTTGAACATTTTCCGTTCTAACAAAAACATCTACGCGCAAGTCATTGATGACGTAGCGGGTGTGACGCTAGCAAGTGCCTCTGCCTTGGATAAAGAAATTTCAGGTGGAACAAAAACAGAAACAGCTGCAGCTGTTGGTAAACTAGTTGCTGAACGTGCCGCTGAAAAAGGCATCAAAAAAGTAGTCTTCGACCGTGGTGGATACCTTTACCATGGCCGCGTGCAAGCTTTAGCTGAAGCTGCTCGTGAAAATGGACTAGAATTTTAGGAGAAGGAGGAACACCATTCATGGTTTATATTGATCCAAAACATTTGGAATTAGAAGACCGCGTTGTAGCGATCAACCGTGTAACAAAAGTTGTTAAAGGTGGACGTCGTTTACGTTTCGCAGCTTTAGTTGTTGTCGGTGACAAAAACGGACACGTTGGTTTCGGTACTGGTAAAGCACAAGAAGTACCTGAAGCTATCCGTAAAGCAATCGAAGACGCGAAGAAAAACTTAGTTGAAGTGCCTATGGTTGGTTCTACTATCCCGCACGAAGTAATTGGCGTATTCGGTGGCGGCCGTATCCTTATGAAACCTGCAGTAGAAGGTTCTGGGGTAGCTGCTGGTGGACCAGTTCGTGCCGTATTGGAATTAGCTGGTGTAGCAGATATTACATCTAAATCACTAGGTTCAAACACACCTATTAACGTTGTTCGCGCAACTGTTGAAGGTCTAAAACAATTAAAACGTGCCGAAGAAGTGGCAGCACTTCGCGGTAAATCTGTAGAAGAAATTATCGGTTAAGGAGGACAAAAATAATGGCTGAATTAAAAATTACTTTAAAACGCAGTGTTATCGGACGTCCTCAAAACCAACGTGCTACAGTTAAAGCGTTAGGTTTAGGTAAAGTGAATAGTACTGTTACAAAACCTGCCAATGAAGCAATCAAAGGTATGGTTAACACTATTTCACATTTAGTGGACGTAGAAGAAGTTTAAGATTTATAGATTTGTAATAGAAGATTGCTTAAGGAGGTGCCAAACCTATGAAACTTCATGAATTAAAACCTGCTGAGGGCTCACGCCAAGTACGTAACCGTGTTGGACGTGGTACTTCATCTGGTAATGGTAAAACAGCTGGCCGTGGACAAAAAGGGCAAAAAGCCCGTTCAGGCGGTGGTGTTCGTTTAGGATTTGAAGGGGGTCAAACTCCATTATTCCGTCGTTTACCAAAACGTGGGTTTACAAACATCAATCGTAAAGATTACGCTGTTGTGAACTTAGATACTTTAAACCGTTTTGAAGATGGAACAGAAGTAACTCCTGTTGTCCTAAAAGAAGCAGGAATCGTTAAAAACGAAAAAGCGGGAATCAAAGTTCTTGCAGATGGTGAGTTAACGAAAAAATTAACTGTGAAAGCAGCTAAATTCTCGAAATCAGCACAAGAAGCTATCGAAGCTGCTGGTGGTTCAATCGAGGTGATCTAATTGTTCAAGCTATTAAAGAACGCCTTTAAAGTCAAAGACATTAGATCAAAAATCTTATTTACAGTTTTAATCTTGTTTGTATTTCGCCTAGGTGCGCACATTACTGTGCCCGGGGTGAATGCAAAGGGATTGTCTGATTTAAGTAGCTTACCCTTTTTGAATATGTTGAATATGGTGAGTGGTAGTGCCATGCAAAACTTCTCTATCTTCTCGATGGGGGTTTCGCCATACATTACAGCCTCTATTATTATTCAACTATTGCAAATGGATATTGTACCTAGATTTGTAGAATGGTCAAAACAAGGGGAAGTTGGGCGTAAGAAATTAAATCAAGCAACAAGATATCTAACGATTGTCTTGGGTGTGGCTCAGTCAATGGGGATTACTGCTGGTTTTAATAGCTTAAGTCAAACTGGGATTGTCAACAATCCAACCTTAGGTACCTTTGTGATGATTGCAGTTATTTTAACTGCTGGGACGATGTTTGTGACTTGGATGGGTGAACAAATTACAGAAAAAGGAATCGGAAATGGTGTTTCAATGATTATCTTTGCCGGGATTATTTCTCGTTTGCCAGGAGCAGTCAAAGAAATCTATGAAGATTACTTCGTCAATATCGAGCCTTCTCGCATTTGGCAATCTGTTATTTTCATTGCAATCTTAGTTATTGCTATTTTGGTGATTGTTACAGTCGTAACGTTCTTCCAACAAGCAGAACGTAAGATTCCAATCCAATATACAAAACGTGTTTCTGGTGCACCAACAAGTAGTTATTTACCGTTAAAAGTAAATGCTGCTGGGGTTATTCCAGTTATCTTTGCCAGCTCGTTAATTGCAACACCAAATGCCATTTTACAAGCTTTCTCATCAAAATTCGCTGGTGAAAATTGGTATGACATTATGACAAAAATCTTCAGTTATAACACAGTTCCAGGGGCAATCATCTATACTGTCCTAATCGTTGCGTTTACGTTCTTCTATGCATTTGTTCAAGTAAACCCTGAGAAATTAGCGGAAAACTTACAAAAACAAGGAAGCTACATTCCAAGCGTGCGACCAGGTAAAGGTACAGAAGAATATGTATCTGGCGTGTTAATGAGATTAAGTGTTGTCGGCTCAATTTTCCTAGGACTTGTTGCTTTACTTCCAATCATTGCGCAAATGGTTTGGAACTTACCTCAATCAATCGGTTTAGGTGGAACAAGTTTACTAATCGTTATCGGGGTTGCATTAGAAACAACGAAACAATTAGAAGGATTAATGATGAAACGTCAATATGTCGGCTTTATCAATAAGTAAGAATCGAGTGTTGAGGTTTTACCTCAGCACCATTCTCACATATGGCTAGCTTCATAAGCCGGTCTTTAAAATTAGGAGGAGAATATATGAACCTCATTTTAATGGGATTACCTGGAGCAGGTAAAGGCACCCAAGCAGAAAAAATCATTGATACGTATGGCATTCCACATATTTCTACTGGAGATATGTTCCGTGCAGCAATGAAAAATGAAACTGCCTTGGGCCTAGAAGCGAAATCTTATATCGATAAAGGTGAACTGGTTCCTGACGAAGTAACAAACGGAATTGTTAAAGAACGCCTTGCTGAACCAGACACAGACAAAGGATTCCTATTAGATGGTTTCCCACGTACACTGGATCAAGCAAAAGCATTAGATACAATGCTTAAAGAATTAAACAAAAAAATTGATGCTGTCATTGACATCCATGTAGAAGAAGATGTATTAATCGAGCGTTTAGCTGGACGATTCATCTGTCGCACATGTGGCGCAACGTATCATAAATTATTCAACCCGCCAAAAGTTGAAGGCACTTGTGATCGCTGTGGCGGACATGAATTCTACCAAAGAGAAGATGATAAGCCCGAAACGGTTAAAAATCGTTTGGCAGTCAACATTGAAAGTAGCGCACCAATCTTGGCTTTCTATAAAGAACAAGGCTTGATGCATACAATCGATGGCAATCGCGAAATCGATACTGTTTTTTCTGATGTGAAAAAAATCATTGACGAAAACTAATTTCCAATTGCCCGCAGTTTAACCCTGTTGTTGTATTCAGTTTCTCTTGCCAAAACATAACTAAATATGGTAGAATATATCAGTCCGACTTCTACAGTTTTGTGACATCAAAATGAATAACGAAGTTAGTTGAGAATTTCTAGGTGGGAGCTGGAGTTTCCGCCGTTTTATCGTGTGAAAACGCGAAACAAGTACAAGGAGGTACTGTGCGTGGCAAAAGAAGATATGATTGAAGTCGAAGGTACAGTCGTCGAAACTTTGCCGAATGCAATGTTTAAAGTCGAACTAGAAAATGGACACCAAGTTCTTGCTACTGTTTCAGGTAAAATCCGTATGCACTACATCCGTATCTTACCTGGTGACAAAGTAACAGTTGAATTATCACCGTATGATTTAACGCGTGGCCGTATTACTTATCGCTTTAAATAATTGTACTCCGTAAAACCACAGGAGGTATTATCATGAAAGTAAGACCATCAGTAAAACCAATGTGTGAACATTGTAAAGTAATTCGCCGTAAAGGACGTGTTATGGTTATTTGCCCAGCAAATCCAAAACATAAACAACGTCAAGGATAATTAGGAGGTGTAACGAATAATGGCTCGTATTGCAGGAGTAGACATCCCTCGTGACAAACGTGTAGTAGTTTCTCTTACTTACATTTATGGTATTGGTAACACTACAGCTAAAAAAGTTTTAGCAAACGTTGGCGTATCTGAAGATGTTCGTGTACGTGATTTAACAAACGAACAAACAGATGCGATTCGTGCGGAAATTGATAAGTTAAAAGTTGAAGGGGATCTTCGTCGTGAAGTGAACTTAAACATCAAACGCTTGATGGAAATCGGTTCATACCGTGGAATCCGTCACCGTCGTGGATTACCAACTCGTGGACAAAACACGAAAAATAATGCACGTACTCGTAAAGGCCCTACTAAAACAGTAGCAGGCAAGAAAAAATAATTCCTAAGTGAAGGAGGTTAGAACTTCATGGCAGCAAAAAAAGTTAGTCGTAAACGCCGTGTCAAAAAGAATATAGAATCAGGTGTAGCACATATCCATTCTACATTCAACAATACAATCGTAATGATTACTGATACACATGGTAATGCATTAGCATGGTCATCAGCAGGATCATTAGGCTTTAAAGGAAGCAAAAAATCAACTCCTTTTGCCGCTCAAATGGCTGCAGAAGCCGCAACTAAAGTGGCAATGGAACATGGACTTAAAACTGTAGACGTAACAGTTAAAGGACCTGGTTCTGGACGTGAAGCAGCAATTCGTTCATTACAAGCAACAGGTTTAGAAGTGACTGCAATTCGTGACGTGACTCCAGTTCCTCATAATGGATGCCGCCCTCCAAAACGCCGTCGTGTTTAATGAGCGCCACTCATTCTGAGTTTGAATTAGGAACGTCATTGAACAAGACACTTTTCGTTTTGAAAGGGGTATAGATAAGAATGATTGAATTTGAAAAACCAAGAATCGAAAAAATTGATGAAAATAGAGATTATGGTAAGTTCGTCGTTGAACCATTAGAACGCGGTTACGGAACTACTTTAGGTAACTCTCTACGTCGTATTTTATTGTCTTCTTTACCAGGAGCTGCAATTACGAATATTCAAATCGATGGTGTTTTACACGAATTCTCAACCATTCCAGGTGTACGAGAAGACGTAACACAAATTATTTTGAATATTAAAGGCTTAGCATTGAAATTATATGCTGAAGAAGAGAAAACCCTTGAGATCGATATTACAGGACCCGCTACCGTGACTGCCGGCGACATTATCGTGGACAGTGATGTTGAGATCCTAAATAAAGATTTAGTTATCTGTAGTGTTGCTGAAGGAGCTACTTTCCATGCTCGCTTAACAGTGAAACCTGGTCGTGGCTATGTTCAAGCAGACGAAAACAAAAAAGAAGATATGCCAATCGGTGTACTTCCAGTTGATTCCATCTACACACCCGTTCGTCGTGTTAACTACCAAGTAGAAAATACACGTGTTGGTCGTCGTGATGATTTCGACAAATTAACAATGGAAATATGGACAGATGGTTCAATCATTCCTCAAGAAGCACTAAGTTTAGCTGCGAAAATCATGACTGAGCATTTAGATATCTTTGTAAACCTTACTGACGAAGCGAAAAACGCTGAAATCATGGTGGAAAAAGAAGAAACTCAAAAAGAGAAAATGCTAGAAATGACGATTGAAGAACTTGATTTATCAGTTCGTTCATATAACTGTTTAAAACGTGCAGGCATTAATACTGTACAAGAACTTACAAACAAATCTGAACCAGAAATGATCAAAGTACGTAATTTAGGTCGTAAATCTCTTGAAGAAGTAAAACTTAAATTGCATGATCTAGGATTAGGATTACGTAAGGACGATTAAGACTTTTACGAAGTTTCCAGTCCTGCTTAACAGCAGTGGCTCGTGAGAACAGAAACGAAGGAGGGAACCCAACGTGAGTTACCGTAAATTAGGACGCACATCAAGCCAACGTAAAGCTATGCTACGTGATATTACAACTGATTTAATCATCAACGAACGCATCGTAACTACTGAAGCTCGTGCGAAAGAAGTACGTTCAACTGTAGAAAAAATGATTACTTTAGGTAAACGTGGAGATCTTCATGCACGTCGTCAAGCAGCTACTTTCGTTCGTAATGAAGTTGCTAGTGTTCGTGAAGAAGATGAGTCTATCGTTGTTGAATCAGCTTTACAAAAGCTATTTAACGATTTAGGACCTCGTTTCGCGGAACGCCAAGGTGGTTACACTCGTATCTTGAAGACAGAACCAAGACGCGGCGATGCAGCACCAATGGTAGTTATCGAATTTGTTAAATAATTAATAAACCGATCACTTTATAGATGTTTCTTTTAGAGTGTTATGATGTTGGAGGCGACTCCGAGTCTAGCTCTGCTTTCCCTGCTAAAGATGGCTTTAGCAGGGGAGCACTCATCATATAAAGGTGATTTTTTTTTGCTTTGGGAAAACGCTGTTTTCTCAAAGCTTTTTTGTTTCTTAAAAGCATTGCGGAAGCTTTTGCGGTTTGTTATACTGGTTATTAATTGGAATTTTCAGATAATTAAATAATTTGAGTTAGTAGAAGGGGGAATTATATGTCGCAAATGTTTGCTTTTTCGTTGCTGATGGTTATTTTATACATTGGTGATGTAGTTTCTATCAAAACAAAAGCTTGGATTCCATCTGTTTTTGTTTGTGGTGTTTTATTTATTCTTGGTTATTGGACTATTTTTCCACAAAATATTGTGGAAGTGGCAGGGATTCCTACAGTGGTTGCCACTTTATTAATGTATCTGTTGATTACTAATATGGGCACTCTGCTCTCTGTTAAAGAATTGGTTAATCAATGGAAAACGATTGTGATTGCTTTGTCAGGTATTCTGGGCATTATTGCCTTGTTATTAGCTGTAGGGACTTTTGTTTTTGACTTAAAAACAGTTTTAGTTGCAATCCCGCCGTTAGTAGGAGGTTTAGTTTCTTCATTAGTAATGTCAGAAGCGGCTCAATCAGCTGGTTTAGCCTCACTTTCAGTTTTGGCAATTTTAATTTATGTCATTCAAGGGTTTGCTGGTTATCCCTTAACTTCAATTGTTCTAAAAAAAGAAGGAAAGCGGAAGCTTCAAGAATATCGAGCAGGGACATGGCAGCCAGTTCATGAACAAGAGGGGCAAGAAACAGGAGCAGAACCAGATGTGCCTAAACTATTTGAAAAAGTACCCAAACGATATCATACAGATTATTCACGAATTTTACGTTTAGCCTTAGTTGCCACACTCGCTTATTATGTTTCTGTGTGGACGGCACCGTTTGTGACGATTAGTCCTTTTGTGCTGTGTTTATGTTTTGGCGTGATTGCAACGTCTTTAGGCTTTTTAGAAAAGCAACCATTACAGAAAGCAAATAGCTTTGGTTTTGCGATTTTAGGGTTAATGCTTTTTGTCTTTGATGGCTTAAAACAAGCCACACCTGAAATGTTGATGGATTTATTTTTACCAATGATTGGGATTATTGTGATTGGTGTTATCGGGATGTACATCTTTTCAGCAATTGTTGGTCGTGTATTAGGTGTGAGTAAAGAGATGGCATTCGCTGTTTCGTTGACAGCTTTATATGGCTTTCCAGCCGATTATATTATTACGAATGAAGTGATTCAATCATTGACAGAAGATGAACAAGAACAGGCGGCTTTAACGAGCCATTTAATGCCACCGATGTTAGTGGCAGGTTTCGTAACAGTCACCATTGTTTCGGTTATTTTAGCGGGTATTTTTTCAAGTATTTTATTAAGTTTGTAGAAACGGGGCGTAAGTATGAAAAAAATCAAAGCACTAGTCAAGCAGCATGCACAAGAAATGATTGCTTTTCGACGGGATTTACACCAACATCCAGAATTACAATTTGAAGAATTTCGAACGACAGAAAAAGTCGCGGCAGTTCTTGATCAATTAGGAATTACTTATCGCAAAACAGAACCGACGGGTTTAATTGCTGAAATTGTGGGCGGCAAACCAGGCCGAGTGGTTGCGCTGCGGGCGGATATGGATGCCTTACCTGTACAGGAATTAAATGAAGATTTAGCTTATAAATCTTTAGAAGCTGGCAAGATGCATGCATGTGGGCATGATTCCCATACCGCGATGTTAGTAACAGCAGCTAAAGTATTAAAAGAAATCCAAGAAGAACTTCAGGGAACGGTACGGTTAATTTTTCAACCATCTGAAGAAAATGCGCAAGGTGCTAAAGCAATGGTTGCGCAAGGCGCAATGACCGGTGTTGATGATGTATTTGGCTTACATATCTGGTCACAAATGCCTGTAGGAACCGCTTCGTGTCGAGTGGGCTCAAGTTTCGCATCCGCAGATATTTTTTCTGTTGATTTTAAAGGCCGTGGTGGCCATGGTGCCATGCCAAACGCTTGTATTGATGCGGCAGTCATAGCTTCTTCTTTCGTGATGAATCTGCAAACGATTGTTTCTCGGGAGACAGATCCTTTAGATCCAGTAGTTGTCACGATTGGACGGATGGATGTGGGGACCCGTTTTAATGTGATTGCTGAGAATGCACGTTTAGAAGGAACGGTTCGTTGCTTTAGTGTAGCAACGCGTAATCGAGTAGAACAGGCGCTGCAACGCTATGCGGAAAAAACAGCCGCTATTTACGGTGGGACGGTTTCGTTAGATTATCAATATGGGACGTTGCCAGTGATTAATGATGAGCAAGATGCCTTGTTTGCTCAAACACTAATTAAGGAAAATTTTGGTGAAGCGGCCTTAAGACAAGAAGAGCCGACAACCGGTGGTGAAGACTTCAGTTATTATACTGAACATGCTTCTGGTTGTTTTGCCTTAGTGGGAAGTGGTAATCCAGAGAAAGATACGGAATGGGCACATCACCATGGTCGTTTCAATATTGATGAAGATGCGATGGCAATGGGTGCTGAGTTATATGCCCAATATGCGTTTGAATATTTGAAGACGCATTTTTAAAAGAAAATCAGTAACTTCTTGTTTTATGAGAACAAGAAGTTATTTTTATGAAAAATAGACCTGTCAAGACAGATAAGAGCTCCCATAATGACCGTTCTTTTGGTATAATAAAAAATAGTGTGAAGAATCAGAACAGATGATTGAAAAAACGCTACTTTTTTGGTAGTGTTAGAAAGAATAAATAGATTGAGGGAGTACGCGATGCAACCAATCATTGAACTAAATAATATCCAATTTAATTATCAACCAGAAGATGCTTCTCCCGCTTTAAAAGATGTGTCTTTTTCCATTCAACAAGGCGAATGGGTCGCTATTATTGGCCATAATGGTTCTGGTAAATCAACGTTAGCCAAAACGATCAATGGTCTGTTACTGCCAGCTGCTGGGACTATCAAAGTTGGCGGCAAAGAATTAAATGAAGCAAACGTCTGGGATATCCGGCGTATGGTAGGAATGGTCTTTCAGAATCCAGATAACCAATTTGTCGGTTCAACAGTCGAAGACGATGTGGCTTTTGGTTTAGAAAATCAAGGTATTCCGCGTGATGAAATGGTCGAACGTGTTCACGATGCATTAGAACGGGTTCGTATGTTAGATTTTGCCAAGCGAGAACCTGCTCGGCTATCTGGTGGCCAAAAACAACGAGTAGCTATCGCTGGTGTGGTTGCTTTGCGACCAGATATTATTATTTTAGACGAAGCGACAAGTATGTTAGATCCAGAAGGTCGTGCAGAAGTGATTGCTACCATTCAAAAGATTAAAGAGGAAAGCAATTTAACAGTTATTTCTATTACCCACGATATTGATGAAGCGGCTAATGCGAATCGTATTTTAGTGATGCGCCAAGGACAATTGACAAACGAAGGAACACCAGAAAAGATTTTTTCTGCAGGAGAAGCGCTTGTTGAAATGGGCTTGGATTTACCGTTTCCTGAAAAATTAAAAGTAGCTTTGAAAGAGCGTGGCGTTGTTGTGCCAACGAATTATTTAACAGAAGAAGGGATGGTGGATTGGTTATGGACATCCGTTTTAAACAAGTAGATTTTACTTACCAACCCAATACTCCTTTTGAGCAACGGGCATTATTCGATATTAATTTAACGATTCAAGACGGCTCTTATACAGCGATTGTCGGACATACTGGCAGTGGCAAATCAACGTTATTACAACATTTGAATGCTTTGGTGAAACCAACTAAAGGCCAAGTGACAATTGGAGAGCGTGTGATTACGCCAGAAACTGATAATAAGAATTTAAAACCAATTCGTAAAAAAGTTGGGATCGTTTTTCAATTTCCAGAAGCACAATTGTTTGAAGAAACAGTGGAGCGAGACATCGCTTTCGGACCGAAAAATTTTGGTGTTTCAGACGAAGAAGCGAAAAAGTTAGCTAAGAAAATGCTTGATTTAGTCGGCTTAGATGAAAAATACTTACAACATTCTCCGTTTGAGTTATCAGGTGGCCAAATGCGCCGTGTCGCAATTGCTGGTGTGCTAGCGATGGAACCAGAAGTCTTAGTATTAGACGAACCGACCGCTGGTTTGGATCCTAAGGGTCGTAAAGAAATGATGGAGATGTTTAGTCGTCTGCATAAGGAACATAATATGACCATCGTTTTAGTGACACATTTGATGGATGACGTGGCTAATTACGCAGATCATGTGATTGTTTTAGAAAAAGGACAAATCGTCCGAGCGGGAGCACCACAAGAAGTGTTTCAAGAGACACAATGGCTGAAAGAAAAACAATTAGGCGTGCCAACTGCAGCCGAATTTGCTGAAAAATTAGTGGCAAAAGGCTTTTCTTTTGAGCAATTACCATTAACGGCCGATCAATTAGCCGATCAGCTTCTGAAAAAAATGCAGGAAGCAGGTGAGGCAAAATGATGAATAAATTGATTTTTGGGCGTTATATTCCAGGCGATTCTTTTATCCATCGTTTAGATCCGCGTGCAAAATTATTAGCTAGTTTTTATTTTATTGGAATTATCTTTTTAGCAAATAATTGGCAGAGTTATGTTTTAATAGCAGCCTTTACTGCTTTTGCTATTTCATTATCAAAAATCAGCGCCCGCTTCTTTATCCGCGGTGTTCGGCCATTATTATGGCTAATTCTGTTTACTGTGGCTCTTCAAACCTTGTTTACACAAGGGGGAGAGGTGTACTTTCAGTGGGGAATTATTTCCATTACCCAGTTTGGTGTGACGAATGGGCTATTTATTTTCTGTCGTTTTGTTTTAATTATTTTCATGTCAACGTTATTAACTTTAACGACGGCACCATTAGAGTTATCAGATGCGATTGAATATTTGCTACGTCCACTTCGTGTGGTGAAATTTCCAGTTCATGAAGTTTCATTGATGTTATCAATTGCCTTACGTTTTGTCCCAACATTAATGGATGAAACGGAAAAGATTATGAATGCCCAACGTGCCCGTGGTGTTGATTTTGGTGAAGGAAACTTACTTCAAAAAATGAAAGCTATTGTTCCACTTTTGATTCCGCTTTTCGTAAGTAGTTTTAATCGTGCGGAAGACTTAGCGACTGCCATGGAAGCAAGAGGTTATCAAGGTGGCGAAGGACGGACAAAATACCGCATTCTTCATTGGCACCTACGAGATACAATAGTAATGTTTGGCTTTGTCTTGTTAACCATTGGCTTATTTGTATTAAGAACTTAGAAAAGGTGAAGAAAAATTATGCCCCGCTATAAAGCAATCATTGCCTATGATGGCACTCATTTTCATGGCTTTCAAAAGCAGCCTAATGAGCGTACCGTTCAAGAAGAAATAGAAAAAACGTTAGCACGCATGAATAACGGACGCTCCGTGACGGTTTTTGGTTCAGGACGAACAGATGCAGGTGTTCATGCAATGGGCCAAGTGATTCACTTTGATTATCCGCAGGAACGTCCGTTGGAAAAAATGCGCTTTGCGTTAGACACACAAACACCCGAAGACATTGCTGTGCGAAGCGTGGAACGTGTTTCAGAAGACTTTCATGCACGTTATCACGTGATCGAAAAAACCTATCAATTTAAAGTGGACATTGGCAAACCACGAAGTCCATTTCGACGTTTTTATGCCAGTTATTTTCCGTATCCCATTGATCTCGAAAAAATCCAACAAGCTTTACCTGATTTATTAGGTACCCATGATTTTACCTCTTTCTGTGCCTCAGGAAGTTCAGTAGAAGATAAAGTCCGAACTATTCATGAAGCCAGTGTTCATGTCAATGAAACGGGGGATGAATTAACATTCACTTTTCGGGGCGATGGTTTCTTGTACAAAATGATTCGGATTTTAGTTGGTACGCTATTGAAAATCGGCAATGGGCGGCTGGAACCAACCGCGATTCCAGCAATTATCGCAGCCAAAGATCGAAATTTAGCAGGTCCGACTGCTCATCCAGAAGGATTGTATTTAGCAGAAGTGAAATATGAAAAATAAAAAGACGTAGACCTTACAAGAAAAGGTCTGCGTCTTTTTAGTTGCAAAATTTAGATGTATTTAACAGCTGTTCCGTAAGCCACGACAGATTGCATGTCTGTGCCAATTGTGCCAGAATCAAAACGCATCATCACAACGGCATCTGCACCTAATTTAGAGGCTTCTGCTTTTAAACGTTCGATTGCTTGGTCGCGTGCTTCTCGTTGCATATCAGTGTAACCTTTGATTTCACCGCCAACTACGCTTTTTAGTCCAGCACCTAAATCTTTAAACATATTTTTAGAACGTGTGGTTAACCCGAAAACTTCTCCAATAATTTCATATTCTTGACCGCTAATTCTCTCGGTTGTTGTAACTAACATGGGCAATTTCCTCCAGTACTTGTTGGTAACTTCAATTTACCATAGTCAAGAGTTTGGTACAACGAATATACATAAAAACGACACTAGAAAAGATGCGCTTCCACATTTTTCTAGTGCCGTTTTAGTAATAATTAATCAAGAATAGGATCTTTTTTAGAAATCATGACCCAAACCCAACTAATTAGAAAAGCAACCGTTGCTGGAACGACCCAGCCCATGCCAATAGTGAACAATGGTAAGTATTGGCCGGCTTTTTCTAAAAGCGTTGTTACAAACGCCGTATCTTTGATAAAGGTAGGCGCGCTATTTAATGCATCTAAAACAGCAGCAATCAATGTGATATAGGTCGTTGCTTGATAGACTTCCCGTCGATGTTTGAAAATAGGACTGATGATTACCAAAAGCATTAAAGTAATCGCCAATGGATAAAGGAACATCAAGACTGGAACGGCAAATTGAATGATGTTGGTTAAGCCGACATTTGCAAAAATAGCTGGTAAAATAACAACAATTGCCAAGAATTTTTGATAGGAAACTTTCGGAAACATTTCTTCAAAAGTCTCAGAAAAGGCTGTGCTTAAGCCGATACCAGTTTTTAAACAAGCAAGAACTACGATAAAAGCCAGTAAAATACTCCCTGGTAGGCCTAAATAGTAATTAGCAATTTGGGCTAAGGCAATCCCGCCGTTTTCACTGATTGGAAAAGCCCCGATACTCATTGTTCCCATATAAGCAAGTAAGGTATAGATAATCCCCATCAATACAACACTGAAAGCACCTGATTTAATCATTCCTTTAGCGATATCTCCTGGTTTTTCGACGCCCATATTTCGTAAAGTGGAAACGACAACAATCCCAAAAGCTAATGAAGCTAAAGCATCCAACGTATTATAACCTTCTGTAAATCCTTTAAAAAAAGGACTTGAAATATAATTTTCACCAACAGCGGCACTGGCCACATGACCTAATGGTTTTACAAAGGCTAAAACAATCAAAATTCCTAGCAATGCTAAAAATAACGGATTTAAAAATTTACCCACATAATCTAAGATTTTACTTGGCTTTCTAGAGAAGAGCCAAACAGCTAAGAAAAATAATGCGGAAAAACCAGCAAGAACCAGCCATTGCAAGTCTTTAGGGACAAATGGTGCAAGACCAATTTCAAAAGAAGTAGTTGCTAACCTTGGTAAAGCAAAGAAAGGACCAATCGTTAAATATAATAGTAAGGTAAAAATAAGAGCATAACGACGATTAATCCGAGAAGCTAAGTCAAAAACACCTGAACTTTTAGAAACACCCATAGCAATGACACCAAGAAAAGGTAAGCCAATTCCAGTGGCTAAGAAGCCCAAGTTTGCTAAAAAGACGGAAGCCCCCGCTTCTTGTCCCATATGTACAGGGAAAATTAAATTTCCAGCACCGAAAAACAAACCGAATAACATTGAACCAACGTATAGATAATCACGCCAAACTAACTTTTTTTGCATAGATTCACACTCCTTAATATTGTCTTATTATTTAAAATAACAGAAGAAGAAACAGAGAGCAACCAGTTTTTATAGAAAACATTGGTTTTCTTATTTTTCTATGAAATAAGCATACTGATAATCATCACAATAGTGTCCATTTATATAAAATTCTTCTTTAAAATGTGCTTCCTGCACAAAACCATGTTTTTCATAGAATCGAATGGCTTCTTGATTGGTAGCCATTACTCGCAAACTCAGCTTATGAATCCCGCTTATCTGGGCCATCTCTTTGACATACGACAACAAAGAACCACCAATCCCTTGGCCTTGGAAATCTGGCGAAACGCCAATACTTAGTAGCCATTGTTTTTGATGAGCTGCTAACGAAGTGGGCGGATGGACTTCAATAAATCCAGCGAGTTGTTGTCCGCTAATGGCAACAAAAATCGTTTCATCTTTCATTTTTTCCTGATATGCCGCAAGCGAGAGTGGTTGTATCTCGGCAGGGGTATTCTTTTTTGTCCAAATGATTTGGTCCAAGGCATGTAATGCGGGCCAATCGGCTTCGGCAACTAAGCGAATAGTGAGTGAGGTAGACAAGATAATAGGGCTCCTTTTTCTGAAATTTTAAAATATAAAAAGACTATAGCATTTATTGTCTGAAAATTCAAATACTTTTAAAACGAAAAGAAAAATGGCTGCACCTTTTCGAGAAAATCAAAATATGCTACCATAGCTACCAGAGGATAGATGGTAAAAAAGAATCTATCTAAATGGAGGGTATGTTTGTGAAAAAAATGGCAGTATATTGTGGCGCCAGTCTGGGGAATGAGCCAATCTATCAGCAAGCTGCAGTAGCGTTAGCCGCTTGGATGAAAGAAAATCACTATGATCTAGTTTATGGCGGTGGCAATGTTGGTCTAATGGGTACGGTGGCTGACACGCTTTTAGCAGAAGGTGGAGAGGTAATTGGTGTTATGCCCACTTTTTTAATGGAGCGGGAGATTGCACATAATGGCATTACAAAGATGCATACAGTTAGCGATATGCATGCGCGTAAGAAAAAGATGATTGAATTGGCAGATGTATATTTAGCTTTACCCGGTGGGCCCGGCACGCTAGAAGAAATTAGCGAGGTGATCTCTTGGGGCCGAGTCGGTGAACATATGAATCCTTGTATTTTATACAACGTGAATGGTTACTATGATTTATTAGCTGCTTTTTTTGATAAAATGGTAGAAACTAGTTTCTTAACAGAAGCGGATCGAGCTAAAATTTTCATTTCAGATTCCTTAGAAGAAATTGGTGCATTTATTGATTCCTATGAACCGCCAATGATTCGTCAATACAAAAAATAACAAAAGAGGCAGTCACTCTAACCAGAATGACTGCCTCTTTTTTACTAGTTTTTCGTTAAAATCCGATGTAAGAACTCTTTTGTCCGAGCTTCTTTTGGATGGATAAAAATATCTTCAGCGGTCCCTTCTTCGGCAATGACACCTTTATCCATGAAAATAACACGATCGGATACGTCCCGCGCAAATTCCATTTCATGTGTTACAATCACCATTGTTAGCCCTGTATGGGCAAGATTTTTCATCGTTTTTAGCACTTCGCCAACCATTTCAGGATCCAATGCAGAAGTTGGTTCATCGAAAAGTAAAACATCTGGATCCATTGATAATGCTCGAGCAATGGCTACCCGTTGCTTTTGTCCACCAGACAATTGAGCAGGTTTGGCATCAATAAAACGAGCCATGCCAACTTTTTCTAAATTTTCTAAGGCAATTTTTTTGGCTTCTTCTTTGTTTCTTTTTAGGACAGTCATCTGACCAGAAGTACAATTTTCTAAGACATTCATATTATTAAATAAATTGAATGATTGGAAAACCATACCTAAATGGGTCCGATATTTGGGCAAACTATAACCACGTTCTAAAACATTTTTACCATTATAGATGATTTTGCCATCTGTTGGTTTTTCTAACAAATTAATACAACGTAGTAACGTTGATTTACCAGAACCAGAAGAACCGATAATGGTGACAACTTCTCCTTTGTTGACGTTCATATTAATATCTTTTAATACTTCGTTTTCGCCAAAGCTTTTTCGTAAATGTTCAATTTCAATAATTGTACTCATCTGTTTGCCTCCTAGCTTTCTTTTCCTTCTTCAGTTAATTCTTCTACTTTAACGTAAGCAGAAGGGCCATCCATTTTACGTTCCACAACACGTAAGATTCGTGTGATCACAAAAGTCATTACCAAGTACATGATGCCGACAATTGTAAAGGTTTGGAAGAACTGGAAGTTTGCGCCAGAAGCAGCATTCCCTTGGAAGAATAAATCTGCAACACCGATAACACTTAACACGGCCGTATCTTTGATATTAATGACAAATTCATTCCCTGTTGCAGGTAAAATATTACGTAATACTTGGGGAATAACGACTTTACGCATTGTTTGTCCATGGGTCATCCCAATCGCTTGTGCTGCCTCGAATTGTCCTTTATCCACTGCGAAAATACCTCCGCGAACAATTTCAGACATATAGGCACCAGTATTCACAGAAACGATAAATAGTGCGGCCACTGTTCGGTCTAAAGAGATGCCAAAAGCTAGAGCTAAACCATAGAAAATAACCATTGCTTGAACCATCATTGGTGTACCACGGAAAACTTCAATATAAATAGAAAGAATTAAATTTCCTAATTTTTGGAAGAAACGAGCGACTGGGTTTTCAGAATCTGGAATTGTACGGAAGACACCAATTAGTAAACCAAGGGTTGTTCCGACGACCGTCCCAATTAACGCGATAAATAGCGTTAAACCAGCACCACGTAAAAACATGTCGCCATATTGATTCCAAATATTTTTGAAATCGTTAATAAGTCCTGTTTTTTGTTCATCACTATCTGTTGCTGCAGGTTGATCCTTGATTGCTTGGTCCATAATTTTTGTCCGTTCATCTTGAGAAATACCTGCTAAAATTTTGTTTACTTTTTCAATGTCTGGATCGCCTTTACGCATGCCGACTGCTACTTGCGAGTCTTCAGCGCTAGCATCAAAGCCATTTTCTTTTGGAAATTCTAACATTTTTAATTCTTTATTGACACTAGTTGCTGTTATGCCTTCAGGGCGTTCACTAACATACCCGTCAATCATGCCAGAAGCAAGTGCTGTTCGCATAGCTGAAAAGTTATCCATTGCTTGCTGTTTATTGACATTTGGAATTTGATCAATTAATCCGTAGTGGAATGTATTTAGTTGAGCTGTAATTTTAGCATCAGCTAAATCTTTCAAGCTTTTTGCATTAGCGTATTTGCCATCTTTTTTTACAATTACGACAAATTGTGATTCATAATAAGGGTTTGTAAAAGCAATTTCTTTTTTTCGTTCAGCGGTTGGGCTCATTCCGGCGATAATGGCATCAATTTTTCCAGATTGTAAGGCGGGCGCCAAGCCGTCCCATTTGGTTTGGACGATTACTAATTTACGACCTAAACCATCGGCAATTTTTTTAGAAATTTGAACATCATAGCCGCCTGCATAAGAGTTGCCTTGAATAGGCACTGCGCCATGTGCGTCATTTTTCTGTGACCAGTTAAAAGGGGCGTAGCCAGCTTCCATGCCGACACGAAATTCACCATTTTCCTCCGCCGAAGCGTTGGTTGTCATGCCAAGTAACGAAAATAGCGTGACAAGTAGTAGACTGAATGAAAAAACTTTTTTGTTCATCTTTTTCTCTCCTTTAAATTTCTTGTCTGATTGATCGTTTTGTCTTTTTTCAATCAACAAGCTTTGATAATCAGCTGAGCAAAAGCGATTCTGTCTTTTTAAAGGAGAATACTTCTGTCACAACCTATTTTTGAATACAAAAAAACAACCAAACAGATGTAAGGTTGCTAGGTAATGTCGAAAAAAATTCCTCAACGAAACATAGCACAACTTAGCATCACTACTAAGACAGTCCGCAAGCTCTTAACTTACGTCCCAACACACAACAGAAGAGGCTCCGTTATGCATTTCGGCGATTGATCCTAAACTTGCTTCCCAGTGTCCTCTCACTCCACAAGCGTAATAAAAACCGCGACCTCTACCTCTTTTTTGAGGCACTATTCAGTTATTAAATTCAGTTATTAATTTTAGGATAAATCCAGAAGAAAGTCAATATGTTCCAGCAAAGGAATTTATCAAGAGGACACAAACACCATGAAATTAGCGTAACATTTTCCCTACGAAATAGAAACTAATACGAAAAAAGCAACCATTCCTAAAGGAACAGTTGCTTTTTACTTAAGCTTTGACAGCTTTTGGTTCACGACCTAAAATAGCTTGAAGAACAGTCAATACACCTAAAGAAGCTAAAATTGTATAAATTAGACTTGAGTAAGTTAAGATACCGAAATCCCAAGTTTTGTAAACTAATAAAACAATTGCTAAGGCGATAATAGCGATAACGTTGAAGAACGCAAAAGCCCAAAGATTTCCGTTTTCTTTACGAGAAAGATAAAAAACAGAGAACCAAATGCTTAAAACGCCCCAAGCGATGCAGGCAATAATTGCAGCCCAATAAATAATAAATGCGACCATTGTTGTTTCACCTCACTTTTACTCATGCATATTTTACCACGAGTTGAGAAATTTGTCACAAACTCTTTCAAGATAAATCAATATATAGGTAAGAAGTTTTCAAAAAGTGGAAAAACTTTTGGTGCTAATGTTAAAATACGTTATAATATAGAAGATTAGGAGCTGAATCGATATGCAAGATATCACGCAAGCCGAGGCAATTCATTGGTTGGCAACCCAACAAAAACTCACATTTTTAACAGGTGCGGGTATCTCGACAGCCTCAGGTGTGCCAGATTATCGTTCCTTAAAAGGTGTCTATCAAGGAATCCAGCAACCGGAATACTTATTGAGCCGGACTTGCTTAAAAACAGAGCCAGAAAAGTTTTATCAATTCGTTAAAACGCTCTATCATCCAGACGCACAACCTAATATCATTCACCAGAAAATGGCACAATTAGAGCAAATGAAACGGGGAAAAATTGTTTCACAAAATATTGATGGGCTTCATCGAAAAGCAGGTAGCCAAGAAGTGGTGGACTTTCATGGTAATTTATATGAATGTTATTGCCAAACTTGTGGTGCAACGGTTCCTTGGCAAGATTATTTGCTTAGTGATCGGCACGCTGATTGTCATGGACAAATCCGTCCAGCTATTACTTTGTATGAAGAAGGATTATCCGAAGAGGCAATCGAAAAAGCCATTCAGGCCGTTGCTTCTGCCGACTTAATCGTGATTGTCGGCACGAGTTTTCAAGTGCATCCATTTTGCGATTTGATTCATTATAAACAACCAACGGCAGCTATTTTAGCCATTAATCAAACGCCGCTATTTTTACAACAACCTTATTATTTTTTAGAAGCGAAAGCCGAAACGATATTTGCAGAATTAACGATAAAGGAGTAACGGAATGGAAGAATTTAAATCAGAAAAAGAAAAAATGATCGCAGGTACACTATATTTTGCCTCAGATCCTGAATTAGTGGCTGATCGCAAAAAAGCCCGTGAACAAATGGCGTTAATTAACCAACAACCAGACACTTATATTCGTCGTCAATTAATAGAAGAAACATTTGGAAAAGTGGGTGTCGGGACGTACATCGAACCGATGATTCAATTTGATTACGGCTACAACATTTCTGTGGGGAAAAATTTCTATGCCAATTTTAATAACGTTTTTTTAGATGTTTGTCCAATTGAAATTGGCGATAACTGTATGTTTGGCCCCAATGTGCAACTCTATACAGCCGAGCATCCATTACAAGCGGCCAAGCGTAATAGCGGAATGGAATCAGGGAAACGAATTATCATTGGCAACAATGTTTGGATTGGCGGTGGAGCGATTGTCCTTCCTGGCGTAACATTAGGTGATAATGTAGTGGTGGCAGCAGGTGCTGTTGTGACCAAATCGTTCCCAGAAAACTGTGTGATCGCAGGTAATCCAGCACGGATAATTAAAGAATTGACTGAAGATGACGCCCCAACAACTTCTTTAGAACAACAACGAGCAAAGATTAACCAAATCGATAAGGAACTGGTCCGTTTATTAGAACAGCGGATGGATGTCGTCGCAGAGATTGCTGCAGTGAAAAAGAAAGCAGGTCATGCGGTTTTTGATTCTGAAAGAGAACAACAAGTATTAGAAACTATTCTGAATCATGTTGAAAATGCCGATTATGAAGAAACATTATCTGAGACTTTCCAGGGAATTATGGACGCCTCTAAACGTTTCCAAGAAAAACATTTAGGAGAGTGAGGCGAAGGTTGTGGATGGAGAAATCAGAAGAAGAGAGATTGTTAAAAGATTAAGAGAGACCGAAAAGCCAATTAGTGCCACTCGTTTTGCAAAAGCTTTTGATGTCAGCAGACAAATTATTGTAGGGGATGTCGCTCTATTACGGGCGACAGGGGTCGAAATTGTCGCAACAGCTCGAGGGTATATGTTGGAACAACCTTTAGAAGGAATTGAGCGGAAAATTGCTTGTCAACATACGCCTGAACAAACGAGAGAAGAATTGTCAGTCATTGTTGCCAAAGGTGGAGAAGTGGTAGATGTGAGTATTGCACATCCGCTTTATGGGGAATTAATCGGCAGTTTGCGCATTCAATCAGAGAAAGATATTGATAAATTTATGGACAAGTATCAAAAAGAGCATGCTACATTACTATCAGTTTTAACAGGAGGCGTCCATCTGCATACTATTCGCTGTGCAGACGAAGAAACTTTCCAAGAAATCAAAGAGGCGCTTCGAAAAAAAAGTATTTTGTTTGAAGGATAACGAGAAAAAGAGAGGACATTGATGTTTGTTCAAGCCCTTTCTTTTTTTTCTTAGAAAATTACCAAAAAAAGATAGAAGAATTTGTGAATTTTCTTCTATTTTTTTAACTTTTTGCTAGAAATTTTTTATGAAACAGTATACTATTAAAAAAGGAGCCATTTAAACAATAACTATGTCAATTATTATGTTGGTACATAAAAATAAATGGAGAAAAATAAAAAAGGAGAATGAGTATGAAAAAACAATTTGCCCTGTTCTCTACCTTATTACTTTTAGGTTCATCAATGCCAGTAGGTGCATTTGCAGAAGGTAATAACTTGGTAGCTGAAAATAGTTCTGTCGCAGAAACAACCGCAGAAGCAACAACTGCTGAAGCCACTGAAACGACAGCGACTAGTGAAACAACAGAAGCGACAGAAGAATCAACAACTGAAACAGAAAGTTCAACCGAATCAAGTGAATCTGCAACCACGGAGTCCACGGAAACGTCAGGAACCGAAACGACAGATTCCACAACGGATTCTACATCCACAAGTACGACAGAATCGACTACTGACTCCACCTCGACGAGTACAACAGAGTCAACCACAGATTCTACGTCAACAAGTACAACTGAATCAAGTACCACGCCAACGACCACACCAAGTTCTTCTAAAGAACAGCCAAAACCTGGCACGAGTACTTCTGAATCAAAACAGCCGGCGAAACCAGTGACACCAACAGCACCAGCTGAAAAGCCAGTAGAGCAACCAGCAGCGTCAACACCGCAGCCTGAAATAGTCCCACCAGTTACAAATGAAACGGTTGGGTTAGTGGAAGACGATGAGACGTTTACGGTCAGCAAAACGAAGAAGACAGAAGAGTTTATTCAAGAAATCGGTGAATCTGCTCGGAAAGTGGCCAAGGACAAAAACTTATATGCTAGTGTGATGATTGCTCAAGCAATTTTAGAAAGTGGCAGCGGCAATAGTAAATTAAGCCAGAAACCAAACTACAATTTGTTTGGTATTAAAGGCGATTACAAAGGTCAATCTGTTTCTTTTATTACCTATGAAGACAATGGTTTCGGTAACCTATACACAGTAGAAGCAAAATTCCGTCAATATCCAACGTATAAAGAATCAATGGAAGATTATGCGAAATTATTGAAAAATGGTTTAGATTCCAATAAAGATTTCTATCATGGTGTCTGGAAAACGGAAGCCAAAACATACAAAGAAGCGACACGTTTCCTAACAGGAAAATATGCAACGGACAAAGATTATCATAAGAAATTAAATGCGTTAATTAAAACATACGATTTAACTTATTATGATAAAGAAAAAGCAACCGTTGAACCAATGGAATCAAATTTCCCAGCCTATAATGGCAAAAACTATGACATCTTTAATAGTTATGCTTGGGGCAACTGTACACAATATGTCTACAACCGTATTACGCAATTAGGTAAACGTGTGGACTTAACAATGGGGAATGGTCAAGATTGGGGCGAAACAGGTCGTGCACGCGGGTACAAAGTAAGTCGTACACCAAAAGCAGGCGCAGCGGTTTCCTTCCCAGCTGGTGTTTTAGGCGCAGACAATACTTATGGTCATGTCGCATTTGTGGAAAAAGTCTTTAAAGATGGTAGCATCTTAATTTCTGAAATGAACGTGAAGGGATTAAACGTTGTTTCGACACGTACAATCTCAGCCGATGAAACACATTTAATGAACTATATCGTTCCAAAGGATAAATAAAAAAATCAGCTCTTTGTCAATAAGAACGAATGAGTTGTAAAAATCAAAGCTAGCACTGAAGAAGCAATTTTAATTCTTCAGTGCTAGCTTTTTTTGTGGCAAAAAGTTTCTCCAATAAAGTTTAATACATTCAGTTATTGCCAGGAGATTTCAGGTCGGGATAAGTTAGCAACAGTCGCCGAGAACTATATTTTTTTTAGGTAGAATCATTTACTTTTAGGTGAAAGATGTCTTATAATTGTAAGCGGATACAAAAAATAAAAAAAGAGGTGGTTAAATGAGTAAAAAAGAAATAAATCAAGTAGTTGCCAGTAGCTATCAATTGTATATTAATGGAGAGTGGACAACAGGTAGTGGTAACAAAATGATTGCTAGTTACAATCCTAGTAATGGCGAAAAATTAGCAGAATTTGTTGATGCCACAAATGAAGATGTGGATCGAGCTGTAGAAGCAGCTCAAGAAGCGTTTCAGACATGGAAAGATGTTGATGTTGTAACAAGAAGCAATCTTTTATTGAAAATTGCTGATTTGATTGAAGAAAATCAAGAACATTTGGCTATGGTGGAGACTTTAGATAATGGAAAACCGCTTCGGGAAACGCAATCGATTGATGTTCCTGCCAGTGCAGACCATTTTCGGTATTTTGCTAGTGTGATTCGTGCAGAAGAAGGGTCTGTCAAAGAATTTGATAAGGATACGTTATCCATTGTTGTGAAAGAACCCATCGGTGTTGTGGGTCAAATTATTCCGTGGAATTTCCCCTTATTAATGGGCGCTTGGAAATTAGCGCCAGCGTTGGCAGCAGGTAATACTGTTGTGATTCATCCATCCTCGAGCACATCATTAAGTCTGTTGGAATTGTTTAAAATTTTTGATCAAGTCTTGCCGAAAGGAGTAGTGAATTTAATCACCGGTCGTGGTTCTGATTCAGGAAATTATATGTTGGCACATCCAGGATTTGATAAGCTAGCTTTTACAGGCTCAACAGAGGTGGGGTACACTGTCGCTAAAGCGGCGGCCTACCGCCTAATTCCAGCCACTTTAGAACTTGGCGGAAAATCAGCCAACATTATTTTTGAAGATGCCAATTGGGAACGTGCATTAGAAGGCGTGCAGTTAGGGATTTTATTCAATCAAGGGCAAGTTTGTTGTGCTGGGTCTCGTGTGTTCGTTCAGTCAGGTATTTATGATCAATTTGTAGAAGCTTTAAAGGAAAAATTTGAACAAGTGAACGTTGGATTCCCGTGGGAAAAAGATGTTGAAATGGGCGCTCAGATCAATGAGCATCAATTGGAAGAAATTTTAAAATATGTCGAAATTGGTGTGAAGGAAGGAGCTACGCTGATTACTGGAGGGCAACGTTTAACAGAAAATGGGCTAGACAAGGGGGCATTTTTAGCTCCTACGTTATTAGCAAACGGCACGAATACAATGTGTGTGGCCCAAGAAGAAATCTTTGGTCCTGTTGCAACAGTGATTAAATTTGAAACGGAAGAAGAAGTCATTCGTTTAGCTAATGATTCTGAATATGGCCTAGGTGGCGCCGTCTTTTCTCAAGATATCAATGTGGCATTACGGGTTGCTCGTGGTGTACGGACAGGTCGGATGTGGGTCAACACATACAATCAATTGCCTGCGGGCGCGCCATTTGGCGGTTATAAAAAATCAGGAATTGGTCGAGAAACGCATAAATCAATGCTAGATGCTTATACGCAAATGAAAAATATTTACATTGTGACAAAAGAAGAAGCAGATGGACTGTATTAAGTAGTGTAGTGAATTTTAGATAATAAACTTATTTTTGGTTATTGTTATTTTTAGAGCTAAACAAAACAATAATTTTTTGAAAAAATTGGGTGATGAGTAAAGTAAAACAAATTAAAAGTAAAGCCTGGTGCAAAAATCACTTTGGATTTTTGTACCAGGCTTTAAAGCGGAGTAACAATAGTGTTCACTCTTGGTTGTTTTTAATTTTCGACTATTGAATATTATAGAAGGAGTTATTTTGCTTCTTCTGCTTCAAATTTAGCAAAAGCTGTTTCAATAACTTCTTTTAATGCAGAAGCAGAAGCTTCCATTTTTTCTTGTTCAGCATCTGTTAATGGAATTTCAATGACTTGTTTAACTCCTTGGCGGTTGATGATCGCTGGTGCACCGATATAAATATCGTTTTGACCATATTCACCTTCTAAATAAACAGATAGTGGTAACACAGAGTTTTCATCGTTTAGGATAGCTTTAGTGATACGCGCTAGTGCAACCGCGATTCCATAGA
The DNA here is from genome assembly GCF_051711985.1 of Enterococcus sp. DIV1758. NCBI lineage: Bacteria > Bacillati > Bacillota > Bacilli > Lactobacillales > Enterococcaceae > Enterococcus > Enterococcus sp. DIV1758. The sequence continues at coordinate 224,627 of NZ_JBIOOA010000001.1, forward strand.
AAGTAGCTCCTTTTTTCTCGATGATTGTGTAAGCAGCGTCGCGTACGTTGAAGAATAAATTAACCATTGCTTCTTCATCGACGTCAGGATTATTTTTCACCCATTCGTAAATTTGTAAGCCAGCGACATTCGCATGTGACCAAACTGGGAATTCTGTATCTCCGTGTTCCCCTAAGATGTAGGCATGGACATTTCGTGCATCAACGTCAACTAATTCGGCAATTGCTTGACGGAAACGAGCAGAATCTAGTGAAGTTCCTGAACCGATTACTCGTTCTTTCGGGAAGCCAGAGAATTTCCAAGTTGAATAAGTCAAAATATCAACTGGGTTTGCGGCAACTAAGAAGATACCGTTGAAACCAGAATCAACAATTGTTGTAACGATTTCTTTATTAATTTTCAAGTTTTTATGAACTAAGTCTAAACGAGTTTCGCCTGGTTTTTGAGGCGCGCCAGCTGTTAAGACAACTAAGTCTGCATCATGGCAATCGTCATAAGTAGCAGCATAGATTTTTTTAGGAGAAGTAAATGCTAATGCGTGAGATAAGTCCAACGCGTCTCCTTCAGTTTTTGGTACATTAATATCAATAATCCCAACTTCTTGAGCAATATTCTGAGTTACTAAAGCAAAGGCATAGCTAGAACCTACGGCACCGTCCCCGACTAAAATTACTTTTTGGTGATCTTTATTCCCTGCGGCTGCAGTCATGTGTACCATTCCTTCCTCTACATTCTTTTTCGTGAGCAACGAGTTTTTATTTCCTGTTGCTAAAGTGATAGTAACATGGTTTGTAAAAAAAGTCACGAACTTTGATTGTAAAAATGATACAGTTTTCAGACCTGTTTCAAAATGGTAGCTCTTACATGTGCGTAACTTCACTATCTTACGCATATTTAAATTTCTAAAAAATTTTTTTACATCTTTCTTAATCTTCAAAGACTGCGAGTTTTTTTATTTCTATGGTATAATGAATAAAACTGGGTAGCGCATACGCTTCCCAGCCATTTTGTGTTGGCAAGCTTATAATCCAAGGAGAATGAAAGATGAAAGTAATCGTAGGACTGGGAAATCCCGGTAGTAAATACAAAGAAACAAAACACAACATTGGCTTTATTACGCTAGATGAAATTGCGTATCGGCAAAATGTTTCGTTTAATAATAGTAATTTTGAAGCAGATATTGCAGAGTTTTTTATAGGGACTGAGAAAGTATTGTTAGTGAAACCATTAACATTTATGAATGAATCAGGTCGCTCTGTTGGTCCGTTGTTGACCTACTTTGGGGTAGATGAGGAAGACTTGATTGTTATTTATGATGACTTAGACTTAGAGGTCGGTAAAATTCGTTTACGGCAAAAAGGTAGTGCTGGCGGCCACAATGGGATAAAAAGTCTGATTGCCCATTTAGGAACTAATGTCTTTCCTAGAATTAAAATTGGCATTGGTCGGCCCTCAAAAAATGATACAGTTATCCACCATGTACTAAGTACTTTTCCCAAAGAAACACACGAAGAGATGTTACTTGCTGTAAAAAAAGCAGCCGATGCCGCTTTATATGCATGCGAAGGACATACGTTTGTTGAAACAATGAATCAATTTAATGGAAAATAGCAGAAAGGAGGGCCCTTGTTTGAATATTATCGAACGAATTAGCCAAACAGAAATTGCTAAATCATGGCGCAGTCAACTAATGACAACAGGAACGCGCCAACTAATTACTGGGTTATCAGGCTCTGCTAAAACATTACTGATGGCAGGCGCTTTACAAAAGACGCATCAAAAAATTGTTATTGCGGTCCCAAACCTATACTATGCCAATCAATTAGTAGATGATTTTTTAAATATTTTACCTTCAGAACAAGTTCATCTATTTCCAGTAGATGAAGTGTTATCCGCCGAAATGGCCTTTTCTTCACCAGAAGCGCGCGCAGATCGAGTGAGTGCGTTAAATTTCCTGATGACAGCGAATGCAGGAATTGTGGTCGTGCCAGTAGCTGGACTACGAAAATATTTGCCAACGAAAGAAACGTGGCAAAATGCGCAACTCCATTGGGAAATCGGGACAGAAGTAGAACCTGAAATCCTCGCGCAACGCTTAGTGTTAATGGGCTATGAACGCCAATCGATGGTCGGAAAACCCGGCGAATTTAGTATTCGTGGAAGCATTATTGATGTCTATCCGCTAAATGCCGAATACCCTGTTCGTGTGGAACTGTTTGATGTTGAAATCGACTCAATCCGTTATTTTGAAGCGGATACCCAACGTTCATTAGAAAATCTTGAAGAAGTAACGATTTCACCAATGACTGATTTAGTGTTCTCAAAGTCAGATATGAATCATGGCATGATGAGGTTACAAGATGCTCTAGAAAAACGTTTAGCGACAGCTAAAGATCAAACGGAGACCGATTTTTTAGAAGAATATTTTGGTCAGTTGCTGTCTTCTTGGGAACAAGGAATTCCTACAGAAAATGCTCACTATTATACAGATTTTCTGTACCAACAAAAAACTACGCTGTTAGATTATTTACCAGAAAATAGTTTGCTTTTTGTGGATGATTATTCTCGTATGATGGAAACGGAGCGAGAGATTGCTAGAGAGGAAGCGGAATGGCAAACCCTGAAAATTGAAGAAATGCGCGTGTTTTCTGAACAAACTTTTGGCGTAGACTTTCATGATCAATTGCGAAAAACTGCACGAAATACGACCTTCTTTTCACTTTTTCAAAAAGGAATGGGGAATCTTCGTTTCCAAGAAGTCCATAATTTTCAATATCGTTCAATGCAACAATTCTTCGGTCAAATGCCGTTGCTGAAAGCGGAAGTGGACCGTTGGCAAAAGCAAAACCAAACGGTCGTTGTTTTTGTTCCTACGAAAGAACGGATTCAAAAAGTCGAAGAGCTATTTCAGGACTTTGACATACCTAGCGTAGTAAGCAATTGGGATCAGTTGTTAGATGGGCATGTCCAAATTGTCCAAGGGGCATTACAAACAGGGTTTGAATTACCTAAAAACAAGCTCGTGGCGATTACGGAAAAAGAAATTTTTCATACAACGACCAAAAAACGGGCACGTCGTCAAACAATCTCTAATGCGGAACGTTTGAAAAGTTATAGCGACTTAAAAACGGGCGATTATGTCGTTCATGCGAATCACGGGATTGGTAAATATATTGGTATGGAAACCTTAGAAGTTGATGGGGTCCATCAAGATTACATGACTATCTTGTACCAAAATGATGACAAGTTATTTATTCCAGTCACACAATTGAACTTGATTCAAAAGTTCGTTGCTTCCGAGTCTAAAACGCCGAAAATTAACAAGCTAGGCGGCAGTGAGTGGACGAAAACCAAACGAAAAGTTGCTTCGAAAATTGAAGATATCGCGGATGATTTAATCTTACTTTATGCGACAAGAGAATCGGAAAAAGGTTATGCTTTTCCGCCAGATGATGCGTATCAAAAAGAATTTGAAGAGGCTTTTCCGTATTCTGAAACAGATGATCAATTACGTAGTGCTGCCGAAATTAAACACGACATGGAAAAATCTCGACCAATGGATCGTTTGTTAGTTGGCGATGTAGGGTTTGGTAAAACAGAAGTGGCTTTACGAGCGGCCTTCAAAGCTGTTAGCAACAATAAACAGGTTGCCTTTTTAGTGCCAACAACTATTTTAGCGCAACAACATTACGAAACGATTCAAGAGCGGTTTGAGGGCTTTCCTGTAGAAATTGGTTTATTAAGTCGTTTCCGCACGAAAAAACAGCAAAATGAAACAATTGAAAAAATTAAACATGGCCAAGTAGATATTGTGATTGGTACCCATCGTTTATTGTCGCAAGATATTAACTTTAGTGATTTAGGCTTGTTGATTATTGATGAGGAACAACGGTTTGGAGTGAAACATAAAGAACGACTAAAACAATTGCGTTCACAAGTGGATGTCTTGACGTTAACAGCAACGCCAATCCCAAGGACCCTTCATATGTCGATGTTAGGTGTCCGTGATTTATCCGTCATCGAAACCCCACCAGAGAATCGTTATCCGATCCAAACGTATGTCATGGAAAATAATCCTGGGGCGATTCGGGAAGCGATTGAGCGAGAAATGGCCCGAGATGGTCAAGTCTTTTATTTATACAATCGAGTAGATACGATTGAACGAAAAGTTGAAGAGTTACAAGCACTAGTTCCAGATGCACGAATTGCGTATGCACATGGTCAAATGACAGAAGTACAACTGGAGAATACTTTGTTTGATTTTATTGAAGGACAATATGATATATTAGTCACTACAACGATTATTGAAACAGGAGTAGATATTCCTAATGCTAATACCTTGTTTGTAGAAAATGCGGACTACATGGGCTTATCTACGTTGTATCAATTACGTGGTCGTGTGGGGCGTAGCAATCGAGTGGCCTATGCTTATTTTATGTACGAACAGCAAAAAATCCTAAACGAAGTTAGTGAGAAACGTTTAGAAGCAATTAAAGACTTTACGGAATTAGGTTCTGGGTTCAAAATTGCGATGCGTGACCTTTCCATTCGAGGGGCCGGGAACCTTCTTGGTGCCCAACAACACGGCTTCATTGATTCGGTTGGGTTTGATATGTACTCGCAGATGTTATCTGAGGCAGTTGCTCGTAAACAAGGGAAAAATATCCAAGACCAAAAAACGTCTGTTGAGATTGATTTGGGCATTGATGCTTATATTCCAGGAACGTACATTACAGACGAACGACAAAAAATTGAAATTTATAAACGGATTCGTCAATTAGAAAATATGGATATGTACGAAGAATTAGAAGCGGACTTGTTAGACCGCTTTGGAGAGTATCCTGACGAAGTGGCGCATTTATTAACCACTGGCCGTATCAAAATGGATGGCGACCGTGCCTTGTTAGAAAGTATTCGTAAACGCGACCAAAAAGTCAAGTTTGTGTTAAGTAAAATTGGCACAAAAACATACTCTGTGGAGCAGTTGTTTGAAGCGTTATCGGCCACCAGCTTAAAAGCGGATTTAGCAGTTGAGAAAGAACAAATGACTATTTCCTTGAAGTTGCCGAAAGATTGTAAAGAAGCTGTTTGGATTCAAGAAATTGCTACTTTTACAACCGCATTGCGACAAGAAAAATACAAACATTCGCAAGAAACGGATTCCCTTTAAAAGGAGGCCTAGAAGATGGCACAAAAAGAAATGCAACGAATGATGCAAGGTGCCGTTGTGTTAACCATTGCTTCCTTCATTGCAAAAGTGTTGAGTGCGTTTTATCGCGTTCCTTTTCAGAACTTTGTAGGGGATGAAGGATTTTACGTGTATCAGCAAGTTTATCCAATCTATGGGATTGCGATGACATTAGCATTGTCAGGCTTACCGCAATTTATTTCCAAAATTGTTGCTGAACAACCAGATATTCGGAGTCAAAAACAAGTGTTGCGCCAACTATATCCCTATGTGTTATGGTTAGCGATTGCTTGTTGGGCCTTCTTTTTCTTTGGTAGTCAAGAAATTGCTATTAGTATGGGGGATGCTGCACTCCAACCATTAATGGAAGTTGTTTCCTTTACCTTTTTACTCGTTCCAATTCTTTCTTTCTATCGTGGGAATTTTCAAGGACATTTGTTGATGGTGCCTAGTGGTATTTCACAGGTAATGGAACAGTTTGTGCGTGTCGGGGTTATTCTAGTAGCTGCGTTGTCCTATCATTACTTTGGTGGCTCCATTTATCAAACGGGGACGGTGGCTATGAGTGGTGCGTTGGCTGGCGGTATCTTAGCGGTACTTGTCTTATGGTACTACAATCGAAAAATTCTTAGTGGAAGTACGGAATACTTGCATCAATGGAAGATTATGCCTCAAACTAAAGAACTATTTAAACGTTTAATGATTGAGGGTGGTTTGGTCTCTTTATATAGTGCTTTTCTGATTCTATTTCAATTAATTGATTCCTTTAAAGTAAAAAATGCCCTCATGCTTTTCGGGCTCCCTGATTTAGCTGCGAAAGTGGACAAAGGGGTCTATGATAGAGGACAACCACTAGTTCAATTAGGGTTGGTAATTGCTTTAGCTTTAAGCTCGACCTTTTTACCAGGTTTGACAAAATATTTTATGAAAAAAGACCGTCAACAATTTTTACAAGTTGCAAAAATCTTTTTGCGTCTTACCACAACCTTGGCATCGGCGGCTTCGATTGGTCTGATGATGTTATTGCCGTACATGAACTTTACGCTTTTTAAAGATTATAAAGGCAACGATGTTTTAGGGGTGTATGTTTTATCCATCGCTTTTATGGCCATTATTCAGGCCTACCAAAGTATTGAACAAAGTCGCAATCGTTTTAAAGGTCCTTTAGTGGCAGCTGGTGTGGGCTTATTAGTGAAGTTACTGACAACGGGCTTTTTCACCATTCGTTGGGGAACATTAGGTGCTAGTTGGTCTACTATTCTTGGGTTACTAGCGACGTTATTCGTTTTAGTCCGACAATCGGATGCAGCGATTAATTGTTTTGTTCGAGAACGAAGCTTTTTGAAAAAATTGTTGCTTAGTTTAGCAATCATGATGCTGTCATTACTGGTCTATCAAGGAATTATCTCCATCTTGTTCCAAGGTGTGCATCACCGAAGTCAAGCGTTTTTCGTTACAGTTTTAGGTGTTGCAGTGGGTGGTACAGTTTTTATTAGCACCATCATTAAGTTAGAATTATTTACGATACGTGAATGGTTAAGTTTACCGTATGGCGCAAAAATTTTACGGATGAGACAAAAAAAATAAAAGAGGTGAATGTGATGCGGTTAGATAAATTTTTAAAAGTTTCTCGCATTATTAAAAGAAGAACAGTTGCCAAAGAAGTCGCTGATAAAGGCCGGATTCAAATCAACGGAGTCTTAGCCAAATCTTCTAGTACTGTGAAGATTGGTGACCTTGTCAAAATTCAATTTGGGAACAGAATTTTAGAAGTAGAAGTCCTGCAACTAAATGACTCTACGAAAAAAGAAGATGCCACAAAAATGTATGAAATAAAATCAGAAACACGTGTCTCTGAAGAATAAACAGGTGAGGATGGAGCGCTTGGCAAGTTCATTGAAAAGATGAATATTCCAAGCGCTTCATCCTTTCAGCGTTTTAATGAAACAGACGCGCCGCTTTTGAAAAAATTAATAAATCAACCGCTGTTATTTCAAAAGCAAAGAATATTTTAGAAAAAAGCTTGATTTTCTTTAACTTCTCTGAAATTAACATTAGACAAGGTTCTTAGATGTTGGTATAATAAAACGGACAATCCAAAGCGAGTGGAGCGAGACGATGGGAAAGAATGAAAAAAACTCGAAGAAAGTTGCGGCATTGGAAAATGACTACACGAAAGAACAGTATGTCGAATTCCAAAAACAACAGAAACAATTGATTTTTAGACGCAGACGCTTGGCAGCGATTTTTCTCGTGGCCTTCATTATTTTTGCCTTTTCTGGCATCCAATTGATGAAAGATTATCATCGCTTAGGTGCTTTCAAACAAGAACGAGCAGATGCAATTGCTGAATCCGTAGCAGTTGATAAGAAGGTCAAGGATTTAAAAAAAGACGTTGCTTTGTTAAAAGATGATGATTATGTGGCAAAATTAGCACGTAGCCGTTTCCTTCTCTCAAAAGAAGGCGAACAGATTTATCCCACACCAGAACAAATGAAAAAAACACAGATTTCTGGAGCGGAAGAAAGCAAGAGCAGTTCAGAAAAAAATAGTCAATCACAGTCTTCAACTGAAACAACTAAGTCTTCAGCTGAATAAACTGCAATTATAATTAGGGAAAAAATAGGAGGAACAATTTTTTTATGTCAATCGAAGTAGGAGCTAAATTGCCAGGAAAAGTGTCAGGGATTACTAACTTTGGTGCATTTATTGATTTAGGAGAAGGAAAAACTGGGTTAGTACACATCAGTGAAGTGTCTAATGGATTCGTTAAAGATATTCATGATGTATTAACAGTAGGTGACGAAGTAACAGTGAAAGTAACCTCAGTTGGTGACGACGGCAAAATTGGCTTATCGATCCGTAAAGCACAAGAGCCAGCAGAAGGGCAACAACCAAAACGTGAATTTCAACGTCGTGAAAACAATTATGAGAATCGTGACCGTAATCCACGCGCAGGGGGCAAAAAGCCTTTCAATAAACCACAAGCAAATAACAATAACAATAAACAAGATTTTGACTCATTGATGAGCTCTTTCTTGAAAGATAGTGATGACCGTTTATCTTCATTAAAACGTAATACTGAAGGCAAACGTGGCGGACGTGGCGGACGTCGCGGCTAAGCACAAACAAATAGGGGGACTGGGGATAACGAATGGGTTATTTCTCGGTTCCTCTTTTATTCTAAGGAAGAAAGAAGGGCGAACAATGTTTTGGCAGTTTTATAAACGAGGAAAAGAACAAGGATTTTGGCAACCGCATCAAACAATCGTGGTCGCCGTTTCTGGTGGTGTAGACTCCATGGCCCTTTTGACGTTAATGGAACAGGTGGCAGAAAAAGAACAATTACAATTGGTTGTTGCACATGTCAATCATCAATTGCGAGAAGCGTCGGCACAGGAAGCGCAATATCTCGCTACCTATTGTCAGCAGCGAGAGCTAACGTATTATGAAACACGTTGGGAAGACCCTGAAAAGCAACGAAATTTAGAAGCGAAAGCGCGCACATTTCGTTATGAATTTTTTAAAGAAGTCATGGAAATTGAAGGCGCGGCAGTCTTAATGACGGCACATCATCTAGACGATCAAGCGGAAACGATTTTAATGAAACTGATTCGAGGAACTAATTTTTCCCATTCCGCGGGCATTAAAGAGAGACGTCCTTTTGCGACAGGGGAATTGATTCGTCCGTTACTCATTTATCCAAAAGAAGAATTGTATCAATTTGCACAGCGCCAAGCATTCGTTTATTTTGAGGATGAAACGAACCAAACCAATGAATATTTGAGAAATCGGCTCCGTAATCAGGTTTTGCCACTATTGAAGCAGGAAAATCCGCAATTCTTAGATCAGATTGCTTCTTTTAGTAATGAACAACGTTTTGCCCAAGAATTTATTCAGGAACAAATTGAGCCTCAATTATCTGAAGCCGTAGAACCGACCCAACAAGGCTGGCGCATTCCTTTGAAGAGATTATTAAAAGAAACGCCTGCGTACCAGCACTTCTTTTTAACCGCGTTTTTCCAAAAAACATTAGTGCCGTTAGGAGTTTCGTTAAACCAACGCCAGATGACACAAATTTTAAAAGTTTTGAATGATGAACGGCAACCGCAAGGCTCGGTTATGTTAGAACAGCAATGGCAACTAGCTAAAAGTTACGATTGGCTGTGCTTAGAACAAAAACAGGTTGCACTGCGAGAAGAAGTTACACATTTATTAGTACCTGGCGCGGGGATTTATTTATCGGAAACCGAGTGGCTAGGATTAATTGCGACAGACAAACCGTTTCCTCTTCCTGAAGAGATTAATCAGTGGACGGGTCAGTTGTTAGCGATCCCGTTGACCACAGCCACACCTTTGACCGTTCGTCATCGCCAAAGTGGTGATCGGATTACATTAAAACCAGGGTTTACGAAAAAATTAAGCAGAGTTTTTATTGATCAAAAAGTGCCAAATGAAGCGAGAGAGAGTGCTTGGGTCATTACGGATGAGCAAGAGGAAATCATTTGGGTACCAAAATTTGCAAATTCCTATTTGAGTATTCCTTTAGAAACTGATAAAATACACTACAGACTCCTTTTTAAGACAAAGGAGTAATGCTGAAAGGAGCGCACTATGATAGAAAAAGATATTGAGAAAGTCCTAATCTCCAAAGAAGAAATTCTTGCGAAGTCTGCAGAGCTTGGCAAGCAACTGACAGAAGAATATCAAGGGAAAAATCCTTTAGTGGTCGGTATTTTAAAAGGTGCAGTACCATTTATGGCTGATTTGACTCGTGAAATCAATACTTATTTAGAATTGGACTTTATGGATGTATCTAGCTACGGCAACGCGACAGTTTCTTCAGGCGAAGTAAAAATTGTCAAAGACTTGGACACAAATGTCGAAGGTAGACATATTTTAATCGTAGAAGATATCATCGATAGTGGTCGTACATTAGCGTATTTAGTAGATTTGTTTAGATACCGTAAAGCTGCATCTGTGAAAATTGTTACCTTATTAGATAAACCAGAAGGCCGTGTAGTAGACATTAAAGCTGACTACGTAGGGTTTGATGTGCCCAATGAGTTTGTGGTCGGTTACGGATTAGACTATGCAGAAACGTACCGCAACTTGCCTTATATTGGCGTTTTAAAACCTGAAGTTTACGAATCAAATTAATATCTATCAAGGAATTAATTGTGTTACAATGTAAAGGTCAGGATTGATAAAAGAATAACATGAATTGTAATGATGAGCATAAGGAGGACAGGCATGAACAAAAAGAATAATGGCATGAAAAATGGTTTATACTACGTCTTAGTAGTACTTGCCATGGTCATGGTTGTCTATTTCATTTTTGGAAATAACAACCAACAATCGCCAGACATCGATTACTCAACCTTCCAACAACAATTGGAAGACGGAAAAGTCAAAGACATGACCATTCAACCAACCAATGGGGTTTACCGGATTGAAGGTCAGTATAAAGAAAAACAAGAAGTGAAAGACACAGGTGGTCTGTCATTGTGGGGCTCAACGCAAGCGTCGTCAAAAGGCTTCACAACAACCGTTTTACCTAGTGATACAACCTTAGCTGGCATTCAAGATGCGGCACAAAATAACAAGGTGAAGCTAGTTGTCAAAGAACAATCAACAAGTGGTGCTTGGTTGTCACTGTTGTTTAGTTTCTTACCATTAGTGATTATTTTCTTCTTCTTCTACATGATGATGAGCCAACAAGGCGGTGGCGGTGGCGGCGGTGGCCGTGTGATGAACTTCGGTAAATCAAAAGCCAAAGAAGCCGATAAAAAAGCTAACCGTGTCCGCTTCTCAGATGTAGCTGGTGCGGAAGAAGAAAAACAAGAATTAGTTGAAGTAGTGGAATTCTTAAAAGATCCACGTCGTTTCGCTGAATTAGGCGCACGGATTCCTGCGGGCGTACTATTAGAAGGACCTCCAGGGACTGGTAAAACGTTACTTGCTAAAGCCGTAGCAGGTGAAGCAGGTGTGCCATTTTACTCAATCTCAGGTTCAGATTTCGTTGAAATGTTTGTCGGGGTCGGTGCTAGCCGTGTCCGGGATTTATTTGAAACAGCGAAGAAAAACGCGCCTGCGATTATCTTTATCGATGAAATCGATGCAGTTGGTCGTCAACGTGGTGCTGGTATGGGTGGCGGACACGACGAACGTGAACAAACCCTTAACCAATTATTAGTTGAGATGGATGGTTTTGATGGCAATGAAGGAGTTATCGTAATTGCTGCAACGAACCGTTCAGACGTGTTAGACCCAGCGTTGTTACGTCCAGGTCGTTTTGACCGCCAAATCTTGGTAGGACGTCCAGATGTCAAAGGTCGTGAAGCGATTTTACGTGTTCATGCGAAAAACAAACCGTTAGCTGATGACGTTGATTTGAAAGTTGTTGCACAACAAACACCAGGTTTTGCTGGTGCTGATTTAGAAAATGTCTTAAACGAAGCAGCCTTAGTTGCCGCTCGTCGTAACAAGAAAAAAATTGATGCTTCTGATGTGGATGAAGCCGAAGACCGCGTAATTGCTGGTCCAGCTAAAAAAGATCGCGTGATTAATAAAAAAGAACGCGAAATGGTGGCTTACCATGAAGCGGGACACACAATCGTTGGTTTAGTCTTAAGCCGTGCCCGTGTTGTCCATAAAGTAACAATTATCCCTCGTGGTCGCGCAGGCGGTTATATGATTGCTTTACCAAAAGAAGATCAATTCTTAATGACTAAAGAAGATATGTTTGAACAAATCGTTGGCTTACTTGGTGGACGTACAGCAGAAGAAATTATCTTTGGCGTTCAATCAACAGGGGCTTCAAATGACTTTGAACAAGCAACAGGGATTGCCCGTAGCATGGTAACTGAATATGGAATGAGCGACAAATTAGGACCTGTTCAATATGAAGGAAACCATCAAGTCTTTGTCGGTCGTGATTATGGTCAAACAAAAGCTTACTCAGAACAAGTGGCGTTTGAAATCGATCAGGAAGTTCGTCGTATCTTAATGGATGCTCATACAAAAGCGCATGAAATTATCGAAGCGCACCGTGAACAACATAAACTAATCGCTGAAAAACTATTAGAATATGAAACATTAGATGCAAAAGCAATCAAATCATTATTTGAAACAGGTAAAATGCCTGAAGGTGCTGACAGCGACTATCCTAGTGAAAAAGAAGCGCAAACATTCGAAGAAGCAAAACGTGCTTTAGAAGAAAAAGAAGCGCAAAAACAAGTTGAAGAAAAGCAAGACTTTGAAGAAGCGAAAAAAGAATTACATGATGAAGCAGAAGAAGTCAAAGTAGAAAGCGAACAAACAGAAAAAGAAGTCCAATCTGAAGAGAAAAAAGATTCAGATTCCAATTCTGAATATGATCGCAATAACTACGAAGATCGTTATAAATAACCAATTAGTAGAAGGTGCAGTATTTGTCGAGATGACGAATACTGCACCTTCTATAATATTAAGATATTCTATAGAAGGAAGATTATTTGGTTGAAAAAACACCTGATTCCTAGTATTATCTGACTAATGGACAAAAAAGCACCAAGAGAAGAGGAAAAAGAATGGAAGATTATTTAGTAAAAGCCCTTTGTTATAAAGGTTCAATTCGAGCATATGCCATCAGTGCCACTGAAACTGTTAGCGAAGCGCAAAGAAGACATGATACATGGAGTTCTTCTACCGCAGCGTTAGGGCGCACATTGATTGGAGCCCTTTTACTAGGAGCGACTTTAAAAGGTGACGATAAATTAACTGTAAAAGTACAAGGAAATGGCCCAGCTGGCGCTATTATTGTCGATAGTAATGGCCGTGGAGAAACAAAAGGCTACATTAAAAATCCACATGTCAGCTTAAAGTTGAATGCAACAGGTAAAATTGATGTACGTGGCGCTGTCGGTAACGAAGGAATTTTCACAGTCATTAAAGATTTAGGATTAAAAGAAACCTTTTCTGGACAAACACCTATTGTTTCTGGTGAAATCGGTGAAGACTTTACATATTTTATGGCGGTCTCTGAACAAGTTCCTTCAGCTATCGGTTTAGGTGTATTGGTGGACACGGATGAATCTGTGAAAGCAGCCGGTGGTTTTATGATTCAAGTAATGCCAGGTGCCGATGAAAGTACCATTGATTTTATTGAACAGCGTCTAGCGGAAGTGCCACCGATTTCACAATTACTAGAAAATGGAGAAACACCTGAACAAGTCTTGTATCGCTTATTGGGAGAAGACGAAGTAGAAATTTTAGAAAAAATGCCTGTACAATTTAAATGTGACTGTTCCAAAGAAAAATTTGCGACCGCTTTGATTGCCGTTGGGATCGATGAATTAAATGCGATGATTGATGAAGATCATGGAGCAGAAGCAGTTTGTCAATTCTGTAACAATAAATATCACTATAGTGAAGAAGAATTAATTGAACTTCGCGATGAAGCGATTCGCAATACGAAACAAAAGTAGGAGGAAAGACTATGTGGAAAATTGGAGACGTTGAAATCCCCAACCGTGTTGTCGTAGCTCCGATGGCGGGTATTAGTAACGCCGCTTTTCGTGTGACTGTAAAAGAATTTGGCGCAGGATTAGTCGTTTGTGAAATGATTAGTGATAAAGGGATTAAATTAAGAAACAAAAAAACCTTAGAAATGCTATATATTGATGAGCGAGAATATCCTTTAAGTGTACAAATTTTTGGTGGAGATAAAGAAACATTAGTGGAAGCTGCTAAGTTTGTGGAAGAAAATACGCAAGCGGCGATTATTGATATTAACATGGGTTGCCCTGTCAATAAAATAATTAAAGCTGAAGCTGGTGCGAAATGGTTGCTGGATCCGAATAAAGTGCATGAGATGGTTCACGCAGTCTCTTCGGCAGTTTCTTTGCCTGTCACTGTAAAAATGCGAACAGGCTGGGATGAAGATCATCTATATGCTGTAGACAACGCTTTGGCTGCCGAACAAGCAGGTGCTTCGGCAATTGCTATGCATGGTCGAACACGTGTCCAAATGTATGAAGGGACAGCCAACTGGGACGTTTTAAAGGAAGTGAAAAAGCATTTAACCATTCCTTTTATGGGAAATGGCGATGTCAAAACGCCTGAAGATGCTAAACGCATGTTAGAATATGTTGGAGCGGATGGTGTGATGATTGGTCGAGCTGCTTTGGGCAATCCTTGGATGATTCAACGGACGAAAGAATACTTGGAAACGGGCGAATTGATGCCTGAGCCTTCACCAGCTGAAAAAATCAATATTGCAAAAGTTCATTTACAACGATTAGTGGATTTAAAAGGCGAAAAAATTGCGGTCCGTGAGTTTCGCCAACATGCTTCTTACTATCTAAAAGGAATCTCGCGAGCGGCCAAAGTAAAAGTTGCGATTAACCAAGTTGAAACACAACAAGCAGTTGTCGATTTACTTGATGCCTTTGTAGAGAAGATTTCCAAAGTTGTTGTAACTACTATAGAAGAATAAAAAATTCAAGCCGAAAGTAAAATTCGGCTTGCTTTTTTTCGAATTACTGTGGCATTATTAGGATAGGTTAAAATCAAGAATGGAGGAACAACAGTGGCAGAAGAACAACAAGCGCATTTAGAGGATTTAAATGATCAAATGCTCGTGCGCCGCGAAAAAATGGAAGCTTTACGTGAAGAAGGGATTGATCCTTTCGGTAAACGTTTCGATCGCACTCATAATTCAGCAGAACTTCATGAACAATATGATAATCATACAAAAGAAGAACTTAGTGAAATGAATACAGAAGTCAGCGTTGCTGGACGTATGATGACAAAACGTGGTAAAGGAAAAGCTGGTTTCGCCCATTTGCAAGACCGTGAAGGCCAAATTCAAATTTATGTTCGGAAGGACCAAGTTGGAGACGAAGCCTATGAACTATTTAAACATGCTGACTTAGGCGACTTCTTTGGTGTGACAGGTCAAGTAATGAAAACCAATACGGGGGAAGTTACTGTTAAAGCTCAAACAATTACGTTATTAACTAAAGCTTTGCGTCCATTGCCAGATAAATACCATGGATTAACGAATGTGGAACAACGCTATCGTCAACGCTATTTGGATTTAATCAGTAACAAAGAAAGTTTTGATCGTTTCATGAAACGCAGTCAAATTATTAGCGAAATCCGTCGTTATCTAGATGGCAATGGCTATGTCGAAGTAGAAACGCCTGTCTTGCATAACGAAGCAGGAGGAGCTGCTGCTCGTCCGTTTATCACACACCATAATGCATTAGATATGGACTTATACTTACGCATTGCCCTAGAGTTACATTTAAAACGTTTAATTGTCGGTGGCATGGAAAAAGTCTATGAAATTGGTCGTGTCTTTCGTAATGAAGGAATCGATACCACTCATAACCCAGAATTTACAATGCTAGAAGCTTATACCGCTTATACTGATTATCAAGATGTGATGGATTTAACAGAGGGAATTATCCGTAATGCTGCGGAAAAAGTCTTAGGAACTACTGATATCACGTACGATGGTCAAGCTGTTGACTTAGGAAGTCCTTTCAAACGTCTACACATGGTAGATGCGGTCAAAGAACAAACGGGCGTAGATTTTTGGCAAGAGATGACGATAGAAGAAGCCCGTGCGTTGGCTAAAGAACATAATGTTGAAATTACAGATGCGATGACAGTCGGTCATATCATTAATGAATTTTTCGAAACATTTGTAGAAGATACATTGCAACAACCAACATTTATTTATGGTCACCCAGTCGCTGTTTCACCATTAGCGAAGAAAAATCCAGAAGATGGTCGTTTCACTGACCGCTTTGAACTATTTATTATCGGAAAAGAGTTTGCTAATGCATTTACAGAATTAAATGATCCGATTGACCAACGTGAACGTTTTGAAGAACAAGAAAAAGAACGGGAACAAGGAAATGATGAAGCACACGGAGTAGATGAAGATTTCATCGAAGCCTTAGAATATGGCTTGCCACCAACCGGAGGATTAGGTATTGGGATTGATCGACTAGTTATGTTATTAACCGATGCACAATCAATTCGTGATGTATTATTATTCCCAACAATGAGATAAAAAAAGATGCCTTAAGGGCATCTTTTTTTGTATTCGCAAAAAATTAAATAAAAAAGAATAGAAAAACAATTGAAACCAATTCTTTTTTTCTAAAAAAATCGAAGATGAGTAATAAAAAGAATGGGTAATCTGATAAAAAAACGAACTTTATCTAATCGGATAAGAAAGAATAATCGGTATTGAAAAAAAGTTTAAAAAAAGTGAAAATAATGATTGACCAATGCTTGAAATCTTGGTATATTATTACATGTCGCAAGGCGAGTCACACAGCTGAGCGATTCAGAAATCAATAATTAAATAACAATTCTTGATTTCAAATCTCTCGAAAAAAGTTTGAAAAAACAACAAAAAAGTTGTTGACAAATAACAAGCGAGATGATAAGATATAGAAGTTGTCACAACAGACAACAACAACCGAGCAAAAAAACTTTAAAAAACTTTTTTTAAAAAGTTCTTGACATTCAAACGAAAGTTTGTTATGATATAAAAGTTGCTGCGAGGTAACGTAGACCTTTGAAAACTGAACAAAGAATAGACGAACCAAATGTGTAGGGCGTCTTGATTCAATTCAAGACAACAAACATTTTTAACAAGCAAGCAATATGCTAGCAAACAAATTGAGCTTAACAATCGCAAGATTGTTCTAACTTTTATTATGAGAGTTTGATCCTGGCTCAGGACGAACGCTGGCGGCGTGCCTAATACATGCAAGTCGAACGCTTCTTTCCTCCCGAGTGCTTGCACTCAATTGGAAAGAGGAGTGGCGGACGGGTGAGTAACACGTGGGTAACCTACCCATCAGAGGGGGATAACACTTGGAAACAGGTGCTAATACCGCATAACAGTTTATGCCGCATGGCATAAGAGTGAAAGGCGCTTTCGGGTGTCGCTGATGGATGGACCCGCGGTGCATTAGCTAGTTGGTGAGGTAACGGCTCACCAAGGCCACGATGCATAGCCGACCTGAGAGGGTGATCGGCCACACTGGGACTGAGACACGGCCCAGACTCCTACGGGAGGCAGCAGTAGGGAATCTTCGGCAATGGACGAAAGTCTGACCGAGCAACGCCGCGTGAGTGAAGAAGGTTTTCGGATCGTAAAACTCTGTTGTTAGAGAAGAACAAGGACGTTAGTAACTGAACGTCCCCTGACGGTATCTAACCAGAAAGCCACGGCTAACTACGTGCCAGCAGCCGCGGTAATACGTAGGTGGCAAGCGTTGTCCGGATTTATTGGGCGTAAAGCGAGCGCAGGCGGTTTCTTAAGTCTGATGTGAAAGCCCCCGGCTCAACCGGGGAGGGTCATTGGAAACTGGGAGACTTGAGTGCAGAAGAGGAGAGTGGAATTCCATGTGTAGCGGTGAAATGCGTAGATATATGGAGGAACACCAGTGGCGAAGGCGGCTCTCTGGTCTGTAACTGACGCTGAGGCTCGAAAGCGTGGGGAGCAAACAGGATTAGATACCCTGGTAGTCCACGCCGTAAACGATGAGTGCTAAGTGTTGGAGGGTTTCCGCCCTTCAGTGCTGCAGCAAACGCATTAAGCACTCCGCCTGGGGAGTACGACCGCAAGGTTGAAACTCAAAGGAATTGACGGGGGCCCGCACAAGCGGTGGAGC
>NZ_JBIOOA010000001.1:247500-895000 GCF_051711985.1 Enterococcus sp. DIV1758
TCGAGTCCTACAAGGTCCATTGTGACGTTGTTTATAGTTTTATTTTTATCATGGAGGATTACCCAAGTCCGGCTGAAGGGAACGGTCTTGAAAACCGTCAGGCGGGTAAAACCGTGCAAGGGTTCGAATCCCTTATCCTCCTTTCTTAGGAATCAATTTTCCTTAGTCTAATTATCGCGGGGTGGAGCAGTCAGGTAGCTCGTCGGGCTCATAACCCGAAGGTCGTAGGTTCAAATCCTGCCCCCGCAATTGCTTTTGATTTCAAAAGCACATAAAAAGAAAAGTATGGTTTGGTAGTTCAGCTGGTTAGAATGCCTGCCTGTCACGCAGGAGGTCGCGGGTTCGAGTCCCGTCCAGACCGCCATGCGGGTGTAGTTTAGTGGTAAAACCACAGCCTTCCAAGCTGTTGTCGCGAGTTCGATTCTCGTCACCCGCTTTTCTTTTTGGGCCTATAGCTCAGCTGGTTAGAGCGCACGCCTGATAAGCGTGAGGTCGATGGTTCGAGTCCATTTAGGCCCATAATTTTATAAAATGGCCCGTTGGTCAAGCGGTTAAGACACCGCCCTTTCACGGCGGTAACACGGGTTCGAGTCCCGTACGGGTCATAGTTTTGTTACGGAGGATTACCCAAGTCCGGCTGAAGGGAACGGTCTTGAAAACCGTCAGGCGGGTAAAACCGTGCAAGGGTTCGAATCCCTTATCCTCCTTTCTTAGGAATCAATTTTCCTTGGTCTAATTATCGCGGGGTGGAGCAGTCAGGTAGCTCGTCGGGCTCATAACCCGAAGGTCGTAGGTTCAAATCCTGCCCCCGCAATTGCTTTTATTTTTTAAAGCATACATTTGCATAAAGCAAAAACGAATTGGTTTGGTAGTTCAGCTGGTTAGAATGCCTGCCTGTCACGCAGGAGGTCGCGGGTTCGAGTCCCGTCCAGACCGTTTTTGGCTCGGTAGCTCAGTTGGTAGAGCAATGGATTGAAGCTCCATGTGTCGGCAGTTCGATTCTGTCCCGCGCCATCCAAGAAAAATTTGCGGGTGTAGTTTAGTGGTAAAACCACAGCCTTCCAAGCTGTTGTCGCGAGTTCGATTCTCGTCACCCGCTTTTTTCTTATTTGGGGCCTATAGCTCAGCTGGTTAGAGCGCACGCCTGATAAGCGTGAGGTCGATGGTTCGAGTCCATTTAGGCCCATTTATTTCTTGGGGAAGTACTCAAGTGGCTGAAGAGGCGCCCCTGCTAAGGGTGTAGGTCGGGAAACCGGCGCGAGGGTTCAAATCCCTCCTTCTCCGTTTTTTCTTTTTAATGGCCCGTTGGTCAAGCGGTTAAGACACCGCCCTTTCACGGCGGTAACACGGGTTCGAGTCCCGTACGGGTCATAGTGAAGCATACAAACATTGTTTGTATGCTTTTTTTATTTTTATTACAAAAAAATGTCGTTGAAAGCGTTGACATTTGTTGTAAATATGTTATTCTTTGGATGTAGGGATAAGTAAATAGATGGATAGTGATTGTTTAAAGACAAGCTAAACCTAATTTTTTCATGAAGCGACAGATGTGTCGTTCTTTTTGAAGAAATTGGGTTTTTCTTTTTTCAACGAAACACAAAGGAGGTGGGGCATTGATTATTCACAAAATTTTGAACAATAATGTGGTTATTACATTAGATGATGATAAACGAGAGCAAATTGTTATGGGCAAAGGAATTGCTTTTAAGAAACGCATTGGGGATTGGGTTCCTGATGAAAGTATCGATCAAGTTTTTTATTTAGCCAATCAAGAAACATCACTTAAGTTTCAAGAATTGTTAGGAAATATTCCTTTAGAGATGATGAAACTCTCGGATGACATTATTGTTTATGCAAAATCAACGTTGAAAAAGAGTTTGAATGATACCATTTATATTTCTCTGACGGATCATTTGTACACAGCTTTAGAAAGAAAAAAACAAGGAATTGCAATTAAGAATTTATTATTATGGGATATTAAACGTTTTTTTCCTGAAGAGTACGAAGTAGGAGTAAATGCTTTAAAAATGGTACAAAAGCGCGTAGGAATGGAATTGTCAACGGATGAGGCAGGTTTTATCGCATTGCACTTGGTGAATGCGGAGATGGAGGAAGAAGTCGGTAATATTTACGAATTGACAAAGTTGATGCAAGAGATTACAAATATCGTCAAATACTATTTTAAGGTAAGTTTTGATGAAGACTCTGTTTACTTTTATCGATTTAGCACACATTTAAAATTTTTCTGTTATCGCTTATTACACCAACGTGAAGTTGTCGAAAATGATGATGAAGAACTGTATGCGGTAATTAAAAAGAAATATCTCAACGCCTATCGTTGCGTGGAAAAGATCAGCTTGTATTTAAATGAGAACTATGACTATCAAGTTTCAAATGAAGAACGCTTGTACCTAACGATTCACATTGCACGAATTGTACAAACAACGGAACATTAAACGCACCACTTTGGATAGTGACATTCAGTTGGCTAAACCTTCAAATGAAAATAAATTTTTGGAGGAAAAAAAGATGGGAAAATATCATGAACTAGCAGAAAAAATTGTAAAAAATGTCGGTGGGCAAGAGAATATTAATAGTTTGACACATTGTATCACACGTCTTCGCTTCAAATTAAAAGATGAGAGTCAAGCGAATGATGATGTCTTAAAAAATATGGACGGTGTGGTAACTGTTATGAAAAGCGGTGGACAATACCAAGTCGTTATTGGAAATCATGTCCCAGCCGTTTATGAAGAAGTAGTTAGTATTGCAGGCTTGTCAGGAGAACGTGAAGAAGAAGCTTCTAGTGGGAATTTATTTGATCGCTTAATAGATATTTTAAGTGGTTGTTTCCAACCCTTTTTAGGGGCGTTAGCAGCGGCTGGGATGGTCAAAGGGTTAAATGCCTTATTGGTTTTCTTAAAGCTCTATACGGCTACGTCAGGGACTTATACCATGTTAAATGGGATTGGCGATGCAATTTTCTACTTTATGCCAGTTATTTTAGGTTATACAGCAGCTAAAAAATTCCGGTTGCATCCAATGGTAGGGATCGTGATTGGCGCAGCTTTATGTTACCCAACGATTCAAGGAAGTGCATTACAAACGGCCTTTGAAACAACAGCGGGTGCGGGAGCCGCAGCACCGTATAATTTATTCGGTTTACCTGCCTATAATACCTTTATGGGGATCCCTTGGGTCGGTGCGAACTATACAAGTAGTGTCGTACCAATCATCTTCATTATTGCTTTTGCGGCACAAGTTCAAAAAGTGTTTAAACGGATTATTCCAGAAGTTGTTCAAACGTTCTTAGTACCGTTTTTCGTCTTGTTGATTGCCTTACCAATTGGTTTCTTAGTAATTGGGCCAATCGTTAGCATGCTAACGGATTTATTAAGCGCTGGCTTTACAGCATTAATGAGTTTCTCACCAGCTTTGTATGGTTTGATTCTTGGTTTCTTCTGGCAAGTCTTAGTTATTTTTGGTTTACATTGGAGCGTTGTGCCATTAGCTATTATGCAAGTGACACAAGAAGGTTCAAGCCAAGTATTAACGGGATCATTTGCAGCTAGTTTTGCGCAAACAGCGGTTGTTTTAGCGATGTTCTTCAAATTGAAAGATAAAAAGTTAAAAGCTTTGTGTCCGCCAGCAATTATCTCTGGTATTTTTGGTGTAACAGAGCCAGCAATTTATGGAATCACTTTACCGAAAAAATGGCCATTTATTTATTCAATGATTGGTGGCGCTGTCGGTGGTTTATATTTGATGATCAATAATGTGACAGCATATACAATGGGTGGTTTAGGAATTTTCGGTGTGCTAAACTTTATCAATGGTGATGATGCAAGTGGGATGATTCAGTCCTTTATTGCAATTGCCATTGCAGCGCTCGTTGGTTTTGGTCTAACATTCTTCTTCTGGAAAGACAATACAGTTGAGGAAGAAGAAGTGATTATTGATAAAACAACGATTAAAAAAGAAAATATTACAAGTCCAGTCAAAGGACGAGTGTTATCTTTAAAAAATGCAGAGGATCCTGCTTTTGCAAATGGAGCTTTAGGAAATGGGGTCGTGATTGAACCAACGGAAGGTAAAGTGGTTGCACCCTTTGATGGAACGATTGTCACACTATTCCCAACAAAACATGCATTAGGTTTGATTTCAGATAACGGCACAGAATTATTGATTCATATTGGGATTGATACAGTTCAATTAGAAGGTGAAGGCTTTGAAGCTTTTGTAAAACAAGGTGACCACGTGAAAAAAGGTCAAACATTAGTAACCTTTGATTTAGAAGGAATTAAAAAAGCTGGGTTTAGTACACAAATCCCAATCGTTGTGACGAATACAGCGGATTATTTAGATATTTTGGAAGTCGGCAGTAATGAAGTTTCAACAAGCGATGATTTGCTGACCGCTTTAATATAAAAAGATGTGGAGGAAGAGAATTTATGGCATTTAGAAAAGACTTTTTATGGGGTGGCGCAACAGCAGCCAATCAATGTGAAGGTGGCTATAACGAAGGTGGACGCGGTCTGGCAAACGTCGATTTAGCGCCAACTGGTCCAGATCGTTTTCCAGTAATCACTGGTGAAAAGAAAATGTTTAACTTTGATGAGGAACATTTCTATCCTGCACAAGAGGCGATTGATATGTATCATCGCTATAAAGAAGATATCGCCTTGTTTGGTGAAATGGGTTTTAAAACATACCGTTTATCCATTGCTTGGAGTCGAATTTTTCCAATGGGAGATGAAACAGAGCCGAATGAAGAAGGCTTGAAGTTCTATGAAGACTTATTCAAAGAATGTCATAAATATGGGATTGAGCCACTAGTAACGATTACACACTTTGACTGTCCAATGCACTTAGTGGAAGAATATGGCGCTTGGCGTAGTCGTAAGTTAGTAGGTTTCTATGAAAATCTTTGCCGTGTAATTTTCAACCGATATAAAGGATTAGTCAAGTATTGGTTAACATTTAACGAAATTAATATGATTTTACATGCACCATTTAT
Source organism: Enterococcus sp. DIV1758 (assembly GCF_051711985.1). Classification (NCBI taxonomy): domain Bacteria; kingdom Bacillati; phylum Bacillota; class Bacilli; order Lactobacillales; family Enterococcaceae; genus Enterococcus; species Enterococcus sp. DIV1758. The sequence goes on from NZ_JBIOOA010000001.1 coordinate 252,518, forward strand.
GGGAGCAGGTCTATACTTTGAAGAAGGCGAAAACAAAGAACAAGTGAAATACCAAGCGGCCCATCATGAACTACTAGCAAGTGCAATTGCGACAAAAATTGCTCATGAGGTAGATCCTGAAAACCAAGTAGGTTGTATGTTAGCGGCTGGTTCCAACTACGCTTATACTTGCAAACCAGAAGATGTTTTCGCTGCTCGACAAGCAGATCGTGAAAATTATTTCTTTATTGATGTCCAATCACGTGGGGAATACCCTGCGTATGCTTTAAAAGAAATGGCACGTAAAGGTATTCAAATTGAAATGGAAGAAGGCGACGAAGAACTTTTAAAAGAACATACGGTGGACTTCATTTCGTTCTCTTATTATTCTTCTCGTGTCACATCAACAGATCCAGAAATTAATGAACAAACAGCTGGTAACATCTTTGCCTCTGTGAAAAATCCTTATTTAAAAGCCAGTGAATGGGGTTGGCAAATTGATCCGCTTGGTTTGAGAATTACGATGAATGATTTATATGATCGTTATCAAAAACCACTATTCATTGTTGAAAATGGCTTAGGAGCGGTAGACACACCAGACGAAAATGGTTATGTAGTCGATGATTATCGTATCGATTATTTGGCGGCGCATATTCAAGCGATGAAAGATGCCGTTGAACAAGATGGTGTCGACTTGTTAGGCTATACGACTTGGGGCTGTATTGATTTAGTATCAGCTGGAACTGGTGAAATGAAAAAACGCTATGGCTTTATCTATGTGGATCGCGATAACGAAGGAAATGGTACGTTAAAACGAAGCAAGAAAAAATCGTTTGATTGGTACAAAAAAGTAATCGCAACAAATGGTGAAGATTTAAGTAATTAATAAAATTAGCAACTATTAAAGGGCGTTTGACGTTGGCAGAAAAAACAAGGACTCTTCTGCCAGCCTCAATTCCCTTGATGGTTTCTTTGTTATGCCTAAAAACAGAGGGAAAGAGGGATTTTATGGGATTTCCAGAAAATTTTTTATGGGGCGGCGCAACAGCTGCTAACCAATATGAAGGTGGCTACCTTTCAGGAGGCAAAGGTCTGAGTACATTAGATGCAATTACTGGTGGTAGTCAAACAGAACCGCGACGGATTACGTATTTAACTAAAGAGGGCCAAAAAGCTTCGTGTACGCGCGATCAAGCATTGCCCGAAGGAGCGATTGGCTATATCGATGAAGAGTTATACTATCCTAGCCATGTAGCGACGGACTTTTACCATCATTACGAAGAAGATATCGCCTTATTTGCAGAAATGGGTTTCAAATGTTTTCGGCTGTCTATCGCCTGGAGCCGGATTTGCCCAAATGGAACAAAAGAGATTAATGAAGAAGGCTTAGCCTTTTATGATAAAGTTTTTGATACTTTGCTGCGCCATGGAATTGAGCCTGTTGTGACGATTAACCATTTTGATATTCCGATGTATTTGGCCGATGAATATGATGGTTGGAAAAATCGTGAAGTGATTGATTTCTTTGTTTTCTTTTGCGAAACCATTTTTACACGTTACCAGGATAAAGTGAAGTATTGGATGACTTTTAATGAAATTAATTTTTTAAGAAGTTGGACGCAAATTGGGATTCACAATAATGATAAACAAAGTAAATATCAAGCGGCACATCATCTATTTGTAGCAAGTGCGAAAGCAGTTGAATTAGGACATTCCATCAATCCAGATTTCCAGATTGGTATGATGGTGGCTTATATCCCAAGTTATCCTTTGTCCTGCAAACCTGAGGACGTGATGGCAGCTGTTCAATTTAACCGAGAGCAAGAATTTTATATGGATGTCCAGGCTAAGGGATATTATCCAGCGCATAAGCTCAAAGAATTTGAGCGTGAAGGAATGACAATTCAAATGGAGTCAGAGGATTTAGCGATTATTCAAAAAGGAACAGTTGATTATATCGGGTTTAGTTATTATATGTCGACCGTTTCGACTGCTTATCCCGAAGAAGTAAAATATGTCGGAGGCAACCAAATGCCTGCGGTTAAAAATCCTTATTTGCAAGAATCTGAATGGGGCTGGGCTGTCGATCCTTTAGGGTTAAGAATTTCATTGTGTCAGTTGTCAGATCGTTACAATATGCCATTGTTTGTGGTTGAAAACGGGTTTGGCGCGGTGGACACATTGCAAGAGGATGGCTCGATTGTCGACGATTACCGCATTGATTATTTTAAACAACATATTGAAGCCATGAGAACCGCAGTAGAAGAAGACGGGGTTAACTTAATTGGTTATACGCCATGGGGTTGTATTGACTTAGTTTCAGCAGGGACTGGCGAAATGAAAAAACGTTACGGATTTATCTATGTAGACATGGATGACGAAGGTCAGGGAACCTTGAAACGAACTAAGAAAAAATCATTTAATTGGTACAAACAAGTTATCGCTAGTAATGGTGAAAACTTAACAACTGAGTAGAAAATGAGGGGAAATAAAAAATGAAAAAACGATTGACGATTGTGGGGATGCTTTTTCTGGCCATTTTAGTAATGGTTGGTTGTGGTAAAAATCAGCAAGCAACGACAAAAGAAAAAGAGACAAAACCTGAAGAACTAACTCTTTACATTGTGCGCCATGGAAAAACCATGTTAAATACGACGGACCGCGTACAAGGATGGTCAGATGCGGTCTTAACACCAGAAGGTGAAAAAGTTGTGACCGCAACTGGGATTGGTTTGAAAGATGTTGCCTTTCAAAATGCATATAGTAGTGATAGTGGCCGCGCCTTGCAAACTGCTCAACTTATTTTAGATCAAAATAAAGCAGGCAAAGACCTTGAAGTCGTGCGTGACCCAGATTTACGTGAATTTAATTTTGGTAGCTATGAAGGGGATTTAAACAAGACAATGTGGCAGGATATTGCTGATGATCAAGGTGTTTCCTTAGAAGAATTTATGAAAAACATGACCCCTGAATCTTTTGCCAACAGTGTAGCTAAACTGGATCAACAGCGCGAGGAAAGCAAGAATAACTGGCCTGCAGAAGACTATGCTACAATTACCAAACGTTTGAAAAAAGGCTTAGATAAAATTGTTGCCACAGAATCAGCCAATCCCGGAAATGGCAATGTTTTAGTGGTCTCTCATGGCTTGAGTATTTCAGCGTTGTTAGCAACTTTATTTGATGATTTTAAAGTCCCAGAAGGCGGTTTGAAGAATGCTAGTGTTACAACGATTCATTACAAAAATGGCGAGTATACTTTGGATAAAGTCAATGATGTCAGCTACTTAGAAGCAGGCAAAAAAGAATCAAAATAATCTAAGGCGTCGAGAAACAGTTTATTTAGGAGTTGGTGGAGCAAGAAAAGGGTTGCTCCACCAACTCCTATTGTTGTGTTCTTTTTTTATTAAAGGTAGAATCAGAAAGAAGAATTTTTTCATTGGGAGGAAATGAGATGAAAAATAGAACAAAATCACGCTGGAAAAAAATTGTCCTAGGACTCGGGCTTTTTTTAGTAATCTTAGTCATCGGCCTGACTATTTTTATTAAAAATAGTACGTATCAAGCGACCGATTCGGCCTTAAAAATAAGTCAAAGTGCCACGCAAGAAAAAAACTATGATTATTACACAAACGGGCAAAAAAATGATACAGCACTGATTTTTTATCCAGGTGCATTGGTTGTGCCAGCTAGTTATAGTGAATGGGCGCAAGAAGTTGCTACGAAAGGTTACGATGTCTATGTTGTTCATTTTCCTTTGAATTTAGCGGTTCTTGCACCAAATGCTGCAGAACAAATTATAAAGGATCATCCACAACAAAACTTCGTTTTGGCTGGGCATTCTCTGGGTGGTGTGATGGCTAGTCGTTTTGTAGCGGAAAATGAGCAACGAATCAAAGGCATGATTTATTTAGCCAGCTATCCTGACGAAAAAGGTGCACTAAACAAGCAAAATCTGCCGGTTCTGTCAATAACAGCCACAAACGATGGTGTTTTAAATTGGACTAGCTACCAAAAAGCCAAACAGTTTTTGCCAAAAGATACGCAGTATGTATCTATCAAAGGTGGTAACCATGCAGGGTTTGGTAATTACGGTGTCCAAAAAGGAGACAACAAAGCGACAATTTCTAACGAGCAACAGCAAACAGAAATCAGTCAATTGATTGTAGCGTGGCTACAATCACGCCCCAATAAATAATCCGATGAGCCGAAATGTTATTTTTTCGGCTCATTTTTACTGCGATAAACAGAGGGGGTTACGCCTGTTTCTTTTTTAAAAGTGGTGGCAAAATATGCTGCGGTTTGGAAGCCAACTTTTTTCGCGATTTGTTGAATCGTAAGGGGTGAATGGAGAAGCAATTCTTGGGCTTGCCTAATTCGGACACTTGTTAAATAAGCTAACGGGGTTTGTTTCGCCTGTTCCTTAAAGGTTCGCTGCAAATGAAAGGGACTACCGTGGCAGGCTTGCGCTAAATAGTCTAAACTTAATGGTTCCGCTGAATGCCGATCAATAAATTGCTTAATTTGAGCAACCCATTCCTCATTAGGAACGACTTGCCCGGTTGGTTGACATCTTTTACATGGACGAAAACCAAGTGTTAAAGCTTCCTGAGCCGTTTTGAAAATCAGAACGTGGTTCTTATTGGGCACACGGGAAGGGCACGAAGGACGACAAAAAATTTTAGTTGTGGTCACACCATAAAAAAAATCACCATCAAATTGCGTATTATTATTTTGAATGGCTTCCCAACGTTTCTGAGTAAGTCGATACGTTATTTTCATTGTAAGCACACCTCCCATTTTCTTCATTGTAAAAGAATCCCTAATAAAAACAAGTAAAAAGTGATGGGAGCGCAAGATTTTGAAAGCCAAAAGAATTATAATGAAGATAAGAAAACACGAGAAAGAAGTGTAGACATATGGCAAAAAAGATTTATTATGCGCAACAAGAATGGCAGAACGATCACTATTATCTTGGTGTGACAGACGCTGGACTAGCTTTTGTAGGTTCAGCCAATCAATCGATAGAAGAGCTGAAAAACTGGTACCCTCAAGCACAATTAGAAGCTTCTGAAAAGAAAACTGCGCCTTATAAAGAAGCATTAATAAGTTATCTTAACCAAGATTCGACAACGTTTGCTTGTCCCATAGACATCGAAGGAACGCCCTTTCAAAAAGAAGTTTGGCAGGCATTGCAAGAAATCCCATATGGTGAGACAATGACCTATCAAGAAATTTCAGAAAAAATTGGGCGTCCACGTGCGGTTCGAGCAGTTGGCACAGCGATTGGGAAAAATCCTTTATTAATGGTCATCCCTTGTCATCGAGTCATCGGCAGCAAGGGACAATTAACCGGTTACCGTGGTGGTTTAGCAATGAAACAAGCATTATTAACATTTGAACAGTCTTAAAAGGAGGCGGCGATGAACAACTATCAATGGTATACAGAACAATGGGGAAAACCTACAAGAGAGGATGATTTGCTGTTTTTATTGTTGACGGTGGGTGTTTTTCAAGTTGGTTTAAGTTGGAAAGCAGCCGCAGGGAAAAAAGTAGCATTCATGAAAAATTTTTGCCAAATGAAGCCGGAAAAAGTTGCCGCGCTGTTGCCTGACGAAGTCGATCGAATAGTAGCTGATCCAGATATGATTCGCAATCGGCGCAAAATTGAAGCAACCATTAAAAATGCGCAAGCAATTTTAAAAGTACAAGAAGAATTTGGCAGTTTTGCCAATTATCTATGGCAATTTGTAAAAAACGTCCCCGTTTTATCTATTTATGAAGAAGCATACCAAGTCCCACGCACACAGCTTTTATCAGATAACGTAGCAAAAGACTTAAAAAAAAGAGGATTTTCTTTTGTAGGTCCGATTGTCACCAATATGTTTCTGAAAGCTAGCGGGATTATCCAAGTGGAAATTTTAAATCCAGAATAAAGGAGTGTTAGGATGTTTGAAAATGAATCTCTTAGTTTTGAAGAAAAAACAATTATTCAAGCAGCAGCGCGTTATGTTCAACAAGAATTAGCCAACGAAGCAAGTGGCCATGACTGGTGGCATATTTATCGAGTGACACAATTAGCAAAAACAATTGCAGAGAAAGAACAAGCAAATTTATTTTTATGTATATTAACAGCATTGTTACATGATATTGGCGATGAAAAATTTAACGAAAGTGAAGAGGCTGGCTTACTAAAGGTGCAACAATGGCTGGAAGCAAATAACGTATCAACAGAGCAAACGAATCACATCCTTTCTATTATTGCTAATATGTCCTTTAAAGGAGGAAATACTGGGAAAACAGTCACTACATTAGAAGGAAAAGTGGTCCAGGATGCGGATCGATTAGATGCCATCGGCGCGATTGGAATTGCACGGGTGATGGCTTATTCGGGAAATAAAGGCCGTTTAATTCACGATCCTCACAAACAACCTCGAGAACAGTTAACCCAAGAAGAATACCGGAATGGGGAAGATACTGCCATTATGCATTTTTATGAGAAACTTTTAAAGTTAAAGGAACAAATGAATACAAATTATGGTCGCTTATTGGCGGAAAAGCGTCATCAATTTATGGAACTTTATCTGGAGGAATTTTATCAAGAGTGGGACGGACACCGATAAATGAGGGCCAACTAAAACAGTCAGTACATTTCTTTTTGAATTTTAAGAGAACTCTTTTTTACAAATACCTCAGAAGTGGTAAAATGATGGATGAATAAACGGGTGGTTTATCTTAGTTTTACGTTACATATAGGAGGTAATTATGGAGACAAAAAAATCGAGTGGCATGTTTGCAGTTATTGCCGCACTGATTGCGAATATTTTAGTAGCGATTAGTAAATTTGTTGGTTTTGCTTTAAGTGGTAGTACCGCTATGATGAATGAAAGTATCCACAGTGTCGTAGATTGTAGTAACCAGGTGTTATTACTTTTTGGGAATAAGCGCGCTTCTCGTGGACAAAGTGCATTACATCAATTTGGAGAAGGCCGTGCAAAATACTTTTTTAGTACAATTGTTGCAACGATGCTCTTTTTTGGTGGGGGTGCGTTAGGCGTAATGGAGGCTATTCAGAAGTTACTGCATCCCTCTCACGAAGTAGAAAATGTGGCTATTGTCATTGGTATTTTAATTTTTGGTTTGCTTGTGGAAGGTAGCTCGTTGCGTGTAGCGATGAAAGAAATCAAAGAATTGAATACAGAGAAGTTATCGCTCTTAAAATTTTTGCGAGAAAGTCGTCACAGTGAAATTTTAATTATTTTTACGGAAGACTTTTGTGCGGTTATTGGTTTGTGTTTAGCTTTGGTGGGGACCCTTTTAACGATGGTAACTGGGATTGCTGCATTTGATGCTATCAGTGGTTTACTGATTGGTTTACTATTAATGTGTGCAGCCATTTTCTTAGCGAAAGAATTTTATAGTTTGATTATAGGCGAAAGTGTGACCGCTACAGATTTAGCAAAAATTAAAACCGCATTTGATCGGGCGGATGTTGAAAAACTAATTGATGTAAAGACCGTTCATTTAGGCCCAACTGAAATTTTAGTAGCGGCAAAAATTGATGTGGTAGAACCAATGGAAGAAGATGCACCTGATGTTGTGAATGCGATTGAACGAGACATTCGCAGTAAAATGCCTGATAAAAAAATCTATATCTATATTGAAGTTGACGATTATGATGTGAATTACGTTCGTAAATAACAAATGAAAGAATAACTTTAAAAAACAATATGGGGGAAGAAACGATGCAAGAGGCAATTATAACAAGTACAGTAGATTTAACCAGTGGTGGTTGCAACGCCTGTGGTTTAGTGGAAGATACCGTCTACACATTAGCAATGAATGGAGTGGACATTCCGTTAGATGGCTTGACAGTTGCTCATCTAGTTTCTGCTGTTGTTGCCAGAAATGGATTTAAACAGGAGCTGCAAATGGATATGCTAGATGACGAATATATCCTTTATCGAAAAGAAGACACAGCAGTAACCTTTAAAGAAACGTACAATCATTTAAGCTACGATAACGGTTCTGAAAAAATCCAATCTAAAAATAAACTGGAAGATTTACCAAAACTTTTTGAACAAGTCAATCAAATCCTAACAACTGTTTTTGGAATTGAAACTGTCAATTTTATTATAGAATAAAGTACAAAATAGAACAGAAATTGGACAATCAATGAGTGAAAGAGATTGTCCAATCTCTGTTTTTTAATGTATAAATAGAAAATAAAGACAAAAAATGATTAAGTTAAGTGAACGCCTTTATCGACATAAATGATGTCACCGACCACACCACTAGCTAGTTCACTGACTAAAAAGGCACAAGTGTTTCCGACTTCTTCAATGGTTACACCTGTTTTATCTGGTGTCCGCTCATTAGAAATACTAATCAATTGATCGTAGTCTTTTACACCAGTCACAGCCAATGTTTTAATCGCTCCTGCGGAGATTCCATTGACACGAATTTTATCTGCAGCTAATTCAAAAGCTAAATATTTCACGGCAGTTTCTAAAGAAGCTTTAGCAATCCCCATCATATTGTAGTTAGGAATCGCACGTTCGGAACCTAAATACGTCAATGTGACAATTCCTGAACCAGGATTTAACAAAGGTTTCGCATAATGAGTGACTGCTAAAAGAGAGTAGCTACTAATATCTTGTGCTAATAGGAAACCATCACGAGTGATGTCACTAACGTTTCCAGACAATTCTTCTTTTTTGGCAAAAGCAATCGCATGGACTAGTCCATCGATTGTGCCCACTTCGTTTTTGATTGTTTCAAAGGCTGCTTGAATGGACGCATCAGAAGCAACATCGCACTCCACCAACAAATCATTTTCATCTGCTAATTTAACCACTTGCTTTTTCATGCGTTCGTTTTGATACGTATAAATAACATTGGCCCCTTGATCTTTTAATGCTTTTGCACAGCCCCAAGCAATACTTTTTTTGTTGGCAACACCCATTACGACGACATTCTTATTTTGTAAAAACATATAAAATCTCCTTTAATAAAAAATTTTTGTTGATAGAATAGGCTTTTCTTCATCAAAATGTAAAAGTTACATTTATTGAGTTGACGAATAAAATTTCAACTGGTATTATCTGTGTGAGAATGATAACAAAATCTTCTCAATTTTCTAATCTTGAAAAAAACAGACATTTTTCCTGATGTCTGAATTATTAACCAAAATACTTTGAAAGTCAAACTATTTTTCTTATTTTTTAAGAAAAAGTGCTGGAAACCGCATGAAATAATAGTTTGATAATCAAAATAAACTCGGAGGTACAGTATGAAAAGAGTGGTCATAACCGGCATGGGAGCCGTAACACCATTAGGCAATACCGTAAAAGAATTTTGGCATAATCTAGTGGATGGCAAGCTAGGAATTGGCAAAATCACTAAATTTGATTCTGAAGATACTGGGGTGGCTTTGGCTGGTGAAGTGAAAGAGTTTGACCCAAGTGCTGTTTTAGAACGCAAAGAGCAAAAAAGAATGGACTTATTTTCTCAATATGGCTTGGTGGCTGCTTTAGAAGCGTGGGAAATGAGTGGTTTAACAGAAGCAACGATTGACCCGACTCGTTTAGGTGTGATTGTCGGTAGTGGGATCGGCGGGATGACTACCTTACAAGACCAAGTACGGGTAATGGATAAAAAAGGCGCAAAACGCGTAACACCATTTTTCGTGCCTATGGTAATTGCTAATATGGCAGCGGGAAATATTTCGATTCGTCTAGGTGCAAAAGGACCTTCTCAAACTATCGTGACTGCTTGTGCTTCTGCGACGAATGCGATTGGTGAAGCTTTTCGCACGATTAAATATGGTTTAGCGGACATGATGGTAACTGGTGGCACAGAAGCCACAGTATGTGAAATTGGGATTGCCGGTTTTGCGGCATTGAATGCTTTAAATACAACAGAAGATGCGACTCGGGCTTCGATTCCTTTTGATAAAGAACGAAAAGGTTTTGTGATGGGTGAAGGCGCAGGAATGCTGGTTTTAGAAGAACTCGAGCATGCACAGAAACGTGGCGCAACTATCTACGGCGAAATTGTTGGATATGGCAGCAACTGTGATGCTAGCCACATGACCGCTCCTTTAAAAGACGGTAGTGGCGCGGCGGCTGCGATGGAAATGGCGATTGCGGAAGCAGGGATTACGCCGGAACAAATTGGGTATATCAATGCTCATGGTACGTCAACCCCAGCGAATGACGCTGCGGAAACAACGGCCATCAAACGTGTCTTTGGTGAGCGAGCATCGCAAATTCCAATTTCAAGTACAAAGAGTATGACTGGACATTTATTGGGCGCGGCTGGCGGTATCGAAGCGATCGCTTGTGTGCAAACATTGCAAGAAGGAAAAGCTCATCCGACAGTAGGCTACCAAGTAGCTGATCCAGATTGTGATTTAGATTATGTCACAGAAGGTGCACGTGACATTACAGCGGACTATACAATTAGTAATTCGTTTGGCTTTGGTGGCCATAATGGTGTAATTTGCTTGAAGAAATGGGAGGAAAACTAGTATGAAAAAAGTAATGACTGCAACAGAAATTATGGAAATGATTCCTAATCGCTATCCGATTTGTTATATTGATTATGTGGATGAAATTATTCCAAATGAAAAGATTATTGCAACAAAAAATGTGACAATTAACGAAGAATTTTTCCAAGGACATTTCCCTGGAAATCCAACAATGCCAGGCGTTTTGATTATTGAAGCATTGGCACAAGTAGGTTCGATTTTAATCTTAAAAATGGATCAATTTGAAGGTGAAACGGCCTATATTGGCGGTATCAACAAGGCCAAATTCCGTCAAAAAGTGGTCCCTGGTGATGTCTTGAAATTACATTTTGAAATCGTCAAATTACGTGACTTTGTCGGCATCGGCAAAGCGACTGCTTACGTGGAAGATAAAAAGGTCTGCGAATGTGAATTGACGTTTATTGTGGGACGATAAGAATCAATCAATTTTGGATATGTTAGTTTCCCTAAGAAAAGGAATAAGTCATATTGGCTTATTCCTTTTTAAATTTATATAAATAACACTAACGCAAAAAAACATGCTATAATCATAAAAAGCTTATGTGAAGGTGGTAAGCTTATGAGTAAAACAATTTACAGGAGGGTTTTTCTTTTGGATATTTCAGTAGAGTTTTCGGGACATAAATTGGCGAATGTGTTAATGAACGCATCAGGCATTCATTGTATGACAATTAAGGAAATGGATGAGTTAGCGGCTTCTCAAGCAGGTGCTTTTGTCGCTAAGACGGCAACACCTAATCCTCGTCAGGGCAATGAGGAGCCTCGGTATTTTGATACACCATTAGGAAGTATTAACTCAATGGGCTTGCCTAATTTAGGGATTGATTATTATTTAGATTATCAGATTGCACGTCAAAAGGAATTTCCTGAGGAGTTACGCTTTTTATCTGTATCTGGTATGAATTATGAGGAAAATATCGCTATTTTAAAAAAAGTGCAAGAAAGTGAATACACAGGAGTGACAGAATTTAATTTGTCTTGTCCCAATTTACCTGGTAAACCGCAAATTGCTTATGATTTTGAATTAACAGAAAAGCTTTTAACAGAAGTTTTTCAATTTTTTACTAAACCATTAGGTGTAAAATTACCCCCATTTTTTGATATTGCACATTTTGACGCAATGGCTGAAATTTTAAATAAATTCCCTTTAGTATACGTGAATAGTATTAATAGCATCGGTAATGGTTTATATATTGACAGTGACAAGGAAGAAGTGGTCATTAAACCAAAAGGAGGCTTCGGTGGACTGGGCGGCGAATATGTCAAACCAACAGCGTTAGCCAATGTTCGTGCGTTTGCGCAACGTTTGAAACCAGAAATCAAAATTATTGGAACGGGCGGTATTACATGCGGAAAGGATGTTTTTGAGCATCTTTTATGTGGTGCGACATTAGTACAAGTTGGCACACAATTGCATCAAGAAGGTCCACAAGTTTTTGAGCGTCTAGCCAAAGAATTACAAGAAATCATGGCAGCAAAAGGTTATGAAAGTATTGAAGAATTTCGTGGGAAATTGAAAGAGATGTAACAAAAAAACGTCAAGAAAATTTCTTGACGGTTTTTTTGTTATTTCACAGCCTTAACATTTTCCATAAAGGCTTCCAAATATTCAGGTTGTGTTAATTGTTGGTTACAGGTGTCGCTATCATGGCAAATGTAATTGCCTTTTTTCGTGTAGGTTCCGTCACCGCCTGATTTGGTGGTAGCTAGGAACATAGACACATTCGTGATTGTTTGACAGATGGAGCAAACACCTTTAACAATGGTGGGTGAAAGGGTGCCGTGGACGCCGATTAATTTATTTTCTCGATAAGCTAAGATAAATTTTTTCTGAGTCCCAGCGTCGTTCCAACCGACATAGGTATTGTTCCGTAAATCCATGTTTTCCCACTCAGGAATCTTTAACTTTTTCACTTTGCGAAAGACTTTCGTGACTTGTGGTGTTGAAGGTTCTTTAAAGGGCAGCACGGTTTCTTTTAATTCATCTAAATATTTTTCAGCACGTGCGCGTGTTAAACGACGATCCATCACTTTGTCCAACAAAATCGTAACAGCAGGGTGTTCTTCTGGAAATAACCCATTGATTTTTTCGGCACATAGGGCCTGGACAGTTTTGACAGTGGTAGCATCGTTGACAGACGTATAGGTGTTTAGTAACACAGCGACTTGTTCTTTAATTATGTTAAATTGGTAAGGTTGAATAGTTGGGTTCATGATTTTAAATTCCTTTCAAATAGACCGAATACATACGCTGAAAGGCAATTTGTCTCACCAACGTATGTTTAGTGACAGACAACCTCATGTGTTTTTGATAAAGATAGCGTTTGACGTATCATATCATCACCCCCTTTAATGATTGATTTTTTCTATGTAAAAAGTGAAAATAATTGATGAAAGCTTGGTAATTCTAACGCAATTCAAGAAAAAAGGCAAGTTAAACTCGTTTTATTTCCCAATTCAATGTCTGGGGAGTGATAAACTTCTAAAAAAGATACGTGATTTCCTAGATTAATCCTAGGTTATTTGCTACAATAATGAAGAATTAACCAGAGAAAAGGAGAAATTACAATGATTGCAGCAAGCGATTTAAAAGCCGGTATGACTTTTGAGCAAGACGGCAAATTAATTAAAGTAATGGAAGCTAGCCACCACAAACCAGGTAAAGGTAACACGGTTATGCGTATGAAATTAAAAGATGTTCGTACGGGTTCAACAACAGATACAACAATGCGCCCAGATGAAAAAGTGAAAAAAGCGCACATCGATACAAAACCAGTTCAATATTTATACAGTCAAGATGATATGGCTATTTTCATGGATTTAGAAACATATGAACAATATGAAGTACCAACTGCTTTAATTGAAGAAGAACTAAAATATTTATTAGAAAATATGGAAGTAAAAATTCAATTTTATGGTGAAGAAGTCATTGGTTTAACTTTACCAACAACGGTAATCTTACGTGTTGCTGAAACGCAACCTTCAATCAAAGGCGCAACAGTAACTGGTTCTGGTAAACCTGCTACAATGGAAACAGGATTAGTTGTTAACGTTCCAGATTTTGTTGAAGCAGACGAATTATTAGAAATTAATACTGCGGAAGGTACGTATTTAAAACGTGCTAAATAAGTAGCAGAAAAACAGAAGGCTAGCCTTCTGTTTTTTTTTGGTCTATTAATTCTTTTACCTATAAGAAAACCATTGGTGTGATAGGAAATAGCAATCGTTAGAATCGTTGACACTAGAAAATGGGAAATGGTATAGTTTGGTCAACACATGACGAAGGAGGAAATCAACCATGACGAAAAAACAAGCTAGCTTTTTTTTAGAAACGGAAAGCTGTTGTTGTATGGTGCAAAATAGTGCAGCATACTCTTTTGTGATGGGGAAAACCTCCGTTATTTCTGAAAAATTGCCTAACACGATTCCTCTCTGAATCTAGACAACCAGAAATAAACAAAAAAGGTGCTGATGCGATCAGCACCTTTTTGTTTTATGTACATGTATTAGAAGGAGGAATTCACTATGATTGTTCAGTCAATTTTAGACACAATCGGAGCAACACCATTATTTGAATTTACAAGTGAACAATATCCTATGCCAGAAGGCACTAAAATTTATGCGAAACTAGAATATTTGAATCCAGGTGGCAGTGTCAAAGATCGGCTTGGTGTGCATCTTCTCAAAGAAGCAATGAAAACGGGAAAGATAAATCAAGCCACAACAATTATTGAACCGACAGCGGGGAATACAGGGATTGGCCTGGCATTAGCTGCCAGTCAACTGGGCCTCAAGACAATCTTTGTTGTGCCAGAAAAATTTAGTCAGGAAAAACAACAGCTGATGCAAGCGTTAGGTGCTAAAATTGTCCCTTCGCCAACAGAGCAAGGGATTGTCGGAGCGATAACTAGTGCCAAAGACTTAGCCAAGGAAATTCCTAATAGTTACGTGCCGTTACAATTTGAAAATCCGGATAATCCTGCTGCTTACTACGAAGGATTAGGACCTGAAATTGTTCAAGACCTAGGCGGGAAGATTACTAGCTTTGTCGCAGGTTTAGGCAGTGGTGGAACATTTGCAGGTGTTGGCAGATATCTCAAAGAACAAAATAGTAAGACGCAATTATGGGGCGTGGAGCCAGAAGGTTCAATTTTAAATGGCGGACCTGCACACGGACATGAAATCGAAGGTATTGGCGTGGAGTTCGTGCCGCCTTTTCTTAAACAGATTCCTGTGGACGGCTTTTATACCATTTCAGACGAGGATGGTTTTTTCTGGGTCAAACAATTAGCCAAGAAAAGCGCTTTGCTGGTGGGAAGCTCCAGCGGCGCAGCGTTTGCGGCGGCATTAAGAGAGGCGCGCCGCTTACCAGCAGGTAGCACAATTGTAACTATTTTTCCTGACGGTAGTGACCGTTATTTATCAAAAAATATTTATTCTTAGGAGGAAAACTTTTATGAAATTCAATACCAAATTAATTCATGGCGGCATTAGTAAAGATACAACAACAGGTGCAGTGAGTGTTCCTATTTATCAAACGTCAACCTTTGAACAAAACGGCGTGGGCCAACCCAAAGAATATGAATATTCTCGTTCAGGTAATCCCACACGTCACGCGTTAGAAACCTTAATTGCTGAGTTAGAAGGTGGGAGCCATGGCTTTGCGTTTAGCTCAGGCTTAGCTGGTATCCATGCAATCATTTCTATGTTTGGACCCGAAGATCATATTTTATTAGGTGACGATGTCTATGGGGGCAGTTTCCGTTTATTGGACAAAGTATTTGTAGCAAATGGGTTAAGCTATACGATTGTAAACGCCAGCGACTTAGCAACAATTGAAGCCGCAATTCAGCCAAATACAAAAGCCTTGTTTTTGGAAACACCAAGTAATCCACTGTTAAAAATTACAGATATTGAAGCGGCGGCTAAGCTTGCTAAAAAACATCAGTTGTTAACTATTGTCGATAATACGTTTGCAACGCCTTATTTTCAACGGCCGTTAGCGTTAGGTGCTGATATTGTGGTTCACAGCGGGACAAAATATTTAGGGGGCCATAGTGATGTAGTTTCTGGTTTAGTCGTAACGAATCATCCAGAAAGCGCAGAAAAGATTGCCTTTTTACAAAATGCGATTGGCGCTGTTTTAGGACCACATGATAGTTGGTTGGTCCAACGTAGTATAAAAACATTAGGCGTCCGGATGGCAGCGCATGCCCAAAATGCTCAAAAAATCGCAGAATTTTTAGAAGCGCATCCAGCTGTAGCAACGGTGTATTATCCAGGACTAGCGAGTCATCCTGGTCACGAAATTGCGCAAAAACAGATGTCGGGATTTAGTGGCATGATTTCTTTTGAATTAGCCAAGGATGAGCAAGTCGTTCCTTTCGTAGAAGCGTTGGAAATTTTTACTTTAGCGGAAAGTTTAGGTGGCGTAGAAAGTTTAATTGAAGTACCTGCCATTATGACTCACGCATCTATTCCCAAGGAAAATCGTGAAGCCGTGGGAATTAAAGATGGACTCATTCGTTTATCTGTAGGAATTGAAGCAGTCGAAGATTTATTGGCTGATTTAGAAAAGGGATTACAAGCATAAACAAAAGGCCCTCGTCTTTAGACGAAGGCCTTTTGTTTATAATTCTTCTCCATTCGTAGCAATCACTTGTTGATACCAAGCAAACGATTTTTTCTTTCGCCGTTCCAACGTTCCGTGACCATCGTTGTCCTTATCTACATAAATGAAGCCATACCGTTTCTTCATTTCGCCTGTACTAGCGCTCACTAAATCGATGAATCCCCAAGGTGTATAGCCCATCAAATCAATGCCGTCATACGCAACGGCTTCTTTCATCATCTCGATATGTTCACGTAAATAAGCGATTCGGTAAGTGTCGTTAATCGTTCCGTCTGGTTCTAGCTCATCAATAGCACCAAAGCCATTTTCAACAATAAAGAGTGGTAATTCATACCGATCATTGAACCAATTCATTGCATAGCGTAAGCCCATAGGATCGATTTGCCAACCCCAATCAGATGTTGCTACATAAGGATTTCGCACCAAGTCTTTTGCTTCATTGTAGTCAAAAGTAGGGGCCTTTTCTGCACCTTTCACAGCAAACGACATGTAATAGCTAAAGCCAATATAATCAACACAGCCATTAGCCAAATCAGTTAAATCTTCTTCTGTGACATCTAATGAAATGTTTTTTCGTTTCAAATAGCATTGAATTGCACTTGGATAATGACCGCGGACATGAACATCGGTAAACCAATAACGTTTTTTCATTGCGCTAACACTCATCATCATATCCTCAGGATTACAAGAATAAGGATAAATAGGCACCATCGCAATCATACAGCCAATTTGGAAGTCGGGATTGATAGCGTGGCCAATTTTCACTGCACGTGCGCTAGCGACTAGTTCATAATGAGCAGCCTGATACATAATTGCTTCGCGGTCTTCTCCTTCCTGGTAAGCAATACCAGAGTTAGTAAAAGGTGCAAAATCTTCTTCATAATTGGCTTGGTTGTTAATTTCGTTAAAGGTCATCCAATATTTGACTTTTTTCTGGTAACGAGTGAAACAGACTTCAGCAAATTTGACAAAAAAATCAATGATCTGGCGATTGCGAAATCCGCCATATTTTGTGACTAAATGATAAGGCATTTCAAAGTGAGACAGTGTCACGACTGGCTCAATGCCATTTTTCAAACACTCGTCAAAAAGTGCATCATAAAAACGAAGACCTTCTTCATTGGGCGTTTCTTCATCTCCGTTAGGAAAAATTCGTGTCCAAGCAATAGAGGTTCGGAAACAATTTAAACCAAGTTCTTTGAATAGTTGAATATCTTCTTGATAGCGATGGTAAAAATCAATCGCTTCATGGTTAGGATAGTGTTCATCCGGTAAAACGCCTGCGGTAATTTTACGAGGGACGCCATGTGCACCAGCAGTCATTACATCCGCCACGCTCACCCCTTTACCGCCTTGGTCCCAGCCTCCTTCTAATTGATGAGCAGCGACAGCGCCGCCCCAAAGAAAATCATTTTTCAAAATTGACATATCGTTTCAGTCCTTTGTTCAAATTTTTATACGTTTTGTGCTTCGACTTTTTCAAGGGTTTCTTCAGTAATTGGTTGATTGGTTTCTTCTGCGTAATTAAGTGCATCCATTTTTTTAGCAAACGGTAAATAGATAAAGAAACTCATCGTTAGTACCACTACTTGAAGCAACGCTGCTTGCCAACCACCAACTAAAAGTCCAGAAATGATTGGAGGAGTAGTCCAGGGAACTTGTACCGCAGTAAAGAGAGGAACCAGTCCTGTGTACAAGGCAAAATATGTCACAACAGAAGAAACAATCGGTGTGATAATGAATGGCACAGCCATGATTGGGTTCATCACGATAGGTGTAGCAAAGACAATTGGCTCGTTAATATTGAAAACAGCTGGCCCAATTGAAAGCCGACCTAATTGCTTGAACTGAGCTGATTTGGCAAAGAAAACCATGAACACGACTAACCCGATTGTCATGCCCGCACCAGTGACCGTTAAAAATTGATCTAAAAATTGTTGTGTAACAATATGGCCGCCATTAGCCAGTGTTAAGTCTTTTCCTGATTTCAAAATTTCGGTGTTTTCTAAAGAGTTTGCTTGTAAAATAGGGCCCATGATACCGCCAACGATTGTTGACCCGTGAACACCAAAAAACCAAAAGAGCGGAATGACAAAACCTAATAGTAATGCGCCACCTAGTGAATCTGTGACTCCTTGAAGTGGTGATTGTAGCACTTCGTAAATAAAGTCAAAGAATGTCGTATTGAAGACTTTATCTAGAAGAATGAAAATTAGCATTGCACCAGTTACAATGACGCTGGCAGGAATTAACGCAGTAAAGGAATTGGCCACATTTTCTGGTACAGCTTCTGGTAATTTGATACGAATATCATGACGTAAAAACCAACTATATACAACGCCGACTAACAAACCAACAATAATAGCTGTAATCATCCCTTTGCCAGCTGTCCAATCTTTGTTGATGACATTGCCAACTACTGCGCCAGAAACCGCATCTTTGACTTCAGATGACATAAACAAAATGAAAACCACCATGGCAATCATACCCGCTGGGAGGCCTTCAAATCCCTCGCTTTTTACATACGAGTAGGCAATACCGATGACCGCAAATAACGACATAATCGCAAAAGATGCACCATATGCTTGATTGAAATAAACGGCCAGGCCACTTGCGTTAACCCATTCAGAAATAGCTGTAACTGGGAAATTCGCTAATAGAAGAAATACGGAACCAACAATGGTAAAAGGCATCGTGTAAAGCATCCCGTTCCGTAAGGCAGTAATTGCTTTGGTATTGACGAATTTTAGTACTGGAGGTAATAATTTCTCGTTAATCCATTCGTTCATAAAAATCTCTCCTTTGAAGAATAATATAAATGTAAATGTATCCGTTTACATATTTACTATATAAGCTTATTTGAAGAAAAAATAGACTTTTGCTTGAATGAGAAACATGTACCAAGAAAAAAACACAAAAGCTCATGCTGTTTTAGACAGCATGAGCTTTTGTGAAAAACAACTAGGAAGGTGTTTCATCTAGTTCCTTTAAAAGTTGACTTGCTTGATGAGCTAGGAGTTCAATTAAAGCAATGACAGGGATTTGAGTGGTTGTATTGACTGATTTATCTGCAAATGGAGAACGTTCGTCGGGCATATAATAGGAGATGTTGTAGTCAGCCAAGCGGGCAATAGTTGAATGTTGATTGTTGGTAATGCTTAGCACTTTGGCGCCAGCTGTTTTAAAGTCGGTCATTTGTTTAATCATTTCATTGGTTTCCCCAGATACAGACAGAATCAAGGCTAATGTATTTTCAAATCCGCGCTTGGGGATAGGCGTAAAGGGGTCAGCAATACTGTAAGAATTGATATTTAAGTTGGCAAAATAACGACTGCCATAACTACCTAAAATTCCGCTGGTACCAATGCCAGTAAAGGCAACGTGACGTGCTTGAACAATCATTTGAATTGCTGGACGAAGCATTTCGTAATAGGTTTCTTGGTTTAATTTTTTCAAAAAAGCATCGACGTGAACCGTGGCATCATAAAAATTTTCAAACGTTTGTGTTTGTTTGGCTTCTTCTTTCACTGCATATTTTAATTCGGAAAAACCAGCATAGCCCATTTTGTTACAAAATCGTAGAATCGTTGAGGTGGAGACATGACAGGAAGTAGCCAGTTGGCGAATGGTCTGTTGAGGGATTTGGTGCAGGTGTTCCAATACATAATGGTAAACGAGCATTTCTAATTCATTCAAGGTCTGAACCTTCTCTAAATCAAACAAAGTAATCCTCCTTTATATAAAAACTGAATATGTTATTTTTTTGTGTAAATCAAATAAACCAATTCTTATTTTTCTTGAAAAAAATGTAAAATAACTCAATAAAAAGTTTCTTATTTCCTATTTTACAAAAAGTAGCCCAATTATCCTAGTTTTTCTCTTTTTTCTTTTAAAAATAACAATGCGCACCCCTAGAGTTTTTTGTGAAAACAAGCTAAAATAGATAAGAAGAGAAAAGGAGGCGTTGATGTGGCACGGGAAGTAATTTTATTTATTGCAGCGAGTATTGATGGTTTCATTGCGGACAAAGCGGGCGGTGTTGCTTGGTTAGAAGAGAATATTCGTGGCGATGAAGAAGATCGTAGTTACGATGAAATGTATGAAAAAATAGACACTGTGGTAATGGGGCGGACTACTTATGATCAAGTGACACAAGAATTGTCCCCAGATGTGTATTTTTATGAAGACAAGCATTCTTATATCATTACCTCTCATCCAGAACCATCAACTGCTTCAAGAACTTTTACAAAGGAAGATCCCGTCACATTAATTCGTCGTATCAAAGAAGAAGACGGCGCGGGAATTTGGATTGTTGGAGGCCCGAAAGTGGTTCAACCGCTTTTGGCAGCTGATTTAATTGATACCTTCATTTTGACGACAATACCACTGTTTCTGGGTGAGGGCATTGCTCTATACGAGACAATGGATCAATCAATCCCAGTTCGTTTAAAACAGGTTTATCAAAAAAATGAGTTGGTTTATTCGATTTATCAACGTGAAAACAAAAATTAAAAAATAATTATTCGGTTGGGCAAGTTGCTTTCAAGGTTTTGAGTTTCTCATAGGGCGAGAGGAACAAAGCAACAGTTGTCTAGCCGTTTGTGTTGTTTTTGATTGACAAAGAAATGGTAGAGGAGAAAAAAATGAAACATCAGATCAAAAGAAGGTTGTATATTTCACCTGTTCAAACAATTGTCTTAGGCTTTTTTCTATTAATTGTTGTAGGCACAATCTTATTAATGATGCCTTTTTCTGCACAAGCTGGACAAAAAACGCAATGGATTGATGCTTTTTTCGTGGCAACTTCCGCCGTCTGTGTTACAGGGCTTTCGCCTTTGAATACGGCGGAACATTGGAGTCCTATCGGGCAAGTTATTATTATGATTTTGATTGAATTAGGCGGCTTAGGCTTTTTAACCGTTGCCACGATTTTCTTTAGTTTGCTACGGAAAAAAGCGTCACTAAGTGTACGGATGTTGTATCAAGAAGCTTTAAATGTTAGTGAAGTTTCCGGAGTTTTTCGTTTAATGAAATATATTATGAAGTTTGCGGCCATTATTCAATTACTTGGAGCCTTCTTGTTGTCCTTTCAATTTGTGCCAACATTTGGGTGGAAAAAAGGGATGTTTTTTAGTCTCTTCCATGCCGTTTCGGCATTTTGTAATGCTGGCTTTGATTTGCTAGGGGATAGTATGGTTCCTTATCAAAATTCGCCTTATCTTTTACTAGTCATTAGCTTTTTAATTATAGCTGGTGGTTTAGGATTTATTGTGTGGCGCGATATTTTTGCAATGATTAAAGGTTATAAAAATAGAATTAAGCACCGTGTTAGTATTCATACACGTCTTGCTTTAACGGTGACCGCCACCTTTTTAGTCTTAGGGACCGTTATTTTTTACATTTCAGAATATCGCCATTTTCCAGCTGACATGTCTTTTTGGCAGCGTCTTGTCAACAGTTGGTTCTTGTCGGTTACACCAAGAACGGCTGGCTTTTATTCAGTTGATTATTTGAAAATGAGTAATCCAGGCCTGATTGTCACGATTTTGTGGATGTTTATTGGTGGCACTTCAGGATCAACCGCTGGCGGCTTGAAAACCACTACGTTTGGTGTGTTATTTTTACAATTTCGTGCGATTTTTAAAGGGAAACAGCGAGTGGAATTCCATGAACGCACAATTCCTGAGCGAGTAGTGCTCCAAGCGTTTACTTTGTTCTTCTTGGCAACTTTTTTATGTGTAACTGCTTCGGTTATTCTCTCGTTTACAGAAACATTACCTTTAAAAAACGGGATTGAGTATATCGTTTTTGAAGTGGTTTCTGCATTTGGAACGGTTGGTTTAACAATGGGGTTAACACCAGATTTAACTGTTTTTGGTAAACTGGTGATTATTTTTCTAATGTTCGTCGGTCGTGTGGGTGTGTACACGGTGTTATTGTCATTAATTAAGAAAGGCTTGGAAAGTCAGTCGAAAGTTCAATATCCAAAAGAATCAGTGATGATTGGTTAATAGAGAAAGAGGGAAATAGAATGGAATTTTTAGGTATTTTATGTTTGATTTTAATTACAACGACTTTAGCAGGTGTTGCTTGTAAAAGAGTAGGAATTCCTGCGGTAATTGGGCAATTGCTAGTAGGGATTGTGTTAGGTCCAGCGATGTTAAATATTGTGCATCAAGATGTGTTTGTGCATGACTTTTCAGAAATTGGTGTCATTATGTTGATGTTTATTGCTGGAATGGAATGTGAATTGGAATTATTGAAAAAATATGCGAAACCTAGTGTCATGGTTGCTATTTTGGGCATCGTTTTACCGGTTGGTTTTACTATGTTGAT
Source organism: Enterococcus sp. DIV1758 (assembly GCF_051711985.1). Taxonomy (NCBI): domain Bacteria; kingdom Bacillati; phylum Bacillota; class Bacilli; order Lactobacillales; family Enterococcaceae; genus Enterococcus; species Enterococcus sp. DIV1758. The sequence continues at coordinate 275,014 of NZ_JBIOOA010000001.1, forward strand.
TGGTCAGCTGTTTGCTTTTTCTTGGAAAGAAGCTTTTTTCCTTGGGTTAGTTTTAGCAGCAACGTCGGTCAGCATTTCAGTAGAAGTATTAAGAGAGTTGAATGTTTTAAGTAGTAAAGAAGGTGCAACGATTCTTGGAGCTTCTGTCGTTGACGATATCGTGGTCGTGATTATTTTAAGCGTCGCTGTCGGCATGATTGGTGCAAGTACAGGCGGCAATACAGAAGTCAGCTTTATTGTTAAGTTAATTGAACAAGGCTTATTCTTTATTGGGATTTTCTTTTTGGTCCGCTTTATCGCTCCCTATTTACTACGTTTAAGTCAAAAAATGAACATTGGGTCGTCTGTTATTATCATGTCATTGATTATCTGTTTGGGCATGGCTTATTTGGCTGATTTAGTTGGTTTAAGTTCTGTCGTAGGTGCCTTTTTTGCAGGGATTGCTGTGGGACAAACGGATGCAAAAACAGAAATAGATTTCAATATTGAAGCTATTGGCTATGCCGTGTTTATTCCCGTCTTCTTTGCCAGCATTGGCTTATCAGTGACATTTAACACGTTAGGAAAGGATTTACCTTTTATTTTGGTAATGACGATTATGGCGATTTTAACGAAATTACTGGGCGGCGCCTGGGGAGCGAAAATGGTTGGTTTCTCCAATACAAGTTCTTTAATGGTCGGTGCTGGGATGGTTTCGCGTGGGGAAATGGCATTAATCATTGCGCAAATTGGCTACCAATCTAAATTACTTTCAGAAGCGTATTATACGAGCATGATTGTGGTAATTATCTTAACGACCTTAGTTGCACCGTTCTTATTGAAATACTTTGTTAAAAAACAAGAATCTGCGTTGCAATAAAAAAAGATGAGCAGAAGTTGTTGACAAAAAAATAAAATAGCTATATGATGAGTTCAAGATAAACGACTACGTTTGTAGTCAATAACCTTGAACTCTTTTTTTATTGATGAAGGAGGAATTTAACGAGTATGGCAAAAGATAAATTAGCGACAATTACAGATGCAGAGTGGGAAGTCATGCGGGTTATTTGGACCCAAGGCAAGACCACGAGTCGTGAAGTGCATACACTTTTAAATGAGAAGAAAGAATGGAAATCAACGACCGTCAAGACGTTACTAAGTCGTTTAACAGATAAAGGGTTAGTTGGGACGGAGAAAGCAGGCAATAAATATATTTATTATCCGCTAGTAGAAGAACGTCAGAGCGTTGAAACGGTGGCAGATGAACTTTTGGCCAAGGTGTGCAGCCGTAAAGTTGGTTCCGTGGTAGAAACAATTTTAACAGAGAGTCAGTTGAGTTATGACGATTTGGATCGATTAGAGGAACTCTTGAAAGAGAAGCGCAAGACGGCGGTTGAATCCGTCCCTTGCAACTGTATTCCTGGTCAATGCCAATGTCATTTAATTTAAAAAGGAGTGAAAAAAATGGAAAGTAAAACGTTTGATATTGAAGGGATGAGCTGTGCTTCCTGTGCCCAAACGATTGAAAAGGCTACGGCGAAGTTACCTGGGATGGCAAAGGCAAGTGTCAATTTAGCTACGGAAAAATTAAGTGTCACGTATGATCAGACGGAAGTCACAGAAGAAGAAATTAAGGAAGCTGTGTCAGATGCTGGCTACAAGGCGATTAGCCCAGCCCAGCAACGAACGTTTGCGATTGAAGGAATGAGTTGTGCTTCCTGTGCCCAAACGATTGAAAAAGCTGTGAACCAATTATCTGGTGTTCAACAAGCGATTGTTAATTTAGCCACGGAAAAACTGGTGGTTAGTTATGACGACCATCAAGTAACGAGTGCTGAAATTATCAAAGCAGTTACGGATGCAGGTTATCAGGCGACAGAAGAAGTCGCTGCAGGTGCAACAGCGGACCAAGATCGTGAAAAGAAACAAAAACATATTGCTGAGATGTGGCAACGTTTTTGGATCTCAGCGGTGTTTACAGTGCCACTTCTTTATATTGCGATGGGACACATGGTAGGCTTACCATTGCCGGATTTGTTGAATCCAATGACACATGCGACGACCTTTGCAATGGTTCAATTGATTTTGACGTTACCCGTCCTATATGTCGGCAGAGAATTTTTCACAGTTGGTTTTAAAGCGTTATTTAAAGGGCATCCAAATATGTTTTCTTTGGTAGCTTTAGGAACCAGTGCTGCTTTTGTGTATAGTTTATATGGCACAGTCATGATATTCTTAGGAGACACAAGTTTTACAATGGCTCTTTATTATGAATCAGCGGGTGTTATTTTAACTTTAATTACATTAGGAAAATATTTCGAAGCTGTTTCAAAAGGGAAAACCTCAGATGCGATAAAAAAATTAATGGGTTTAGCACCGAAAACTGCCCATATTTTACGTGATGGCGCAGAAATTGAAGTGCCAGTTGATGCTGTTCAGTTGGATGACATTGTGATTGTTCGCCCAGGAGATAAAATCCCTGTTGATGGAGTGATTGTTTCAGGCAGTAGTTCTGTGGATGAAGCCATGTTAACGGGCGAAAGTTTGCCTGTTGAAAAGAAAGTCGGTGATGCAGTAATTGGTGCTAGCATCAATAAAAATGGCAGCTTTCAATTCAAGGCAACAAAAGTGGGAAAAGAGACGGCCCTTGCCCAAATCATTCAATTAGTGGAAGATGCGCAAGGCTCAAAAGCACCGATTGCACAATTAGCTGATAAAATTTCGGGTGTTTTTGTCCCAATCGTTATTGGTTTGGCTGTTCTTTCTGGCTTGGCTTGGTTCTTTTTAGGACAAGAGTCATGGATTTTCGCTTTGACAATTACCATTTCTGTGTTAGTGATTGCGTGTCCTTGTGCGCTCGGCTTGGCAACGCCGACTGCGATTATGGTGGGGACAGGTAAGGGCGCTGAAAATGGCGTTTTAATTAAAAGTGGGGATGCTTTAGAAACCACTCACAAAATTCAAACAATCGTGTTTGATAAAACAGGAACTATTACAGAAGGCAAACCGGTGGTTACGGATATTTTAGTTGCTGATTCAGCACTTTCAGAAGCTGAGTTACTAACATTAGCAGCTTCTGCAGAACAAGGATCAGAACATCCTCTAGGTGAAGCAATTGTGGGAGCGGCTAAAGAACGTCAATTGCCATTAGCAGAAGGAAGCGATTTTTCAGCGATTCCAGGTCATGGCATCCGTGTGACAATCAACGAACGAGTCCTACTTTTGGGCAATATAAAATTAATGAAAGAAGAAGGCATTGAGCTATCAACGTTTGTTCAACAAGCGGATCGTTTGGCAGAAGAAGGGAAAACCCCAATGTTTGTGGCAAAAGATGGTTCGTTTGCGGGTATCATTGCGGTAGCAGATACTGTGAAGGATAGCAGTCAAACAGCCATTGCACGTTTGCATAAAATGGGGATCGAAGCCGTGATGATTACGGGAGACAACAAGCGTACTGCAGAGGCGATTGCGAAACAAGTAGGTATCGATCGTGTCTTAAGTGAAGTTTTACCAGAAGATAAAGCGTTAGAAGTGAAAAAACTACAAGCAGAAGGCAAAAAAGTTGCGATGGTGGGTGACGGGATTAATGATGCACCAGCACTTGCCCAAGCAGATGTGGGGATTGCTATTGGTTCAGGCACAGATGTTGCAATGGAATCGGCCGATATTGTGCTAATGCGTAGTGATTTAATGGATGTGCCTACAGCAGTTGAATTAAGTAAAGCGACCATCAAAAACATCAAAGAAAATCTTTTCTGGGCATTTGCCTATAATACATTAGGTATTCCAGTGGCTATGGGTGTGTTACACTTATTTGGTGGACCTTTGTTAAGTCCGATGATTGCAGCAGCAGCTATGAGTTTTAGTTCAGTCTCTGTCTTACTAAACGCCTTACGCTTAAAAGGATTTAAACCTTCGACGGTGAAAAAAACTAGTGGAAGTCAAAAATAAAATTGAAAAGGATGAAGTGAAATGGAAAAAACAGTAAAAATTGATGGGATGAAATGTGATGGCTGTGTTCAAGCGGTCACTGAAAAATTTAGTGGAATTGACGGCGTAACGAATGTTGCGGTTCACTTGGCAGATCAAACAGCCGTTGTGACAGCAGATCGTGAAGTAAGCCAGGATGAACTGAATACCACGTTGGCAGATACAAAATTCAAGGTTGTCAGCGAATAACAAAAAACAGGGCCTACCATCATGAGTAGGCCCTGTTTTTTTGTTATGGAAGTTTTGCTTTGATTTCCTGATAAATCTTAGTCGTTTCTTGACCATCACGCGCAGTATAATAATAAACTTTCTCCCGCGTTTCTATTTTCAGAATCGGATGACTTTTTGTATAAATTAGTAAATAAGCAGGTTTTCCAGCGACTTTAAATTCTCCTGTTAAGTAACTATCTGTCGCAGCACCCATTGTGCGGATGCGTTCTTGAGGTAAGTCATCAATCAAAGAAACAGCAGTGATTTGGTTAAAAGGAATTGACCTTGTTTTTGCTAATGGGGCAGATAACTCAATTTGTTTCTTTTCAATAGTTGCTTGAAAGGCATGACTAGAAAAATCATTTATAAACATTGGTACTGTGGCAAAGAACAGCACTGCAATCGTTAAAATACCAGTAGCGGCTAGAATAATTTTCCCAGCAGGCCGTCCTAGGTTAATAGATAAATTCATACCAATGCGATCAGGAACCATGATTTTGGGGTCCTTTGGATTGATATAAATCCCATACCGCCAATATTGATCATCATCCCCATAGCGATAATCGCCAGCCTGTAAAACGAATTGATCTTGTTTTTTGCGCATTGAAAATAGGTAGTAGAAGAGAAAGCCTACATAAACAAACAAAAGAATAAAATAACAAAAAGTAAGGGCCATCGCAACCGTATAATCAATGACAATTGTGAAAGTTGGTAAAATGGTTAGCGGTGCAAAAACTAAGGCTGATAAAACCATTAAAACAGACCAATGATGCCGAAATAAATCATTGATTTGCTGATTAATTTTTGAGTCGCTAGTTAGCGGTTTGACAGGTAAGCGCGCAATAAAATAATAGCCGCCAATGAACAAACTTAACATCAAAACAGTAATTAAGAAAAGAATCCAGGAACCAATCGCCGTTTGCAAGGAATAAAAGCCCCCAGCAAAAGTAAGAATAATCGCAGGTAAAAACCACCAAAATGAAATAAGTTTCTGGTTTTTATTTAAAACTAATTGCGTATCGATTAAGAGAGGACGTTTAGGCAACAACCAGCCGTTTTGCATTTTTAAAGCGGCCATTTTGCGAATATAAACAATTTGCAGATAGTAGCCACTGCCAATAAAACTAAATAAAAGTAACAGAAAAAGGAACAATAAAATCGAATCATAAGGAATAAATAACAAAGGTAAACTAAGAACACTAAAAACAGCTGCTAGTTGAACCAAGCGTTTTTTATAACGTTTTCGGATTGCTTGAACGCTGGGATCTTGTAGTTTATCTTCTGGTAAAGTATTTTCCAAAATAATATTTTTGTGAGGATTTGCATAAATCCCCATAGTAAATGCCATAAAAAAAGCGACAGAAACTAGGATGAAATAAAAGAATACCGCCATTATAATGCACGCCCTTTCGAATCAAAATTTTGATAAATTTTCTGAATAAGTGCTTGGATTTCTGCTTCGGATTGCTGATGTAAAAAACTTTCAGCCAACAGAAGTTCTAAACGCTCATGCAATTGCTGTTGCCAAACAGCGGTAGCAGGTAACTTTGCGGCAATTTTGGTGCCGTTACGACGGTCAGTCACAATATAACCTGATTGCTTTAACTTATTATAAGCTTTTGAAACAGTCATCATATTGACCCCGATTTCGTCCGCCAATTGTCGGATAGAAGGCAAACTTTCATTGGGAACCAGTTCACCTTTGGCAATGCCTACAATGATTTGATCAATGAGTTGCTGATAGATGGGCTGTTCGCTTTGTTCATCTATTTCTAAAAGCATCGAATCACTCCTGTCTTATTTGTGATATCTGTATTATATATACTAATACAAAAAGAGTTGAAAAGCAAGGAATTTAGAGTAAATGGTTGTTTCTACTTAAAGAGAAGCATATAATGAAGAAGAACGTAAAATGAAAGGACGATGAAAATATGACAGCAATTGAACCAAAATTAACAGAGAAATTCCATCAAGATTTCTTGAACAATAATAAACAAAATGCCTTACAACGTAGTGTAGTAAAAAATGGTATCAGCGCTTCAGGTGAATCTGTACAAGGAGCCGTGAATAACGTACCCGTCTTTTCAGTCGACTTAGCTACTGGAAAAGTGGCCAATCAAAAACAAAGCGGTCGCTGCTGGATGTTTGCGGCATTAAATACATTTAGACATAGAATGTTAAATGCGTTTCAATTAAAAGATTTTGAATTATCACAAAACTATACATTTTTCTGGGATAAATATGAAAAATCAAATTATTTCTATGAAAATATTATTGCAACAGCCGATCAACCGTTGACTAGTCGTAAAGTGGCCTTTTTATTAGCTACACCACAACAAGATGGTGGGCAATGGGATATGATCGTTTCAATTTTTGATAAATATGGCGTAGTGCCTAAAACGGCAATGCCTGAAAGCAGCAACAGTTCCAATTCACGTGATTTAAACAACTATTTAAATAAAAAATTACGCAAAGATGCAACAATTTTACGCAGTTTAATTGAAAAAGGCGCTTCTGCTGAAGAAGTCCAAAAAAACAAAGAAGCAATGTTACAAGAAATTTATAATTTCTTAGCAATCTCTTTAGGAACGCCGCCAGAAACCTTTGATTTTGAATACCGTGACGAAGAAAAAAATTATCATTTGGATCAAAATCTAACACCGCAAACATTCTTTGAAAAATACGTTGGCGTTAATTTACATGATTATGTAAGTATTATTAATGCTCCTACAGAAGATAAACCCTTCAACAAAACATACACTGTTGAAATGTTAGGGAATGTTGTCGGCGGCAAAGAAGTTAAATATTTAAATGTAGAAATGGCTGCTTTCAAAAAATTAGCTGCTGCACAATTGGAACAAGGCGAATCTGTTTGGTTTGGTTGTGATGTCGGACAATCTTCAACACGTGACACAGGAATTATGGCATTAGATGTTTACGATATGAACGATCTTTTTGATATTGATTTTACGATGACTAAAGCAGAACGTTTAGACTTTGGTGAAAGCTTAATGACACACGCCATGGTTTTAACAGGTGTTGATATCGTTGATGGTCAAACAACAAAATGGAAAGTGGAAAATAGCTGGGGCGAAAAAGTCGGTGAAAATGGCTTCTTCGTCATGAGCGATGCGTGGATGGACGAATACACTTATCAAATCGTTGTGCACAAAGATTTATTAACTGACGAACAGAAAAAAGCTTGGGAACAAGCGCCAACTGTTTTGGCACCTTGGGATCCAATGGGAGCATTAGCATAAAACAGAAAAAGAAGGCCCCCGCCGTCATGGCGGGGGCCTTCTTTTTACGTTGGGCGGCGAACTTCACGGATTTCGCCCAATGTTGTATAATCATTGCCTGCTAAACGAGCAATCGGTTGGAGTTTTTCAGGTAAAATGTACTGATGTTCTTCATCGAAAACGGCTGAATCAAAATAGAAATCGGTAATTTCTACAATGAATAAATCCGTAATAATTTGACCTTCATGGTTAGCAATAGGTACATATTGATGTAAGCGAGCTTCCATCCGAATCGGCGCGGCTTTGATTGCTGGAACAGTAACAGTCTGGCTGGCAATGGTTTCAATACCGAATGTGTCAATTTCACTGATCTCTGCTGCTAAAGACGCCGAAGTCTGATTCATTTGAGTAAGAACGTCTTCGTTAACGAAATGGATGACAAGTTCTTTAGTAGCCAAGATGTTTCGTGCCGTATCTTTAGGCTCTTTGTCTGGTCGTAAAATGGACAACGTTGCTAAAGGAATTTCAGCTGCCGCCGCATTAAAGAAACTAAAGGGAGCAGCGTTGACGACACCTGTAGCTGTATCTTGTGTTGTAACCCAAGCGATTGGCCGAGGAATAATACTTCCTGATAAAAATTTATACGCTGTTTTTGCAGATAACTCGTTACTATTGTAATGAATCATAGGAACCTCCTAGAAAAAATACTAATTTCTTTGAACATTCGCATCTGAAGTATCGAAAGGACGCACAAATTCTTCAATCCCTGCCCGTTTTGGTTCTAAAAATGGCGGTAATGATAATTTTTCACCAGCGTGTTCATAGGTTTCATCCTCTAAAAAACCAGGACCATCGGTTGCCAGTTCAAATAAAACATGTGTTGCTGCCAAGAAATATTCAGATTTAAAGTAAAAACGTTCCACAAAGCCAGAATTAGGAAATTCCAAACGATTAATTTTTTCAATCCAGAAACGTAGTGCTTCCTCATCGGCAACGCGCAAGGCTAAGTGATGGACATTGCCGTAGCCTTCTTGGGCCGCTGGCAAATCTTTTCGATGCTCTACGATAATGCTGGCACCATTCCCACCTTCGCCAACTTCAAATAAATGGAAACTACCTTCAGCATCAATCAATTTGAACCCTAAAACTTCAGTTAAAACTAGTTGCAGATGTTCGTAATTTTCGACAGTTACAAAGGCTGGACCTAAGCCGATTAAAGCGTGTTCGCTAGGGACGTTAGATTTTTTCCAAGGCGTGCCGGCTGCAACACCTTGGTTCTTTTCATCAGAAATAAGTTGGTAACGTTGATTGTCAAAATCTTCAAATTCTAAATACTTTTTGCCAAAACGTTCTTGAATTTCTCCATGATCAATTGCATATTCATTAAAGCGTGATACCCAGTAATCCAAAGCAGCATCATCTTTTACACGGAAGGAAGTACGAGAAATTGTATTCGTTCCTTTGGTTCCTTTAGGTAAGCCTGGGAAGTCAAAGAAAGTCATGTCTGTTCCGGGAGAGCCGGCATCATCAGCAAAAAATAAATGATATGTTTCAATATCGTCTTGGTTGACAGTCTTCTTAATTAAACGTAGACCTAAAATATCGGTGAAAAAGTGATAAATTTTTTCAGCACTTGAAGTCATGGCAGTGACGTGGTGTAAACCTAAAATTTGTGTATTCATAATAAAAATCCTCCTAAAAGAAAAATAATTTTTTAATTAACTAACTTACTAAAAGTAAGTTTAAATGATTAGTTCTAAAAATGCAAAAGAAATGTCTCGAATTCGAACTATTATTTTTTAGTTGATTTTTTTAAAAAATAAGAATATAATAACCTGAGATATTTTAATACATAAACTTTCGTAAACATCGCCGGATGCTTGCGACTAAAGTGTTAATGAACAGTTCTTAGGCCATAGCTGAACTGTTTGTTGGCACTTTTTTTGTTTGGAAGGGAAGGAAAACAAGATGAGTAAAGCTTGGTTAAAAGTTATTTTTGGCGCTTTTTGTGAAGTGATTTGGGTCATTGGCATGAAGCATAGTACAACATGGTGGGAGATTTTAGGGACAGTAATCGCAATCTTTATCAGTTTCTATGCGCTGATTAAAGCAGGAGAGGAATTGCCAGTCGGCACAGCCTATGCTGTATTTGTCGGCTTAGGTAGTGCTGGAACTATTGTAACAGATCATTTTTTATTCCACACACCATTGGGCATAGGAAAAGTTCTTTTTCTGTTGCTGTTATTAATAGGTGTAATTGGCTTAAAAATGGTAACTGGAAATAAAGAGGAGGAAACAAGATGAGTTGGTTATACTTAGTTATTGCAGGCTGTTTTGAAATCTTTGGTGTAGGTTCAATTAAATTATTTACAACAAAAAAAGACTTACGTTCATTGTTAATTTTAATTCTAGCGTTTAGTGGTAGTTTCTTATTCTTATATTTAGGGATGAGACAATTACCGATGGGCGTTTCTTATGCAGTTTGGACAGGAATTGGTACAGCAGGAGGCGCTATTTTAGGAATGCTCTTAGGTGAATCAAAAGACCTACGCCGGATATTTTTTATTTTTTTAATCATTGTTTCTGTGATTGGTTTAAAATTAATTGGTTAGAAAGCGAGAGAACATTGTTTGGATTATTGAAAGACAGGTGAGTAAAATTTAAAAAGAGACAGAACCAAATGCGGTGTTCTGTCTCAAAATAGCTTTTATTTTACGAGGTTACTATAACGTGTCGCAAATTCATTGTTGTAGGACTTGCCGTTGACATCTTGACCAACGTCCCAATTTGCAGACCAAGTCATTAAGCCACGGATAGGATTACCGTCTTTTGCTAACTGATCAAAAGTTTTGGCTATAGGGGTAGCCTCAACAACATAGCCACTACCAGCAGCATCCCGATTTGCTGGTAAACCAAGGACTAATTTATCGTTTGGTATCTGTAGATAGCCGCGTGTGCCATGGATTAATGAATCAGACATATAATAGAGGAACTCGTATTTTAGAGCATCGTTGCTTTGAGCAACCCAAGTCATAATTTCATCAACCCAGACACCGTCGCCGCCTTGGTTATATAATTGTGGGGCAATGTAATCATAATAACCATTTAGGGAAGTAATGTATGTTTCATAAGCGGCACCAGGTTTTAAATAAGGGAATTCTGGCGCCATCGTAATGATGAAATTTTTTCCTTGTGCTCGATAATGGTCTTTGACTATTTTCAACGCAGCAGGGATAACGGTTTGGTTGTCGCCAGCAGTAATCGCCAATTGCTCTAAATCGATGTCTAAACCATCAAAGCCGTATGTTTCCACTTGACGAATGATTTCATTCGCAAAGGCTTGTTCATCGCCTTTGACTAATTGAATATGTGCATCTGCTCCACCAAGTGCCAATAAAACTGCGCGACCTTGACTATTTAATTGTGCGACTTCTTGTCGGAAGGCAGTGTCCGTTTGGTTATAAGGCTTGAACGTAGGAATCCGTGTCAGACCATCGCTTTTCATGAAGGAAACCGGTACGACATTGTAGGCTTGATTTACTTCTGAAAGGTTCAGTGATGCTGATGTTCCTTGTTTGTAACCATCGCGTCCTTTTGAGGCCCAGTTATGCCAATATCCAACCAACACTTTTTTGCCAGAGATATCTACCATCGTATCCGCAGCATCTGCAGAAGCTTGAGTAGGCGTTAACCACAAGCCAACTGCTACGGTTGAAAGAAGGAGAAAAGCAGGAATTATTTTTTTTAACTTCATTTTTTGAGAACTCCTTTAATTTAGTTTAAGATGTGAGTGTTTTTACTGAATGTTCACATCAATCGCTTGGTAAAAGGCGTTCACCGTATCACCAATGCCCCAAACAGCGTAAATGACATGATAACCTTTGCGGTCTGTCGGAATATTAATTGTTTGTTTAACAACTTTATTAGGAACTTCTTGTTTGCCGTCAATTGAAGCAATTTTGTCGAAGTTTTTAATGTCTAATGGTTGATTGGGATTCCAGCCATTTTTAGTAATATAGTAATCCCAAGAAGCAGTTCTATGTTGGGCAGTTAAGTTCCAAGTGATGTCAAGGGGACCTGTGGTAATGTTTGTTTTGTGCCAACGAGTAGCTGTTTGTTCATCCAAAGGTTCAAAACCTGAGACACCTGCACTGGCTAATTTACCAGTAATAAACGTATTTTTGGGCGCTTCGATACTTTGAGGTTCCCATTGTGCACGACCAACATTTGTATTTAAGTTACCACCAGCAGAACTACCAAAGAAAGCACGACTTCCAGGACTTGCTACGTAACCATGAGCCTCCGAAACAGTAGGGGCCAATGCAGCGCCACCTAAAACAAAACTAAAAGCCAGGACGATTGTTAATAAACTCTTTTTCACGAAAAAAACCTCCTAAAAAATTATTTTGTATGCGCTTACAGATAGGAATATAACATAATAATCTTTCGGATACAAATAATAAGAAATGTTATTTTTAAAAATAAAACAATATTTTTTAAGTAATATTAAGAATGTTTTTAAATAATATAAATAATAGTGTTTTTCAAAGTTTTGTTAATTTTTCATTCGGAATCGCAATTGAAGAAATCACGTGGTATACTTTTAAGAAGAAACAATGACACGAAAGTAGCCATTGGAAAAAGGAGATTATTTCGTGGGAAAAAAACATACATCCTCTTATGAAGTTGCCTACTATGACGGCGATTTTACTGGTGCAATGAAAATACCGGCTTTGTTAGCGGTTGTCATTAAAGTATCAGAAGAACAAACAGAATTACTAGGAAGAAATGCAGCTTATGTCGCCCAATTTGGCCTAGGATGGGTCATCACCAACTATGAAATAGAGATTCACCGCTTACCAAAAGTTGGTGAAAAAGTAGCAATTACAACGCAAGCTATGAGTTATAACAAATATTTTTGTTATCGTAACTTTTGGGTTCATGATGAAGAAGGCAATGAATGTGTCTTTGTGAAATCAACCTTTGTCTTAATGGATCAAAAAAATCGGAAAATCAGTAGTGTGCTACCAGAAATTATTGCACCTTTTGATTCTGAAAAAATCACTAAAATTTATCGCCATGAAAAAATTGAAAAGGTCACAGAGGGGAACTTTTTACCTTATCGTGTGCGTTTTTTTGATATTGATGGCAATCAACATGTTAATAATGCGATTTATTTTAATTGGTTATTGGATGTGTTAGGGTATGACTTTTTAACAACGCATCAACCGAAAAAAATTCTTGTGAAATTTGACAAAGAAGTAGAATATGGGCAAGAAGTCGAAAGTCATTACGAAATTGTCGAACAAGAAAATCACTTGAAAACGCGCCATGAGATTCGGATTGATGGTCAAACCTATTGTGAAGCGAATATCGATTGGACCAACTAAGTTGAGATGACGGTTTAGAAAAATAAAAAGTTACGCAGAGGAGGAAGGACATGATTCGCTTAGGATTAACATCTTTTAGTGAACACGACTATTTAACTGGAAAAAAACGGGCCACGCTTTATGAATATGCCAGTCATTTACCGCTAGTTGAAATGGACACGGCGTATTACGGGATTCCTCCCAAAGAACGAGTAGCTGAATGGGTCAAAGCAGTTCCCGAAAACTTTCGCTTTGTCATGAAAGTTTATAGTGGAATCAGTTGTCAAGGTGAGTGGCAGACCTATTATGCAAGTGAAGAAGAAATGATCACCGCCTTTTTAGAAAGTATGGCCCCATTAATTGAAAGTAAAAAATTATTCGCCTTTCTGGTACAATTTTCAGGAACATTTGGTTGTACGAAAGAAAATGTCGCTTACTTGCAAAAAATTCGTCACTGGTTTAAAGACCTACCCATCGCCATTGAATTACGAAATAATTCATGGTATCAACCAAACTTTGTAAAACAAATGTTGCAATTTATGAAAGAAAATCAATTTTCACTTGTGATTGTAGATGAACCGCAGATTCCTACAAATCCAGTGCCTTTTTATCCTTATGTAACGAATCCTAATCTCGTGCTCTTCCGGTTTCACGGACGTAATGCGGCTGGCTGGTTAGCCAATGATGCAGAGTGGCGTAAAAAAAGAACCCTCTATCATTATAATACGCAGGAAATCGCTGATTTAAGCGAAGCTGTTTTAAAAATGTCGCAAGAAGCTAAAGAAGTGGGCGTAATTTTTAATAATAATTCTGGCGGCGATGCCGCAGAAAACGCTCTACAGATGCAAAAAGTCTTGAATTTGAGTTACGATGATTTGAATCCAAAACAATTAGATTTATTTTGAGAAAGAAGGTAGCTGAATGTCTGAAAAGCAATCCCCTTATGAAATGGCTTGTGCCTTCCACGAGGTTTTTAATCCACAACAACCAGAGCAACCAACTGCTTTTTCGCCAGCGCTAGCCAGTCGGCGAGCAGAGTTTAAAGTTGAAGAACTTGTAGAATTTTTATATAGTGCTGCTAATAATGACCAGGTGCTTTTTCAACAATTGGTCAATGGATTAAAAAAATCTGTCGATAAAGCAGAGCAGAAAGTCTTGGCGAAAGGCAAACCAGTATCTGACCCTTTAGTGGAGGAAGTGGATGCACTAGTCGATTTATTGTATTTTACTTATGGTTCGTTTTGCTTAATGGGCGTCAATCCAACAAAAATTATTGAAATCGTTCATCAAGCCAATATGGGAAAATTATTTCCAGATGGACAGCCACATTATGATCCGGAAACAAATAAAGTATTAAAACCTGAAAATTGGGAACAAGATTTTGCGCCAGAAGCTAAAATTAAAGCGGAAATTCAACGCCAATTGAAAATTACTGAGACCAATGAAAAAGACGAATGAGTTTTCTCATTCGTCTTTTTCATTAATCATGGAAGAACGTCCGATATAAGGCTTTGATGGCTTTTTCTTCTTGTTCTTTTTTGATACCAAACATAATACTTACTTCCGAAGATCCTTGGTTAATCATTTCTAAGTTGATTTTTTCTTTGGCTAACGCCATTGTACTTTCAGCAGTAACCCCAATTCGTTGGCGCATGCCTTCCCCGACAATCATAATCATGGAAAGGTGATGCGTGATGCGTAACTCATCAGGCGCTAAAACTTCTTGGAGTTGGGCCATCAGTCTATTTTCAATTTCAGTTGTTAACTGGTCTTCTCTTAAAACAATTGTGATGTCATCAATTCCTGAGGGCATATGCTCATAGCTTAAGGCTAATTTTTCTAGTACTTCTAAAAGCCGTCGCCCAAAACCTAACTCTCTATTCATTAAATACTTACTAATGTAAATACTTGCGAACCCTTGATCACTAGCAATTCCTACAACAGGGGCATGCTTCACTTTGCGAGAAGTGGTAATTAGGGTGCCAGGATGATGTGGGTTGTTAGTATTTTTGATAACGACTGGAATATTTGCGCGATAGGCAGGCATTAAAGCTTCGTCGTGGAGGACGGCAAATCCTGCATAAGCTAACTCCCGCATTTCTCTGTAGGTCAATTCTTGAATCGTTTGAGGCTGTTCAATAATTCCAGGATGGGCGACATAAATTCCGTCCACATCGGTAAAGTTTTCATACAAATCTGCTTGAACACCTGCGGCAACAATGGACCCTGTGATATCGGAACCGCCACGAGAAAAAGTACAAATTTCGCCGGCTTCTGTATAACCAAAGAAACCTGGAATAACCAAGATTTGTTGAGTCTCACGATAGGCACTAATTTTCTCTAAAGCTTTTGGTAAAATGCGGGCATTGCCTGGCTCAGGTGTCACTAGGAGACCTAATTCTTTTGGACTAATGTAGCGAGCATCTAAGCCATTCTGATTGAAAAAACTGGCAACAACTTTTGCATTATTGTCCTCGCCGCTAGCTAAAAAATAGTCAAATAAAAAAGCATTGTTTTCTTTTGGTAAAGTGGCTAATTGGCGAATCGAAATAGCAATATCAGCTAAAACTGCTTTATCCAAGTGTAATTCATCAAAAAGATCTTCATAACGACGAATGATGGCAGAGATTGTCGATTCAATTTCCTCATTATTTAAGTAGCGCTGATAGTATTGAATCAATAAATCAGTCACTTTAATATCTTGCGGGGTTCGCTTTCCAGGAGCGGATACAACGACAAACGTTCGGCGCGGCTCTTCCTTGACGATTTGTAAGACTTTCTGTAACTGTGGTGCTGATGCTAGCGAGCTACCGCCGAATTTAACTACGTTCACGTTTATCACTCCTGTTTTTAATTATTTTCTCATTTGTAGATTAGTAAAAGGATACCGAAAAACATTTAGAAAAGCAACCACTTATTTTCAGAAAGTTAGGAAATCATGAAAATATTTGTTCTTCATTTTTTCTTAAAATTTTGTTAAACTGTAAAGATATGAGTCGTAACGAAGGAGTTAAATAGTATGACAGAATCCAAAACTGCCATTATTTTTGATATGGACGGTGTCCTAGTAGATAGCGAAGCTTATTATTATGAGCGACGTAAAGCATTTTTAGCGGAATTTGATTTGACCATTGAGGGCCTAACCTTGCCGGAATTAGTCGGCGCGGATATGCGTTCATTATGGCAAAAGATTGAACAAGTCAACAAAAGAGAGCTAGATATTGCTTTTTTAAATGAACAATACATAGCCTATAAAAAAGCGCATCCGATAGATTATTTAGCTGTGCTTGATGAAAATGCGAAACGTGTTTTACAATTTTTAAAAAGACAAGGCTATAAAATCGGATTAGCTTCTTCTTCCACAAAAGACGCAATTGAAGAGGTTTTGACAGTGGGGCAATTAAGTAGTTATTTTGATGCGGTCGTGAGTGGGGAAGATTTCGAAGAAAGTAAACCGGCGCCGGATATTTATCTGCACACGTTACAAGAATTAGCTGTTGCGCCACAGGAATGTATAGCCATTGAAGATTCAGAAAAAGGCATTGCTTCTGCCAAAGAAGCTGGGCTAGAAGTTTGGGCTATGCGTGATGAACACTTTGGGATGGATCAAAGTCAAGCGGATGCCTTCTTAACACAACTAAGTGATATTTGTAAAAAAATTAGTGAAAATCGGATAGATGAAAGCAGTAAATCAACCCCTTCGTAAGAAGATCGCGGGTTTTCTTAAAAAAATTTGTTATAACTAGTGAATGAATATACAGTTTGTGCTATAATTTTCTATAGGTATTTCTGCAAGAATGCCCTTTTTCAAGGGTCAGGAACAATAGATAACCGTGTGAAGAGAACAAACAACCTTTCTTTTATTATAGAAAAATTATCGGAGGAGCCAAAATGAAGAATAATTGGATTATCATTTTAGTACTAGTAATCGTTATTATTGCTGCGGTGCTATACTTAATTGGTTATTTTATGCGCAAAAAAAATCAAGAACAATTAGATGAATTAGAAGTTCGTAAAGAAGCCCTGTTTGACTTGCCAGTCTTTGAAGAAATCGATGACATTAAAAAAATGCATCTAGTTGGACAGAGTCAAAATAGTTTCCGTGAATGGAATCAACGTTGGGTAGAACTATCAACGCGTTCTTTCGCCGAACTAGAGAGTCAAATTTATGAAGTCGAAAATCAAAATGAAATTTTCCGTTTCATGAAAGCGAAGAAAGCAGTCGTGGAAGCGAATGAAACGATGACCGAAATGGAAGCCGAAGTGGAAGTCATTCGTAATGGCTTGAAAGAATTACGTGAAAGTGAAGAGCGCAATTCATTAGAAGTTCAAAAAGCTTTGGATGTCTATGAAGAATTAAGTAAATCACTAAAAGATGATAAAGCTAGCTTTGGTCCAGCATACTCCGAAATACAAAAACAATTAAGAAACGTCGAAATTGAATTCACACAATTTGTCACACTAAATACATCGGGGGACCCAATCGAGGCTCGAGAAGTCCTAGAAGATGCGGAACGTCATACGTATGAATTGGAAGACTTAATGAAACGGATTCCACCAATGTATGAAGAATTAAATGAAACTTTCCCAGATCAATTAAAAGAAATCGAAGAAGGCTACAACCAATTATTAGCTGACGATTACGTGTTCCCTGAACAAAACTTTGCTGAAGAAATTCAACATGCGAAAAAACGTGTCGAGAATTCAATGGCTGATTTAGAGAAAACAGAGATTGCCGCAGTAGAGGTCGCAAATCGCGACACAGCAACGGCGATTGATGCATTATATGAAGTGATGGAACGTGAGATTGAAGCGAAGAAATATGTCGTGACCAATCAAAAAATTATTGACGATTATATTTCTCATTCCTTAAAAAATAACCGTCAATTAATGATTGAATTGGACCATGTATCACAAAGCTACACCTTAAATAACAACGAGCTAGGACGTAGTCGTGGTTTCCAAACGGAAATTGAAGAAATTATTCGCCGTCAAAAAGACTTGGAACCTCGAATGAAAGAACATACCGTTCCTTACTCTGAAATTCAAGCGTTCTATAAAGAATGCTATAAGATTTTAGATGATATTGAAAATCAACAATTAGAAATTGATGCTTCATTGAAAGAACTAAGAAAAGGCGAAAAAGTCGCCCAAGAAAAAGTCGACGAATACGAATTCCGTTTACGGAGTATCAAACGGTATGTTGAAAAGCAACGATTACCAGGTTTGTCTGCTGATTACTTAGAATTTTTCTATGTGGCAACGGATCGAATTGAAGATTTAAGCCGAGCCTTAAATAAAATGCGCATTAACATGGATGAAATCAATCGTTTGTGTGACTTATGCGAAGATGATTTAGAGTTATTAGATAAGAAAACAAAAGATTTAGTCAATGCAGCAGCTCTGACAGAACAAATGATGCAATATGCAAACCGCTATCGTCATACTCACGAGAACATCCGAACGGCTTTAGATAAAAGCATGTATTTATTCTCGACAGAATTCCGTTATCAAGATGCATTAGATGAAATTGGAACAGCATTGGAAGCTGTTGAGCCAGGGGCGTTCAAACGAATCGAAGATTTTTATTTTAAAAATATCAATAACCCTAATCTAACAGCAATTTAATTAAACAATCACTAAACAGAGGTTTGTCAACAGACAAGCCTCTGTTTTTATGGCGTGGGGGTGACTTGAAGTGATACTTTAGAAAGTATATAATGGGAAAGAATTTTAAAAAAGAAGGGTGACAAATGATTTATTTTGATAATAGTGCAACTACACCGATTTACCCCCAGGCTTTAGATACATATGTAAAAACCAGTCAGCGGATTATTGGCAATCCGTCTAGTCTGCATGACTTAGGCAACCAAGCGAATCGGCTCTTACAACAAGCACGGAAGCAGATTGCGGAGCTAATCAATGTTTCAGCAAATGAAATCTATTTTACAAGTGGCGGAACTGAAGGCGATAATTGGGTTTTAAAAGGAACGGCAATCGAAAAACGAGAATTTGGTAATCATATTATTATTTCTGCAGTGGAACATCCAGCAGTTACAGAAACAGCGGAACAATTAGTCGAACTAGGTTTTGAACTTTCTTATGCGCCAGTGGATAAAGAAGGTCGTGTAAAAGTCGAGGAACTACAGAAATTAATTAGAAAAGAAACGATTTTGGTTTCTGTTATGGCAGTCAACAATGAAGTGGGAACGATTCAACCAATTAAAGAAATTAGCGAGGTTTTAGTGGAGTTTCCTAAAATTCATTTTCATGTAGACGCGGTTCAAGCAATTGGGAAAGTTAATTACTCAGAGTGGTTAACGGATCGGGTGGATTTTGCAACGTTTTCTGCACATAAATTTCATGGACCACGAGGCATTGGTTTTATGTATTGGAAACAAGGAAAACGTTTAGCGCCGCTTTTAACAGGAGGCGGGCAAGAAAACAACCAACGCAGTGGGACAGAAAACGTACCAGCAATTGTGGCAATGGCCAAAGCGTTACGTTTGCATTTAGAGAACGAACAACAACGGCCGCAACATGTGGCGACATTACGGAGTTATTTATTAAAGGCGCTAGAAGAATTTCAAAATGTAACTGTTTTTTCACAAGATAATGAACATTTTGCGCCACACATTTTATGTTTTGCTTTGAAAGGGATTCGTGGCGAAGTGCTGGTCCATGCATTGGAAGAAAAACAGATTTATATTTCGACTACGAGTGCTTGTTCTAGCCGGAAAAAAATGGCTAGCAGCACCTTGTATGCCATGCATGTGCCAGGGGAATTAGCGACTTCCGCTGTGCGCATTAGTTTAGATGAAAGCAATACAATGGCAGAAATTGAACAATTTATGATTGTTTTCAACCAACTTTATCAAAAATTTTCTCGTGTAAATTAATAAAAAAATAAGTCGGAGCCTAGAAATAGGTTCCGACTTATTTTTTGTTCTCTTTATCGATTGAAGCGGTAGCCACTTCCCCAGAGTGTTTCAATTGGAGAGTCAGAAAGATTGGCTTTTTTTAATTTTTCCCGAATCCGTTTAATGTGAACAACGACAGTCGAAACCTCAGTATCTAAGGCATCAAACCCCCAGACACTTTCAAAAAGTTCTTCTTTATTCCACACACGGTTAGGATGTTCCATCAAGAAAACCAACAATTTGTATTCTTTGCTTGTAAAAATAACTTCATTTTCTAAAACAAACACTTTGTGGGCGGCAGTGTCGACAGCGATTTCATTGATTTTTAGTAATTGTGGCGGTTGCTCTGCCTTGCTTAACAATTGATAGCGGTTCATATGGGCTTTTGCTCGAGCGACCAATTCATTGGGACTAAACGGTTTAATTATATAATCATCCGCACCTAAGCCAAGACCACGAATTTTATCAATATCTTCTTTTTTAGCCGAAACAATCATGATCGGCGTTTGCTTTTTTTTCCGAATTGCACGACAGATTTCAAAACCATCCATAGTTGGCAGCATCACATCTAAAATAATTAAATCAAAGGGCTCATTTAAAGCTGCTTCCAATCCTTTTTTTCCATCATGTTCGATTGTGACAGTCATATCGTTAATTTCTAAATAATCTTTTTGCAAATCAGCAATACTTGGATCATCTTCAATAATTAATACATGTGGTTTCATTTTTCATCCTCCAACAACGGCAGCGTAATTATCACGTTGGTGCCGTCTCCTTTTTTACTTGTGACAGTGATTGTTCCCTGATGATAGTCAATAATTTGTTTGACAATACTTAACCCCAAGCCGCTTCCTTTGACCGTTGGGGTTCGAGATTTGTCCACACGATAGAAGCGTTCGAATAAATAAGGTAATTCTTTTTCATCGATACCAATACCATTATCTGTAATGGTTAAAATTAAGTCTGTTTGATTATGCGCTAAAGAAATCGTAAAGGCTAGTTGTTCTTTAGTGGGATCCGCAAATTTAATACTATTTTGAATTAGATTGGTAATTACGCGATTCATCTGCGTTGGATCCATTTGAACATATAAAGCTTCGGCGGGAAGGACAGAAGTGATCACGAGTTCTTGTTCCAAACGGTATTCTTCAAGAATATGTGCAATAAAACGAGTGAAATTGGTCTTTTCCATTGTAAAGACAGCACGGTCTAGGTCTAATTTAGAATACAAAAATAATTCTTCAATTAAATCATTGAGGCCTAAACTTTTTTCATGAATGACCGTTAAATAGCGCTGTTTTTTTTCTTCGGTATTGGCAACACCATCCATCAAGCCTTCAACGTAACCAATGATAGAAGTAATTGGTGTTTTTAAGTCATGAGAAATATTGGCAATTAATTCTTTCCGATTATCTTCATATTTTTCGCGTTCCGCATTGGCTTCTTCTAAATCTTGCCACATTTGTTCAAAACTAAGTTGAAGCTGTTTGACTTCCGTTGAGACGGTTTGGTGGTTAGTTGGTGTAAATGGATTTTCTTTTTGGGCCTCCTTACCCAATGTTTTAGTCGCTTTTTCTAATGCTTCTAATGGCTCGATAGTGGTTTTGGTTAAGCGCTTATTAATGAGCCAAGCTGCCGCAATTGCTACAAGGACAATTAACAAAATCATCCAGATAATCCAGCGTGTGAAGAATTCAAAAAGGCTGCTTTCGCGTTTCAAGACAATAAAGCTCCCGTTAGAACCATCTAAATAATGAAAATCGGATTTGACATAATGATATAGACGCCCTGCATTATCCAGTGTGCCAGTTGGCATAATATTATTCATTTCGTAGTTTGGAATATGTACAGACAAAGATTTTTCTACTAAATTATCCGAATAATAAGGAAACCGTGCATTCTTTCGAATAATCACACTTAATCCTTTTTCCTCAATTGTTTGAATCGTTTCCTTTAATTCTTTACTTAAAGGCGTATCTAGTAATTTCGGTGACTTTTTTAACAATTGATCTAAGGATAAATAACTTTCTTCTTCGTTAGCGGTCAATGGTCGTTGCTTATTCATCATTCGGTAAGCTTGGGGCAAACTGGGGACAGTTCCTAATGTGATGTAAGAAGCTAAGGATAAAACAGCTAAAACAGAGGCTAAAGTAATAATGATGGCACTAATATAAGAAATAAAAAAGCGGCGTTTAATGGTCAAAAGCGTCCCTCCTAGTGGTTTTAATCTATTTCTTAATTATAGTGTATTACAAGTGAACAAAAAAAAGCTAGTATTGTTATTAACTTTTTTTCATTTGTTTATAATTTGTTCATTTTTCGGCAAGTAGGAGTTTATAAGGCTTTGCTATTCTAGATATATCAAAAAGAAAAAGGGGATTACCAACCATGAAAAAGAAAAAAGTTTTTAGTGCGCTTACCTTATTAACCTTTAGTACGTTGTTGATTGCAGGCTGTGCTGGCGGAGCCAACTCTGCAACAGATAAATCAAGTGCAGCTAGCTCAAGCACTGCAGTCTCTAGTTCAGCAGAAGCAGCTAAAGAGCAATCAAAAGGACAAGAATTAACAGAAATTTTATCCAGTACTGATTGGCAAGGCACAAAAGTTTACGACAAAAACAATAATGATTTAACAGCAGAAAATGCTAATTTTATTGGTTTAGCAAAATATGATGGTGAAACAGGTTTTTATGAATTTTTCGACAAAGAAACAGGTGAAACCCGTGGCGATGAAGGCACATTCTTCGTGACAGACGATGGCGAAAAGCGTATCTTAATTTCGGATACACAAAACTATCAAGCAGTGGTTGATTTAACGGAAGTGACGAAAGATAAATTTACCTATAAGCGAATGGGGAAAGATAAAGATGGGAAAGATGTAGAAGTCTTTGTAGAACATGTCCCTTATTCTGACAAAAAGTTAACTTTTACGAACGGTCGTAAAGATTTAGAAACAGAAACTGGCAAGATTGTTACCAATGAACCTGGCGATGACATTTTAGGGGCCACATTATGGAATGGCACGAAAGTTTTAGATGAAGACGGTAACGATGTTACTGAAGCAAATAAAATGTTTATTAGTTTAGCAAAATTTGATAATAAAACAAGTAAATATGAATTCTTTGATTTAGAAACGGGTAAAACTCGTGGAGATTTTGGTTACTTCCAAGTAATTGATAATAACAAAATCCGTGCCCATGTTTCAATTGGTGACAATAAATATGGAGCTGCATTAGAATTAACAGAATTAAATGATAAACGTTTTACGTATACACGAATGGGTAAAGACAATAACGGCAAAGAAATTAAAGTTTTTGTGGAACATGAACCGTATGAAGGCGACTTTACGCCAGACTTCACGTTCTAATTAGTCAATTACGAGTAGATGAAGTGGCCAAAAGAAAGTAAAGGATTCTTTTGACCACTTTATTTTTAACAAAAAAATAGTTTATAGTTGTTTTTAATCGTTTATAAATTGTTCATTTTTCTGACAGTGGTAGTTTAGAATCGTTTGTTAAGATAGGTTTATCAAAGAAAAGGAGCGATGCTTTATGAAAAAGAAAGTATTAAGTTCGATTACTTTAGTAACATTAAGTACGTTACTGATAGCAGGTTATGCAAGTCCAGCATTTGCAGATCATGCAGCCAATCCAAACAGTGCTACAGCAAATTTAGGTAAACATCAAAACAATGGCCAAACAAAAGGCGACAAGGCGACTAAGATTTTATCTGGTACGGACTGGCAAGGAACCCGAGTTTATGATGCTGCAGGTAATGATTTAACGGCAGAAAATGCTAATTTTATTGGGTTAGCAAAATATGATGGTGAAACCGGTTTTTACGAGTTTTTCGACAAAAATACTGGGGAAACCCGTGGTGACGAAGGAACATTTTTTGTGACAGGTGATGGCACAAAACGAATTTTAATTTCGCGGACACAAAATTATCAAGCCGTAGTGGATTTAACCGAAGTGAGTAAAGATAAATTTACTTACAAACGTTTAGGAAAAGATAAACTGGGGAATGATGTTGAAGTTTACGTGGAACACATCCCTTATCATGGGAAAAAATTAGCTTTTACAAATGGACGTGAAGCATTAACCAATCAAACTGGCAAAATTGTGACAAATAAATCAGGGGATAAAATTTTAGGAACAACCTTGTGGAATGGCACAAAAGTCGTAGATAAAAATGGGAATGATGTGACAGCGGCCAATCAAAATTTCATTAGTTTAGCGAAATTTGATCCAAACACAAGTAAATATGAATTTTTCAATTTACAAACGGGTGAAACCCGCGGCGACTTTGGGTATTTCCAAGTGGTGGACAATAACAAGATTCGGGCCCATGTATCTATTGGTACGAATCGTTACGGTGCGGCGCTAGAATTAACGGAACTAAACAATGATCGATTTACGTATACTCGAATGGGTAAAGATAACGCTGGTAATGATATTCAAGTGTTCGTGGAACATGAACCTTACCAAGGAACTTTTAATCCAACATTTACCTTTTAAAAACTAGACATGAGAATAGGAACCAAAAGCAGGACTTCCTGCTTTTGGTTTCTCTCTTTTTAAAATAGAAAAACAGAGAAAGCGTTTTAATCGACAAATAAAAAAAGATTCGTTAGATTAGAACCACTGGAGAAAAATCTCATATTTCTCTCGAGGAAAGGAAGTTGAGCACAATGAACAAAAAAATTTTAATGGGGCTATTAAGTGTCGTGACCATTCCATTACTTGCTGCGTGTCAAGGAGGAGAAACACCCTCCGAAGCGTCAAAAAATAGTCAAACGGTGACTACTCAAAGTAGTGCAAAAACTGAAAGCACCAGTACAACCCGTTCGGTGGCTCAAACAAC
The DNA here is from genome assembly GCF_051711985.1 of Enterococcus sp. DIV1758. NCBI lineage: Bacteria > Bacillati > Bacillota > Bacilli > Lactobacillales > Enterococcaceae > Enterococcus > Enterococcus sp. DIV1758. Next base: position 299,583 of record NZ_JBIOOA010000001.1, read on the forward strand.
ATCAAAAGAGGAAGTGAAAGAACCGATGAAGACCTATGAAGTGGGTGCGCTTTTAGAAGCAGCCAATCAACGAGATACGAAGAAGGTCAAGGAAATTTTACAAGATACTACTTATCAAGTGGATGAAGTCGACACAGAAGGCAATACACCGCTCAATATTGCTGTGCACAATAATGACATTGAGATTGCAAAAGCGTTGATTGATCGGGATGCCGATATTAATCTGCAAAATAGCATTAGTGATAGTCCCTATCTTTATGCGGGAGCGCAAGGACGTACGGAGATTTTAGCGTATATGTTAAAAAATGCGACACCAGATTTAACTAAGCATAACCGTTACGGTGGCAATGCGTTAATTCCAGCAGCTGAAAAAGGACATATTGACAATGTGAAGCTCTTGTTAGAAGATGGACGAGAAGACATAGATTTCCAAAATGACTTTGGCTATACAGCATTGATTGAGGCAGTGGGGTTACGTGAAGGGAACCAACTTTACCAAGATATTGTAAAATTGTTAATGGAAAATGGTGCGGATCAATCCATTAAAGACAATTCTGGTCGAACAGCAATGGACTATGCCAATCAAAAAGGTTATACGGAAATTAGTAAAATTTTAGCACAGTACAACTAAGTATTGTGTCCTTTCGGGAAGGAATAAATACAGGTAGGAGTGAAGGAAAGCATGAATTATTGGTTAAAAAATGTTCGAATTGAAACAGGGTATCAAAAAGAAGGTGACTGGTTATCTGGGACAGTAACCAAAGAAGTGGCAATTGAAGTAACAGATGGAGTATTTACAAAAATCATCCCCAATGAAGAATTGGTAGAAGAACCTGGGTTGACAATTATTGATGGTCACCATCAATTGATTTTACCAGGTTTGATTGAAAAACATTGTCACTTTGATAAAAGTAAACTAGGTGTTCCGTGGTATCCGGTGACGCCAGCGAAGTCAATTGTGGAACGTGTCGAAGCAGAAATCCCTTATTTAGATAGTTTAGAACTTTCTTTAACAGAACGCGCAAATCATTTAATTGACTTAGAATTACCACATGGCGCGACAGCCTTCAGAACACATGTCGACGTGGAACCGATGACAGACTTACGTTATTTTGATGAAGTCCAAGCATTGGCCCAAACGAAACCATTTGCTGTAGAAATTGTCGTCTTTCCACAGCACGGCTTACTACGTTCAGATTCCGTTGAATTAGTTGATCAAGCATTGGCAAAAGGTGCCGATTTTATTGGTGGCGTGGATCCTTATTCACTAGATGGTGATTACAAAAAATCATTGGCTGAAACATTCCGCTTAGCAGATAAACATGGTGTCGGTGTGGATATTCATTTACATGACCGTCACGAAGCTGGGACAACAACGATTAAAGAAATTATCCGTTTAACGAAAGAATATGGCCTACAAGACAAAGTATTTATCAGCCATGCCTTCGGGTTAAATGATTTCATTGGTGAAGAACGTGACGAAGTTTATGACGCTTTAGCAGCAGAAAAAATTCATATTAATTCCAGCGTGCCAATCACACCTAACACGATTCCGCCAATTATGGAATTGTTACGTCATGGAGTCAATGTCCATCTTGGTTGTGACAATATCTACGATTGCTGGTCTCCTTATGGTGATGGCTCATTACAAGAAAAATTGGCTCGTTTAGGTGAACTTTTTAATGTGAAAGATCAAGATGCTTTAACACAATTATTAGGCTTAGTGACAGATGGTATCACGACTTTAGATGAACAAGGGCAAGCAAATTGGCCGCAAGTTGGTGCTGAAGCAACTTACTTACTCACTGAAGCAGAATGTGCGGCGGCTTTTGTCGCTCGTCAGACACCAGTGGAAATCAGTGTGGTAAAAGGAACCACACTTTATCAAAAATAACAAAAAGAAGCGAGATTTCTCGCTTCTTTTTTTGTTATGCTTATCGTTCCTTCAACCAGCTATCCAATTGCTCAAACAAAGCGATGACCGAAGGATCTTTGGTTTGTTTTAAAAAATCATGTTCTAAATAGTAAACCGCTTTAAAGGTACTCTCAGGAATGGTCCGTCCGATTTTTTTGCTATAGCGGAACGGCACTTCTTCGTCTGAGCTACTAGCTGTACTGAAACAAGGTGGAAACGTTTTTAATGTTTCGTCTGACAGTGCGTAAGCAGACCAGTCCTCATTTTCTGGTAATCCGTAAAAGTGCGGCAATAGCCCTTGCTGAATACTGTAATGATACAGCAGATAGCGAGAAAGAAAAGGATCATCCCAAACAGGCTTTGTTTGGTCAATGGTAGTTATTTCTTTAGCGGAAATGGCTTGCTTTAATAATTTTCGTGGCTCTTTAATAAATTCTAAATCTGTATAGCCGTAAAAATTGACTAAAAATTGTGGCGTCAAATTTAGTGTTTGTAATTGTTTGGTTAACTGTAACATTAAATAACCGCCAGCGGAACGTCCGCACAAACCAAATGGCTGATTTTGAATAATCTCTTCGTTTAGCAATTGGAAGGTTTCTGTTAGCGTCCCTAAGATGTGATCGATTTTTGTATTTGGAGCCAACAAATAGTCCAGCGCTAAAACGGTATAGCCATTGCTTGTAAACAGCTCCTTCAGTTCTTCTGGTAAATCACTTTTGGTTCCATAAATCATCCCGCCACCATGTAAATAGACGACATAGTTCGTTGATTCAGTCGTAGTGGGGTAGATAGTAACTGTTGCGCCATTAGCGAGTGTTTGATTGTTTTTCAAGTGCACGTCTCCTCATCTTTATAATGTATGTGGCAATTTCATAATTTAACAATTGCAAGGGATTGGCTAAGTCAATATCAAGAAGTTGTTCCACTTTGTTTAAACGATAACGAATCGTTTTTGAATGAAGGAACATCGCTTCAGAGGTCTGTTTATAGTTGCGATTATTTTTGAAAAAACTGTACAAGGTTTCAAACAAATCGTAGTTATTTTCGGCTAATTGATAAAGTGCGCGAGGAATTAATTCGTCTAAATTTTCCAATTGGTCTTCGCGGATAAAATTTTTAAATACCCCGATATCGGCTAAGGTGACAATTGGTCCGTTATAAAAAGTTTCATTAAAGCGCAGAATGTCCAGACATTCAATCAGTAGCTCTTTAATCCCTTCTCGTGATTTTAAACTGCTGACGGCAACGGTAAGCGTGTCGTTTTCTTCTAAAAGTTCAGCTAATAAACGACTTAATTGCAGCTTTGTAATTTTTCCATCACTTTCATTGAAGTTAAAAAGGACCGCCGAATAATTTAGCTGATCGAAGAAGATGGATTTCACACGCAGGGTACGAAGTAAGGCAATAATTCGTTCTTTCATGAGTTGTGTATTGGTGTCTTTGGTAGAAAAAGCAATCGCTTGGTAAGAATCTAGCTCTTGCATTTGCACTTCACGAAGCAAACTGTTTAGCTCGTCAGGATTTTGTGGTGTATTTTGTAAAATAGCATCCGCTAAGTTGTTCAAACGAGTATACCGTTCTTTTTTTAACAAATTTTCGGTATTGAATTTTTCTTGTAAGACATCAATCGCATTTTCGATAATCACTAAATCCGTTTCTTTAACCTTTTCATCTTGTAAATAAACCAGAAGTAAACAATTAGTGGAATAACTATTGAAAATAGAAACTTCTAGTGCCAACTGTTTTTTGGGGTTGGCATGAGAATAAAGTGTTAAAAGAGAGTAATCATTTTTAGTGAATTCACTGTTTTTTAGTTTTTCTCTTGAGAGCACAATCGCATCATGGGGTAAGTCACCATCGCTAATTTCCAGATGTTTATCCAACATTTTTAAAGCGAAGGGTAATTTAATGATGTCATAAAATTCTTGCATAATCGTCTCAACCGTTGGGTAGTGGCGCTCTAATTTGGTGAAACGTTGGCGCACATCGTAATACGTACGTAAGACATGCGACTGATAATTCAACAAAGGCTCGTAAATCGTAAATAGAATTTTTTCATAGCTAATGTCTTGTGTGATTTTAATTAAAGGAATTTCATAATTGAAACATAATTCGATAAACCACTCTGGAATCATTTTAATGAATCGATCTGTTTTCAAAATTAAGCCGCTGATGCCAATTCGGCGCATCTTTACGAAAAAATTTTCCAACTCTTTTTCGGGTAGATCATGCAATGCGTAGAAAGAAGTCAAAATTAACTGATTCTTTCTACTCCAGTTCTCGATATCAATCGCTTCTAAGACCATTGCCGAATCAACTTCATTGTCTAAACCAATCTCTTTCGTCAAAATTTTACCTTTTTTTAAGTCACCTATCGATAATAACTCTCTTAATTTCATCGTTTTCTCCTTTTTTCCTCTTATGGATAAAAATTATACCATTTTTTTAGAATTATGTCCGATGAAAACACTTTCTCGTTTCGATACAATAGCATTGTAAGGAATAGATAGGAGGATGAACAATGTTACACACAGTAATTTTGAAAAACAATTACCAAGACTCCATCAACTTAATGTTATTGACCAATAAAATCAATGCATTAGATGGTGTAACCATGAGTCAAATCATGATGGGAACAGATGCCAACAAAGACATCCTTAACAACACGAACTTGTTAACGGATGAGGCCAATAGTGCATCTGCAAACGACATGATGATTGTGGTTGACAGTGAAAAAGAAAACATCATGGAAGAAGTTATGCCAGCGATTGATGAATTCTTAGATGATTTATCAGCAAAGGGAACTAGTGAAGAAGCACAAGCAGCAACTTCTTGGTCAGAAGCGTTTGATCTTTTACCAGAGGCGAATGTAGCGCTATTCAGTATTCCTGGTGAATATGGTGCGCCAGAAATGGAACGTGCCTTAAAAAATGATTTACACGTGTTCTCTTTCACGGATAACGTGTCAATTGAAGATGAAGTACGTTTGAAAAAATTAGCGCATGAAAAAGGCTTACTAATGATGGGCCCTGACTGTGGAACTGGTATTATCTCAAGTATTCCAATCGCCTTTACAAATGTTGTTTCTCCAGGAAACATTGGCGTTGTTGGTGCTTCAGGAACAGGGATTCAAGAAGTTACAACGATTATTGACCGCTTAGGTGGCGGAGTTGTTCACGCCATTGGTACTGGTGGTCGTGACTTAAGCGACAAAGTAGGCGCTATCACTGTGAAAGATGCTATTGTGGCCTTAGAAAATCACGAACCAACCGATGTGATTACAGTCATCTCTAAACCACCTGCAAAAGAAGTTCGTGATGAAGTGGTTGAATTATTACAAAGTATTTCAAAACCAGTCGTTGCGATTTTCTTAGGAGAAAAACCAACAAGTCACGAAGGCAAAGTTTATCTAGCTCATACATTAGAAGAAACAGCTAAAATTGCTGTTGATTTAGCAAATGATGTGGCCGTGAAGAAAAATTACTTTGAAGCATTAGCAAAACCAGCTGTACCAACATTACCAGAAGATAAAGTTGTAAAAGGCTTATATTCAGGTGGTACATTAGCTTCTGAAGCAGGTATGTTAATTTCTGAAGCTTTAGACCTTGGCGGTTTAGTGAAAGCAGAAGGTTATGTCTTGAAATCTCACGGTTATGAAGTCATTGACTTAGGCGATGATATGTATACACAAGGTCGTCCCCACCCAATGATTGACCCAGATGTTCGTATCGAAAAAATTCGTGAATACGCACAAGATGAAAAAACTGGGATTATCTTATTCGATGTGGTGTTAGGCTACGGTGCTCATGAAGACATGGTTGGTGCATTGTTACCAGCAATTGAAGAAGCGCGTGCCACAGCCAAAGAAGCCGGACGTGATCTTTACTTTGTTGCAACTGTTTGTGGGACGACGAAAGATCCGCAAAATTACCAATCGTCGGTTGATCGTTTGAAAGAAGGCGGCGTTTTAGTTGCAGAAAGCAATGCTAAAGCTGTTCAATTAGCTTTATTGTTAAAAGGAATCGAAATTTCAGAAGACGATAAAGAAGTGGTTGCTTACAACGGACCAACTGTCGATGTACCAAAACCAGGCGAAAAAGTAATGGAACTATTAACAACCAAACCAAGAATCATTAACGTTGGGTTACAAAGCTTTACAGAATCAATCGTTGATTACGGTGGCGAAACTGTTCAATTTAACTGGCGTCCGCGTGCCAACGGCAATAAAAAAATGATTAAAATTTTGGATGCTTTGGAAGATTACAGTGAACAAATCGAAGCTGAAAATCACAAAGTAACAGACAAAATTAAAAATGCACAACCATTCTTAGTAGATGTGGTACCTGCAAAATCAGTGATTCCAGAATTAAATGATGACGCACAAAAAACATTACTTCATGCTGGACCACCAATCCAATGGTCTGAAATGACTGGACCAATGAAAGGTGCTTGTATCGGTGCAGCATTATTCGAACGTTGGGCAGACAACGAAGAAGATGCTTTGAAGATTTTTGAAGCTGGCGAAGTACGTTTCATTCCTTGTCACCATGTAAAAGCAGTTGGACCAATGGGCGGTATTACTTCTGGTAATATGCCAGTCTTTGTTGTAGAAAATCGCTTAGAAGGTAACGAAGCATACTGTATCTTGAATGAAGGTATCGGTAAAGTATTGCGTTTTGGTGCTTATTCACAAGAAGTGGTTGATCGTTTAGATTGGATTAAAGATGTTTTAGGACCAACTATTGCGAAAGCTTTGAAACTTTCTGAAGAAGGCTTGAACTTAAACGTATTGATTGCGCGCTCTATTACAATGGGTGACGAGTTCCACCAAAGAAATATTGCCGCATCTTTGAACTTCTTAAAAGAATTGTCTCCATTAATTATCAAAACAGATATTCCAGAAGATCAAAAATACGAAGTAATCAAATTCTTAGCTGACACAGATCAATTCTTCTTAAATGTCATGATGGCAACTGGAAAAGCAATTGTTGATGGTGCCCGTAAAGATACCAACGGAACGATTGTCACAACGATGACTCGTAACGGCGTGAACTTTGGGGTCCGGATTGCAGAAACAGGCGATCAATGGCATACCGCACCAGTAAATACACCAAAAGGTCTTTACTTCACTGGTTTCAGCGAAGAAGACGGAAATCCTGATGTCGGGGATAGTGCAATTACTGAAACAGTAGGCGTTGGAGCAATGGCTATGGTAGCTGCACCTGGCGTAACACGGTTTGTTGGTGCAGGTGGCTTTGAAGATGCGTTAGCAACCTCAAATGAAATGGCAAAAATCTGTGAAGGACACAACCCAACATTTTCAATTCCAACTTGGGATTTCCAAGGAACTTGTTTAGGAATTGATATCCGTAAAGTGGTGGAATTAGGAATTACACCAATCATCAATACAGGGATTGCACACAAAAATGCCGGTGTTGGTCAAATTGGTGCAGGGACAGTTAGAGCACCTCTAGGCTGTTTTGAAAAAGCCCTAGAAGCGTATGCTGAGAAACTAGGCATTACGGTTGAATAACCAACTAGTCATTAGTGACTACATTTTTCCTATCCACCAATATGGCAAGATGGGAACCATTCACAGTGTTTTTGAACGTTCATTTAATCTGAAAGTCCAGGATCAATTAATCAATGTTGCGAACTTCCATAATTATTTATCAAGCTTTGGTATGTTTTTGCCAGATCAATTGTTTCAAGAAATCTTTCCGTATGTACAACAAGGTAATAAAGTCAAAATCACAGAAAATCAGTTGACCTTTTACAGTACAGTCGGCGTGAAAACGATCCAACTCACACCTGCTGAGGTCGTTTCTTTAAACATTACTCATTTCAAGTTAGAAAAAGACCAATTACGCTTGTTGCAAGACCGCTTATTAGCGAGAAACTTAGAACGTAGAATTGGCCTGCCTTTAGACGAACGAGCAAAGCATATTTTCAAAAAAATGAGCCAAAAACAAAAAGTTTGGACACTATCGGAATGGCAAGAAGTAACGAATTATCTGATTGGTCGGGGCAAAGGGTTAACCCCGAGTGGTGATGACATTTTAGTAGCGTATCAAACAATTCTGTTCATACTTGCTGATGAAAGAGCTGCGGCGTTAGCCGCTACTCTTTCGGCAGCAAATTTATCCACAACAGATGTTAGTAAAGGCTATATTGCAAGCTCGGCTAAAGGATATGTAAATTCATTGTTGTATCAGTTACTCTTGGATTTGGAGAACCATCGGGATAATAGAGTTGACGAAAATATTGACAGAATTATACAAATCGGACATTCCTCTGGTAAAGATATGTCATTTGGAATGTTACTAGCTTTACAATCTGTAGAGTTAGATGAGAAGTGAGGAGAAGACATGGAGAATAGTAAAAAAAATCAAGCAGTGCAAGTGAGCAATAGTTACTGGATTAAAGTCGTAGCCATTTTCTTCGTAGGCTGGATTTTAATGTACGCAACACGAACTATTTTTAATCCAGTGATGGGGGTCATTGGAGAACAATTTGGTCTAAGTAACACACAACTTGGTTTAGCCAATAGTATCTTCTTTCTAACCTATGCTGTTGCACAGATTCCTTTTGGGATGATTGGCGATAAAATTGGGCGGAAATTAGTCATTGCTGTTGGGTTTATCGTTCTTGCTATTTCTACTTATTTTAGTGGATTAGCGACAACCTTTGTTATGTTTTTAGTCATTCGTGCAATTGCTGGTATTGGTCAAGGAGCTTACTATGGCCCGCAATATGCGTTATCGACAGAAGCGATTCCAGCAAGTAAACGGACCATCGGTAATGCCATCATCAATAGTGGGATGGCCTTCGGTACATCAGGTGGGTACTTACTTTCAAGTAAGTTGGTTTTAGAAAATGGTGAACATTGGAGCAAACCATTCTTTATCATGGCGATTCCAACGTTTATCGTAGGAATTCTTTTCTATACAATTTTGAAAGAAAAAGTGATTCGTCCTGGCGAAGAAGCCGCACGAGCAGCTGCTGAAGAAGGACCGCAAGAAAAGATCTCATTAAAAGAAATTTTCTCAAATCGTAATTTATTAGCCGCATTTATTTTATGTTTCACAAGTATTTATGCAAACTTTGTCATTATTACTTGGTTGCCACAATTTTTAATTGCTGAACGTGGCTTTACAGGAGCGAGCGTTGGTTTCATTTCATCACTTGTACCATGGGCCTCTATTCCAGGCGCCTTAATCTTCGCTCGTTTGAATGATAAAACAGGTGCGACGAAAAAATTAGTCTTTACATTAGTACCTTTAGCAATCCTATCTGTCTTTGCGATTGCTTTTGTAACAAATCGGACATTGTTAATTTCTGTTTTAATTCTTTATGGGTTAACAGGGAAATTAGCGTTAGATCCAATTATGGTGACTTTTGTTACCAAACATGCACCAAAAGCGGCCTTAGGAACAACGTTAAGTGCCTATAATTTTATCGGGATGTCAGGGTCAATCCTAGCACCGTATGTCACAGGATATTTAGCAGATACAGCAGGCTCAATGCAAGTTGGCTTCTATCTTTCTTGTGTACTATTAGTTATTGGTTTACTAGCTTTTGCTTTCTTAGCTAAAGATGAAAGTAAACCGAAATTAGGTTAATTATCCCTTCGATAATGACTGAAACAATCAAAATGAGCAAGACAAAATCTTTCATTTCGTAAACAAATTATTTCTTATCCGTCGATACTGAAAAGATTTTGTCTTTGCTTTACTAAAAAGGAGCGAATCAATCAATGAGTTTAAACGTAATTGCCCTAGGTGGGAATGCTATTTTAGATACGGATCCAACAGATGAAGGCCAAAAAGCCGTCGTTAATCACGCGGCCAAATATATTGCAGAATTTGTTGCCAAAGGGGAACAAGTCATTGTCTGTCACGGAAACGGACCACAAGTAGGGAATTTGCTTTTACAACAAAAAGCAGGCGAAAGTGAAAAAAATCCAGCGTTGAAATTGGATACTTGTGTTGCGATGACACAAGGAAGCATCGGTTACTGGTTACAAAATGCTTTAACTAATGAGTTTGAAAAACGTAACATTGCTAAACCAGTTATCTCTGTAGTTACACAAGTGCGTGTGGACAAAGAAGATCCTTCGTTTAAAAAACCATCAAAACCAATTGGTCCATTCTATACAAAAGAAGAAGCTGACGCGGAAGCAGCCAAAGATGGCTCTACGTATGTGGAAGATGCTGGCCGTGGCTACCGAAAAGTTGTTCCATCACCAATGCCTAAAGAAATTGTTGAAAAAGAGGCGGTTCGTGCTTTAGTAGAAGCGGACGTTTTAACTATCTGTTCTGGTGGCGGGGGCATTCCTGTCGTAGCAGAAGACGGACAATACGTAGGTGTGGAAGCGGTTAACGACAAAGATTTCTCTGCACGTGTTTTAGCTGAAAACGTTGATGCAGACCGTTTGATTATTTTGACAGGCGTTGATAACATCTACATTAATTACAATCAACCAGATCAAAAAGCATTAGAACAAATCAGTGTAGCCGAAGCAGAAGAATACATTAAAGAAGGTCACTTTGCTGCTGGTAGTATGCTACCAAAAATCGAAGCTGCCTTAGACTTCGTAAAAGGTGATGACAAACGGAAAGCAATCATTACTTCTATCGAAAACTTAGAAAACATCGATAAAGAAGCAGGAACTGTGATCAGTCAAAAGGGGTAGTTTACCATGAAAAAACCGTCCATGATCACCCAAATTGCAATTGCTGTTGTCGTAGGAATCCTCGTAGGACTCTTGATTCCTGCTAGCGGCAATTACTTGAAAATAGTTGGAGATGTCTTTTTGCGACTGATGCAAATGGCTATTCCTATCTTGATCTTAGGGCAAATTGTCCAAGCAGTTGGCAGTATTAATCCAAAAGAACTAACGAGCCTTGGGGGTAGAACAATCGCTGTTTTCGGGATTTCCTCCTTAGCTGCCGCTTTATGGGGCGTCCTAATGGCAGTCATTTTTAATCCAGGATACGGTGTTAAAATGACTGGCTTCCAAGATGCTTCTATTAAAGCGCAAGAAATCTCAATCACTGATACGATTTTAAATTTCGTTCCGAAAAATATTTTTGATTCACTGACTCAAGGATCGATTATTCAAATTATTGTCTTTGCATTATTTTTTGGTTTAGCACTGAATAAATACTTACAAAGCCATCCAGAGACACAACTCTTCCAAATAATTGTGGACTTTAATGAAGTTATCATTACAGTCATTCGATACGTCATGTATCTAGCACCTCTGGGGATTTTTGCTTTAATTGCTTCAACAATTAGTCACTTAGGCCTTCAAATTATTTTACCGTTAGTGAAGTATCTATTGGTCTATGGATTAGGAACTATTTTATTTTTGGGCATCTGGATTTTGGTTATCACATTGTACTGTAAAGTAAGTCCACTACGTTTAATTACAAACATGAAAAATATGTCTGTGATGGCCTTGGCGACAACTTCTTCAGCAATTACTTTACCAGTAGCTTTGGAAGAAACAGAAACAAAATTAGGTTTAAGTAAGCGAATTACTAACTTAGTGTTGCCGTTAGGTATGTCGTTAAACAGTAACGGTTCAGCGATGCATATGGCTTTTACTGTAATGACTATCGCTCAGATGTATCAGCTAGAGTTTGATATTACGAAAATGATTTACTTAGCAATTACAGCAACGTTTGTCTCACTAGCAAACGCAGTTGTTCCCGGTGCGGGCTTAGTCTCACTGGCAGTGATTGTTCCGCAAATGGGTTTACCCATTGAAAGTATTGCAATTTTTGCAGGCGTCGAATGGTTTGTTGGCATGTTGCGAACAATTTTAAATGTCAATTCAGATGTTTACTCTGCTATTCTAGTTGCAAAATCAGTGGATGAAATTGACTATACTGTCTTTAACAGTAGCAATAAGTAGTGAAAAAAGGGAAGGAAATGCAAGGACGAAAAAGAAAATCACTTGTTTTCTTTCCCTTTTTTAAGATTAATGATAAAGGAGCAAGCGCAATGGAAGAAATGGTTGTCGTTACACCGGAGAAATTAGAAAAGCTGATGAAACAAAAATTAGAAGCTGCTGGTTTACATTCTGAACATGCCGAAGAAGTTGCTCGACATTTAACTTTTGCAGATGCTAGCGGTATTCATTCACATGGGGCGGTTCGTATGGATTATTATGCGGAACGGATTGCAAAAGGCGGGATCACGATTGACCCCGAATTATCATTTGAAAAAACTGGACCGTCCACTGCCATTTTTCATGGCGATAATGGCGTGGGTCAATTTGTTTGTAACGAAGCATTAGCTGCTGCAGTTGATCTAGCCAAAGAATCAGGGTTAGCATATGTTGGCGTTTCTCAAACGAGTCATAGCGGGACGTTATCGTATTATGTTAAAAAAGCAGCGGAACAAGGCATGGTTGCTCTTTCGATGTGTCAATCTGATCCAATGGTGGTACCGTTTGGTGGTACAAGCAATTATTTTGGGACAAATCCAATCGCTTTTGCAGCACCTAGAGCAGGTCATGAACCAGTCGTGTTTGATATGGCTACGACAGTACAGGCGTGGGGGAAAATTTTAGATGCACGTTCAAGAGATGTTGAAATTCCCGACACATGGGCAGTAGACGAAAAAGGCCAGCCAACGACTGATCCTTATGAAGTACGAGGTTTATTACCGATTTCAGGACCAAAAGGATATGGACTAATGATGATGGTCGATGTCTTAGCTGGTTCGTTGTTAGGCTTACCTTTTGGCAAACATGTCAGCTCCATGTATGCGGATTTAACGGAGAAACGGAATCTGGGTCAGATGTTCTTAGTCATTGATCCAAGCCGCTTTACAGATTCTGAACGATTTAAAGAAAATATTAATCAAATGGTGGAAGAACTTCATAGTGTGCCTACAGCAGAAGGGTTTCAACAAGTTTACTATCCAGGAGAAATTGGTCAGCTAAACTATCAAAAAGCCATGTCAGAAGGCATTGAAATTCCACAAAGTATTTATGATTATTTAGTTAGTGAGATTGTACATTACGATAAATATGGCGGGCAAGGTGCCTTTGCCAAATAATGAGGAGCGCAGAGAGTATTCGCTGCTGCGTTGCTCTCGCCTTCTTTCTATTGGAGGAAAGTAAAATGAAAAAATCGTCAAAAGTAGCACTTATTTTTGCATTTTTAGTTAGTATTTTTGTGCCAGTTGCGGCCTTTGCTGATGAGATTGGGGATGTAGTTGCCCCGACAGGAATCATGGCATTAGTTGTGATTATTCCGTTGATTGTTGTTTTGGTTCTATTGTTTATGAAAGTCGATATGATTATTGCTGGTTTAATTGGTGGCGTCTTAGCGATGCTGATTGGTGGCATTGGACTAGAAGAAGCGAATAAACAGATGTTGGAAGCTATCCCGATGATGTTAGGAATTACCGTTCCCATCATTAATTCAGCTGTTGCGATGGCGGTCTTTAAAGCAGGTAGTTATTCAGCTGCATTAACTTTAGCCAAACGAGGCACAAAAGGAAAAGTCGAGTATGTTTCAGCTTTTATTGTTATCTTATTAGCCGCAGCCACATATATGTCAGGAATTGGTGGCGGAAGTGCGATGGTTATTGCGCCATTGGCCTTTGCTGCAGTTGGCGTTGTTCCTGAATTAATTGCAGCAATGTCTTTAGCTGCTGCGGTATCATTTACAACATCACCCGCTTCATTAGAATCAAGTATTGTTTCAAAATTAGGCGATATCAGTGTCGGTTCATATGTTTCAACCATGCGACCTTACTGGTTATTCTTCGTAGCATTAGCGATTGTTTTAGCCTTTTGGGGAACGAAACATAGAAATGTTGGCTTTAAAGAGTCGGCAGATGATGAATTTGATAAAAAGAGCAATGGTGAATTATTTAAAATTACCTTGCCAGCCATTTTCTTATTGTTTGCTGTAATTTTTGGACCAATTGTGAATGATTTAATTGGTTTTGCCTTCTTTACGCCACTTGTATACATGATTTTAACATTAGTTTTAATTTTCTTATGTACAGATTTCTCAATGAACAAATCTGTCGAAGCGATGGTAGATGGGTCTACATATATTTTGACTCGTTTATTCCAAGTAGGGATTTTCTTAGCCTTTATTAATGTTATTGCACAAACAGGAACGTTTGCTGTCATCGCAGGTGTTGCTGAAAATGCACCAGCCTTTATTGTCGTGCCAGTTGCCATTTTAACAGGGATTTTAATTGGGATTCCAGCTGGGGCCTACGTAGGTTCTGTTTTAACTTTAGTGCTACCAGTTGCTGTATCGTTGAACTTCCCGCCGTTAGCATTAGGTTTTGTAGCAATGGGTGTTGGTTTAGGTAGTCAAATGAGTTTCGTTAATATTACTATGCAAGCTTTATCTTCAGGCTTCCAAATTCCAATTTTGGATGTAGTTAAAGGAAACGTGAAATGGTTAAGTATTGCCTCTGTACTATTATTAGTTATCGGTTTAATCTTTGGATAAAAAACAATTTAGGGAGTGGAAAACATGGATTTATTAATTAAACAAGTTCGTCTTCAAGACGGTGAAGCATTACAAGATGTAGCTATTAAAGAAGGAAAAATCATTGAAATCGCCCCAGTTATTACTGGCGATGCCAAAGAAGTCATCGAAGCAGATGGTCGTGTTTTAATCCCAGGTTTTGTAGAAAGCCATTTACATTTGGACAAGGCATTAATCGCTGATCGTAAACCAAATAAATCAGGTACGTTGAAAGAAGCGATTGAAGTAACCGCGGAATTAAAACCAACATTTACCGAAGAAGACATTTATGACCGTGCTAAGCGTGCCTTAGAAATGTTAATCGTTCATGGAACCACGGCGTTAAGAACGCATGCAGAATTTGACCCAGCGCAAGGTTTTACTGGCTTCAAAACAATTATGCGTTTGAAAGAAGAATATAAAGAGTTAATTGACATGCAAGTAGTTGCGTTTCCGCAAGAAGGAATTTTTAAAGCCCCTGGAACAGAACAAATGATGTATGAAGCAATGGATATGGGCGCAGACGTTGTCGGCGGTATTCCTTATAATGATGCACCAGCGAAAGAACATATTGATTTAGTGTTTGAAATTGCTAAAAAATATGATAAAGATGTAGATTTACATCAAGATTTTGCCGATGAAGCTGATGATATGAGTATTGAATATTTATGTGAAAAAACTATCGCTGAAGGCTACCAAGGCCGTGTTTCAGTGGGCCACTTAACGGCATTGCACGCCTTACCTGAAGCAGAATTGGCGCCTATTATTGCAAAAATGGCGGAAGCAAATATTAGCGTGATGGCTTTACCAGCAACGGATTTACATTTAGGAGCTCGCGGTGATCAGTACAATGTTCGACGTGCGGTTACGCCAATCCGTAAATTACGCGATGGTGGCGTGAATATCTGTATTGCTACAAATAATATTCGCAATGCTTTTACACCATATGGCACAGGGGATATTGTTCAAACAGCGATGCTAGCCATTCCTGTTGGGCACCTAGGTGGAGCGGATGACTTAAAAACAGTGCTACCAATGGTAACAACAAGTCCTGCTCGTGCGATGGGACTAGAAGGATACGGTGTCGCAGTTGGGAATAAAGCAGATTTAGTCTTATTAGACACAAAAGTGGTTGAACATGCGATTATTGATATTCCAGAACGGTTATATGTTATTAAAAACGGCCGTGTTACAGTCAAGACAGACAAAAAAGTCGAAATCATTCGTTAAGAAAAAAATCAAAAAGCTCAAAAGGTTAGTTTGCGCAACTAACTTTTTGAGCTTTTTTTGATAAAGGTGAAGATGTGTTTGATTGATCCTGTTTTAGTTATTTTTTTGTTCCTCGAGTTCTATTTATAACAGAATTAAATCATTTCTTTGCTACCAACCGATCTAATTGTTCTTGAATCGCTAGTAAGTCAGGTAAAGAAACTTGCGCATTAATTAATAAAAATGGTGCAGCTTGTTTTACTTGCAGCAAAGGCGTAGTGCTTAAATAAAGGTCGTACCTATCTTCTTCAGACAATTGATTAATTGCAAGGTGATAGAAACTTGCAAACGTTTCACGAATTCGTTGAATGATAATCGCTTCAATCGGTGTAGGTAAGTCTGTTTCTATTTTTATGTGAATTGTTTGATTGAAAGCTGTTGGAGCAGTAATTAACGTGTAGGCCGTCGATAATTGAAGGCCTAAGCCAGTTTGTTTAGCTGGGTTCGAAACATAGATGTCTTGCTCGGCGACTATCTTTTGTGCATGCTCAAATAAATGAGCAAAATTTTGTAATAAATACTTCTTAATATTGTAGCCAGTAAGTGTAAAATCCATTTGTTCAAATAACTCTACGAAAAGAAGACCAGCCACTAATTGTTTTGTGAATAAGCCCCTGTTTTTTGTCGTTTCAAAGGCATGAGGGTTTTCTGTTTCAAGGGAGTGAAGAATCTTTTTAATAAAAGAATTCGTCTCTGAAAATGGTTGGTTAGGTTCGATTAAATCTATAAAATGTTTGTTCGAGAGTTGTACTGTTGTATTTGTTAATAGAAATAAAAAAATCAGCTGGCTTTCACTCTTGGGTAACAGAAAGGCGTTCGTTAATTGATTTTCTAAATGTTCTTTTAGTAGATGATGAGTATCAACAAATTGAAGCAGTACTTCTTGATCTTCATCAGATAAAGAAGAAATAGATTCAGAAAGCAGGAAATTTATCTGGAATCCCTTTCGATAACGAATAATATTTACCGCTAAAATATAACAAATAAGTTTCATATTCAATTGATTGGCTGGGAAATAGCCTAAAGCAATCAGCTCTTTCGCAAGGGTTTCACATTTTGTTTGCGAGACGTCAGCAAATGGCCAATCGAGACCAGAAAAAACGCGCCAATAGAAAGCAATCATGAAAAAACGAATGCGTGGTTCAGCACCAACTAAACGAATCTCGCCTTTGGTTCTCTGGATCGAAAAATCAAAGGTTTTTAAAATGGTATCTAACTCAGCAACCTTATGCCGAACAGTTGATTCGGATAAGAATTGGTCCATACTAAATTTTGTTAAATGAACATTGCTTTCAAAGAATAGTTTTTCGAGCAATGTAAAATACGGACTACTTTGCAAAATTTGCTTCGTCAAAATTTTATATTCTTTTTTTGATCCCATGAAACAATAGCCTTTACCTCGCTCGGCAGAGAAAATATGTGAACAATTATTAGCCAATACATAAGGTTTACTAATTAAGGATTCGTAGTATTTATTGATTGAACGTCGATCCATTTGTAACAATTGACTAAGTGTTTCAATACGAATAAAGTTTTTTTTATGGTACAACAAACGCAGTAAATCCAATTCCTTTTTAACTTCTGAGCCGAAAAAAGTGTCTAATATTTCCATTATTCTTCTCCAATTGGTTCGATTTAAAATAAGTATAACTTGTTTTTTATTCGATTGTTTAAAAAAATGTACTTAGCAAGTACATTTTTTTGTCTCCTTAAAAGTTATTTCTGTAGTAAGTTACATATATCGCTCAAATTTCATTTGAATGAGAAATTACTTACCACAAAGGAGTTAAAAAAATTGAAAAAAACAACCTTATTTTTATTTATGTTCTTTTTCCTAATGATTATTTTTAGTATAGACGTTTCCGCAGAAACATACAATTTTAACTATAAAAATGACGAACAAGGTCATTATTTAACGAACGGAATTAGTGAGGGAGATACATACAATTATGATTATGGTCATGCCCCTGAAGCGACATTTGACGAAGAAAAATATGTGAATTATGGAGATGAAGCTTATTTGAAGAAAAGCGTGGTGGCTGTAACAGGCCAGCAAGGGCTTTTTAATGTGACTTTAGATGTAAAAGGAAATCAAACAGAAAGCCCCATTGATCTAGTGTTAGTGATTGACTATTCTTCATCAATGAAAGGTGAAAAATTAAACAACGCTTTGAAAGGCTTGCAACAATTCGGCGAAGAACTTTCAGATTCATTAACAGATGGTCATGTTCGAATTGGTATTGTTGCCTATAATCGACTAACTTACTCCACCGCGGATTTTTCTACAGACATGAATGACTTAGAAGACTTTTTAAGAAATACAGCCGAACCACATTCAGGTACGTTTATGCAAAAAGGCTTGCTAGAAGGGCAACGTTTATTGGCTGAAAAAAGTCGTCCAAATGCAAAAAAGATGTTGGTTCATATTGGTGATGGGAGTGCAAATGCTAGTTTTTTACCTAGAGAAAATGCTCAAATCTATCCCAATAATGGTGAAATTATCGATTACAACGGTTACCATACATCGTCCTACATGGAAGAGTTTCAAACAGAATCCAATCAGTACTATACAAGTAACAGTGCTTCTACTGATGCTAACGCTATCCAAACAAACAGTACAACAGTGACAGATAATACGTTAGGAACCATTGTTTCTCTAAAAAAATCAGGAGATACTTATTATTCAATTGCAGCTAATCCTTCGTTAAGAGGAGAGTATATTAGTAGGAATATAGCTTCTGATCCTAAAAATTATTTGATTATTGATGAAAATTTATCTGGCTTGGGCACTGCGCTGAAAGAATTAGCTGGGAGTATCAATAATACTATCCATGAGGGGCTCATTATCGATCCGATGGGAGAAAATATTCTTTTACAAGGTGCTGGGAATTTCACAGAAGATAGCTACCAACTAAAAGGTTGGCGAAAAATACCAACGGGTGAATGGTTAGAGGCTAGTGACTTATTGACTGATGTCGTAGTTACAGAAGAAAATCAAGTGCTCCATATTTCTACTATTTCATTAGGAAAGAACGAACGTTTAACATTAACTTATCAGATTAGATTGAACACAGAAACAAATGATTTTAAAGGAGATACATGGTTTTTATGTAATGATCGTACTACGTTACAGCCAACTCCAGAAGAAGAAGCAGTTGATTTTCCGATTCCAGCAATTAAAGCACCTACTGTACAATTAAAATTGATTAAGAACTGGGAAAATATTGCAGAAAAAGAAATTCCAGAAGCAATTCAATATCAAGTAACTCGAAAAGCGACAACAGAAGAAGCTGCTTGGTCTACTTCAGAAGTCATGCAACTAACCAAAAAAGAAGGCTATCAAAAGCTGATTAATCAAGTAACGGTTAATGGCGCAGAAGTAGTATTACCAAAGTTTAATAACAGGGGTGAAGACTTTATATATCAGATAGAAGAAGTGAACGTGCCATCTGAATTTGACAGTATAATGACAAAGACAAAGGATGAATTTATCCTTACCAATCGTCGTAAAGAAGTTGTTTCCAGCACAACAGATACAAGTACGAATGAGTCTTTAAGTTCTGAGACTGCTACGACAAATTCGAGTGCTGAAAAACCAATTGTTGTAGAAACTACCACAGCAACCTCAGAACTCAAGGATAATAATTTCTTAGCAGAGACGAACACAACAGCAAAAAAAATAACGAAGGCTACACCCAATGACACACATTTACCAAAAACAAACGAAACCCAGAAATTTCAAAGAGTATTCTTACTATTAGGTGGTTTATTGGTAGGTTTATCTGGATTCTATTTACTTAAGCAGAGAAACTAAAATAATTCTTTAAATAAAGCAATAAAAGGCGGCTCAACGAAGCGGCCTTTTTCTTGATTCATTACCAAAATATAACGAATTTTGTAACAAAAACGTTTGATAAAAAGAAGGAAAAATGATTAATTTTACGAAAAAAAGCATATATCGACAAAAAAGAAGCAAAATTTGAATAAAAAAAGAAAAAATATGAAAAAAAACCGAAGAATTGTTTAACAATTGAAAACACGTGAAAACCAGTCATGACAAGGTGTAAAAACCTTACAAAAGGTAAGTTTACCTATTATGAAGAAAGAAGGAATGATCTGAAATGTTTTTGTAACATTTCTATTGCTTAATTGAAATATGGGTGTGGTAGAATGTTTTTGTCGTAAGAAAAGATTAAGATATTTTAAATAAACTTTAGAAATTAATTCGGAGGAATGACAAGTGAAGAAACGTCTATTTGCATCAGTATTACTATGTTCATTAACGCTATCAGCAATTGCTACCCCAAGCATCGCTTTGGCGGACAATGTTGATAAAAAAATTGAAGAAAAAAATCAAGAAATTTCATCATTAAAAGCAAAACAAGGGGATTTAGCTTCACAAGTATCTTCTTTAGAAGCAGAAGTATCTTCAGTATTTGATGAAAGCATGGCTTTACGTGAACAAAAGCAAACACTAAAAGCAAAATCAGAACAATTACAACAAGAAATTACAAACTTGAATCAACGTATTGAAAAACGTAACGAAGCAATCAAAAATCAAGCACGCGATGTTCAAGTTAATGGACAAAGCACAACAATGCTAGATGCAGTTTTAGATGCGGACTCAGTTGCAGACGCAATCAGCCGTGTTCAAGCTGTTTCAACAATCGTAAATGCCAACAACGACTTAATGCAACAACAAAAAGAAGACAAACAAGCTGTTGTTGATAAAAAAGCTGAAAACGAGAAAAAAGTGAAACAACTTGAAGCAACAGAAGCTGAATTAGAAACAAAACGTCAAGATTTACTTTCTAAACAATCTGAATTAAACGTAATGAAAGCTTCATTAGCATTAGAACAATCATCTGCTGAAAGTTCTAAAGCTGGCTTAGAAAAACAAAAAGCAGCTGCTGAAGCAGAGCAAGCACGTTTAGCTGCTGAACAAAAAGCTGCAGCTGAAAAAGCCAAACAAGCTGCTGCAAAACCAGCTAAAGCTGAAGTGAAAGCAGAAGCACCAGTTGCCTCTTCATCAACAACAGAAGCACAAGCACCAGCAAGCTCAAGCTCAGCAACTGAATCAAGCACGCAACAAACAACTGAAACAACTACACCAAGTACAGATAATAGTGCAACAGAAAATACTGGCTCTTCTTCATCAGAACAACCAGTACAACCTACAACACCAAGTGATAATGGAAATAATGGTGGCCAAACTGGTGGTGGAACAGTTACACCAACACCTACACCAGAACCAGAGAAACCAACACCACCAACACCAACACCTTCTGCTGATCCAACAATCAATGCATTGAACGTTCTACGTCAATCATTAGGTTTACGTCCAGTAGTATGGGATGCAGGTTTAGCAGCTTCTGCAACTGCTCGTGCAGCACAAGTTGAAGCAGGTGGTATCCCAAATGATCACTGGTCTCGCGGAGATGAAGTTATCGCAATTATGTGGGCTCCAGGTAACTCAGTAATCATGGCGTGGTACAATGAAACAAACATGGTAACAGCTTCAGGTAGCGGTCACCGTGATTGGGAAATTAACCCAGGTATTACACGTGTCGGTTTTGGTTACTCAGGTAGCACAATTGTAGGACACTCTGCCTAATCAGCAATGATAAAAATAGACGTAAGCAGCTTCTTTTCAGAAGCTGCTTTTTTCGTTACTATTTCATCCATCTCCGTTGACAAATTTGCTAAACGTGGTATTCTAATTATAATCTAATAATTTCCGTTGAATAGGAAAGTAAATGCAAGACAGCTGGTAGAGAGACTTTGGTTGGTGAAAAAAGTTAGATGTCTGTATCGAAAAATGGCCTAGGAGGAATTTTTGTCGAAACGTAGGCAAAAACGAAATGTCTTTCGTTAACAAGACCGCTGATTATGATTGTCAGTTGAAGGGAAAGAGTCATCTTTCCGAAAAAAGGTGGTACCGCGATAATAATCGCCCTTTTACTAGTTACGGCTAGTAAAAGGGCGTTTTTTTATAAATAAAAATAGGAAAGAGTGAGGCAAATGAGTAGTCAGATTCCTTTTACAGTTGATCATGTGGGAAGTTTTTTACGTCCAGAAACAATTAAGAAAGCACGGAAAAAGGTCCAAGCAGGTGCTTTATCTCAAGCAGAGCTACGTCTTATTGAAGATGAAGAAATCAAAGCATTAGTAGCAAAACAAAAAGCTGGCGGCTTACGGGGAATCACAGATGGTGAATTTCGTCGCGGTTTTTGGCATATTGATTTCTTAGAAGGATTAAATGGCGTGACAGGCTATATTCCAGAAACGGGGTATAACCAAACCTTTCATGGAAAAGCAGCTCCGGCCTATAATATCCGCGTAGTGGATAAAATATCTTTTCCTGCGCAACATCCATTTTTAGAGGACTTTTCATTTTTAAAAGAGGTGGTGGAAGTTGGTGATGGCACGGTAGCCAAAGCAACGATCCCTAGTCCAACCATGATTTTACGTCAAGAAATTTTATCCAACGACGGCACCTCGCGCATTCAAACAATTTATCCAGAGATTGGTGCTTTTTATAAGGATTTAGCACAAACATATAAAGATGCAATTGCGGCCTTTTACGAGAAAGGTTGCCGCTATTTGCAATTTGATGATACAAATTGGGCGTTTCTAGCGGATCAGACAAAACAAGAAGAATTACGAGCGAAAGGAATACAGCCAGAAGAAATTGCACAAGTGTGTACCACGATTATTAATGAAGCCTTAGCTGGCAAGCCAGAAGATTTAACTGTAACCACACACATTTGCCGTGGGAACCATGCTTCGTCTTGGTTATTTTCAGGTGGTTATGAACCGATAGCAAAAGAATTATTTGCTACGAATTATGATGGTTTCTTCTTGGAATATGACTCAGATCGTGCAGGGGACTTTTCACCATTAAGACATTGGCAAAATAATGGCAGCAAAGTCGTTTTAGGTTTAGTTACTTCTAAGTTTCCTGAATTAGAAGAGACTGAACAAGTGAAAGCACGAATTGAAGAAGCCCAACAGTTTGTTCCTTTAGAAAACTTAAGTATTAGTCCGCAATGTGGTTTTGCTTCGACGGAAGAAGGAAATCGTTTGACGGAGGAAGAACAATGGCGCAAAGTTCAATTACTTCAAGAAATTGCTAGAGAAGTATGGTAAAAAAGAGGTCGGGACAGAAGTGTTTAACTCCGAGAAATAAGAAGGAATTTCCGAAAATTGTTCTATAATTTTTGGAGAATTTCGGCTTATTTCCGAAGGAGTTGCTTCTGTTCCCGCCGTTTATCAGTTTTTGAGCGTGGAACAAAAATCCAAAGTGATTTTTGTCCCACGCTCTTTTTCATTGTATTATTTTAAATATTGATCTTTAGTAAAATTCGTGTGTTCATACTCGCCATTGTCACCATAAAAGCGGTTATAGCGTTGTTTGAATTTGCGGAATAAATAAATGACTGTCACTTTAACTAGGCAATACATTGGAATCCCAAAAATAACGCCCATTAAACCAAACAGTTCACCCATAACTAACAAGACAAGTAAAATAGTAATCGGATGGACTTTTAATTTATCGCCCATCACACGAGGAATAACAAAATCTCCATGAATCAATTGGATGGCAAACCAGACGATAACAAATTTTACTACCATAAATGTGGAATCCTGAAAGGCAATAATCAATCCAGGAATAAAGGCAATAAATGGCCCGATATAAGGAATAATACATAAAATACCCGCAGCTAAAGCTAAAATGCTACCAAATTGTAAACCAATTAATAGAAAAGCTGGCCAATACATAATCCCTAAAACCAAGGAAGCAATGACTTGACCTTTTAGATAATCGCCAATTTGAATGTTGGCAATTTGGCTATATTCATCAAAATCAGGACGAAAAGCTGGGGGAATGATGCCTTTTACAAAGCGATAAAACTTTTCTTTGTCTTTTAAAAGGAAAAAGGCGATGATAGGTCCTGTAAACAAGGTTAGGAAAGTAGAAGAGACTGCAGAAAAGACGCTTCCCAGACCTTGTGCGCCTGTTTGTAGGTAATCCCCTGCAAAGTCTTTAAAGGAGTTTGCAAGTTTGCCCCAGAGCTGATTAATCGACTCATTAGCGGATTCTAAATCTTTTGCAAAAGGTGTTTTAGCCATAAATTCTTGTACTGTTTGGAGCGTGCTTTTCCAAAAACTTGGGAATTGTTTGATTAATTCTTCCGTTTGGTCTTGGATAATTGGGAAAAGTTGCAGTCCAGCTAACACTAGTAATGCAATAATTAAGACATAGAGAATCGCAATCGCCCAAACACGGGGAATTTTTTTCTCAAGGCGTTTCACCATTGGATTAAGCAAATAAAATAGAATAATACCAAAAAGTACCGGGCCTAAGACGGCACTCAAAATAACAAAAATTGGTTTAAAGATAAATGAAACAGTGTTGAATAAAAAGATAGTTACAGCAATTAGACAAAGGATAGTTAATGTGTAAAGTAAATTTTTCCCACCTAAAAAGCGGATCCACTTGGTACTTTCTTTATCCATAAGTTGCTCCTTTCGTTAAGCTTTATTTCTAAAATGACCAATAATTTCAATGACACCCATGAAAATCAGGATAAATCCAAAGACTT
This sequence comes from Enterococcus sp. DIV1758, assembly GCF_051711985.1. Classification (NCBI taxonomy): domain Bacteria; kingdom Bacillati; phylum Bacillota; class Bacilli; order Lactobacillales; family Enterococcaceae; genus Enterococcus; species Enterococcus sp. DIV1758. The sequence goes on from NZ_JBIOOA010000001.1 coordinate 323,885, forward strand.
GCATCAAAACTAAGAGACTTTTGAAGGGGTTGAAAACTAAAACAGCTCCAGCGATTAAAACCAGAATACTGTAGATAAGCGCGCCTGTTTGACGAGTATTTAAAGCAAAAGTCAATTGAACGAGGCCGTTTATAACAATGCTAATCCCTAATAAAAATGGCAGAATCGAAACAATCACCGGTGCAAAAAATAAAAAGGCTACTGCTAAGACGACAAAGATTAAACCTGTTACGAAACCAAGCCCCCAGCTACCCGTTTGTTTTTTTATTTTGTAGTCATCATAAATATTAATTAACCCTAAAAGCATCAAATAACCAGCAATTAAATAACCGACGAACTGGAAGAAAGCACCGGGATTAAAGACAATGGCACTTCCGATAACGATAAATACGGCGTCGCGCAATAGGGTATGGCGCCGAAAATTTTCTCTAAAAGTTTGGAACATAAAAATCCTCCTCAATGTTATTGTTTCTTTTATTCTAGCGGAAAAAAGAAAAAAGTGCGAGTGGTAGCTCTAAAAAGTGTTGGAAACTGTGTCTTTAGAAAAAATAACATTAAAAATTAAAAAAGTCTTACAAATGAGCGAAAATTGGCATATAATGGAAAGTGAAATTTTATTTTAAGAAGGAGAGATTTGATGGATTTATTACCTTTATTAGGCGTATTGATCGTCATTGTCGGCTTCGCATTGAAATTTGATGCTATCTTGATTGTGATGGTTGCTTTAATAGTGACGGCTTTTACTGGCGGGCTTGGTTTGACATCAATGCTAGAAACACTAGGAACAACCTTTGTGAATAATCGAGGCATGGCTATCTTTATTATTATTATGTTAGCAACAGGAACGTTAGAGAGAAATGGCTTGAAAGAGTCAGCGGCTACGTTGATTAAACGATTCAAAAAGGTATCTGCTGGTGTGATTATTGACATTTATGGTGTCTTTCGGATTATCTTCGCCGCTTTTAACGTAAGTTTCGGTGGGGTAGCAGGTTTTGTGCGTCCGATTATTTTGCCAATGGCGTTAGGAACAATTGAATCAAAAAATTTACCAATGGTGCCAGAGTATGAAGAAGAACTAAAAGGGATGGCTTCAGCCATGGAAAATATCTGTTGGTTCTTTGGTCAAGTTCTGTTTGTTGGTGGGGCTGGGGCATTGCTTGTTCAATCAACATTGAAAGATTTAGGCTATGAAGTGACATTAGGTAAATTGGCTTTAGTGGAAGTACCAGTCGCCTTAGTTGCCTTAATTTCGGCAAGTATTTACTTTACTTTAAAAGAAAAAAGATTACGTAAAAAATATTATGGACAGGAGGGACTGAAATGAGTTTTTTCACAGATCCAAGTATTGATTTGAGTGCAAAGTTATTGGAAGTCCTTTATATTTTTATGGGTATTATCTTGTTATATACAAGTTTTCGTAGTTTTCGTGATAAAACCAATCAACATGCGTATGGGACTAGTTTATTCTGGGGGATTTTAGGGATCTTAATCGGTTTTGGTCGGTTTATTCCACCAGTTGCCTGTGGCGTACTTATTTTTGTGATGACAATTCCGGCAATTCTTCAAAAAGTGACAAAAGGAGAAAGTCGCTTACCTTCGAAAGAATACATGGAAAAAATGTCTCAAAAATTAGGAATGAAGATTTTTATTCCCGCACTAAGTATCGGGGTTTTTGCAATTCTTTTTGCCACATTGACTACTTTAGGGGCTTTAGTCGGTGTCGGTGTTGGTGTCTTTGTAGCGATTTTCATCATGATGTTCTTTTCTAAAAATAATACGCCGAAAGTATTTTTTGATGATGCGGCGGAAATGTTAGAGACAGTCGGTCCGCTTAGTACGTTGCCAATGCTATTAGCTTGTTTAGGTGCTGTTTTTACTAGCGCTGGTGTTGGTGAGATTATTTCAAAAGGAGTTAGTGCCGTAGTACCAGCAGGAAATGTCAATGTAGGGATTATTATTTATGCTGTGGGAATGGTTATTTTTACGGCTATCATGGGCAATGCCTTTGCAGCAATAACCGTGATGACAGTCGGAATTGGTGTGCCGTTTGTCTTTTCTTTAGGTGCAGATCCCGCATTAGTTGGGATGGTTGCCTTAACATGTGGTTTTTGTGGTACACTGTTAACACCGATGGCTGCGAACTTTAATATCGTACCTGTAGCCATGTTGGAAATGAAAGATAAGTACGGCGTCATTAAAAATCAATTGCCGATTGCACTTTTCATGTTAATTTTCCAAATTGTTTATATGATTCTATTCAAATAAGAAAGGATGATCGAAATGAAAGTTGTCGTTACTGGCTTTGATCCATTTGGAGGAGAAGCAATCAATCCTGCCTTTGAAGCAGTCAAAAAATTACCTGCTGAAATTGCAGGAGCTGAAATTATTAAAGTGGAGGTGCCAACTGTTTTTGGCACTAGTGGTGAAAAAGTGGCTGAAGCAATTGAAACCCATCAACCAGATATGGTGATTTGTGTTGGACAAGCAGGCGGCCGTCAAACAGTCACTGTTGAAAAAGTAGCGATTAATTTAGCGGAAGCGCGTATCCCGGATAATGCAGGACAACAACCAAGCGATGTACCGTTGGTTGAAGATGGAGCAACAGCCTATTTTACAAATTTACCGATTAAAGCGATGGTAAAAAATTGTCATGACCATCAATTACCTGCAGCGATTTCTTATACAGCAGGAACCTTTGTATGTAATGATATTATGTATCACTTACTACACTTAATTAACACTAAATATCCAACTATTCGTGGCGGATTTATTCATGTTCCGTTCCTACCAGAACAAACAATTGATAAACCAACGTTTGCTTCTATGTCATTAGAAGCAATCACAGAATCTTTGTTCTATATGATTGAAGCAGCGGTAAAAACGCAAGAAGATATTCAACTACAAGGTGGCACAACCCACTAATTAACAGGCGCTTTCGTGAGAACGGAGGCGCTTTTCTATTTTTACAAAAAGAAAAAGTAATTTTTGTTGGCGTGTGAAAAAATTTTTTATACTATTTTCGTTGACAAGTCGGTTTCTTCTTGGTATATTGAGATTCATAAATTATTAGCCCAGTAGGAAATAGATGTTTTGTTCAGAAAGTCGATGGTTGCTGCGAATCGATCAAGTCTATTTGTGAATTACACTAATAAGTAGTAACAATTACATAATACATAAGCGAGAAGCAAGTAAGCTTCTAATTAAGGTGGTACCGCGGAGAGATTCGTCCTTATTCTTTAAGGATGAATCTCTCTTTTTATGTAGCTTTAGGAGGCGTTTTCAATGAGTTGTGGAGGGGTTATTCGTTATCATAAGATCCTTTAATGTCAGAGTATTCAGAAAAAAGATTAGAGGAGAGTAACGAAATGAAAGAAAAACAGAAAAAGAAGACCGTGAGTGTTCGAGAAGCAAGTATCGTGTTATTAATTATTGTGGCAGCTATTGCGACAGGAGTAATTGGCTTAAAGATATCGCCAAATATTACTATTTTGTTTGTGATTGCATTGATTTCAGGCTACGCAATGTTTCGTAAAGTACCATTTGATCAAATGCATAAAGGGATTGTTGATGGCTTGAAGCCAGGGATTATTCCAATTTTTATTTTCATTTTAGTGGGTGCATTGATTGCCGTTTGGATTCAAGCTGGAATTATTCCAACGATTATGGTTTTTGGTTTTAAAATGATTAGTGTTAAATGGTTTGTGCCGTCAGTTTTTATTGTCTGTGCGATTGTCGGCAGTGCAGTAGGTAGCGCTTTTACAGTGATGTCAACAATTGGAATTGCCTTTTTCGGTATTGGCAGTACCTTAGGGTTAAATCCTGCTTTAGTTGTGGGGGCGATTGTTTCTGGTTCAGTTTTTGGTGATAAAATGTCGCCTTTATCAGAATCAACAAACTTAGCCGCAGCGATTGTTGAAGCGGATTTGTTTAAACATATAAAAAACTTGATGTGGTCGACTGTACCAGCATTTATCGTCTCTTTAATCTTGTTTATGATTTTAGGGCAAACGTACGCGAATACAAGTCTGACAGAAGTAGTTCAAGTTATTCAAGTATTGGAAGACCACTTTACCATTTCCATTTGGTCATTGTTACCATTAGCCTTAATGTTAATCTGTGCCTGGCGCAAAATTCCAGCGATTATCACGATTTTGTTAAACATTATTGTGGCAGTAATTATGATTATTATTCAAAATCCGAAAGTATCGTTGCAGGCATTAGGAAACACGTTGGAAAATGGGTTTGTTTCTCAAACGGGGAACGCACAAATTGATCAATTACTAAGTCGTGGCGGAATTATGAGTATGATGCCGACTGTGGCACTTATTATTCTAACGTTGTCTCTAGGTGGCTTATTAATGGAATTAGGATTGATTTCTGCGGTCATGGAAGTTGTTTCGCAGAAAATGAGCAGTACACCGAAATTGATTTTATCAACGTTATTAACAGGAATTGGCGTAAATATTTTTATTGGTGAACAATTCCTATCGGTTATTTTACCAGGGAATGCCTTTAAAGAAGTTTACAAAAAAGAAGGCTTGGATCCGACTGTTTTAGGCAGAACCTTGGAGGATGGTGGGACGGTTATTAACTACCTCATTCCTTGGGGGATTGCAGGTAGCTTCGTAGCGGGGACCTTTGGCGTACCAACGTTGACTTACTTACCATTTGTTTTCTTTAGCTTATTATCGCCTGTCTTCTCAATGGTCAGTGCGTTTACTGGTTTAGGGATTAAGCGGTTATCAGCAGAACCTGTTACCGAAAAATAGATTGATTAAAATAGAACAGTTGATGGGGAATACTGTAGTTTCTCTCTGTCAATTGTTCTATTTTTCTTGTAAAAAAGGTTGCATTTTTAGAAAGAAACAGTTATAGTTGACTAGTCAATTGTTGACGAGTCATTTTTTTAAGGAGGAAACTATGTCGTTATCATTACGGGAAGTCAGCCAATTATTATGTCAGTTAAAGGTATTAGATCAAAAAATTACCAAAGTTTTTGAAGAGCAAGTTGGCTTGAGTTTGACTCGTTATGAGTTGCTGATGATTTTAAAAGAACGTCAGCCGTGTCTTCAAACGGAGATTCAAGAACACTTAAAAATCGATAGTGGTGCGGTCACTCGCCATTTGAAAATTTTAGAAGAGAAACAGTATGTGACACGACAGCGAAATCCAGAAAATAATCGGGAAGTGCTAGTGCATTTAACAGAAAAAGCACAACAAGAACTACAGCAATGTACAGCCAAGCAACAAACGGTAACAGAAATTATTCCCAGTACATTTACAAAGGACGACTGTCGCCAATTAAAAGAACTTTTGACAAAACTAGATCAAAGCATTACAACGAAAGAGGTATGATAGAATGACAACATATACAACGAATGATTTTTCAGAGATTGTTTTTGGCCGCAAATCGGTTCGGGTGTACGATGAAACCCATAAAATTTCTCATGAAGAAATGTTAACAATGATTCAAGAAGCGACCACTGCCCCTTCTTCTGTTAACATGCAGCCATGGCGTTTTGTCGTAGTGGAAAGTGAAGCAGGCAAAGAAAAATTAAAACCCTTAATTCGCTTTAATACGCGTCAAAATGAAACATCTTCTGCAATGCTCTTAATTTTTGGTGATCTAAACTGCCATGAGCGAGGAGAGGAAATTTACAATCAAGCTTATGCTAGTGGTAAAATGCCTAAGGAAGTGCGGGACCAACAATTAGCAGCAATTATTCCCCATTATGAAAGTTTAAGCAGAGAACAAATGAATGACATCGTAAAAATTGATGCGAGTTTAGCAGCTATGCAATTTATGTTAGTGGCACGAGCTCACGGATATGAAACAAATCCAATCGGTGGTTTTGAAGCGGAAAAATTAGCCGAAACATTTGGTTTAGATCAAGAGCGCTATGTCCCAGTAATGATTTTATCTGTGGGTAAGGGCATGGAAACTGGCTATGAATCTGTTCGTTTAGCACCAGAAAAAATCACGACATTTGAATAGGCAATAAAAAATGACGGCGTACGCTTGTATCAACCAACGATCTTAAAGAAAGTTGGCTAATGCAACAGCGATGCCGTCATTGTCGTTGGATAAAGTGACTTCCGTTGCGATGCTTTTAAGCTCTTCAACGGCGTTTTCCATAGCAATCCCCGTGCCAGCCCATTCCAACATTGTATAATCGTTGTGCCCATCACCAAAAGCAATTACTTCTTCAGCAGCTATACCTAACTGTAGGGTTAGTTTTTCTAAAGAACGCGCTTTATCAATATTTTTTGCGGTAAATTCAAAATAGAAAGGAGCGGAAAAAGCAGCGGTGACGGTTTCTTTGAAAGGCGCGTAGATGGCCTCATGATATTTTTGTAAATAGGCGGGTTCACCAGCAATTAAAATTTTGTTCAAGGGAAAGTTTAGTCTGGCGGCTAAATCATGCCACTCACATAATTGAAAGTTGCCGCCCCGTGATTCATATTCAATAATATTAAAATCACCAGTCTCTAAATGTAAGGTGTGATGAAAAACATCATTGACATACATAAATGTTTCATCATTAATCATTGGAATTACGTCAAATTGTTTCAAATGCTCTAAAATTTGTTGACTCAATGATTTTGAAATTGTCTGGTTAAATAGTTGTTGCTGACTGCCATGATGGGTGACACAAGCGCCGTTATAGGAAAGTAGGTGTCCGTTATAATGAGCCATCTCCAATTCATCTGCAAAGGGTCGCATACCGTTAGTCGGGCGGCCAGAAGCCAAAATCAGTGAGAGGCCTTGCTTTTGTGCAGCTACTAGTGCTTGTCGCGTTTTTGGTGAAATCTTTTTTTCTGAAGTTAACAAGGTACCATCAATATCCATTACAATTGCTTTGATTGCCATAATTGGCCTCCAATCCGAAGAGTTTCTTTCTTTTAGTATAAAAGTTTTTTCTATTAATGTAAACGGATTCTCTTGTGAGGTGTATAAAAGAATTATTTTACAAAAATCTATACTATTTTTTTGTGAAATTTCATATAATAGAAGTATTCTAATTATCTACATAGAGAGCGAGGGACAAGGAATATGAAGGAAAAAGAAATGCATTCGCTCTTTTTTAAACATAAGTTTGTGAAAGTAATTCCCTATTTACGTCGTTTTGGTCATCGTTTGAGTGGGATGATTATGCCAAATTTGAGTATTTTTATTGCGTGGAGCTTATTGTCTTTGGTGGCTGGCTATACGACTGGGAATCTACGGCTAGCTCTTTCTGAAGTCGAAACGATAATGATTCGAGTTGTTTTACCGATTTTAATTGGTTTTACAGGCGGAAAAATGTTCGAGGAACAACGTGGCGGCGTTGTTGCTGCTATTGCGACAGTGGGCGTGATTGTTTCCACAGATGTTCCACAGTTGTTTGGTGCTATGTTTATTGGCCCTTTAGCAGGATATACTTTCGCCAAAATTGAACAAATTTTCTTACCGAAAGTTAAAGAAGGCTATGAGATGCTGACTAAAAACTTTTTAGCAGGAATTGTGGGAGGACTGCTTTGCTGTTTTGGTATTCTGGTTGTAGCTCCTACTGTTGAAAGCGCTAGTTTTTGGCTGTATCAATTTTCTTCTTGGTTAATTGAAGCCAATCTTTTACCATTGGTTCACGTTTTCTTAGAACCCTTAAAAGTGTTATTTTTTAATAATGCGATTAATCATGGCTTATTAACGCCTCTAGGTTTAGAAGGTGCTAGTCAAACAGGTCAGTCCATTTTATTTTTATTGGAAACAAACCCTGGACCAGGCGTGGGCGTTTTGGTTGCTTTTCTGCTGTTTGGTCCTGTAGGACAACGAAAAACAGCAGGAGGCGCCACCATGATTCAATTGATTGGGGGTATTCATGAAATTTATTTTCCGTTTGTTTTGATGGATCCGCGCTTATTTTTAGCAGTAATTGCTGGAGGAATGAGTGGTACGCTTGTTTTTCAAATATTTAATGTGGGGTTAAGCGCTCCTGCTTCGCCAGGTTCATTGGTTGCGATTGTAGCCAATGCCCCGACTGAGGCAAGGCTGGCGGTTTTTAGTGGAATTTTTGTTAGCTTTCTGTGCTCTTTTGCAATAGCAAGCTTGTTATTAAAACGTCAACGAGGAACTGAACCAGTTTCAATGATAAAGATGAAGGAGAAGGAGGAAGACCAAGTGGAAACAGTCACACCTAACTATCAGCAAATTTTATTTGTTTGTGATGCAGGAATGGGCTCAAGTGCCATGGGGGCTAGTTTGCTAAGCCGACAATTAAAAGCGGTGAACTTGGAGATGCCTGTGACTTACCAGTCCGTTCATCAGATGAAGTGGCAGCCTAAGACATTAGTGGTGATTCAAGCAGAATTGAAACAGTTAGCACAAAAGTACGTCCCAGAAAAGGATATGGTGAGTGTTCAAAATTTTTTAGAAATTAAATCCTATTACCCGCAAGTTTTAGCCAAACTGACTGCTTCTTCTCAAGAGCAATCTTCACTTGGTTCAGAGTCTACTGAAACGAACCCGACAAAACAAATACAGAAGCTTGTTTTTTTATATGCCGAGAATGTTCGAGGATCGCAAACAATGGGAATGGAATTATTGCGGCAACAAGCGGCGAAACAAGGAGTCGCGATTGAAGTATCTAAAGAGCCACTGGAAACAGTCTTTTTTACCAAGGAGACAACCTACGTAGTGACTCGTGAACTGGCGCAAGCCTATCATTTAGATCTAACGCAACAAAATTTATACGTAGTTACTAGTTTTTTGAATAAGAAAGAGTATCAAGAATGGCTGGAAGGAGGAGCTGATAGATGTTTTTAACGACAAGAGAAACTGTTCTATTAACGGAATTAGTGAATAGTCCTACCCCCGTTTCAGTAAACCGCATGATGAATTTGTTAAAGGTTAGCCGCCGGACGGTATATCGTGAATTAGAAAATTTAGAAACCTCGCTAGCATCGATGGGCGCGACGTTGGAAAAAGTAGCTCGTGGGCGCTTTTCGATTCAAGCAGATGAAGCAGCGATGACGGAAATTCAGGCTGCTATTTTAGGAGAAGAGACACAGGAACTTTCTACTTTGGCGCGGCAACATGCGATTTTATTGACATTACTTCAAACAAAAGAGCCAGTCTCTATGCATTATTTTCTGGAAACGTATTGTATTAGTAATACGACTTTTTATGCCGATATTAAACAATTAGAAACACGGATTGCTCGGATTCCGTTGACGATTTCTCGGAATCAAGGCTATGAAGTGACTGGTTCTGAAAAATATCGCCGTCTTCTAATGGCGAATATTCTAAGTATGGAAATTAATGAGTACCAATTTTTTCATTTTACCGAATTAACAACAAGCGACCATTTTTTCTTTCAGTTTATTCATGCAGAACATTTAGCATTTGCACAAAAAATTGTTCAGCCAGAAGTAGAAACTTTATTTCCAGCATTAAGTGATCGCAAATTACAACATTTGATTTTAATGTTAACAATTGCGATGGATCGAGTCACTGCAGGTTTTTATTTAGCTGATGAGACCTATACTGGGCAGATGAATAAGGCTTTTCTAAATTGTTCTAAACGACTTTTTTCAAAAGTCGCTGCTGAAACGAAACAACTATACGCTGTCAGTGAGATTGTTTTTTTTGCTAGCTTATTAAGTGATTTTTCTAATTCTTTTGATGAAGATTTTTTTGATGAACATTTTGACACTCAGCTGGCTTATGCAGTGAAACAACTGATTGAAGCAGTAAGTCAAGAAACGGAAGTTAATTTTTTCGAAGATACCAATTTGTATAAAATGTTGTTGACGCATTTATCAGGTGTTTTTTCTCGGGCGGTTTTACAAGAAGAAGATTTAACGAATCCCATTTTAGAACGGATCATGAATCAATATCAAGAAATAGCTACGGCTTTACGCCAAGCGTTGCCGCAAATTTTTCCGCAAAAGAATCTATCGGAAGAGGAAATTGCCTACATGGTACTTCATTTTGCTAATTCTTTAGAACGGAGTCCCAAAATTATGGAAGTTGATATTGCTGGTTTTTCTCCTAGCGGTTTGGCTTCGACAAGTATGTTGGAAATGCGATTACGGCGCTACTTTCCTTTTATCAACCAGATTCATTTTTTTCGGATTGCGGATTTAGGTAAGGTGAATGTTGAGGAAAACTATGACTTAGTGATTTCCACTTCGTTATTACCAGGATACAATGGCAAATATAAATTGATCTCACCGTTACTTTTAGACGATGAAATCCGCCAATTGAAAGAAGAGTTTAAGCGGATTAGTCACGAAAAACGCTCGCTTAGGAAAGCACCTGTGAAAAAAACAGGTGGCGAAGAAAGCTACGAAACAGTGGTCGCTTTCATGGAAGAAATTAGTAAACTATTAGAAACATTTTTCATAACAGATTTAAATAATCAAGCGGATTTGGCAGAAACCGTTCAACAAGCCCTCGCGCAACTTTCCGCAGATTTAATCACCGATAGTGCAATCGTTTGTCAGCAATTGATGAAACGTTACGAGCAAGCGCCTATTGGGATTCCTCAGACGGAAATGGCCTTATTCCATACCTCAAGTACAGCAGTGACACAGCCTGTTTTTTGTATTTTTAATTTGGCCCAGCCACTTATGATTGAAGGTATGGATAAAAAGCCGATGCAGTTACAACGTATGTTACTCATGCTAGCGCCGATGCCGATTGATGAAACAATCGGGAAAATTTTAGGAAAAATCAGTGGTGCGATTATTATGAATGATTTAAATACAGAAATTTTTCATTCAGGAAATGAAGCCATTGTTTATCAGTTGCTTTCGTCATTATTAATTGAAGAAATGAAAGGCTAGGTGTTGAGAGATGTTTGAAATTACAGCGGAGCAAATAATGTTGAATCAATCGTATGCTAGTTGGGAGGAAGCACTTGCAGCTTCTGGTGAATTACTGCTAAAAAATCAGTTGGTCACGCCTGACTATGTCAAAGCAATGTATCAACGTCAACAAAAAGTCAGTGTGTATATCGGTAACTTCGTGGCATTGCCTCATGCGGAAGGACAAGATGAACAAGTTTTAAAAGAAGGGATTTGCTTTATTCAAGTGCCTGATGGGGTCAACTTTGGTACGGAAGCAGATCGAAAAATAGCTACTTTGTTATTTGTCGTTGCTCTAAAAAGTCAACGGCAACTAAGCATGCTTCAAGAATTAGCTTTTTTCTGTTCAGATCTCGAAAACATTCAGCGGCTCAGTGATTGTCGAACAATAGATGAAGCGCAAAAAATTCTGGCTCAAGCCTAAAGTTACATCTGAAAAAAATTGGTAGTAAAAAATCAATTCATTCTGAAATGTTCAATAATTATTGAAATAATTTTATAATAAAAATTAAAATATTTTTATTTAAGAGATTAAACAAAAAAGATAAGAAGATTCCTTGACAAAAAATAGGCCCTATGATAAATTTAAAGTAACTTGTGACAAAGTCGTGCATGGATGCACTAAAAAGACACCCTATTGTGGTAGGGTGTCTTTTTTTGCTGTTTAGACAGCAGCGGTTGGAAGCAACTTGTTTATTCCTCGTTCTGTTTTTCCAACCAAATGGTTACAAGTTTCAGGACAATCCCGACAAAAATCGGCACAAGAATTTTTGTGACAATCTCGTACATGTGATGCACCTCCTTTCGAGGCAAGTCGCCAATTTGAGTATAGCATAAAAAGTTGTTCATTTATTATTGAAATTATTAGAAATGGAATAAGCACGTGTTTTCTGGTTTTCGTAACTAGAGAACACGTGCTTTTTTCTTTCAACTTTTGGCACAATGGTTTGTGCCAAAGTACGACTTTTTCCAGATTTGGAAAGCGGATACAATTTAGTCAACAAGAAAAGTTACTTGAGAGAAGGGGAATAAAAATGGAACAAGTACCAGAAAAAAATAAAGTATCAATTAAAGCAAAAGTCCAAAGACTTGGCAGTACCTTATCTAGCATGGTGATGCCCAATATCGGGGCGTTGATTGCGTGGGGCGTTTTGACAGCGCTATTTATCCCAGATGGATATCTGCCAAATAAAGCCTTTGCCACGATGGTTGGCCCAATGTTGACCTATTTAATTCCATTATTAATTGGCTACACTGGTGGGAAAGTAATTGCAGGTGATCGCGGTGCCGTAGTTGGCGCAATTGCGACAATGGGCGTGATTGTGGGAACCGATATTCCGATGATGCTAGGTGCCATGATTATGGGTCCACTTGGTGGCTTTACAATTAAGAAATTTGATCAGTATTTCCAACATCGGATTAAAGCTGGTTTTGAAATGTTAGTAAACAATTTTTCAGCTGGATTAATTGGTTTTGCGTTAGCTTTACTTGGTTTTTCAGCGATTGGCCCAATTGTCGATGCGCTGACTGCTGCAATGGCACGTGGTGTGGAAATCATTTTAAATGCTCATTTGATTCCATTAACGAGTATTTTTATTGAACCGGCAAAAGTGCTCTTTTTAAACAATGCGATTAATCATGGCATTTTAACACCCTTAGGGACAGAACAAGTCTTATCGGCTGGCAAATCAATTCTTTTCCTATTAGAAGCAAACCCTGGTCCTGGGTTAGGTGTCTTATTAGCATTTATGTTTTTTGGAAAAGGTGCGGCAAAATCTTCTGCGCCGGGAGCAATAATTATTCATTTCCTTGGTGGTATCCACGAAATTTACTTCCCATATGTAATGATGAAACCGTTATTATTCTTATCGGTTATTGCAGGTGGTGCGACAGGTAGTTTGGTTTTCCAAACGTTAGATGCTGGTTTACGTGCGCCCGCTTCACCAGGCTCCATTATAGCTATTTTAGCGATGACACCAATGGGTTCTTACTTACCAGTTATTTTAGGTGTTTTGGCAGCAACTGCTGTTTCCTTTGCAGTATCCGCAGTCATTTTAAAAGCAGATGCGAAAGAAGAAAGTGATGAATTTGCCCAAAAAGTGAAAGAAACCCAAGCTGCTAAAGCAGCATCAAAAGGATTAACTGTCGCAAATGGTAGTGCTTCATTGTCAGGAATTCAACAAATTATTTTTGCTTGTGATGCTGGGATGGGCTCTAGTGCAATGGGGGCGTCTATCTTACGGAAAAAGGTCCAAGAGGCTGGTTTAGTACAAACTGTGACGAATCGGGCTATTAATAATTTGACCGATGAGGGAAATACATTGATTGTCACACAAGCGGAATTGCAAGAACGGGCTAAACAGAAAGCACCTAATGCAACCTTTGTAGCAGTTGAAAATTTCTTGAACTCACCACGTTATGATGAAATTGTGGCTGAACTATCAGGTACCAAAGAAAAAAACGACGCACAACCAACAGCCTTCAAAGCAACACCTGCTTCTGAAATTGAGGGAGATTTAGCAAATGTCAATGAGATTCTTTTGGTTCACGATGACCGTGTCGGGTCAGCAACGATGGGAATGAAAGTCTTAGAAGAAATTTTAGATAAAGAGAAAATTTCAATGCCGATTCGAAAAATTAATATTAATGAATTAACTCAACAAACACAGGCTTTAATTGTCACAAAAGCTGAACTAACGGAACAAGCCCGTAAAAAAGCACCGAAAGCGACACACTTATCAGTAAAAAGTATGGTTAATCCCCAAAAATATGAAACAGTGGTTTCGCTCTTAAAAGAAAGTGCCTAGAGAGGAAGAAAACAATGGAAAATCTTACGAATATTTCAATTGAATTAAATCAACAGTTTAATACAAAAGAAGAAGCTATTCGCTTTTGCGGCGAAAAACTAGTCGAGGCAGGCTGTGTTGAGCCCGCTTATATCGAAGCAATGATTGAAAGAGACCAATTGCTATCTGTTTATATGGGGAATTTTATTGCCATTCCTCATGGAACAGAAGAAGCCAAAAAATTAGTGAAAAAATCAGGAATCTGTGTAGTGCAAGTCCCAGAGGGCGTTAATTTTGGCACCGAAGAAGATGAAAAAATTGCTACCGTATTATTTGGGATTGCCGGAGTCGGTGAAGAACATTTGCAATTAGTCCAACAAATTGCACTTTATTGTAGTGATATGGATAACGTGGTGCAACTTGCCGATGCATTAAGTAAAGAAGAAATAACAGAAAATTTAGCCATTGCTTAAAGGAGAGAATAAGAATGAATGCAGTACATTTTGGAGCAGGAAATATTGGACGCGGCTTTATCGGCGAAATTTTAGCTAAAAACGGGTTTCATATTACGTTTGTGGATGTTAATGAAACCATCATTCAAGCGTTAAAAGAACGTAAAAGTTATACAATTGAATTGGCTGATGCCTCACATCAACAAATTAACGTTGAAAATGTGACTGGGTTAAATAACATGACAGAACCAGAAAAAGTAGTAGAAGCAATTGCGGAAGCCGATTTAGTCACGACGGCGATTGGTCCTAATATTTTACCAAGAATTGCTGAATTAATTGCCCAAGGAATTGATGCACGTGCCGAAGCAAATTGCCAAAAGCCGCTGGATATTATCGCTTGTGAAAATATGATTGGTGGTTCAACCTTTTTAGCAGAAGAAGTGGCCAAATATTTGAAAAATCCAGCTTATGCTGAACAATGGATTGGTTTTCCTGATGCGGCGGTTGATCGGATTGTTCCATTACAAAAACATGAAGACCCACTTTTTGTTCAAGTTGAGCCTTTTTGTGAATGGGTCATTGATGATACCAACCGAAAAGCCAAAGAGATTCATTTAGAAGGCGTTCATTACGTTGCTGATTTAGAGCCGTATATTGAACGAAAATTATTTAGTGTAAACACTGGCCATGCTACAGTTGCCTATACAGGGGCGTTGTTAGGCTATCAAACCATTGACGAAGCGATGCAGGATGCCTTAGTGGTAGCACAACTCAAATCAGTTTTGCAGGAAACCGGTAAACTTTTAGTGGCCAAATGGAATTTTGATGAACAAGAACATGCAGCCTATATTGAAAAAATTATTCAACGTTTCCAAAATAAATATATTTCAGATGCTATTACACGTGTAGCACGGACACCAATCAGAAAATTAGGTGCGCAAGAACGGTTTATTCGACCAATCCGTGAATTACAGGAACGCAATCTAGTGTCGCCGCATTTATTAGCAATGATTGGTATTGTCTTTAATTATCATGATCCAGAAGATGAACAAAGCCGTCAATTACAGGAAATGCTTGACCAAGAAAGTGTTGATACAGTGATCGCTGAAGTAACGGGCATTGAAGATCCAGAAACGGTTAAAAATATTAAACAAAACGTAGAACGCTATGCGCGACCACAAGTAGCATAATAACAAAATCCTTCTACCAAGATACTTCACATTTCTTAATTAAAGGGAAAAAAACAACCGCTCACTGATTAAAGTGAGGGGTTGTTTTTTACATATTGACTAAGTGGTTTTTGATAAAGCTCTCCTTTGAAGGCACCTGTATTGAAGTATTCAGCTAATTGGTAACCAATGAATGGGCCAGTAGTGAGTCCTGATGAACCAAGTCCGCTAGCAACCACAAGGTGGGGCATTTCTGGCAAAGGGCCAAAAAACGGAGCGAAATCAGATGTATAAGCACGTGTACCGACGCGGTAATGCATGGATTGCTTAAAAAGCTGCTCTGCTTCTTTTAGAAATGGCGCAGTCCCAGAAGTTAGTTGTTGAAAAGCGCTAGCAGTCTCTTCTAAATCCCAGGCTTGATCATTTTCGTGGGTGGCACCTAATAAAATTTTCCCTTGATTAAAAGGAATTAAATCGGCTTCGCCATCTAACATAGCAACAGGCCATTGCTGACTGTTTGTAAAAGGGGTCTCGAAAACTAACAATTGTCCTTTTTGGGGACGAATGTCCACAGATAAATTTAAAGTAGCGAGTAATTCCTTTAAATGAGGACCAGGTGTTAAAGCGAGAAAATCAACGCTCTTTTTTTCTGAATTTGTGACAATTTCCCACCCTTGATTCAGTTGTCGAAAGTGCGCCCGTTGTGAGCAAAAAGTGACCCCGTTGGCTTCGGCGCGTTTCTGAAGATGGTTTAGATAAGCTGGTCCATCTAGGCGACCGCCGCCAGAAATAAAAAGTGAGGGAGTTTCCTTAAGTAGCGGTAAGAACTTCGCTGTTTGAACTGCTGACAACATCGTGATTTCTCCAATTTCAGGTGCAGTTTGCTTACGCTCTTCTGCCAAATGGGCTAAGTCTGCCAAAGCGGCTGCCGGGCGCAAAATGACAGTCCCTGATTGACGATAAATATCCTCCGTCAGCTGAAAATCTTTGACTAGCTTTGGAAATAGGGCAGCGCCCTCTCGCGCTAATTGGTACCATTTCTTATTCCGACGTTTGGATAGCCAAGGGGAAATAATCCCGGCGCTCGCTTTAGTCGCTTGGCCGAGCCCTTCATCATAAACGGTAATGTCAAATTTTTGTGGATCTAAATAATTAGCTAACGTCATTCCGATAATGCCGCCGCCAATAATGGCAATTTTTTTCATGCTTCTTCTCTCCTTCGAACAGTTGTATTGTAACACAAAAAAACCGCCTCTAGACAGAGACGATTGAGAGATAAATTGTTAGCGGGTCCTTCTGTGTGTATAAATAGAATTGCCGCCTTCTAAAACGTGAACAATTTCTTGTGCCATTTCTGCCACAGGCACGGGATCATAGCCAATAAATAAGTTCTTTAAAAAGGGGATTTTCTTAAAAAAATAAATACATTTACTAAAAAGTATGGTGCCGGTACGTTCTTGACCTACAAGTAAACTAGGATAAAAAATCACCGCTTCGGCGACTTCTTGGTGGATTAGTTCCTCCGCTGCCAATTTGGCATCCATATATTTTCTCAAAGGGAAAGGAACAGTATTGGCTGAAATAAATAAAAACTTAGCTGGCTTTTTTTGTTGTGCTAAAAAAGAGCTGATTTTTTTCACGGGCGTCAGAATTAGCCGTTGATAGGTTTTCTTTTTTCGTGGATTTTCAAATAAAATACCTACTGTATCAATGACCCAGTCAGCACGCTGGACTTGTTCTTGCCAATTCGTGTCACGAGTAACATCGGAGCATACCCACTGCACTTGGTGGCTCCAAGATGCGGAGAGCGTGGCAGGCTTTCCATGACGTGAAACACTGATGACTTGATGTTGGCGTTGGACTAAAATTTTTGCGATTTGTTGACCTAAAAAACCGCTACCGCCAAAAATAATGACTTTCATGGCAAGCCCTCACTTTCAATTGTTTCTTCTAGTGTACCTTAAATAAAAAAAGAAGCAAAAAATCTCGATTGCGCATAGTTTAGTTATAAATAACATAAAAATAACCTTTTTTGATTGTTGAAACACAAAGACCCAACAATGGTTGTTTATTGTCGTGAAATAAATAAAAAAATGAACAAAAATGAAATAAATCAGACTAAAGGCCTAGAGAAAGGCCCTTGTTTCTTGAATTCAAGCATGGTTAAATAGGTATAAGTGAACGACCGAGCAATTTAGTTTGTTGGGGAAAATAGACAGAATGAGGAGATGAAACGAAGAAAATGAAGAAGAAAACGATAATTATATTGGGGGCAGTTGCGGTAATTGCGGTTGGGGGCATCGTAACTGTGAATGCGTTAAATAAAAATGCACAACAAGTAGCTGTCAAGCAAGCGCCTAAAGATGACTGGGGAATTGACTATTTTGACGTTCCTGACTTGCAGCAAATTTATATTAATGGTGTCATCCAACCGGAACAAATGGAAGCCTTTGCGCGCGATCAAAAAATAACAAAGGATCCAGAGATTAAGGTGAAAAACGGCGATGTCGTAGATGCAGGCACAGAATTATTTACTTATGAAGATGAAGCGGTCACAAAAGAAATTGAGGCACAACAAAATAGCTTAGCCAAATTAGAAACGAAGCGGGCGAATATCTATAATAAGTGGAATCGGGCTATTGATAAATTTAATAAAACTAAAGAAGAAGACCGCACGATGTCTGGGGATGATTTAAATGAACAATATCAAACAGAAGTCGATGCGGTAGATGAAGAGATTACCTTCACCAATGAAACCTTAGCGGATTTAGGAGCGAAGCAATATATTTCCACAAAGGCTAATTTCAAAGGTCGCGTATCAATTCCAGAAGTAAAAGATACCAATTCACCGATTTTACGGTTAACTTCAGAAGATCTTTATTTAGCTGGGAAAGTGAATGAAAAGGACTTGACTAAAATTAGTGTTGGGCAAAAAGCTAAACTAACTTCTGTTTCCAATAATGTGGTTGTGGGTGGCTCAATTTCTTACATCGATGATAATCCTCCTGAAGGCAACAGCGATGCCGCGAGTGGCAATCCAGAGGGCGGCACAACGATGTCTAGTTATAGTGTCAAAATTGCGTTGGCCAATTTAGACAAAGTCAAAAATGGCTATCATATGCAAGCAACCATTGATTTAGGCGATTTAGGGGCGATTGAGTTACCGAAAAAAGCAATTCAAAAAGAGGGTGAACAGGCCTACGTTTTAGTGAATGATTTTGGAACCATCATTCGTCGTGATGTCCAAGTCGGGCAAGAAAATGGCGACAAAATGGCGATTGAATCTGGCTTAGAATCAGCCGACCGAGTGGTTATTTCTTCAAAAAAACCAGTAAAAGTCGGTGATATTGTGGAATCAGATGCAGCGATTGCTTCTGATGAATCAGCAACCAACGAATCAATGACAGATGCGTCGAAATAGGAGGGCTTGATGGTGGAAGCAAACAATACAAATCAACCCCTCATTGAATTGCGGGACATTAACAAGTTCTATCCAGTAGGTAAGGAAAAACTACATGTTTTAAAAGAATTGAACTTGACCATCCATCAAGGAGAGTTCATTTTAATCATGGGGAAGTCCGGTAGCGGTAAGACAACGCTGATGAACATTATTGGTTTCTTGGATCGCTTAACAGACGGAAGTTATCATTTCTCAGGAACAGATGTTTCAAAATTGTCTGAAAATAAAAAATCAGCCTTTCGCAATGAATATCTAGGATTTATTTTTCAACAATTTTTCTTGATTAATTCTTTAAATGTTAGTCAAAATGTTCAATTGCCCTGTGTTTATGAAGGGAAAAAAAGCCGCGCTGAGAAAAAAGCGATTGCTGAAAAATACCTAAAAATTGTCGGTTTGGAAACAAAAGCCAAATCAAAAGTTACTGAACTTTCTGGAGGACAGCAACAAAGAGTAGCCATTGCTCGTTCCTTGGTGAATGATCCATTATTGATTATGGCTGATGAACCGACTGGGGCATTGGATAGTGAAACGGGTACAGAAATTATGGAATTATTGAAAGAATTGAATGAACAGGGCAAAACAATTGTCATGGTGACACATGATGAAGATATGAAAAAATATGCCTCACGAGTGATTCATATGAAAGATGGTCGCTTTTTGGAAGAAGAGGTGATTAGATGATTGCTAATTTATTTGTTAGTACTTTTTTAAGCTTAAAGGCGCATAAGTTGCGGGTATTTTTAACGATGGTCGGGATTATTATTGGGATTACATCAGTCGTAACGATTTCTGCGCTAGGTGAAGGGATGAAGCGCCAAGTTGTGAAGGCATCCAGTGCAGTGAACGCGGATGTTTTGAAGATTCATTATACAATGTCGGATGGTAGCAGTGACAATTTTATGTCCTACGAAGAGCCAGATTATACGTTTAGCCGAGTGGACTTGAAAAAATTACAAGACATTCAAGGAATTGAAAGTATTTATCCTCAATATGGTGAATCAATGATGGGGGGCGGAGACAATTTGTTTGTACCAATGGATTATTTTGGGGCGCAAGCGAATTTATCCATTACGTCGACTAAAGGGCAGAATGATATTTTATATGGTCGTGATTTTCAACCGAGCGATGCAAATACAGATGCGATTGTCTTAAATCATGATATCTTTGAAGCGCAAATTCGGCTTGATGATCCTAGCCAACTCATTGGAAAAGCTGTTTCAATTGGTGGTTATATGTACAAGGTGATTGGTATTTTAGCACCAAAAGATTTAGATAGTTTTGGCATGAACGATGATTGGGCAACTGCTATGAGCAGTTTTGTTTCTCGAGAATCATACAATAAATTAGCGAAAACAAAAGCAATTAGTGGCATCAATATTAAGGTTCGTGAGGGAGCGGACCGGGAAGCAATTTTAGGACAGGCAATCACCATTTTAAGTGAAAATCATCCTGAAGTGAAAGGAACGTTTAAAGAAAATGACCAAGACCAACAACTCCAACAACAAATGGAAGAAATGGTCACGGGTATGACGATGTTTCTGATGGCAATTACTGCAATCTCCCTATTAGTCGGGGGAATTGGCGTCATGAACATCATGTATGTGTCTGTCACGGAACGGAAACGAGAAATCGGGATTCGTCGGGCCATTGGTGCTAAACCACGAGTCATTTTATTCCAATTTTTAATGGAAGCAGCGTTTATCACATTGATTGGTGGTTTGATCGGTGTCGGCTGCGGCTACTTATTGGCAACTGTGGTCGGTGGGTATATTTCGATTACGCCAATTATTACGCCGTCCATCTTTGCTATTTCAACATTGGTTTCGGTCTTCACAGGTATCTTTTTCGGGATTATTCCAGCAATTGGTGCCTCGAGGATGGATCCGATTAAAGCGATTTATAATTAAAAAGAAGAGCTTGGTAGTCACATCTTTTTTGATGATCCTATCAAGCTCGCTTTTTTATTTCATATCACTAAGAATTTTCTGAATCAATTCTTGTTGAAACTCTTTGGTATATTGTTCGGTGAGTTTCGCTTGTTCTTCTTGGGACATTGATGGATTCGCCATCATAGCGGCCATCATTTTTTTGCCAACTGTTTCAGTCCCTTCTTTTTTGATATCAGCGGCATGTTGTTCCATATATTTGCCTAATTTTTTGGCTTGATCAGCACTTAAAACTAGCCAGTCACTAGCAACGTTGAAGGTGTTTTCTTGTTTTGCAAATTGGTTATCGTTGTCAGCAAGGCCAAATAGTGTTTTGGCCCAAGACTCTTGATAGGACCATTTCGTCGTTTTTTGGACTAATGTGGCTTTTTGAGCATCTTTTTGAACTGTGTTTGTGACGTTTTCCGTTCCTGTTTTTTGTAGTTTCTTTTTATCTGGTGTGTTATATAAATAAACTTTTTCGGAACCATCGCCCAACGGCTGGTACAATAACATGTTGGGGCCATCTTTGCTTGCGCTACTGCTTTTTAGTTCAAACGTTTTGTCCTGAGTAACTTCGGTCATACCAAAATGATCTTTATCGTTTAAAACGATAAGACTTAACGAAGCTAAGAAGCCTAAACCAAAAATAACCATACAGAATTTATGCCAGACTTTTCGGCCAAATACATTTGTGTAGGCAAAGCCTAACACGCAAAGGATTAAAAGAAAAATAATCATTATTTCATTGCACCTACTTCCTTAACCGGCATCGCTTCTTTTTTATTTAAGAAGAAAGTAATCGCCAAGCCGAGAACGCCAAAGATTGTTGCCACGAAGAAGGCTGCGTGATAGCCGTTTAATGTTGCGTTTGTTGCTTGATCGCGATAAGCGAGTGGGGCTGTTTTTAATAAGTCTGATGCAGGTAAGCCGCCTTTGGTAACATTTGTTAAAACACTAATCAAAACAGCTGTTCCAATTGAGCTGGCTACTTGTCGGAAGGTGTTGTTTACAGCAGTTCCGTGACTTAATAAATTCATTGGTAAAGCATTCATGCCAGAAGTTGTCACAGGCATCATGACCATCGAAATACCAAACATCCGAATCGCATATAGGACAATGATATAAATAATAGGTGTTGCTTTTGTTAAGAAAGCAAACGGTAACGTTGCAGCTGTTAAAATAAACATCCCGGTAATCGCAAGACGACGGGCACCAATTTTATCAAAAATGCGACCAGTTACTGGCATCATAAGTCCCATGACTAACGCTCCTGGTAAAAGCATTAACCCTGAATGGAAGGCAGATTCGCCACGAATATTTTGGATATACAAAGGTAAAACCATTTCGGCACCAATCATTGCCATGTTGGTTACGCCAGATAAAATGGCCGCAACAGTAAAGACTTTTGATTTAAAAACGCGTAGTTCTAAGAAAGGTTGTTCTAAATGCAATTGTCGATATGTAAAAAGACATAAAACAATCGCACCAACAATTAAGAATCCATAGACTTGCGGGCTACCCCAACCTTTATCACCAACGCTTGAGAAGCCGTAAAGTAAGCTACCAAAGCCGAGAGTAGAAAGAATGACCGATAAGACATCGATACTTGGATTAGATAATTGGATGACATTTTTCATTAAGAATGAAGCCAAAATTAGGACTAAAACGACAATTGGAATGACCATCCCAAAAAGGTCACGCCATGTATAAGAATCAATAATCCAACCAGATAATGTTGGACCTAAAGCGGGTGCTAATCCGATAACAATTCCCGTTGTGCCCATGGCAGCGCCACGTTTTTCAGGCGGGAAAATTGAAAGCATAATTGTTTGTAAAAGAGGCATAGATACGCCGACCCCTGCGGCTTGAACAAGACGTCCAGTCAATAACATGCCGAAGTCTTGCGCTACAAAACAGATGATGGTTCCGATTAAGAACGTTGACATCGCTGTTATGTATAATTTTTTTGAACTAAATTTGTTAATCAACCAAGCACTGATGGGAATCATAATGCCGTTCACAAGTAGGAATCCAGTGGTTAGCCACTGTACACTTGAAGCTGAGATATCAAATTCTTTCATTAATGTAGGTAAGGCCGTCGTTAAAAGTGTTTGGTTTAAAATCGTACAAAATGTTCCGATTAGTAAAACGCCGACTAGTAACGACCGGTTATAAGGTTTTCCGTGAATATCCACAGGTTGTTGTGAAGTCACATATATCGCTCCTTTTTCTGTAAGTTTCAAATTAAATTGCATTAACTACTTTACAACTAATTAGAATCTTTGTCAACTTACTTGACAAAGGTGTAAAAAAAACTACAATTAAGGAAAGGATAAGGGAAAGGAAGTTAAACTAATGTGGTCAAAAATGATTCAGCGTTTATTAAATGAAGAAAATTTGTTGATAGGAATTAGTGAACTAAGTGAAATTGCTGAAGTTTCGCCACGTCAACTTCGTTATTGGGAAGAAAAAGGGTATATTTCTTCTATTGCGAAAGACGCAAACGGTCCACGGAAATATCGATTACATACAGTCGTCAAAGTGCATTGGATCAAGCGTTTTTTAGATGAAGGATATACGTTACAAAGTGCGGTGGAAAAAGCAGAAGAGCAGCATCGTAATGTGGGGATGACGAAAAAAATCTTTAGTCAAATGTTTCATGGTATCTCAGAAGTTTGTCCCAATTACGTAGCGATTGATTTGGGCGATTTCGATGAAGAACAAAAATTATATGTCGTATTTAATGAAACCACAGAAGTCAGTGAGTATCTTTTAATTCCTAAGGATGCAGATGTTTCTGATGAGTTAAAGAAAAGAAAATAAGAATGAAATAGGACTGGGAGAAAGACCTGAAGTGAAAGTAAAACGTTACTGAATGAATCTTCGAGTTCTTTTTTTCTTGCAATTTCTTTATTTTTCTATATAATTTCTTATATGGAAAAGGAGGGTTTCGATGAAAGAAACAAAACCTTACGGAACAGTCTTGTTAAAAGCGGCTAAAATCATGGACTGTCTAAGTTTACAACCCGATCAAACCTTACAGGAAATTGCAAAGAATACCGAAATGACGGCATCAACGGCAATCAAAATTTTAGAAACCTTAACATTAATTGGCTATGTTCAAAAAGACACGAACAAGACGTACCGCTTAGGAACAAAATTGATTCGCTATGCGAATCAAAGTGTGGAGCAAATCGATTTAGCTGAAATTGCGGTACCTTATTTAGAAAACCTTCAAAATACGGTCGATGAAACCATTCATTTAGGGATTTTAAATAATAATGAAATTCTGTATATCAATAAATTAGAACCGAAAAATCAAACGATTCGCATGTCCTCGAAAGTGGGAATTACTCGGCCGTTGTATAATTCGGCCATGGGTAAAGCCGTTTTAGCAGAATTTTCGGAAGAACAAGTGCAACAATATTTAGACACGCAGACATTAATTCCCTATACCGAAAATACGATTACCAATCCCTTGCGTTTGAAAAAAGAATTAAAACAAGTGCAACAAACGGGGGTTGCTTACGATGATGAAGAAATTGAACAAGATATTTTCTGTAGCGGAGTATCTTTAATGAAAGATGGCGAAATTGCGGGTGCTTTTAGTGTAAGCATGCCGAAATATCGTTTGACAGAGGAAAATAAAACGACGATTAATCAAGCCCTTTTAGCAACAAAAGCAGCGATTGAAGCGAAATTATAGTAGAAAAAGAAAGCCAAACAAAAGTCGATTGAGATTTTTGTTTGGCTTTCTTTTTTTATTTTTATAAAAACGTTTGCATTTTCTTTTTTTATCTGTATAATGAAGTTGTGAATTTCTTTATAATAAATATATATTTCTAAATAAGAAATGAGGGAGTCTGTTGAAGCGAGTATCAATTTTACAAAAATTAGAAAATGCTGGCGTGATTGCTGTGGTTCGCGGAAAGACAAAAGAGGAAGCGCTAAAAGCTAGTCAAGCTATTGTAGCCGGCGGTATGCGGGGGATTGAGTTAACCTTTACTGTTCCTCAAGCAACAGAAGTGATTCAGGAATTAGTTGCGTTATACAAAGAAAATCCTGACGTAGTCATTGGTGCGGGGACAGTTTTGGATGCTACGACTGCTCGTTTAGCTATTGTAGCAGGGGCTGAATATATTGTGAGTCCAAGCTTCGATGAAGAAACCGCTAAAATTTGCAATTTATATCAAGTTCCCTACTTGCCAGGCTGTATGACCATCACAGAAATGAAAGAAGCACTGAAAAGCGGAGCAGATATTATTAAACTATTTCCGGGAAGTGTTTATGGACCGAGTGTTATTTCGGCATTTAAAGCGCCATTGCCTCAGTTAAATATTATGCCAACGGGTGGTGTCAGTTTGGAAAATATGGCCGAGTGGTTTGCTGCAGGTGTGACGGCCGTCGGTGTTGGTGGCAATCTGTTAGCGCCAGCAGCAACTGGGGATTTTGAAAAAGTTCGTGAGGTTGCCCAAGCCTATATGGAAAAATTCCAAGCAATCAAAGGAGTGTAGGCACATGGGGAAAGTCGTAACATTGGGAGAAATCATGTTGCGTTTGTCCACGCCTGTCGGAATACGCGTAGCACAAACAGAAAATTTTGCTGTACATTACGGCGGTGGTGAAGCGAATGTAGCGATTTCGTTAGCGAACTATGGCCACCAAGTGACGTTTGCTAGTAAAGTGCCCGATAATTCATTAGGAGAAGCCGCCAAAAAGCATTTAAGTCGTTATGGGGTTTCAACGGAATTTGTACGAACTGGCGGAACACGCCTAGGAACATATTACTTGGAAACTGGTACAGGAGAACGAGCAGCCAGTGTTGTCTACGATCGCGCCTATTCAAGCTTTGCTCAAATCGAAGAAATGGAATGGGACTTACATGAGCTGTTTTCAGGAGTAGAGATCTTTCATATTTCAGGGATTACAGCGGCGTTATCAAAAAATTGGCAAAGTATGACGGTTGCGCTAGTTAAAGCAGCGAAGCAAGCAGGGTGCCAAGTAAGTTTTGACATTAATTATCGAGGGAAACTTTGGTCCCAGAAAGAAGCGAGCGTGGCATTGAAGGCCATTCTTCCATTTGTTGATATTTGTTCAGCTGGGGTATTAGATGCTCGTTATTTACTGGAGATTCCAGAACCAGAGGAAGAACTTGAAGACGCATTAACGTGGTACTACCGAAAAATGCAAGAACGTTATCCCAACATTCAAGTATTTTATTCAACCAAACGTCAAGTACACTCAGCGACAGATAATGAATTAATCGGAACGCTATGGTACAAAGGTGCGTATTATACGTCCAAATGTCATCGATTACAACCGATTGTTGACCGTGTCGGTGCCGGTGATGCGTTTGCTGGTGGGGTTTTACATGGTTTATTAGCTGACTATGATCCACAAACCTGCATTGATTTTGCGACAGCGGCTAGTGCGTTAAAACATACTGTCCATGGTGATTGTAATCAATTTAGTCAAAAAGAAGTCCTTGCTTTTTTGGCAACGGGCTCAGGAAAAATAAATAGATAGGAGATTTTAGTTATGCAAAATATGGAAACACGTTATACACATAGTCCGGCGGATATCCGTCACTATTCAACAGAACAATTGAGAGATGAATTTTTAGTAGAGAAAGTTTTTATTCCAGGTGCAATCAGCTTAACCTACACACATAATGATCGGATGATTTTTGGTGGTGTGACACCGACCACAGAAGAATTAGAAATTATTTTGGACAAAGAATTAGGGGTTGACTATTTCTTAGAACGCCGTGAACTAGGGGTTATTAATATTGGGGGACCAGGCTTTATTGAAATTGATGGCGCCAAAGAAACAATGAAAAAACAAGATGGCTATTATATTGGGAAAGAAACAAAACATGTTCGTTTTTCTTCAGAAAACCCTGATAATCCAGCGAAATTTTACATTAGTTGTGTGCCAGCACATCATAAATATCCCAACGTAAAAATTAGTATTGATGAAATTACCCCAATGGAAACGGGTGATCCATTAACATTGAACCAACGTAAAATTTACCAATACATTCATCCGAACGTTTGTGAAAGTTGCCAGTTACAAATGGGCTACACCATTTTAGAACCAGGTAGCGCTTGGAATACAATGCCTTGTCATACACATGAACGTCGTATGGAAGCGTATGTTTATTTTGATATGGAAGAAGATACGCGGATTTTCCACATGATGGGTAAACCAGATGAAACGAAACATTTAGTAATGAGTAATGAACAAGCAGCCATTTCACCAAGCTGGTCAATTCATTCTGGGGTTGGTACAAGTAATTATTCCTTTATTTGGGCCATGTGCGGAGAAAATATTACGTACACAGACATGGATATGGTTGCAATGGATCAATTAAAATAAACTAAAGAAAGAGGAGAAAACATGGAATTTAAAATGAATGATTTTCAATTAGATGGAAAAGTAGCGTTAATTACAGGTGCTGTTTATGGGATTGGCTTTGAGATTGCGAAATCCCTAGCGGAAGCAGGAGCAACAATTGTTTTTAATAACTTATCTCCTGAATCAGTTAAACAAGGCTTGGAAAATTATCGGGCCGCAGGGATTGAAGCACGTGGTTATGTGTGTGATGTCACTGATGAAGAGCAAGTTCAAGCGATGGTTGCTCAGATTAAAGAAGAAGTCGGCTCTATTGATATTTTAGTCAATAATGCGGGAATTATTAAACGAATTCCAATGGTGGATATGTCAGCAGAAGAGTTCCGTCAAGTGATTGATGTTGACTTGAATGCGCCATTTATTATGGCAAAAGCGGTTATTCCAGATATGATTGAAAAGGGTCATGGCAAAATTATCAATATCTGTTCAATGATGAGTGAACTAGGTCGTGAAACAGTTAGTGCGTACGCAGCAGCAAAAGGCGGACTAAAAATGTTAACGAAAAATATTGCTTCTGAATATGGACAATATAATATTCAATGTAATGGGATTGGACCTGGCTACATTGAAACGCCACAGACGGCGCCATTAAGAGAACCAGAACATCCATTTAACGAATTCATCTTGGGTCGAACACCTGCTAATCGTTGGGGTACACCAGCAGACTTAGCTGGCCCAGCAGTTTTCTTAGCATC
The DNA here is from genome assembly GCF_051711985.1 of Enterococcus sp. DIV1758. Taxonomy (NCBI): domain Bacteria; kingdom Bacillati; phylum Bacillota; class Bacilli; order Lactobacillales; family Enterococcaceae; genus Enterococcus; species Enterococcus sp. DIV1758. The sequence goes on from NZ_JBIOOA010000001.1 coordinate 351,637, forward strand.
TAACGCTTCTGACTTTGTTAACGGACATATCTTATATGTTGATGGTGGAATTTTAGCTTATATTGGGAAACAACCATAAAAAATAAGTAAAAGGAGCGAGACTAGCAATCTCGCTCCTTTACTTATGGCTAGCCTTCTACTAAAAACTCACATAAAAGAAAGAAGCAATCGCCACAGCAAATGAAATAATAGCAAACACTAAACTGCTCCATAGTCCTAACAGAATAAATGGTGAGGTTCTTTTGCCGCCCTCTTTCTTTAAGTAGGCAAATGTCCGTCCAGTAACAATGAATTGCCAGATACTAATCAATAAAAAAATACCGCCAATTAAGTAACGCATGTCCTCGTCCTCCTTCTATTTAGTATACCACTTGATGAAAACGTTATCAAAAAGCTGTATAAAAAAGTTGCCTTTCAAAAAAGAGAAAGGCAACTTTTTTGACGGTTTAACGGACGTCACCCATTAAGTTTTGGATTGGTTTTTTCACAATGAATAAGAGAATCCCAGCAACGACAGCTACAAGTCCGACAATCCCAAAATATGCTGACTCTGTTCCAGGTGTATAGAAACGAGCAATTTGAGCGTTAATGGCTTGTGAAGCGGCATCTGCTAATAACCAAATAGCAACGGTTTGAGCTTCGAAAGCTTTCGGTGCTAATTTTGTAGTAATCGATAAGCCAACGGGAGATAAACACATTTCTCCGACAATCATAATGAAGAAACTAAAGAATAACCAAAGTGGACTCACCCGTCCTTCGGTACCATAAAGTATACCTGGCAACATTAATAAGACGAAGGAAAGACCAGCAAAGACTAGCCCTAGTGAAAACTTCACAACTGTTGATGGTTGACGTTTGCCTAGTTTTGTCCATAATGTAACAAAAATAGGGGTCAAAATAACTACGAATACAGGATTTAATGATTGGAACCAGCTAGCGGCAATCGGGAAGCCAAACAAACTCGTTTGCGTCCGTTCATTTGCAAATAGAGCAAGAATAGACGAACCTTGTTCTTCCAATGACCAGAAAACAATTGCTGCTAAGAATAATGGCAAGTAAGCCAGAACTTTTGGTTTTTCTTCAGCAGTGACATCTTTAGACGTTAACATTTTGCTGAAATAATAAACAGGTAACAGGATTCCTAACACGCTGATGGTATTAATAAAGAAATCAATTGTTAAATGTCCTGTGAAATAGGCGCCACCAAAAATAAGTAAAGCAACGACAATTGCCAACATAAATGCTTTAGCAAATTTCTTTTGCTCTTCTTTAGACATTGGATTAGTTGGGGCCTGACCAATCCCAGCAAGAGATTTACGTCCTTGGAAATAATATTGTAGTAGCCCGAAGAACATCCCTACTGCGGCAACGGAAAAGCCTAAATGATAATTATATTCTTGTCCTAAAGTTCCGACAACAAGGGGAGCGATTAAGGCTCCGATATTAATCCCCATGTAAAAAATGGAGAAGCCTGCATCTCTACGTAAGTCAGTTTTTGAATAAAGATGGCCAACCATCCCTGAAACGTTTGGTTTTAACATCCCAGTCCCAAATACAATTAACATAATAGAAACGAATAAGGCGGGGACACCAAATGGGGTAGCGAGAACAATATGTCCAGCAATGATTAACAAACCACCAATAAAAACAGTTTTCCTTGAACCTAAGACACGGTCAGAGACCCAACCGCCAATGATACTGGACATGAAAACCATTGATCCATAAATGGACATGATGGCTAAGGCAGTTGCTTTGGGGAGACCTAAACCGCCATTGGCTACGGTATCGTAAATGTAATACATTAGAATAGCACGCATGCCGTAGTAACTGAAACGTTCCCACATTTCTGTGAAGAACAGTGTTGCTAGTCCTTTCGGTTGTCCCAGAAAGGATTTGTCTAATTTCTCAAGTTGTTCTTTGTCACTCATAGATAAAACTCCAATTCTTATAATATTCAGAATATTTGATAATAAAATGACTTAAATGTAGATTCATATATTTTATTACTCATAGATTGGAAAATAGAAAGAGAAAAAACTGATTACGTTTTTAAATAACAAGCGTTCGAGCGATTGTTTGTTTTTTATTCGTGAATTATGATAAAAATGAATATTTATTCTGCTTTATTTTCAATACTTTGTTTTCACAGTCGTTTTAGCTGTTCTTTTTTTGAATAAGATTAAAATGAATAAATAACAAGCGAAATATAAGATTTTTTTGTTTAACTCTTTTTTTTCAATAGGAAGTGCTTAGTGTTTTTTCAGAATCGAAAAAGCGAATACGACAAAAAATTTATCTATATATATAGAAGGAAAAATAAAAATAGTGAATGATAAAAAAATTCAAAGAAAACACCTGTTCTTTTTAGGCGTGAGTTTTTTAAAAAAACATTCTCATGTCTAGTATCTTTAACATTTTGTTACTTTTTGACTGAAACGAATGTAAAAAAACCGACATTTAATGGCTAATCAAGGGTTAGAAAACGGTTTCTCGAAAATAAAATCCTGTTTTTTTAACTTTTTTTTGCAAAATATAAACAGGATAATATCAAGCTTCCAGTAGCTTTTTATTACAAAATGTAACAAAACCGACATTCTAGTAATAAATTGTCACGAGATATTCACCTACGGCCGGCCATTCGATGATAAAGTATGTGAAGTCGTTTCGATAAAGCGAAGCAGACGTGGTTGTTGCCGAGAGCTAAGAGCAACAATCAAATATTTTTAATTACAAAGGAGAAACATACATGAAATCAATCAAAACGATTTTACTTGGAACAACTTTGGCCGCAGGTTTAGGATTATTCTTAGGAACAGACGCAAACGCAGAAAGCTTATATACAGTTAAAGCAGGAGATACTTTATCAACAATTTCTCATCAATTTGCAGGAGACAATAGCTTAATTCAAAAAATTGCTTCTGATAACAAATTGCCAAACCTTGATTTAATTTTTGAAGGGGAACAATTAGTTATTCGTTCAGAAAAAGAAGTTGCTAATACTCCAGCACCAGCTGTAGAAGTTGCACCAGTTCAACAAGTAGTTGAACAACCTGTTGCACAACCAGTACAACAAGAAGTACAACAACCTGTTGCTCAAGAAGTAGCGCAACCAGCAGCACCTGCCGCAAGCAGTGATGCAAAAGAGTGGATCGCACAACGTGAATCTAGTGGTTCTTACGATGCAACAAACGGTCAGTATATCGGTCGTTACCAATTATCTGCCTCTTATTTAAATGGTGACTATTCACCTGCCAACCAAGAACGCGTGGCAGATCAGTACGTAGCAGGTCGCTATGGTTCATGGGATGCAGCTAAATCATTCTGGTTAGCAAATGGTTGGTACTAAAATTAAATAAACGAAGTAATCTAATTACTTATTAAAAACCATAAACAAAAAAACAGTAACCTGTAAAGATTACTGTTTTTTTTGTCGATTTGTTAAGGTACAGCGCCCCACGCTCGTCAATTGGTGGTCTGCGTTATAAATTTTTGCTTCCCAAACTTGAAGGGTCTTTCCCGAGTGATCGGGTGTCGCAATCACGGTAAGGCTACCATCATGGACACTACGAAGATGATTTACTTGTAAGTCTATGCCGACAGCAAAAGTGTTTTCAGGAACGTTTTCGTTCGCACCTAAACTACAGGCAGTTTCAATTAAGACGCCGTTTAAGCCCCCGTGGACAAGGCCATAGGGTTGTTTATGCACGTCTTTTACCGCTAAAGTAAGCTGACATTTCTCAGAAGAAACCTGTTGAATCGTGATGCCTAAATACTCTAAAAGATGAATAGTAATCAGTCCTTTCTAATAAAAGAGAGAATAAAAGGTTTTTTATTTATTATACAGGAATGAAGAAAATTTGAAATAGCCATGTTTTTTCTTAAAATTCAAGCGACTTTTTCTCTAAAGTGCCGATTCTTGTGTATAATAGAAAAGATGAGATTAATGAAGGAGGTTTCCTAATGAGAAACTGGACAACAATTAAAGAATATGATGAAATTTTATTTGAGCAAGAAGGCAAAGTAGCAAAAATTACTATCAACCGCCCGCATGTTCACAACGCATTCACACCAAAAACAGTCATGGAAATGATTGATGCATTCAACATTAGTCGTGATAAAGAAGATGTCGGGGTTATTATTTTAACAGGCGCAGGTGACCAAGCATTCTGTTCTGGTGGCGATCAAAAAGTTCGAGGTAATGGTGGTTACGTTGGCGAAGACAATATTCCACGTTTAAATGTATTAGATTTACAACGGTTAATCCGTGTCATTCCCAAACCAGTCATCGCAATGGTGAAAGGCTGGTCCATTGGTGGCGGCAATGTTTTACAATTAGTCTGTGATTTAACAATTGCGGCGGAAAATGCTAAGTTTGGGCAAACAGGACCAAATGTCGGTAGCTTTGATGGTGGATACGGCTCAGGTTACTTAGCGCGTGTTATCGGCCATAAAAAAGCAAAAGAAGTTTGGTTTATGTGTAAACAATATTCTGCCCAAGAAGCTTTAGATATGGGTTGGATTAATACCGTTGTTCCATTGGATCAAGTAGAAGATGTGACAATGGAGTGGGCAGAAGAAATGTTAACCAAAAGCCCGATTGCTTTACGGATGATTAAAGCCTCTTTAAATGCCGATACAGATGGCTTGGCTGGTGTGCAACAATTAGCTGGTGATGCGACACTTCTTTACTATACAATGGCTGAAGCACAAGAAGGCCGAGATGCATTTAAAGAAAAACGGACACCAGATTTCGATCAATTCCCTAAATTCCCATAAACCAATGACTTGGTTAAATAAACAAGTACAAAAACGTCCCGATCATCCTGCTTTTTATTTTCAGGATGAATCTTGGACGTTTTTAGAAGTGCAACAAGAAGTCAGCCATTGGGTAGCCACATATCAACAGGTGCTTGCACCAGAAGAAAAACGTGTGGCTTTATTCAGTAAGAACAGCAAAGAGTTGTATTTTTCAATTCTAGCCTTATGGGAATTGGGGAAAGAGTTATTATTTTTAAATACGCATTTGACACTTGCTGAACTGACTTTTCAGTTAAAAGATGCGCAAGTTAAAACGATTATTGGTGCGCCTGAAACGCAGGCTTTGTTAGAAGAAATTTCTTTTGTCGACGTTCAGCCAATGATTAAAAAACAGCATAGTCTTTCACATCAGGAGTTTCAACAGCCAAGTGACTTAGAGTCGGTGGCTTCTATTATGTATACATCAGGAACTACAGGACAGCCTAAAGGGGTCTTGCAACGGTTTAAAAATCATCTGGCCAGTGCTAGAGGCACTCAAGAAAATATGGGGATTACTGCTGAAGATTGTTGGTTGTGTGCAGTCCCATTATTTCATATTAGCGGATTGTCGATTGTTGTTCGACAACTCGTCTTAGGTTGTAGTATTCGCCTTTACGATAAATTTGATGAACAGCAAGTGACACAAGATTTACAAGAAGGCCGTGGAACCGTCATTTCAGTGGTTGCGACAATGTTACAACAATTATTGTCTGTCTATCCTGAGGCTGGCTACAGCGCCAGCTTTAAAGGAATGCTATTGGGCGGCGGACCGATTGCACCGGATAAATTAGCGCAGTGTGAGGAAAAAGGGATTCCAGTTATTCAATCTTATGGGATGACGGAAACGTGTTCGCAAGTTGTTGCCTTGAAATTTGAAGATGCGGCACTGAAAATCGGCTCTGCTGGGCAACCGTTAAAAGATATGCAGATCAAAATTGTTGATGAACTAGGACAAGAACAGCCAGAAAAACAAGACGGGGAAATTTTACTTAAGGGACCAAACGTTGTTTCAGGTTACCTTAACCAGCGTCAACCTGAAAAATGGACAGCGGATGGTTGGTTTAAAACAGGCGACATGGGCTATTTAGATGCACAAGGTTACCTGTATTTGGTTAGTCGTTTAAGTGAACTCATTATCTCTGGTGGTGAAAATATTTACCCCACTGAGGTTGAACAGGTGTTACAGGCGATAACAGGAATTAAAGCAGCGGCAGTTGTAGGAGAACCAGATGCGCAATGGGGAGCCGTCCCAGTTGCTTATGTGATTAGTGACCAAGAACTCACCTTAGCGCAAATTCAAGACCAGTGTTCACGAAAACTGGCAAAATATAAACGACCGAAACGCATTTATTTTTGTCATTCTTTCCCGCAAACAGCGAGTGGAAAGATTGCCAAACATCGTTTCATGACAGAAGAAAGAGAGGCGTTTTTAATCAGATGAAATTGCCTGATGAATTACGACAAGCCTATCAGAAGAATGCCCGTCAGTTCAGTTGGGTTTTTCCATTAGAAACAGAACAAACAGCCTTGGCAATTTTTGCCGCTGGTGAAAAGGCATACCAAGGAGAACGTTTTTTTTGGCAAACGCCGAAAAAAGATTTTGCTTTGGTTGGCTTCGGATATGAAACTATCTTAAAAGGCGCAGAAACAGAAACGCATCAATTGAACAACTTTTTAAAAAAAGAGGCGGCAACTCGTTTTCAAAATATGTCTATTTCTGGTACGGGGGCTCTTCTGTTTGGCGGTTTGCCTTTTGATACAGAACAAACGCCTACTGAGGCCTGGGGAGAGTTAGGGGAAGGTTGGTTTTATCTACCAAGTATTCTATTTACTTTTTCAGGTTCACGTATTTATGGAACGCTGAACTTTTCAGGTTCTAGTGAACAAGAAGTCGAGGAACGTTGGTCGACTTTGGTGGCTCAGTTTGATCGCTTGTTAGCTACCTGTGAGGAGTTGCCAGCTGTAGCGGAAACAAAGATTGACAAGGAAGAAGTTGCCGTGACTGAATGGCTACAAGCTGTCAACGAAACCGTAGCAGTCTTAAGAGAAGATGGCCCTTTAAAAAAAGTGGTTTTGGCTCGACAACTTGCTGTGAGCAGTCCTGAAAAAATTCGAAGTAACCAAGTGCTCGTTAATTTAATGGCACAACAACAAAATACGTATTTGTTTGCTTTGGAAGCCAATGACACAAGTTTCATTGGTGCAACACCAGAACGACTTCTGTTGGGTACTAAAGAAGCGTTTGCGACCGCTTGTATTGCAGGAACCATTAAAACGGGTCAAACACCAGAAGAAACGAAAGCTTTAGGAGCACAACTTTTGCAAGACCGCAAAAATACCGGAGAACACCAAATTGTGGTGGAACGTTTAGCGAAAGAGTTGGCGAAGATGACGACTTCTGAAAACAGTATTCAAGCACCCATTATTTTGGAAAATCGAGATGTACAACATCTTTATGTGCCAATCTCGGGTCAACGTAAACCGGGAATTTCGTTTTTGGAAAGTGTGATGCAGCTACACCCAACGCCAGCTTTAGGCGGTGAGCCCAAAGAGTTGGCAGTCGAATGGATTCGACAATATGAGCCAGGGAGTCGTGGGTTATATGGTGCGCCAATCGGTTGGATTTCAGGGAATGATGATAGTGGCGAGTTCGCTGTGGCCTTGCGTTCAGGTGTCTTTGCTGGTCAGCAAGGCGTTCTTTATGCAGGTTGTGGTATTGTTGCGGATTCCCAAGCAGAGCTAGAAAGAGAAGAAACGAAAATAAAATTTCAACCGATGTTACGAGGAATTGGAGGGCAGGTTTAATGAATCATCAAGAAACAATGACCGATTATTTAACGGCCTTTATTGAAGGCTTAAAAAATAGCGGGGTTGAACAAGCAGTCATTAGTCCAGGGTCCCGTTCCACACCACTGGCTTTATTACTTCATCGGGAAACCGCAATCCAAACTTTTGTCGATGTCGATGAACGTTCCGCTGCTTTTTTTGCTTTAGGATTAAGTAAAGCGAGCCAAAAACCAGTGGTCTTACTTTGTACTTCTGGAACAGCAGCTGCAAACTATTATCCTGCAATTTGCGAAGCCAATATTAGCCATGTACCCTTAGTTGTTTTAACAACGGATCGGCCACATGAGTTACGTCAAGTTGGTGCTCCTCAAGCCATGGACCAATTACAAATGTATCAAAATCATGTGAAATTATTTGTTGAAATGGCTTTGCCAGAAGCAACAGAAGAGATGTTGAATTACGCCTATTGGCAAGGCGCTAAAGGAGCAGCATTCGCGCAACAAACGCCTGCTGCACCTGTTCATTTGAATTTTCCTTTGCGGGAACCATTATTACCTGACTTAGAGAGAAAAACAAAGAGTTCTCAACAAACGGCTTTATTCGCTGGCCAATCAATCCTTTCTACAGAACAAGTGCAACACTTAGCGGATCAATGGTACCAGAAAAACGGCGTCTTGGTTGTCGGTGGCAGTCATACAGAGGAGGAAGCGGCGTTATTTATTCAATTAGCCGAAGCTTTGCAATGGCCGTTACTAGCGGATCCTTTAGCAAACATTGTGACACATGGGCAAAATAGTGAAGTTGTTATTGCACACAGTGATCTGTTTCTAAATGTGACGACCTTGCCACAAGAACCAGAAGTGGTAGTGCGTTTTGGTTCGCTGCCAATTTCTAAAAACATCATGTTATGGTTGAAACGCTTAACAACGACAGAGACTACTTTTTATTTTGTGGACGAAAATGGTCAATGGCAAGAGCAATTGAAAAAATCACAAACGGTTATTCAGGCAAAGGAAACCACGTTTGTAGAACAACTGCTAACGGTTGTCAAACCAACAGAAGCGACTTGGTTAGCACAATGGCTCCTGCTGGAAAAAACGGTCTCTGAAGTTCTTCTAGAAACGCTGAACGCGACAGAATTAAATGAAACAACAGCCAGCTTAGCTGTTCACCAAACGATGAAAGAGAACGGTCAGTTATTTGTATCTAATAGTATGGCTATCCGCTACTTAGATCGATTTATGGATAGTCGCCCTTATCGGATGTTTGGAAATCGCGGCATCAACGGGATTGATGGGATTGTTTCAACTGCTTTAGGGATGAGTGCCGTAGCACCGACACAGCAAAACGTTTTACTGATTGGTGATTTAGCGCTATATCATGATATGAATGGTTTATTTTTGGCTAAACGTTATCAGTTGCCGTTAACAATTGTTTTATTAAATAACAATGGTGGCGGGATTTTCTCTTTTCTATCTCAACGAACTTTACGTGAGGACGATTTCGAGCCTTTATTTGGAACACCGCTTGATTTAGATTTTTCGTTAGTTGCTGAACTTTACGGTGCTTCGTACCAAGAAGTCAAAACAATCGTGGAGCTCAAGCAAATTTTACAAACAGCGGCTGAAGAACCACAATTTCAAGTGATCGAAGTCAAAGGAAATCGCCAAGAGAATGTTCATTTGTACGAATCAATTTTAGCTGAAATTGGTAGACGAGTAGAAAGACAGGGGATTTCATGGAACGGTTAATTCGGGGGATGCAGTACCATTATCAATGGTTAACACCTTTTGATGCAAAGCGAACGACACTAGTCTGTTTACATGGTTTCACAGGAACGTTAGCCACGTTTGCAGCCGTTTTTCCCAGTCAAACACCTTATAACGTTTTAGGCATTGATTTACCTGGGCATGGCGCGACTGCTAGTTTGGTAGCACCAGAGCGTTATACCATGATACAGGTTTGCCATGATCTTGCTGAACTAACCGAATCGCTAAATTTGCCTTGCTTTTGTTTACTAGGCTATTCAATGGGTGCTCGAACAGCTTTAGGTTTTGCATTACATTATCCACAAAAGGTACAGCAGCTTTTATTGGAAAGTGGATCGCCAGGTTTGACCACCGCCGCAGAACGTCAGGCTCGTATCTGTCAAGATCATCGTTTGGCGGAACGTCTCTTAGAGGAACCGCTTGTGGATTTTATTGATTTCTGGCAAGAATTACCGTTATTTCAAACGCAAAAAGCCTTGTCTGTGGCACAGCAAATGGCCATTCGTCAGGAACGTTTGAGCCAATCGGCATTTGGATTGGCTAGTAGTTTGTGGTATATGGGTACAGGAGCGCAAGAGAGTTACTGGGAACGTCTAGCAGAATTGCAGCCGATTCCTACCGATTTATTGGTAGGCGGCGAAGATCAAAAATTTATTGGGATTGCGAAAAAAATGCAGGCACGTCAACCGTTGTTGAGGCTGACAATTTTTCCTGAAGCAGGACATTGTATCCATTTGGAACAACCAACGATTTTCTATGAAAAGGTGACAGCGTTATTGAAAGGAGCTATCTGAATGAACATTCAATCAATTGAAACCTATCAGGTTCGTTTGCCTTTAAAAACGCCGTTTGTCACGAGCTATGGTCGCCTGGAAGAAAAAGCGTTTGATCTATTTGTAATAACAGATGAGCAAGGAAATCAAGGGTTTGGCGAATTAGTGGCTTTTGAGCAACCTGATTATGTGCAAGAAACGTTGGTAACCGAACGCTTCATCATCCAACAGCATTTAATTCCGTTACTTTTAACAGAAGCGATTGAACAGCCGCAAGAGGTTTCAACGATTTTTGAAGAAGTTAAAGGGCATTGGATGGGAAAAGCTGCGTTAGAAACTGCCATCTGGGATTTATATGCCAAACGGCAACAGAAGAGTTTAACTGAATTTTTTGGACCAACGCGGAGGAAAATTCCTGTAGGGATTAGTTTAGGGATTCAAGAAGAGTTACCTCAATTGCTTAAACAAGTTCAGTTAGCTGTAGAAAAAGGGTATCAACGAGTGAAGCTGAAAATTCGTCCCGGTTATGATGTGGAACCCGTTGCTTTGATTCGTCAGCATTTTCCTAACTTGCCTTTAATGGTCGATGCCAATTCAGCGTATACATTGGCAGATTTGCCTCAATTGCAACGTTTAGATCACTATCAATTAGCGATGATTGAACAGCCTTTTGCTGCAGATGATTTTTTAGATCACGCACAATTACAAAGAGAACTGAAGACAAGAATTTGTTTGGATGAAAATATTCGCAGCCTCAAAGACTGCCAAGTGGCTTTAGCGTTAGGCAGTTGCCGTAGTATCAATTTGAAGATTCCTCGTGTAGGTGGGATTCACGAGGCGTTGAAGATTGCCACATTTTGCCAAGAAAATGATTTATTGGTTTGGTTAGGTGGTATGTTTGAGTCTGGTGTTGGTCGCGCATTGAATTTGCAATTTGCGTCACAGCCTACCTTTTCCTTTCCAGGTGATATTTCAGCAACGGAACGCTATTTTTATGAAGATATCATCACGGAACCTTTTATTTTAGAGCAAGGGACAATGACCGTGCCTCAGGGACATGGTATTGGTGTTACACTTTCCCAGACGAATTTGCTAAAATACAGTCAGTATCAAAAAATCATGTAATGATAACAAAATTGCGCCTATGACTATGCAGAGAAGCATAATCTAGGCGCAATTTTTTATTTTTCTAATTGACTCGCTGCGGCTTCATCCAAGAGAACCGTTAAATTTGGATGGAGTTGAAGAATAGAGGCAGGATACGTTTCTGTGACAGGTCCTTGGAGCACTTGTTTGACCATCTGAGCTTTTTGTTCACCATTTACAATTAGGACAAGATGCTTAACTTTCATGATGCTGGCTGGCCCCATCGTAACAAAGGTCATGCCTGGCTGCATCATTTCAGGAACAAACCAAGGCTCTGAACCAGTGATGGTCACTTGATAGGTTTCATTTTTAAAATGAGTGGTAGTGGGCATGTTCCCACAAAAATGACCATCTGCTCCTAAGCCAATTAACATCAAATCTAAGCCGCCTGCGTCAGCAATCCGTTGTTCTTGTTGTTGAAAGTTTTCAACAGTTAATGGATGGATGTTTTGCTCGGATATTTCTGCAGGTGTCAAATACAGCGTCCGCAAATCTGTCAGGGTAATGCCTTCCTTTTGATGAGGAACTGGGATTTCATCAAAGTTATAATAATGAACATTATCAAAGTCAGATGAATTTTTTACAATCGAGGCTAATTTTTGGTAAACAAGTGCTGGTGTTTTGCCAGCGGTAATTGATAAATTCACTCGTTTATCTTGGCTCATCGTGCTTAGAAGTAACATTTTTGCCCATTCACTCATCGTGTCGAAATCTTGTTTAATTAAAATTTTCATACTTGCACACTCCATTCTTTGAATAAGCTAAGTATAATTTGTGGGAACCATCCCATGTCAAGTTCTTCACAAAAAGGATTTAATTAACGGTAGACAAAAGAAAGAGGGGCAGCCGTCAAAACGACGACTGCCCCTCTTTTTAAAGCTTAAGATAACCTACAACGAGTTAACTTTTTAGCTTTCTGTTCCACTTGCTCCAACACTTGCTCCAACACTGGCCTAAACGTTCTTTTGACCAACGTTATTTGACAAAGAATCTTATTTTATTGTTCTTTTAACCATTTTTCTAGTTGTAAACGTTGCACTTTCATAGTAGCTGTGTGAGGAATTTCATCAAAAGCCATAATGATAGGTTCGTTTAAATGTGGTAAATCGGCTACTTGTGTCCACCAAGCGTCCCAATCCATTTCTTCCCCAGGGACAACCGCTAAAATTGGCTGAGGTTCATTTTCTTTGCCACGGACAATAATCACTTCTTCTAAGAAATCTAATGCATCCAATAAATGATCTTCAATAGCTAAATTACTGTCGATGTTTTCAATTAGATCTACTTGGCGATCTTTCAAGAATAAGTGGCCGCGTTCATCTAACATTCCGTAATCGCCGCTGTCCCACCATTCGCCGTAGACATTTTCTGCAAAGCGGGCATCTTCTTTGTAATACGTTAAGGCCCGTCCTTTTGATAAGAATTGGATATGGCCATCCGTCATCGCAGGTAAAACTTGTCCTTTTTCATCGGTAATTCGAGCTTGTGTTAAATCCTCTAAACCAACACCCATGTCACGAGCATCTGAATCTTTTAAGGAGTCTAAAGTATGCGCTCGTAAGATCATTGGCCCGCATTCACTTTGTCCATAAACTTGTAGGAAAATTGGTTCATTGGCAGCAGATGCTTTTAAGAAAGCCACCATTGTAGCGTTGTTAATTGCATCAAAAGTAGAATGATAATAATGGACACTAGCGAAAGCTTCAGGTTTTTCTTTGGCCAAACGAACCCATTGAACGAAGTTATTGGGGTGTGTTTCTACAGCGATTGGTTGATAGGTGCTGAACATTTCAGCGACTTTTTCGCTCGAAGCATTTGCTAAAGGCATCATAGGGAAGCCCATGGCCATTAAAGAAGACACACCAATGTTAAAACGAGAATGAACTGGCGAAATATGAAAGCCAACTAATTTCTTTTCAGCAATTTTTGTAAAAATGGTTTTTTGCCATTTTGTACGCCAACCCATAGAGTGATTGGAATGACAGATAAGTTTAGGAATACCTGTTGTTCCAGAGGTGTGGGTCATGTAGGCAATTTCGTCTTTAGTCAGTTCGTCTTGAGGAACTTCCGTGGCATCAGCTTCTAAAAGAGAAGCAACCGAAAGTTTTTTATTGGCAGAGCTGTTACGAACAGCTTGAACTTTTTCAGCAGTCACATCATCAAATAAAATATAAGGATCTTCTAAACGATCAACGAATACTTCAATTGTTTCAAAAGGTAAATGGTATGAAACCATTACAGGAACGGCTGCTAGATATGAGGCTGCAACAGCTAGTAAATACGTGTCGAATTTAGGACTTTTATAAATAATAATTTTGTCGCCTTTTTTTACACCTAAAGCGGCTAATTGATATGCCCGTTTCAAAATTTCTTGATGGCTTTCACCATAAGTTGTTTCTAAGCCAAGTGCAGGAAAAGCAGGCAAGGATTCATCAAAAATAATTGGAACAGTTGGTGTTTTTTCTGCGGCTTCTTGATAGTTTGTGTAGAGGTTTAATGGTTGATAATCAAGTAAGTGTGTCAAGGGAAAGTCTCCTTTGTAAAATAGTTTGTGTACAAATGTACAAGTTCACTTTATCCTATCATAGAATGGGTTCTTTTTCTACGTCAAAAATACAACATTAAATGTTATTTTTTATTATTCACAAGCACAACGTTTGCTGTATCTGACAAAGTTTCCTACAATAATTATGTAAGTAACAAGTTCTCAGAAGTGTAAAACTTTACAAAGGAGAGGAATTTACATGAAAAAAATCTATGAAACAACTATCATTAATACGGGTGGACGTGCAGGAGAAGTTCACTCACCGGATAAATCATTTTCTTATGCGGTTGCTTCGCCAGGTGTCAAGAAAGAAAATACAACAAATCCAGAACAATTATTCGCAGCGGCTTACAGTGCTTGCTTTAACGGTGCATTAGAATTAGTGATGGATCAAGAAAAAGTCGAAGGTAAAAGTACAGTAACCGCACGTGTTTCCTTATTCCAAGGAGAAGATGGCTTTAGCGTTGGTGCTGAATTGGAAGTTCATATTGATGGGGTAGATCAAGCTAAAGCAGAAGAACTTGTTAAAAAAGCCCACGAAATTTGCCCATATTCTAAAGCAACAAGAAATAATATAGATGTTAAATTAACAGTGATTTAATTAAAAAAGAAGCGCTTTGTCGTATATACAAAGCGCTTCTTTTTTAGATAACAGTCCACAAATTATACATATTTAACAAAATAACTAAAAAAACAACTAAACTATAAATTTGGGCGACCCGTTGTTGGGATAATTTTTTACTGAAAAGACCGCCGACATAACCACCGAATAAAGCGGCAGGAATAATAGCCCAAAGCATTGTCAAATCAAAAACCGCAAACCCTGTGGTCAAGCCGATATTGCCAAGTTTGGCGAGTTGGGAGAAAAAAATAGTAATGATGGAATAAACAGTTGCTGATTTGATATCCATTCCAAAAAAGAGAATAAGGCAAGCTACATTAATGGGACCGCCACCGATGCCTAAAAAGGTTGATAGAATCCCTAAGCCTAATCCGACAATCAGAAAAATGCTCAATCCGTTGAGGTGTAAGTGCCAGTTGGAAAATTGATTGTAGAGAAGAACCAAAACCAAGGTCAGCAACATGATGATATATTGGATTAGTTGTACTTTTTCTTCATTTGGCGCTAGTGCAATCGCCTGATTAAGAAGTAAATCACCCAACATACCGCCGACTAAGGAACCAAACGAAATACTCGCGGCTTTTTTCCATTCAATTTGGACACCATTTTGATACTGTTTATAAGTCGAAGAAATGGACATGACAAAAACAGCGACACTTGAATAGAACGCAATACTATTTAACGAATGGAACCCAAGAAAATCCAAAACAGGCTTAATAATGACGCCTCCACCCATCCCAGAGAGCGCCCCAACTGTATTGGATAGAAAAATAGTTATGAAATAAATCAGCAAAACCCGCACATAATCACTCCTAAAACGTTTTCTTTTAGTATAGCACAAAAATTGTATAAGAAATGCAATTTCATTTAAAATATTTTTAAAAAGAACTTGAAATTATATTTCTTTAATGGTATTCTACAAATACAAAAAAGAAAACGCATTCAAGGAGGATGAGAAAGCATGACAGTATCGATTGGTATTATTTTGATTTTATGTCTTTACACAGTTGTTGGTGTACTTGACCAAATTTCTATTCAGATTGGTCCATATACACCATTGTTTGCTGCAACGTTTACTGGCCTAGTCTTAGGGGATGTTCAAACAGGTTTGATGATTGGGGCAACGCTTCAATTGATGACATTAGGTGTAGCGACTTATGGAGGAGCAACAGTCCCAGACTTTCTTTCAGGGGCCATTATGGGAACGGCTTATGCAATCATTTCAGGGAAAGGGGCAGAGTATGGTATCGGAGTTGCGGTTCCAATTGGGTTATTATTAACACAACTAGATATTTTAGGCAGAATGGCTAATACGTTTTTCCAACACAAAGCAGATCGCTATGCGGAAGAAGGCAATTATAAAGGGGTCGAGCGCTGCAATGTTTTAGGAATTTTTCCTTGGACGATTTCTCGTGTCATCCCAGTTTTTATTGGCCTAGCTTTTGGTGAACAAGTTGTAAACGCTATCAATAATTGGATTCCTATTTGGGTGATGAATGGGTTAAAAGCAGCAGGTGCTATTTTACCAGCGATGGGGATTGCTATTTTAATGCGTTACTTGCCAATTAAAACATACTGGCCTTATTTTATTATTGGGTTCGTGTTACTTGCTTATGGGGCCCAATTCTTCTCAGTTTTAGGTGTCGCACTGGTTGGCTTGGCTTTAGCAGCGATTTATGTGATGAATCATAACAAAGGCGGCGCAGCTACAACAAGTGGCACGGTTATTTACGAAGATGATGAGGAGGTTGAGATTGATGACTAACAAATTAACAAAAAAGGATATTAATAAAGTTTACGTCCGTAATCTTTTTGGCTATCAGTGGGGCTGGAACTATGAAAAAATGCAAGGACTTGGTTACGCTTGGGTGATGATGCCTGCATTAAAGCGACTATACAGTGAAGATCCAGTAGCTATGAAGAAAGCCTTGAAGACACATCTTGGCTTTATGAATACGACGCCAGCCATGTCACATTTAATTGTCGGAGCTGATATGGCTTTAGAAGAAGAAGTTGGCATTGAAGATGAAACGGCCATTACTGGCTTGAAAACAGGTCTAATGGGTCCGTTTGCTGGTGTTGGTGATACCATTTTTATCGCGATTTATCGTGCGATTGTTTTTTCGATTGCAGCTTACATGGCGCAAGGGGGCCAGGTTGTTGGGTTACTGATCCCGTTAATTGCCGGAGCAGTGGTCTTATGGGTTCGCTATAAATTCACTTGGATTGGTTACCATCAAGGGAAAAAAATTGCGACAGAATTTGCGGATAAAATGAAATTGTTTACGCAAGGTGCAGCTATTTTAGGTTTAACGGTGGTCGGCGGTTTGATTCCTTCGGTAATTACTTACAAATTAGATTTAACTTATAAAATGGGAGATGTAACATTATCTGTTCAAGAAATGTTGGATAAAATTTTACCCGCATTAATTCCTTTAGGGATTGTTCTTTTATCCTATTGGTTACTAGGGAAAAAGAAAATGAATTCAACACGGCTAATCTTTGTTTTAATTTTAATTGGCATGGTTTTAGGCAATTTACAACCAATGTTGGCTTGGGTTGGCGGTTTATTTTAAAAAAATAGTATATAATAGGAGAGATTTATTATGACAATTGTACATGCAAGAGTAGATGAGCGTTTAATTCACGGACAAGTTGCAACTGTTTGGACGAATACGGTTGGCGCACAAAGAATCATGGTAGTAAATGATGCCGCGGTCAAAGATCAATTACAAATTGGTGCCTTAAAAATGGCTAAGCCTGCAGGAGTTAAATTATCCATTTTATCAAAACGTAAAGCGATTGAAAAAATTTTAGCAGGCAATTATGATGAAGAAAAAGTCTTTTTAATTACGAAAGACATTGCAGACATGGCGGCTTTAATTGATGGCGGTGTTCCGTTACAGAGCTTCAATGTCGGCAATATTTCTCAAAAAGAAGGCAGTCGAGCAATTAAAAAATCTGTTGCATTAACCGATGAAGATATTCAAACCGTTCGTCGTTTAACAGATAATGGGGTGACTATTACCGCACAGATGATCCCTTCTGAACCAAACGAAGCAATTTTAACTTTCATAAAATAGAAATGGAGATGAGAAGATGGAGCCAATCCGTTCAATCAGACAAAAATATAAGGACTTTTCCAAAGTAAATAAGAGAATCGCAGACTATATACTGAAGGATCCGACCCGTCTTCTCTCATTAACAGCAAACGAAATTGCTAGCAATAGCGAAACTTCTCCAGCGTCAGTTACCCGTTTTTCTAAACAATTAGGATTTGACAGCTGGGAAGAGTTAAAACTATCCATTGCAGCGGTACAAGCTGCCAGTAACGGTAAAAAAGATATTGATCCAATTGTAGCGGCAGATGATTCGGTGGATACTATTTGTATGAAAGTGGAATCTTTATTAAATGCTACGATTGAGGATTTGTTTTATACAGTGGATAAACAAGCCTTGGAACGAGCAATCGCGCATGTTAAAAAAGCGGAAAAAATTCATTTGGTTGGAATTGGTGCCTCTTCTTTAACGACTTATAATCTTTATCACAAGTTTAACCGCGCTGGTCGCCAAGCAATTTTTAATTATGATAGTCACATGATGTTGGAGTTTTTAAATTATGCAACGGCACAAGACATTTTGATCACGGTCTCCTATAGTGGTTTGACAAAAGAAGCCTTAATTGCCTGTGAAATTGCCAAAAATAGAGGCGCAACGGTTATTTTTATTACCAGTAACGATGGAGAAAACGTGCGATCATTGAGCGATGAAGTTCTTTTAGTCCCCAATAATGAGCACCTCATTCGAGTTGGGGCTATTTCATCGATTGCTTCGTCAATGGCAATTGGCGATGTTCTGTATTTAGGTTCAATTCAAGATGATTTAGACACAGAAATTGAACGTAATATGATTGAAACGAGTCAACTTGTCAGCCGTCTAAAAGAGAAGTAGGGGTGTGCAAGCAAATGAACTTAGAAGGATTAACGACAGAAGCCAGAAATGAAGCGACTAAAAAGATTGACCAAGTGTCAACATTAGAGATGGTGACTTTAATAAATCAAGAAGACCAAAAGGTAGCACAAGCAATTGAAAAGGTGCTTCCGCAGATTGCTGCAGCAATTGATGCAGCGGCAGAACGATTTAAAAAAGGGGGCCGTTTAATCTATTGTGGTGCAGGAACGTCTGGACGTTTAGGTGCTTTGGATGCGATTGAATTAACGCCCACATATAGTGTGTCGCCAGAACGCGCATTTGGTATTTTAGCTGGTGGTGAAAAAGCAATGTATCAAGCAATTGAAGGCGCTGAAGACTCGAAAGAATTAGCCATCGAAGATTTAACGCAACATCAATTGACCGCCCAAGATGTTGTAATTGCGATTGCTGCTAGTGGTCGGACACCATATGCCGTTTCTGCAATTGAATACGGAAAAAAAGTGGGCGCTCTAACCATCTCAGTGACCTGTAATAATCAAAGTCCGATGAATCAATTGGCGGAAATTGGGATTGCGCCAATTGTCGGACCGGAAGTCATTACAGGGTCAACTAGAATGAAAGCGGGTTCAGCACAGAAAATGGTGTTAAATATGTTTTCAACAGGGATTATGGTTAAAGTAGGGAATATCTATCAAAATTTGATGGTCAACGTACAACCAACGAACGAAAAATTAATGCAACGTGCCACGAATATCATTAAAGAAGCAGCAGAAATCGAGGAATCGCAAGCCAAAGAATATTTGGAGGCAGCGCAGCTAGAAGTGGCACCAGCTATTGTAATGGCGAAAGCCCACGTTGATTTTCAAAAAGCCAAACAACTATTAGCAGAACATGACGGACGGATTTCAGAAGTTTTAGCATAGAAGTGGTGAACAATGAATCAAATCGCAATTCAAGAAACAATTCAGAGACTGATTAATCAGCAAATCGTTCCGGGTGTCGCTTGGGGGACGATCACAGAAGATAGCTTATCAGAACAGTATACGGGCTTTTTAGGTAATACTGGTCCATTTGCAAGACAAAAGGTTTCATCAGCTAGCCTGTATGATTTAGCGTCCTTAACGAAAGTTATTGGGACAACAAATCGAATGTTACAATTAATCGATACAAATCAGCTTGCTTTTTCAACCACTGTGGGGGAAATCCTATCTGCTTATCAAGGGCTATCTTGTTCGATAGGGGAGCTTCTACTGCATCAGAGCGGACTGCCAGCTGATGTTGCTGATAAGAAAAATGTCACAAAAAAAAGCTTGCAAGAAATCATTTTGACGCATTCGTTATCTGAACGAGGGAAAACCATTTATTCTGATTTAGGGTATTACTTATTGGGAGAAATTATTCAAGTATTGGATCGCTGCTCATTAGAAGAGAGCTTTCAAACATACGTATTTCAACCAATGAACCTACAGCATACAAGTTTTACGGTCAGCGATTTTGCCCAGGCAGTGCCCACAGAGATTACAAAACAACGCGGCGTTATTCAGGGAGTGGTCCACGATTCGAAAGCCTATCAACTAAAAGCGCCAATTGGCAGTGCAGGTTTATTTGCAACTTTACCAGATTTACTCACTTTTGTTCAGTGTTTTATGAACAATCGCTACCCGTCTGGCAAACCATTATTTTCTGAAAAAATGTTCGATGCTCTCTGGTCTATGAACCAAGGGGGACGTACATTTGGTTGGGAAGTGAAAAAGACGCAAGCAGGGGCAGACTATTTGTATCATACTGGCTTTACTGGAACGGCGATTGGTATGAAAAAAGAGACCAAAGAAGCCCTAATTTTGTTGACGAATCGGATTCATCCCACTCGTGAAGAACGTGGCTTTCTGAAAGCACGAACAAAAATTTATCAGCAGTATTTTTAGGAGGAAATGATGAAACCAAAATTAATTTTAATGAGCCATGGACGGATGGCAGAAGAAACCTTAGCTTCTACTCAAATGATTGTCGGGGAATTAGCAGATGCTGCGATTGTGTCAATGACCGCAGAAGATGGCTTGAGCGGCACGCAAGCAAAACTGACAGCAATCTTAAAAGAAGCTGGCGATGTCCCGACGCTTGTATTAGCTGACTTAAAAGGAGGAACACCTTGTAATGTGGCTATGATGGCCATGGGCACTTATCCGCAATTGCGAGTGGTCGCCGGACTTAATTTAGCAATGGCAATTGAAGCAGCCGTGTCACCTGTGGAAAATGTGGATGAATTAGCTGCATATTTAACGCAAATTGGCCAATCTGCGGTGACCACGATTGACTTACCTGAATTAACAGATGAAGAAGAATTTGAAGAATAGCAAAAAGGTGTTGTCTCAAAGACAACACCTTTTTTAAGAACCAGGGATATTCCGTGGTTCGTTTTTGGTTGTGACAAAGAAAAAGAATAGACTCAGTAAAATAACTAGGATGCCATCGTTAAACATCGGATTTACGAAGTTTAAAATAGCACTTAAGATAACTGGCACGGTAGCACAATACGTAATAATTTTTAAACAATCAATCAAACGTAAAGAATAAAAACGTAATTTTGAATAGAGAGATGCACCGATAGCGGCAATCAGTAAGTCTAAAACTAAACCGATTAGAACAGGGTAGATAGCCACTAAAAAGACAATAAGTTTTGTCCACCAGGGGATCGCTGCTTCACTTAGCGCAGTCTTGATACTCTGAGCGTTAACGCCATCTAAGGTTCCTTTACTATAGGGGAAGATAAATTGGTCGGTGCCTAGAATTGATTCAGTTGCGCCTGAATTTGGTAAGGCGACTACAAATTCATCTTGTAAAAAAGCCAAACCAAACGCATTACCAATTAAATCTTTTTGGACATCAGCGGCTGTACGCTTTCCATCTGGATCAAACGTAAAAATAATCGAGTCGGTTTGATAAATAAAGCCAGATTCTTTGGCCTTTGTTTGCAACGTGCCATTTTCAATAGAAAAGTCAGGCAACTTTTCTGCAATTTTTTGGCCATCTTGTTGCACCTCTTGTAGCACAGAAAAGACTTGTTTGGTAATAGGTAGTGCTAAAATAGCACTTAAAAAAACAGCATAGAGAATTACTTTCCAAAACGCCATTTTTTTCGCATGCCGTAATTCTGAAACTGAAAAAAAGGCCTGCTTAAATAATTGCAATGTATTCATTTATTTACTCCTCACATCGTTCTTCTACAGGTCATTCTAGCGAATTTATGAGGGAAACACAAGGTAATCTCCCTCTTTTGTAAAACTTTTCTTTTGGCAAGCAAACTATTTTGTAGAAAGCGGTTCACTCTGTTATCATAATAGTTGTATGAAAGACGTATGTTACATACTAAAAAATAGGGGGATTTAAAAAATGACTTACACATTACCAGAATTACCATATGCTTATGATGCATTAGAACCTTACATTGACGTGGAAACAATGCACTTACACCATGATAAACACCACAACACTTATGTGACTAACTTAAACGCAGCGATTGAAAAACATCCAGAATTAGGCGAAAAATCTGTAGAAGACCTAATTTCAGATATGAATGTTATTCCTGAAGATATCCGCACAGCCGTTCGTAACAATGGTGGCGGCCACGCAAACCATACATTCTTCTGGGAAATTATGGCACCAAATGCTGGTGGTCAACCAACTGGCGCTATTAAAGAAGCAATCGATGAAACATTTGGTAGCTTTGATGAAATGAAAGCTGCTTTCAAAACAGCTGCAACTGGCCGCTTTGGTTCAGGTTGGGCTTGGTTAGTTGTGAATAACGGTAAATTAGAAATCACTTCAACACCAAACCAAGATTCACCATTAATGGATGGTCAAACACCTGTTTTAGGTCTTGACGTTTGGGAACATGCGTATTACTTAAAATATAAAAACGTTCGTCCAGATTACATTGAAGCATTCTGGAACGTTGTTAACTGGGATAAAGTAAACGAACTTTTTGCAGCAGCAAAATAAGTTTGCCAATTGTGAAGGAAAGAGTCAAATGACGGCTGTCATTTGACTCTTTCCTTTTACAAATCCAGGGTCGAAATAGTTGTTCGTTTATGGCATACTAAAGTAAGTAGGGAAAGATAACGGATACATAAAGAAGGAGCTAAAAAAATGAATGTTATGATGCAAAAAGTACACGGGTCAGAAAATGATTTCTTTTTATTGGATGAGACACAGTTTGAGCGTTCTTTAACCGCTGAGGAAATTGAGCAATTGCGCATCCAGTTATGTTCGCGGGAAACAGGATTATTGGCGGGAGCAGATGGGTTACTTTTGGTAGGAGAAGGGACTCACGGCACGTCCAATGCTAGAATGCGAGTGATTAACAGCGATGGTAGTGAAGCAAGCATGTGCGGGAACGGCTTGCGTACGGTTGCCCGTTATTTAGCTGAAAAAAACCAAGAAAAATCATTTACAGTTGAAACAATGTTTGCAGATTTGAAAGTACGTCAAGCCCCCAATTTAGCTGAAGAAGTAGCGACTTACCAAGTGGAAATTTCGCCAGTAAGTTTTGAAGCAGTCACTATCCCAATGCATTTAGGGGTCCAAACATTAATTGATGAAATCGTACCAGCCTTATCTAACACCATTCGCTTTACAGCGGTAGCAGTGCCTAATCCGCACCTTGTAGCATTTGTGGATCATGAAACCTTAAATGGGCCAGAATTTGAACGAATCGCTACCTATGTAAATAATGAAAATCCATATTTTCCAGAAGGGATAAATGTGAGTTTTGTTGAAATTCTTGGCAAAAATCAACTATTTGTTCGAACGTATGAACGTGGTGTAGGTTTTACAAGTGCTTGTGGGACAGCTATGTGCGCAAGTAGTTTACTTTATACGTTATTGAAAGATGGTGTTTTTTATGAAGAAATAACCGTCAAAAATGCTGGAGGTATGGTGAAAACAGTCGTCCACGAAACGTCAGATGGCAGTTATTGGATGGAATTAATTGGGAATGCCACGATTACGCATTTGATTGAAGGATCACTGACTGATTTACTAAATGGTGCATTTGAGAAAATAACTATCACTGAAACGAATGAACAGAAACATTATCAAGAATTTCTGCAAACACTTTCTCAAAAATAACAATTGTTCCTTGATAAAGCGCTCTTTTATTTTACAATTGTGTTAAGTTCTTGTTCCAAAAAATAAAAAATATTGCTTGAATAAGCAAACTATGAGAAAATAAAGGGCATGAATTAAGAATTATTCTTAGATAAACGAGGAAGTGTCTTATGAAACTATGGAAAAAAGTAGTACTGGGCTTCTTGAGCGTCTTGCTAGTGGTAGTAGCTGGGGTATGTGCTTACGGGATTAAGATGTATTCAGATGCCAATTCAACAATTAATGGGATCTATCAATCAGTTAACCGTAAGTCCAATAAAGGAGCCACGGCCAATATTGATGCGCAAGAACCATTCTCTGTTCTTTTAATGGGGATTGACACAGGCGATTTAGGCCGAACAGAACAAGGTCGTTCAGATACTACAATGGTTGTAACCATCAACCCGAAAGAAAACAAGTCCACAATGATCAGTTTGGATAGAGATATTCTAACAGATATTGTTGGAAATGACACACAAGACAAATTGAACCATGCCTATGCATTTGGTGGCGCCGAAATGGCGATTAATACAGTCCAAGAATTACTGGATATTCCCATCCATCACTATGTATCCATCAATATGAAAGGGTTAAAAGACCTGATTGATGCGGTAGGCGGTATTGAAGTAGATAATACGATTGGTGAATTTACGTTGGACGGTATTACTGTTCCAGCAGGTAAAATCAAGTTAGATGGCACGACAGGTTTGGCTTATGCGCGGATGCGTCACGAAGATCCTGAAGGAGATGTGGGTCGTCAACGCCGCCAACGAGAAGTTGTTGAGAAAATAGTGCGCAAAGTCATGAGTTTTGATGGTGTTTCAAAATATCGAAAAATTCTTGATGCTGTTGAAGCCAACGTAAAAACAGACTTAACTTGGGATGACATGATGGACATCCAATCAAAATATTTGTCTGCCTTTAAAACAATTGACTCTGAACAATTACAAGGATACAGTGCAACTATTGATGATATTTATTATCAAGTCCTAGATCCAAATAGCTTATACAAAACACAAACAACGCTTAGAAAACAACTTGGTTTAAAAGAACATGCTTCTGAACGTGAAAAAGATTTAGCCTTTTATAATCAGTTTAGCTATGCTGTTACAGATACTGCACTGATTGGTGAATCTGGTGCTTCAAGTGCCAATAGCTCTACTAGTTCGAGTAGCACAGCGGACACCACAGCCGGACAAACAGAATACAACGGCAATACGCAACAAGCAGCAGAAGGAGCCTACGATCCGAATACGTACGTTGACCCAAATGCGTACACAGATCCAAACGCTTATGCTGATCCAAATACGTATGTGGATCCCAACGCACCACAATATTAATCTGTTAAACAAGCTCGAAAACTTCTATTTCTGATGGGAAATAGAAGTTTTTTTCTTTTATTCTAGAAATTTTTTTCAGAAGGTGTTATAATTGGACTATACCAAAATAAACCGTAAGGAGCGTGTCAAAATGCAAATTATCCGTGTAGCAAATGCAGAAGAAGGCGGCAAAAAAGCGTTTGAATTAATTAAAGAAGGTATGAACAATGGTGCGAAAGTTTTAGGCTTAGCAACAGGTAGTACACCAGAAACATTATATAAAGAAATGACAGCAAGTGATGTCGACTTTACAGAAATGACTTCTGTAAACTTAGATGAATATGTTGGTTTAGGTGGCGAAGATGAGCAAAGTTACCGTTATTTCATGAACAAACACTTATTTGACAAAAAACCATTTAAAGAAACATTTGTACCAAATGGTAAAGCAGAAGATTTAGATGCTGCTTCCGCAGAATATGAAAAAATTATCGATGCACATCCAGTAGATATCCAAATCTTAGGTATTGGTCAAAATGGACACATTGGTTTCAACGAACCAGGCACACCTCTAGATAGCTTAACACATGTCGTTGAGTTGACTGAATCAACAATCAACGCAAATAAACGTTATTTTGACAAAGTAGAAGATGTCCCAACACGTGCTGTTTCTATGGGGATTGGCTCAATCATGAAAGGTAAAAAAATGATTTTAATGGCTTATGGCGAAGCAAAAGCAGAGGCCATTAAAGGAATGATTGACGGACCAGTAACAACAGACATGCCAGCAAGTGCATTACAAAACCATCAAGATGTTGTTGTAATCATTGATGATGCAGCTGCAAGTAAATTATAATCGTTGATGAAAAAGGACTTGAAATATAAGGATTTTCTTATGTTTCAAGTCCTTTTTTTGTTATACTGGAAGTAATAGAAGAAGAGGTGAAAAGGATGTTACAGCTAACAATTCCAGAAATTATTTTACGGTTAGTCCTAGCGATGGTGATGGGTGGCGCAATTGGTTTTGAAAGACAATATAAGAATCGCCCAGCAGGGATGCGGACTCACATTTTAGTTTGTATGGGCGCGGCTATTATTGCGTTAATTCAGTCGCAAATTGCAATCAATGCATTGAAAGATGCGTTAGCTAATCCGGCTTTGACGGGGGTCATTCGTTCAGATCAAGCAAGGTTGATCGCACAAGTTGTAAGTGGAATCGGCTTTTTAGGTGCTGGAACCATCATTGTAACGAAACAAAGTGTCACAGGATTGACGACAGCCGCGTCACTATGGACCGTTGCTGGTTTAGGTATTGCGGTGGGCATGGGCTACTATACGATTGCCTTAACAAGTTTTATCGGTGTATTATTTGCCTTAACCATTGTCAAACGAATTATTCACGTACCAACAATCAAAAAATTAGAAATTCGCTATCAACATAAACAAGAAACCAAAGAATTTATTAATCAGTATTTTGAAGAAAAACATATTGAAATTTATGATGTGAACTTCAATGTTTCTTGGGTGGATGATACAAAAATCTATACGAATATCTATACTATTGATTTGCCTAAAGGCCTAACGTATGCCGATGTTATCGAAGATCTATCTGTTTCAAATAATGTAACAAAATTACGATTGATTAATGTGTAGAAACATCTATTTATAATTAATGACAAGAGGTCGGGACAGAACCGTTTAGCTCCGAGAAATAAGAAGGAATTTCCGAAAATTGCTCTTTAATTTTTGGAGAATTTCGGCTTATTTCCGAAGGAGTTGGTTCTGTTCCCGCCGTTTATCAGTTTTGAGCGTGGAACAAAAATCCAAAGTGATTTTTGTCCCACGCTCTTTTCTTCTAGGACCTAGGACTGATTTTTTAAGTTTAATATTTCAAAAAGATTACAAAAGAGTTATGATTGTATTACGAGTTAGAAAGAAAGGTGATAAGTAAGATGAATAAAAAAAATAAATTTCTTAGTATTATTGTTGTTGTCGTTGTGATTATTGGTGCATTTGTGATGAAAGCTTATAATCAATTGATTACTTTAGATAATAAAGTCGAAGCAGAATGGTCACAAGTAGAGAATGTAATGCAAAGACGTGCTGATTTAATTCCGAATCTTGTCAGTAGTGTTCAAGGCAGTATGACTCAAGAAAAAGAAGTTTTAAAAGAAATAACGGAAGCACGTAAAGCATACGCAGGAGCAAAATCTTCTTCTGAAAAAGGGCAAGCAAATGAGCAAATTGAAAAAGGATTAGGTAATTTTGTTACAGTATTGAATGAAAATTACCCAAAGTTAGCTTCTTCTGAAAATGTCAAAACCTTAATGACTCAATTAGAAGGATCTGAAAATCGAATTTCTGTTGAACGCCGTAACTATATACAAGCTGTTGAAACATATAACCAACAGATTTCAAAATTCCCTGATAAAATAATTGCAAAACTTTTAGGATTTGAGAAGAAAACTAACTATGTTGCGACAGAGCAGGGAAAAGAAGTGCCACAAGTAAAATTTAAATAAAAAATTTATAGAAAATTTGGGTTAAAAAGAAAGAAGTGAGGAAGGTTGGATAAAAAAGTCGAAAAAATTCAAGAAAAAGTTCGTTTGTTTTATAAAAAGCATCAGCGGAATACAACGATTGTTGTGGTAATTAGTTTAAGTATGATTTTAATATTAGGAATGGCTGCTTGGCATGAAGGAAAGGGAATCTCCTATGAAGCAAAACAAACTGCACTGAGAGAGAAGCAACAAGTCTTACAAAAAAAGAGAGACGATATTTTAGCAGGGAAAATGACTGAAGCGTCAACCCAGACAACAATAAATAACTTTTCTAAACAAGAAATAACTGGTGAAAATGAATTAGTGACAATTACTGGAACGAATGGGCAGTTGAACATTAATGATGCTAATATCTATGTTTCAGATAATGCAGGTATTGTCTCAAATCAACTTAAACAGAAAATGTTTCAATTGAATCAACAATTGTTGAAAAATGCGAATGGCGCACAATTTATGCTTATTACCGTTCCTGCGTTACCTAGTGGGGAATCTGTTGAATCTTACAGCAATAAGATTGCTAATCAATTAGGTGTAGGGGATCGTGAAAAAAATAATGGTGTGGTTTTTCTAATGGCAATTGAGGATCGCGAGTCTCGCTTGGAAGTTGGATATGGCTTAGAGAGTATTTTAACGGATAGCTATGCGGATGATATTATTAATAATGAAGAAGTAAAAGAGGCTTTTAGAGACGAGGATTATAATACAGGTCTCAATAAAATTATTGATCAAGTATCGGCTGCAATCAATTCAAAAACCGCACAAGTGGATAATGAATTAACAAATATACAAACAGAGTTAAACACTAACACAACGAAAAGAAATGTTCTTTTAATGGCAAGTATTGCTGGGATGCTCATTTGTGCTGTTTATATTTTACAAATTTTAAGAACAAGAAAACTTGTTAAAAAAATGTATCAAGATTATTTGAATTGTTTACCAACAAAGGCTGTCCTAAATAACTCAGAACAGACAAAGAAAGTATTAAATAAGATGAAAAAGACTTCTTTTTATTGTTTATATCTTAATGGAGCAACGTTATTTGCCACAAAAGGGAAAATAAGACGTGCCACTAAGCGTGGTTCTTTACTAAGTATATATCCAAATGCAAAAAAACAATCTTTTGGGCGTTTATTAGTAGGAGATACTTTATATAGTTATGATGGTAGTGTTTTGACGTATGCTTATTTAAACTCACAATACAATCCGTCTAATCATAGTAGTTCTGGTAGCAGCAGTGGTGGTTCATTCGGTGGCGGCTCATTCGGCGGTGGCGGTGCCTCTGGAAGTTGGTAAAATAAAAAGCTAGAAACGTTGATCGTTTCTAGCTTTTTGCTATTTATCTAAACCGTAAAGATAGTCATCATCTTTCATGGCTTCAACTGTTCCTAGTAAATAGCCATTTCCTACTTGAGAGAAGAAGTCATGGTTGCTAGTTCCTGTCGAAATACCATTCATTACAATCGGGTTCACATCATTGGCTGTATCCGCAAATAAGGGATCCATACCTAAGTTCATTAAAGCTTTGTTGGCGTTGTAACGTAAAAAGGTTTTTACTTCTTCGGTCCAACCTAAGTCATCATATAATTCTTCTGTATAACGTTCTTCATTTTCGTACAATTCGTAAAGTAAATTATACATCCAATCTTTTAGTTTATCTTGCTCATCTTCTGGTAATTCATTAAATCCTAATTGGAATTTATAGCCAATATACGTGCCGTGCACTGATTCATCACGGATAATCAATTTAATAATTTCAGCGACGTTCGCTAGTTTATTGTTTCCTAAATAGTAAAGAGGAGTGTAGAACCCAGAATAGAATAAAAACGTTTCTAAAAATACACTAGCAATTTTTTTCTCTAACGGAGTACCGTTTTTATAAATTTCGTTAATCCGTTCTGCTTTATATTGCAGATGTTTGTTGGTATTTGTCCACTCAAAAATATCATCAATCTCTTTTTTTGTATTTAATGTACTGAAGATAGAAGAATAACTTTTGGCATGGACAGATTCCATGAATTGGATGTTATTTAAGACGGCTTCTTCATGGGGCGTCCGCACATCATTTCTCAGTTGATCCATGCCGCTTTCTGATTGAACGGTATCTAATAAAGTTAAACCGCCAAAAACGTAGCCGACAGTAGTTTTTTCTAAATCGGAAAGAGTCCGCCAATCATCTAAGTCATTGGATAACGGAATCCGTGTATCTAACCAAAATTGTTCGGTTAATTTTTCCCAAGTGGATTTATCAATGACGTCTTCAATGGCGTTCCAGTTAATTGCTTCATAATACGTTGCCATGGTTATTCCTCCTGTATGCTGGGACAGCAGTCTGTTTGACTAGTTGTCTCGTTTCTTCGCTTAAAACGTTCTACAGAGTCCAAATAGGAGCGTGCAGCCGTTCTTCTTTGTCCAGTATATCTGAAAATGTCCTGTTTAAAAAGAGAACATTCCTAAAAAATAAGACGCTCAAGCAGAACGCCTTATTTAAGTGCTTTTCATTAAATCACGCAAGACTCACATTGATTGCTGCCAATTTCTTCAGCATCATCTGTAAATGTACGAATATAGTAAATTGATTTAATCCCTTTGTTGAACGCATAATGACGTAAAATGTTCAAGTCACGGGTTGTTTGTTTTGGTGTTTCTTTCCATTCATACAAGCCTTCAGGAATTTCTGAACGCATAAACAAGGTTAAACTCATTCCTTGATCAACGTGTTGTTGCGCTGTTGCGTAGACATCAATCACTTTGCGCATATCCATGTCGTAAGCAGAAGTATAGTAAGGAATTGTATCATTCGCTAAATAAGGCGCTGGATAGTAAATCTTACCAATTTTCTTCTCTTGACGTTCTTCAATCATGCGAGTAATTGGATGAATGCTGGCACTAGTATCATTAATATATGAAATTGAACCATTTGGCGCTACGGCTAAACGATTTTGATGATAAAGACCATCTTTTTTCACAGCATCACGTAACGCAGCCCAATCTTCAGCCGTTGGAATCTGAATGTCTTTGAAAATTTCTTTCACTTTATCAAATTTTGGTGTAAAGTTGCCTTCAATATATTTATCGAAGTAAGCACCAGAAGCATAATCTGATTTTTCAAAATTGTGGAAGACTTGGTTACGTTCTTTCGCAATTTGGTTACTTTCCATTAAAGTCCAGTAATTTAATAACATGAAATAAATGTCTGTAAAGTCTAATGATTCTTCAGAGCCGTATTCCATATGATTTTTAGCGAAGAAGGTGTGTAAGCCCATTGCGCCTAGTCCGATTGTATGGCTTAAACGATTTCCATTTTGGATAGTTGGCACGACATCAATTTCAGAAGCATCTGTTACAAAAGTTAACGCACGCGTCATAGCGCGGACAGATTTTCCAAAGTCAGGACTTTCCATTAAATTAACAATGTTAGTTGAACCTAAGTTACAACTAATATCTGTTCCTAAAACTTCATATTCTTGTTTCCCATTAATAACAGAAGGCGTTTGAACTTGAAGAATTTCAGAACATAAGTTACTCATGATAATCTTGCCATCAATCGGATTGTTTTTGTTAGCTGTATCAATATTGATGATATAAGGATAGCCAGATTCTTGTTGTAATTTAGAAATTTCATTTTCTAAGTCACGGGCTTTAATTTTACGTTTACGTATGTTTGGATTGGCCACTAGGTTATCATATTCTTTGGTGATATCTACATAGGAATAAGGCACACCATATTCACGTTCCACACTATAAGGACTAAATAAATACATATCTTCGTTGTTACGTGTTAATTCGTAAAATTTATCTGGAACAATAACACCAAGAGACAACGTTTTTACACGGATTTTTTCATCAGCGTTTTCTTTTTTAGCAGATAAGAACATTTCAATATCTGGATGGAAGACGTTTAGATAAACCACACCAGCACCTTGACGTTGACCTAGTTGGTTAGAGTAGCTAAAGCTATCTTCAAATAATTTCATAACAGGGACAACACCACTTGCTGCGCCATCATAACCTTTGATTGGTGCGCCCGCTTCACGTAAGTTTGAAAGAGTAATCCCTACGCCACCGCCGATTCGTGATAATTGAAGGGCAGAATTAATTGAACGCCCAATGCTATTCATATCATCTGTTACTTGAACTAAGAAACAAGAAACCAATTCACCTCGACGTTTACGCCCAGCGTTTAAGAAAGAAGGTGTGGCTGGTTGATACCGTTGATGGATCATTTCATCCGCCAATGTTAAAGCCAACTCTTCATCGCCATCCGCAAAATACAAGGCATTAAAGGCAACCCGATCTTCATATGTTTCTAAATACTCTGTTCCGGCGTTGTTCTTTAAAGCGTATTGAGAATAAAATTTATAAGCCGCCATGAAAGACTTGAATTGGAAATGTTGTTCATCTAAGAAAGCATATAATTTTTCAATAAAGTCCATTGAATATTTTTCGATGAATTCAGTTTCAATAAAATCTTCTTTCATTAAAAAGTTGATTTTTTCTTCAGCAGAGCTGAATTTACGTGTATTCGGTTCTACATTTTCTTTAAAGAAGGCCGCGAGTGCTTCTTTATCTTTATTTAAAGGGATTTGACCATCAACAGGACGGTTAATCTCGTTATTCAGTTTGAAATAGCTGACATCTTTAATTTCTTTTAGACTCAATTTCTTCCACTACTTTCTTAAAGGTCTCCACGTCTTCGTCTGTTCCGCTAAACTCAAAGGAGTATAGAAGCGGAACGTGATAATCGCGGGCAATATCTTTGGCGGTATAGACAAATAATTCAGCAAAATTACGGTTGCCCCCACCAGCTACACCAACTAACAGTTCTTGATTACTTTTATAATCAAGAAAGTCATTCACTACCTCTGTAATTTCTGCATCATAGGTAGGAATGACAAGAATAAAAGGCTCATTTATTTCAAAAAAAGGATTCGCTGGCTCAAGTTCATAAGCAGGCAAATCCAATTTTTTAATAAAGCGCCTTGTTTGACCGGTGACTGAAAAATAAACAAGTTTCATCTTAGCTAGCCAATTGTTTTAATTGGTCTGGACGGAAGCCAACAACGGTTGTTGCTTCAGATGTGATTACCGGTACGCTTTGGAACCCTTGTTCTTTTAACCAGTCGATAGCATCTGGTTGTGCGTCGATATTGATTTCTTCAAAAGCGATGTTATTTTCACTTAGGAAACGTTTCGCCATTTTACATTGGATACAGTTATTTTTTGAAAAGATTTTTACGTTCATTGAAAGTTCCTCCTCTTTTTTTCTACATAGACTAGTATAAATCTATGTAGAAAAAAGTCAACACTTTAACACTATATATTGTGGTGCGTTTTTCTCATAATACTAGTTTTTGTGTTTTTGAAAGAAAAATGAAAACACGTGAATCCTCGTTTTTGGGAGAAAAAACACATTGGTCAGTGTTTGACAAACAAAAAAATTAAAATTTTGAAAGAGAACATTTAGTGAAAAAACACTAAATATTGTGTTGACATTTGAGTTAGGCACAAGAAGAAAAAATAAGCGGATTTGTTATTGAATGAGTGGAATTTTACAGTAGCTAGTAACATAAAAAACAAGAGCTGACTTTTTTTCAAAAATGGTAACCTGAAAAAAGTGTCTCTATATAGAAGGAAAATAGAAGAAAACAGGAGATACATCCAGAAATTCATTGACTTTCCGTGTAAGCAAGCGTATTCTTTTAATTGAGAACGATTCTCATTTTCGTTTGAAACTTTTTCACATGGAGGGAAGTAAATGATTACGTTAGCGCAGGCAGAAGTTGGGAAAGTCTATACAGTCGAAAGCGTCCAAGCAGATGTTCAGACAAAGAAACATCTGAACAATTTAGGTGTCGTTGCAGGCCAAGCAGTTGTCCTTGTCAATTATCAGAATCAAAATGGTATTGTTTTATTACATAATAGTCGAATTGCGCTGACAGATACGATTTTACAAGCGATTCATGTGGAGGAGCGCTCGGCGAATGAGAAAGTTTGGGTCTCCTTAGATACCTTGAAAGTTGGAGAACGCGCTACAATAGTAGGGATCCACGGACAAGGAGCGGTGAAACGTCGGTTGATGGACATGGGCTTAACAAAAGGAACAGTAATTTTTATTCGTAAAGTAGCTCCTTTAGCCGATCCAATTGAAATCAATGTACGTGGTTACGAACTAACGTTACGAAAAAGTGAAGCGGAACTAATCTTGGTTGAGAAGGAGGAAAGCGAATGACTCAGCAAATTGCACTAGCTGGTAACCCTAATAGCGGTAAAACGACAACGTTCAATATGTTAACAGGAGCCAACCAATATGTTGGAAACTGGCCAGGGGTGACTGTGGAACGCAAAGAGGGGGTGGCAAAGAAAGATAAGACACTCATTATTCAAGATTTGCCAGGGATTTACTCTCTTTCTCCTTATACGCCTGAAGAAATTGTAGCACGAGATTATCTTTTGGAGGACCAACCTTCAGTGATTTTGAATATTCTCGATGTGACCAATTTGGAACGGAATCTTTATTTAACAACACAATTAATTGAAACCGGATTACCGGTTGTTTGTGCGTTAAACATGATGGATTTGTTGGAAAAAAACGGCCAAACATTGAATAGTGAAAAGTTAAGTTATGGCTTAGGCGTGCCTGTCGTTGAGATTAGTGCTTTGAAGAATCGTGGGTTGGATCATGCTTTAAAACAAAGTAAGCAGCGAGCGAATGCCATAGAGACAGAGGTTATTTATCCTTCTTATGATAATCGCTTAGAAGCAGCACTTGCTGAAATTGTTGATATTTTAGGGAATACTGTTCCTGAAACGCAACAGCGTTGGTATAGTTTAAAACTTTTTGAACGAGATGTTCGAACCAAAGAGCAATTATTATTGAGTTCTTTTCAAGAAAAAGAAATTGAAGAAGTCATTCAAATTACTGAAAAAATCTTTCAAGATGAAAGTGAAGCGATTATCATCAATGAACGCTATGCCTTTATTGCTCGATTAATTGCTTTGTGTGCGACGAAAAAAACAGAAATGACATTTACTCACAGTGATAAGATTGACCGAGTGGTAACCAATCGGTGGTTGGCGTTGCCAATCTTTGCGTTTGTGATGTGGTTGGTCTATTACTTGTCTATTCAAACGGTTGGTACAATGGGGACAGACTGGTTAAATGATGTCTTTTTTGGGGAATGGGTTCCTCAATTTGTAGGAAATTGGTTGGCGCAATGGCAAGTAGCGCCATGGATGCAAAGTTTAATTTTAGATGGGATCATTGCAGGTGTTGGGGCTGTGTTAGGCTTTTTACCACAACTGGCCGTCCTGTTTTTATGTTTAGGTTTTTTAGAAGATTGTGGCTATATGGCACGGATTGCCTTTGTCATGGATCGCTTGTTTCGGAAATTCGGCCTATCTGGTAAGTCATTTATTCCGATGTTAATTGCGACAGGTTGTGGGGTCCCAGGCGTGATGGCTAGTCGAACGATTGAAAACGAACGCGATCGGCGAATGACTATTATGGTCACGACTTTTATGCCGTGTTCGGCGAAGTTGCCAATTATCGCTCTGATTGCAGGTGCATTTTTTCCTAACCAAAGTTGGGTTTCGCCCTCTGCTTATTTCTTAGGGGTTGCTTCCATTGTGTTATCAGGGATTGCTTTAAAAAAGACCAAGCATTTTTCGGGAGATCCAGCACCATTTATTATGGAACTTCCCGCCTATCATTTGCCACAGCTTAGAAGTGTGGTTCGACATGCCTATGAACGATGTCGCTCATTTGTAAAAAAAGCAGGAACGATTATTTTTGTTTCCAGTATTCTCATTTGGTTCATGTCACATTATTCTGTGACGTTTCAACCCGTTCCAGAAAGTCAAAGTATTCTAGCATTTCTAGGTAAAGGGTTGGCGGTGCTATTTATCCCATTAGGCTGGGGGAATTGGCAAGGGGCAGTTGCCACAATTACAGGATTGATAGCGAAAGAAAATATTATTGGTACCTTAGGCATTTTATTTGGCAATGTGAAAGATGTTTCTGAAAACGGGGTAGAAGTCTGGGGCGCACTGCAACACACTTTTACGCCAGTCGCGGCCTATTCGTTCTTAACTTTTAACTTATTATGTGCACCTTGTTTTGCTGCAATTGGCGCAATTCGTCGTGAAATGGGAGACCTTAAATGGACATTAGGAGCCATTGGTTATCAATGCGGTTTGGCTTATATGGTTAGTTTTGTGATTTATCAATTGGGCCATGTGTTAGTCGAAAAAGGTACACTAACTCTGGGGACTTTTTTAGCGATGGGCGTTGTTTTAGCTGGATTTTACTTCCTTATAAGAAAACCAAAGCCAGGCAAAGAAAGTGTCCAAGCAATCACTTCTTTAGAAAGAGGGTAATAACGGATGGCAACAATTATTTTATCCATTTTAATTTTTGGAACAGCAGGAATCATCACCTATCGACGAATCAAAAAAGGGCGAAGTTGTGAAGATTGTCAAACAGCTTGTCCTGTAAAAAAAGAACAATCTTCACAAGAATAACAACTGAAAAAAATTCCCTCTTGTATAAATAATAGCGGAGTGCTACAATATTGAGGTAGCTGAAAAGCCATTTTATACAACGGGGGCATAGCTCAGTTGGTTAGAGCATCTGACTCTTAATCAGAGGGTCTAGGGTTCGAATCCCTATGCCCCCATTGGGTGCCAAACCCACGAGAACGGTATTCTGTCGGCGTCTTAGGACGTTTCGAAGACGGAGTACGCGTTCTCTTTTTTTGCATAAAATGTCGAGTGTCGTGAGAGATACACTAGTTAAATCATTTAAAGAATGCTACGCTTAGAAGAGCGAGAAAGTACGTTATATAAAAAAGTTAAAATTTTTTCAGGCTAAAAAAGCGAATTTAACAAAAAGCGCACTTTTTGGTTCCTATGAAACGAAAAAGTACGTACTATGCAGCATGTACGGCACGGTATATGATGATATCAGAAAACGTTAAAGGAGCGAATCAAATGATTACATCACTAGCAGATACAGTAACATTAAACAACGGCACTAAAATTCCAGGAATGGGTCTCGGAGTATTCCAAATACCAGATGAAGAGACAGCAAAAGTAGTCGAAGAAGGGATTATCAATGGTTATCGTTTAATCGATACAGCGCAAATCTATGGCAATGAATCTGGCACAGGAGCGGGAATTAAAGCAGGCTTAGCGGCAACTGGTTTGAACCGTGAGGACTTATTTGTTACCTCGAAAGTTTGGAACGCGCATATTTCCTATGATGAAACAATTCAAGCTTTCAATGATAGTTTGGAACGTTTAGGTTTAGATTATTTAGATTTGTATTTAATTCATTGGCCAGGAAATAATTATTACAAAGAATCATGGCAAGCTTTAGAAACTTTATATGCTGAAGGAAAAGTGAAAGCGATTGGTGTCAGCAACTTCCAAGTTCATCATTTAGAAGATTTACTTTCTTATGCAAAAGTTGTTCCGGTAATTAACCAAGTGGAACTACATCCAAAATTGGATCAAAAAGAAGTGCGTGATTTCTGTGAAAAACATGATATCAAAGTCCAAGCTTGGTCACCATTGATGCAAGGTCAATTATTATCGAATGAAACTATTTTGGCGATTGCTGAGAACCATAATAAATCAGCAGCGCAAGTGATTTTACGTTGGGATATTCAACAAGATATCTTATTAACCGTGAAATCTGTCCACAAAGAACGGATGATTAGCAATGCAGCGGTCTTTGATTTTGAACTAAGTGCAGAAGAAATGGCGCAAATTAACCAATTGAATGAATCGTTACGTGTGGGACCAGATCCAGACACGTTTGATTTCTAAAAATTAACTAGGAGAAGATACAATGAGTGAAGCAGTTAAAGGTTTTTCAGTAGTCAACCACGTGGGGATTACAGTCAGTAATTTGGATGAATCAGTAAAGTTTTATGAAGCATTAACAGGAACAAAAATCGCAAATCGTGATGAAATTGGTGGAAAACGGATGGCCCAAACACAAGGGTTAGATGATACATTAATCAAGTATGCCAATGTGCATCTAGAAAACATCAATATTGATTTATTAGAATATGTTAAACCAAAATCAGAAAAAGCTTCTTATTCCAACGAACAAATTAGTGCAATGCATCTGTGTTTCGAAGTGGAAGATATTGATGCAGCTGTTGCACGTTTAAGAGCGATTGGCGTAGAACCTGATGGAGAACCGATTACATTCCAAGAAGAAGATGGCTTGAAGAGCGGTTTTGGTACAGGGGTCGCTTACTTTACCGATCCAGATGGTACAAATTTAGAATTGATTGCTCCTAAAGGTCCATTTACACGAAATTAAGTTAAAGGACTTTCAAACAAACATCAAAAAGACCCCCTCATTCTAGTATCACTAACTAGAATGGGGGTTCTTTTTATTTTTTGAGACAGAAGTCGCTAAAGAAAAGATATTCCAAATCCGTAATTGATGGTATACTAAAACGTAACAAATAAAGGAGGAAGACAATTGATTCTTAGCGTCTTAACAGTTATTTATTTTATTAATGCAATTATTGCGGGAATTACCATTTTGTTAAAACCTCGAGATGTAGCAGCAATTTGGGCATGGCTACTCGTACTGATTGCTCTACCCGTTTTTGGTTTTTTCTTATATTTATTCTTTGGGCGCGGTTTAACCGACAAAAAGAAATTTTATTTGCAACAAAGTGATTTACGGGAATTAGAGAATTTTCAGAACTTCCAAGAAGAAAGTTTTGAACTTTATAGTCAAAAGATGCCGACGGAGGAGCAACAACAGTTTACAGACTTTTTTTCCTCGTTAAATAGGATGCCTCTGACTAAGAAAAATGATGTTGAAATTTTTACGGATGGTACGGAAAAATTCAATGCGTTGATGGCGGACATAAAAAAAGCTCAGCACTCCATTCATATTGAATATTATGCCTTTGTAACGGATCATATCGGTACCAAAATTTTGAACTTATTAGAAGAAAAGGCGGCTGAAGGGGTTGAAGTGCGGTTGCTTTACGATGCCTTTGGCTCAAAGGGCACCAAGGTTCATCATTTGAATGAATTGAAAAAAAACGGCGGTTTTGTCCAAACGTTTATTACTTCTCAAAAAGCACTTTTGAAGTTTCGTTTGAATTATCATGATCACCGGAAAATTGTTGTTATTGATGGGAAAGTAGGCTACATTGGCGGCTTTAATGTTGCCGATCAATATGCCGGAACGACTAAAAAGTTTGGCTATTGGCGGGATACACATTTACGGATTCAAGGGCCAGCAGCCTCATTACTGCAAATGCGTTTTTTAATGGATTGGAACGTCTCTTCCCCTGAGAAAAATCGTGTGGCGTATCAATTGGATTATTTCTTTAAACTTGAAGCGTTGGTGCCAGAGGCAAATACATCCATTCAGATGATTGCCAGTGGTCCTAATAGTGACCGTGAACAAATTAAATTGGCCTTTATTAAATTGATTACTTCTGCCAAGAAAAGAGTCTGGATTCAAACGCCGTATTTAGTTCCTGATGATAGTGTCTTGGCGGCTTTAAAGGTTGCTGCGGCTTCAGGAGTAGATGTTAAAATTATGATTCCAGATAAGCCCGACCATCCGTTTATTTATCGAGCAACACAGTATTACGGGCGCTTGTTGATGAAAGAAAATATTGAAATTTTAATTTATAACGGTGGTTTCTTACATGCGAAAACAATGATTATGGATGATGAAGTCTGCACAGTAGGTTCAGCCAATCAAGATATCCGAAGTTACAAATTAAACTTTGAAGCAAATGCTGTGTTATATGATAAAAAAATCATTGATCAATTAGAAGCAATTTTCTTAGAAGATCGAAAAAAATGTACAACAATGACTCCAGAAGTTGTTCGCGACATGTCAAAATGGTTGATTTTTAAACAACAAATTTCACGATTATTCTCACCAATTCTTTAAAACTGTTTTTCACAAAATGACGAACTTCTGATCCGAAGTTCGTCATTTTTCTTCGGGAATTTTATAAAAGTATAGAAAATCACAAAAAAAGCCAAAAAAATTTAAAAGAATATTTTTTAAATTTTTTCGTTATTTTTTTATCTGTAGTTGCTGTTAAAATAAATAAATCTTATTGTGAATTCGTTATTTTATTTTTGTGAAAAAGGGACATCTTTTATAAAAGTAAAAAAAATTAAGCAAAGAGTGTTGACAAAAAAAACGAAAAGGAATATGCTACATGTACAAGTTAAATACAAAGCAATGACAGAAAAGCAGTAGAGAAATAACCACTGTTACAGAAAGCTAGTGGCGCTGGAAACTAGTACACGTTATTTATCGAATTACATTCTTGAGCTTCTGCCTACAGGGCACGGGTAACAGCGTTATTTGTTAAGAGGTATATAGTATTTTAAATAAACTAAACTATGTATAAATTTGGGTGGTACCACGAGAAATTCGTCCCTAAGTCGTTTCGACGGCTTAGGGATTTTTTGTATTCTTTTTTTGAATACGTGGCAAATCAAAGAAAATTTCGTGAACTCGTGTATACATAGAAATAAACACGGAATATCGTGTAAAAACAATTGTGTTAATCGTTTATTTCTTTAAATGAACGATTTCCTATAAAGAGATAATTATAAATATGGAGGGTGATAACATGAATATCATTGACGAGCTAGCATGGCGTGATGCAATCAATCAACAAACAAACGAAGAAGGATTAAGAGAACTTACAGAAAATACGAGCATTTCGCTATATTGCGGTGTCGATCCAACTGGAGATAGCATGCATATTGGACATTTAATTCCTTTTATGATGATGAAACGATTCCAATTAGCAGGTCATCACCCATACATTTTAATTGGTGGCGGAACTGGAACAATTGGTGATCCAAGTGGACGAACAACTGAACGTGTCTTACAAACGATGGAAGCTGTGCAACATAATGTGGACAGTCTTTCAAATCAAATGAAAAAATTATTTGGTAAAGATGCTGAGGTAACAATGGTGAACAACTACGATTGGTTATCAGAACTATCTTTATTAGATTTTTTAAGAGATTACGGGAAAAACTTTAATGTCAACACGATGTTGGCAAAAGACATTGTCGCTAGTCGTTTAGAAAGTGGCATTTCCTTTACAGAATTCACATACCAAATTCTTCAATCAATTGACTTTTACACATTGCATAAAAAACATAATATTCAATTGCAAATTGGTGGCGCTGATCAATGGGGCAATATCACTGCAGGATTAGATTTGATTCGTAAAAAAGAAGGACCAGAAGCCAAAGTATTCGGGTTAACTATTCCTTTAATGCTAAAAGCAGATGGTACAAAATTTGGGAAAACAGCGGGTGGCGCTATCTGGTTAGATCCTAAGAAAACCTCACCATTTGAATTCTACCAATTCTGGTTAAACCAAGATGATCGTGATGTCATCAAATACTTGAAATTCTTTACTTTCTTAGATAAAGAAGAAATCGATGCGTTAGCTGAAAAAGTTGAAAAAGAACCAGGTAAACGTGAAGCACAAAGACGCTTAGCTGAAGAAGTGACACGATTTGTTCACGATGATGCAGCATTAGAAGAAGCGCAAAAAATTTCAGAAGCTCTTTTCTCAGGCAATATTAAAGACTTAACGATTGAGGAAATCGAGCAAGGGTTAGAACATGTGCCAACTGTTGAAATTACCAAAGATGCTAAAAACATCGTAGATTGGTTAGTTGACACAGAAATCGAACCATCAAAACGTCAAGCTCGCGAAGATGTGAGCGGAGGAGCTATAAGTATTAACGGTGACCGAGTTACCGATTTAGATTTTGCAGTCGATCCAACACAACATTTCGATGGAAAATTCGTTGTTGTACGGAAAGGGAAGAAAAATTACTTTTTAGCAAAAGTAATGGATTAGAAATTGATAATAATTTCACGAAGAGAAGACGTGTGATTATTTGATCAAAGTTAAAATTCTATTTCTCCTTACAGGTAGTGGTGAAACCGTTAATACACCTAATAAGAGTGGGATTGTACACACAATCCCACTCTTATTTTTTTATATAATGGTTCTGACAAGACACCTTGTGAAAAAATTATAAAATTAAAGAGCTATGATAACCATTGTTATTTTTCTTCTTTACACTTTAGCCGTTTGGGTGTAAGTTGTGAATGCAAAATCTAATTCATTAAAATTTGTAAGGAGGAATTTTCGTATGAAAAACGAAAAATTAGCAAAAGGCGAAATGAACCTTAATGCACTATTCATTGGGGACAAAGCCGAAAACGGACAATTATATAAAGACTTGTTGATCGACTTAGTAGATGAACATTTAGGATGGCGTCAAAACTACATGCCACAAGACATGCCAGTTATCTCTTCTCAAGAACGCACATCTGAAAGCTACGAAAAAACTGTCAACCATATGAAAGATGTATTGAATGAAATCTCTTCTCGCATGCGTACACATTCAGTTCCATGGCATACAGCAGGTAGATATTGGGGACATATGAACTCAGAAACATTAATGCCTTCTCTATTAGCTTACAACTTTGCAATGCTATGGAACGGGAACAACGTTGCCTATGAATCTTCTCCAGCAACTTCTCAAATGGAAGAAGAAGTAGGACATGAATTTGCTCACTTAATGAGCTACAAAAATGGTTGGGGACACATCGTTGCTGATGGTTCTTTAGCTAACTTAGAAGGCTTATGGTATGCCCGTAACATTAAATCATTACCATTTGCTATGAAAGAAGTAAAACCAGAATTAGTTGCTGGCAAATCAGATTGGGAACTATTGAACATGCCAACAAAAGAAATTATGGACTTATTAGAATCAGCTGAAGATGAAATTGATGAAATCAAAGCTCATTCAGCTCGTTCAGGTAAACATTTACAAGCAATCGGTAAATGGTTAGTTCCACAAACTAAACACTATTCTTGGTTAAAAGCTGCTGATATTATCGGTATCGGTTTAGATCAAGTTATCCCAGTACCAGTTGACCATAACTACCGTATGGATATCAACGAATTAGAAAAAATCGTTCGTGGCTTAGCAGAAGAACAAATTCCAGTGCTAGGTGTTGTCGGTGTAGTTGGTTCTACTGAAGAAGGTGCCGTTGACTCAATCGATAAAATTATTGCTTTACGCGATGAATTAATGAAAGACGGTATTTACTATTATGTACACGTTGATGCTGCTTATGGTGGTTATGGACGTGCCATCTTCTTAGACGAAGACAACAACTTCATCCCTTACGAAGATTTACAAGATGTTCACGAAGAATACGGTGTCTTCAAAGAGAAAAAAGAACACATTTCAAGAGAAGTGTACGATGCATATAAAGCAATCGAATTAGCAGAATCAGTAACAATTGACCCTCATAAAATGGGTTATATCCCTTATTCAGCTGGTGGTATCGTTATCCAAGATATCCGTATGCGCGACGTTATTTCTTACTTCGCAACTTACGTATTTGAAAAAGGTGCCGATATTCCTGCGTTACTAGGTGCTTATATCCTTGAAGGTTCAAAAGCTGGTGCAACAGCTGCTTCTGTATGGGCTGCACATCACGTTTTACCTTTAAACGTTGCAGGTTATGGTAAATTAATTGGTGCTTCAATTGAAGGATCACATCACTTCTATAACTTCTTGAATGATTTAACATTCAAAGTTGGCGACAAAGAAATCGAAGTCCACACATTGACTCATCCAGACTTCAACATGGTTGACTATGTGTTTAAAGAAAAAGGCAACGATGATTTAGTAGCAATGAACAAATTAAACCATGATGTATATGACTATGCATCATACGTTAAAGGAAATATTTACAACAACGAATTCATTACTTCACATACTGACTTTGCTATTCCAGATTATGGCAACAGCCCATTAAAATTTGTAAACAGCTTAGGATTTAGTGACGAAGAATGGAACCGTGCAGGTAAAGTAACTGTGTTACGTGCTGCTGTAATGACTCCATACATGAACGATAAAGAAGAATTTGATGTTTACGCTCCTAAGATTCAAGCTGCTTTACAAGAAAAATTAGAACAAATTTACGACGTAAAATAATTGAATCTTAAACGGAAAAAAGAAATGGTAACCGAACGAGGGAACGTTGGTCTGGTTGATTTATTCAAGAGATAAATCAACCAGACGGCTAACCTCTTAACCAATTCTTTGTCTGGGTAAGAGGCAGTCGAATGACTGTTTTACTCAGCGTATAACAGTCATTCATGCTCCTTATCCAAAATCTTATAAGGAGTGTACAAAATTGGATAAACAACAAGTTAAAAAAATTGAATTAGGTACTTTTATCGGTTTAACAATGGCATTGTGTGCAACTGTACGTAGTATCCCAACACTTGCTGCTGTTGGTTGGACATTAATTTCTTACACAATTTTCGCGGTCTTATTCTTTGCTGGTCCAATCGCATTGATATCTGGTGAATTATCTACGATGCTTCCTCAAGAAGGTGGCCCTCAACTTTGGGTTAAAACTGCCTTAGGTAGCAAGTGGGGTTTTGTTGTCGCTTGGTTACTATGGGTGCAAATGTTCCCAGGAATGGTAATGGTTGCTTCTACATTAGGCCCTTTGCTAGGTAATACATTTGGTAATGTTCATTTAGGTGAAAATCATTGGTTCGTATTAGGTTGTATCTTAGTGATTTACTGGATTATTACAATCTTGAACTTGAAATTTGATATGGCGAAAGTTGGCGGAAATATTGGTGTTTGGCTAGGTGTTTACATCCCAGTATTAGTTATGTTTGTTTTAGGTCTTCTTTCAATGATTAAAGTAGGCTTAACACCTGGCGGCTATTTAGGTGCCTTCTCTTGGTCAAAAGTTTTACCAAACTTAGAAAATATGGACACATTTAAATATCTAGCAGGGATTGCGTTTATCTTTGTTGGGATTGAAATGTCTTCTGTTTATATTCCTCGTTTGAAAGATGCAACAAAAAATTATACAAAAGGCGTTTTCATTTCATTAATTGGTTTAGTTTTATTAAACGTTATTAATGCAATGTTTGTTGCTAATATTGTTCCAAATGGCAAAATGGAATTGTCTAACATTACACAACCAATTTTGCTTTATTGTGACGTTTTAGGTTTACCAACAATTATTGGTAATATCTTTAGTTTCAT
Source organism: Enterococcus sp. DIV1758 (assembly GCF_051711985.1). Lineage (NCBI taxonomy): Bacteria > Bacillati > Bacillota > Bacilli > Lactobacillales > Enterococcaceae > Enterococcus > Enterococcus sp. DIV1758. The sequence goes on from NZ_JBIOOA010000001.1 coordinate 396,167, forward strand.
GGTCTTCTTAGGTGTGTTATTACAATTATCTGCTTGGGTTACTGGACCATCAAAAACAATTATTCAAGTTGCTCGTGATGGCTTATTGCCACCAAAATTTGGTTTCCATCGCGAAAATAAATATGGCGTTTCTCGTAACGTTGTGTTAACACAATCTGTGGTTATCTCATTATTCGCTTTACTTTATGGGGTAATGGATGATGTCAACGCTGTATTCTTAACTTTAACAAATGCAACAACAATTATTTATAGTATTGTGTATGTATTGATTGCGATTTCCCTAATTAAATTACGTAAATCTCAACCAGATACACTACGTCCTTACCGAATTGGTAAAAAAGGTAATGGCTTAGCTTATTTAGTGGCAGCAATGTTAATTTTTAGTGTTATCATTGTTATTTTCGCCACATTAGGTACAACAACCGTGACTGATGCAGTCTTAGTTGCATTAATCACTATTGTCATGTTTGTGATTCCGTTAATCATTAATCGCTTTAAAAAAGCAAGTTGGGCAACGGAAGTAAAAGAAGATTTAGGTGAATAAAAAGGCTAGCAATTATTTTGCTGAGTGCCTCTTCATCTGATGACTATAGTAAATTGTCGTTTGGAAACTGAAGCAAGTTCGATTATTGCTTCAGTTTTCGCTTTCCATAAAAGGAGGTTTTCATATGAAATCAACGAAACCCACTGTTTCGTTCGCTGAAAGTTTAGGCATTTTGATTGCCTTGTTAGCGATTCTCGGGTACTTAATTATTGGTCAAAAATTAACCCCTCACATACCGATTCTTTTTGTATTCATGTTGTTGTTGCTTTATGGCAAATGGAAAGGATTTTCTTGGGATGAGATCCACGAGGGCATTGTGGAAGGGATCAAACCAGGAATCATTCCGATTATTATTTTCTTGCTGATAGGTGTCTTAGTTGCTACTTGGATCTTGTCTGGGACGATTCCAACAATTATGGTCTATGGTTTTAAAATTATCTCAGTGAAGTTCTTCTTACCAACCGTTTTTGTGGTCTGTGCACTAGTTGGTGTGACGGTAGGGAGCTCCTTTACGACTGTTTCAACTATGGGGATTGCCTTTCTAGGTATTGGACATATTCTTGGATTCGACAATGCGATGACAGCTGGTGCAGTTGTTTCAGGTGCCTTTTTGGGGAACAACATTTCACCGTTATCTGATACAACAAACTTAGCTGCTGGAATTGGTGGCGTGAACCTTTTTGAACATATACTAAACATGATGTACACTGTTATTCCGGCGTTTATTATTTCGATTGTCGGCTATATCTTCTTGGGGCATCAATCTGGCTCGGCGGATTTACAATCGGTTGATGCAATGGTCCAAACGTTACATCAAGGATTCTGGATTTCACCGATTACATTGTTGCCAGTAGCGGTTTTATTCTTATTCGCTTGGAAAAAGGTACCGGCTATTCCAACGTTATTAGTCGGCTCTACAGTGGCGGTCATCTTAGCTTTTATAAATGATCATCACCTAAGTTTAGCGAAAGTTTCTACCGTTTTAATGAGTGGCTATGTGGCAGATACAGGGGACCAAAGTATTGATACACTTTTATCTCGTGGTGGGATTGAAAGCATGTTAGGTTCTGCTGCGTTGATTATTTTGGCATTAGGTTTGGGCGGCTTGTTGATTAAGTTTAACATCGTGGCTACTTTAATTGATAAAATTAAAGGCTATGTGAATAATCCAGCCAAATTAATCGCTTTAACTGCCTTAAGTTCTGTGGGAATTAACTTACTAGTTGGCGAACAATATTTGTCAATTATTTTACCAGGGGAAACATTTAAATCCTCATTTACTCGTTTAGGTATTGATAAAAAATATTTAACTCGTACTTTGGCAGATGCTGGGGCGGCAGTCAACTCGTTAATTCCTTGGGGAGTTAGTGGTACCTTCATTATGGGAACGTTAAAAGTTGGTGCACTAGAATACTTACCGTATGCCTTTTTCCCATTGCTTTGCCCTATTATTACCGTCATTCTGGGGATATTCTTAAAAAAACAACAAGGGGAAAACAAAAAAGCACCAGGGACTAACGTTGAATTGTGAGTTTTTTCAGATAATTAAACAATTGGTTACGATTGAACCTCAGTGTCTCTGCTGATTGGTTCAATCGTTTTTTCGTCACAGATTTTTTACAATTCTTCATATAATCTTTGAAGCTCCTTAAAGGCAATTTAATTATTCTAAGTTATGATACAAAGGATCAATCAAATAGGTGGATGAACGTGGTGTTAAACTCATAGAGACTAACAGTAGTTTATTCTTGCTCAATGTTGAGGTGTAGGTTCGAATCCTACCGTCCACTTTCTGTTATTTAAACCAACTAGAACGAAACACAAACAAGTGACGGATACACATGATTAAGGTACAATAGGGGTAGGGAAAACAAGGAGGAATTCTTATGAAAAAGATAGGGCTTATTTCTAGTGCTTTTCTTTTAACCCTTGCTTTAGCAGCATGCGGCGGCGGAAAAAGTACAGAAAATACGGATAGTCGTTCCAGTGCTGCGGAAAGTACCACAGTCGAGAGTACAAAAGCATCTGCTACAAAAGAATCAAGTAGCAAAGCAGCAACAAAATCTAGTGATGCGAAACCGTCAGGAACAACGACAGCTGATTCGAAAGCAACAGCTTCTTCTACGAAGGAAGTGGCAAATAATGGCTCAGCAGAAAAACAATCACCAGCGAAAAATGCGAATCCAGATGACCAAGCCAAGCAAGTGCTTAACCAGCTAGCAAACATGTTTCCTGGTCAAGGCTTACCGCAGGCAATTTTAACGAGTCAAACGAATAACTTTTTAACTGCAGCGACAACTTCACAAGCGGATCAAAACAATTTCCGTGTTTTATATTATGCAGAAAAAGAAGCGATTCCAGTGAATGATGCACGTGTCAATCAGTTAACGCCAATTAGTTCTTTTGAGAAAAAAACATATGGCTCTGATGCCGAAGCAAAAAATGCAGTGAACCAAATCATTGACAATGGCGGTCAACCAGTAGATTTAGGTTACAATATTACTGGGTATAAACAAGGGGCGGCAGGTTCTAGTTACTTATCTTGGCAAGAAGGCAATTGGAGTTTAGTCGTACGGGCCTCAAATATCAATGGTGAATCGCCTGATGATTTAGCGAAAAATGTTGTCAACATTTTGGAACAAGAAACGTTGCCAGCACCGAATACCGTTGGTCAAATCACACTGAACGTGGCAGGAACCACTGACTATAATCGAAACTCAGTAGTTTGGCAAGCCGGTACAGTCGTTTACTCTGTCCATCATTTTGACCCAATTCAAGCAGTGAAGATGGCAACATCGATTTAAATAATCAAAAGAAAGCGTGCAACAATGCCCATTGTCGCACGCTTTCTTTTATTATTTTTGTTCTGTATAACCTTGTGACTCCACCAATTCTTGGCTTTTCTTCATGCTAATTCCCTTAGAAGAATCTCCATCAATCTGGATACCATCTACTTTTTTGGCTTTATCATAATCAAGTTTTTCATAATTAATCGTCAATTTTTCGATGGCTTGTTTGTCCTCATAGGTCAGTTTGTAATTAAGCCCTTTGATGTCCTCATATTGTTTAGAAACGGGTTCCAACGCTGTTTTTGCCTCTTCTTTTGTAATCCCCAATTTGTCATAAGAAACAATGTTTTTAGCCGTTTGCGTTAAGACTTTATCTCCTTGGTACGTATAGGTTAAGGTGGAATCAATCCCATCTTGTGGCGAACCTACAAAGGTTTTTGTCTCTATTTTTGAACCGCAACTTGCAAGAAAAAATACCCCAATAAAAATTAAAAATACGCGTAAAAACTTTTTCATTTCTAGATAACCTCCTTTAGCTGTTTATTCTTGACTGTAACATAACACGGCAAATAATTACTGTTAAGTAGAAAGCTTGTGAGAAGTCCAGCAAATAAAAAACTTGCCTCTTCTCATAAAAATGAAGAGGCAAGTTTTTTTATTTAGTAATATCACTTAAATCTGGTTGTGAGTGAGCCAACCGACTGGCAGCCGCAGCCGCAATTGCGCCCACGATATCATCCAAGAATGTGTGGACATGTTCGCCATCATGCGCATTTAACTCTTTTAAAATGCCTGGTTTTACCTTGTCGATATACCCATAGTTCGTAAAACCGATAGATCCATAAACATTTACAATGGAGAGCGCCATAATTTCATCAATGCCATAAAGCCCTTCATCTTCCGTTAAAATTTCTTGTAACGGTGAGAGTAGCTTGTTTTCTTCTGCCAGAATATCCAGTTGGACACCTGTAATAATCGCGTTGTGTACTTCACGCTTTGTTAACACGGCATCAACACTTTCTAAACAAGTATCTAATGTTAAATTGTCAATATAATCTTTTTGTAAAAATAACACAAGTTCAGCTAAATCATTCATTGTTACGCCACGTTCTTGCAATAAACGACGTGCGCTATTTTCTAACGTATCTCCTTGGATTACCATTTTTTGTCCTCCTAATTTCTGCTTTAGTTGAAGTTCTTCTTTCATGGTACCAAAAAGAACGATAAAGGGGAATTAGAATCTATTTTGGTAGAGAATAATTTAGTTGAAGTGTTATTTTTAGTTAAAAATTACTGAGCGTTAGATTGTAACGATGCCATCACTTGTTTTAATTGTGTCACTGATTTTTGGAAGAGTTCTTTTTCAGAAGCATTTAGATTCAATTCAATAATGTCAGTCACACCTTGATTGCCAACGACTGCAGGAATCCCTGTAAATACATCTTGTTGCCCATATTGCCCATCTAAGTAAGCTGAGACAGGTAAAATAGCTTGTTCATTATTTAAAATGGCTTTAACAATGCGTGCAGTACTCATACCAATCCCATAATAGGTCGCTTGTTTGCGATCGATAATTTCATAAGCTGTATTTTTCACTTTATCAGAAATGATTGGTAAATCGTCACTAGTTAAGCGCTCTGTCGTATCCACAATTTCTAAAATAGGTTTGGTACCAATCATGGTATGAGACCAAACAGCCACTTCAGAATCCCCGTGTTCGCCAATAATATAGCCGTGAACATTGCGTGGATCAATCGCTAAACGTTGAGACAGTTCTTTGCGGAAACGAGTTGTGTCCAAAGTTGTACCAGTTCCAATTACTCTTGAAACAGGTAAACCAGAAGCTTGCCAAGCCACATAAGTCAGTACATCGACAGGATTTGAGGCAATCACTAAAATTCCATCAAAACCAGATTTCATGATATTGTTAACAATTGTTTTCATAATTTCTGCATTGATTGAAACCAAATCTAGACGACTTTGCCCAGGTTTTTGATTAGCGCCAGCTGTAATCACGACGATATCGGCATCTTGGCAGTCTTGATAGTCGCCAGCCCAGACGTTTACATTTTCTTGACCCCAAGACACACCATCTAATAAGTCAATTGCTTCGCCTTCAGATTTGGCTTTGTCAATATCAACTAAGATTAATTCATTCGCAATCCCTTGGTTGATCATGGAATAGGCAATACTTGTGCCAACAAAACCAGTACCAATAATTGCGACTTTTTTGTTAAATACTTTCATCGTTCATCTCTTCTTTCTGTAATATTTCTTTCTTAGTGAATTATATCACTAACTTTTCGGGTGTGGTTATACCAATCTGTAATAGTCTTTATTAACAATTTAAATAAGGGAAGCGTGCTTTTTTTGTTATGATAAGAGTAGGAAAATAGAGAAGATAAGGAGGCAAAATGACAACGACAACAGTGTATTATGCAAGCAATAATGAAAAACAGCCGAACTGTTTTCAACTAGTTATCGGTAGCTTTAGCTATGAACTTCCAAAAATAGAAATCTACGAAATCCTGGAATGTGTCGCTTCAGCATATGGCTATCAAAAAGAACCATTCATTGAAGAACAAACAGAATGTTTTGTTAAAGGCAACCGTTGTATACATGTTTCCCAACAAGCGACGACGTTGACTTTTGTTGTGAATGATCTGCGTTTAGTAATGGAAAAACAATGCCGGAATCACGAAGAAGTCTTTCAAGAAGTTAATCATATTTTATTGAATATTTTTGAGGAGACCCCTTGTGTTTTTCTCGAAAAGTAGGAAAGAAGGATTAAGATGAAACAGGTGAAAATAACAACTACCTCAGATTTGATTAATGGCGGCTGCAATGCCTGTCCGAATGTGAAGTGTACGAATTATCTTGTTCATGTAGAAGATGAAACAATTGCGTTAGAAACACTAACCGTTGCAGATTTAGTAACTTTATTAGCACTCAAAGAAGGGTTTCGTCAAAAATTAGTTATGGAAATGTTCGAAGAATATACGGTGTTTGAAAGGGAACCTCATCAAGTTGTATTCAAGGAAGAGGAAACGAGAATTCTTTTTCAATCAAAAAAACAGACGATTCAAAGCACTCTTTTGTGTAAAGAGCCACAACAAGTGTTCCAAGAAACCCAGCAAATTTTACACCAACTATTTGAGTTAGAACCTTTTGAATTTGAATTGGTAGAGGAAACTGATAAATAAAAAACAGGAGAACGATTTAGCGAAAGCTAAGTCGTTCTCCTGTTTTTTAGGCTTGTCGTTCACGAATTTTTTCAACGATTCGGTTATAAACTTCAGAGAAGGAAGTATTGGCATGGTGATCGGTCTGGACAATGAAAATTTTTCGAGAAGCAAAGGACTGATCAATTGGTTGCCAAGGGATCTCATCGGAAATAGATAATCGAGAAACAATTGATTGCCCAATGTTATTTTTTAGCAATTGTAACAGGACTTCGTTGTTGTTTAATTCGATAATTGGTAAGTTGATGCTGTGTTCGTTGAGATAAAGCTCATTGAAAAAACGTAAGCCAGAGTTCTTTTCTCTTAAGAGCCAAAATTTTGAAGCGGCATCTCCTGCTAGAACTAGTTGGTCTTCATAAACAATTTCTTTGTGTAGATTTTTGGTTTCAATGGGTTTTTCAATTAGCCCAATGTGGGCATGATTATTTTGAACCATATCCACGACTTCGTTTGAATTCATCAGTTGAATCGAAAAGTTGATGAGTGGAAAAGCGGTAACCAAACTCTCCATAATATCTGGCAGTAAATAAATAGCAACTGTATTTGAAGAGGCTATAATGCAGTCTTCTTTAAAGTTCTCTTTTTCTGCAGCTTGCGCAAAAGAAGTGGTTAAGCTTTCAATAATCGAGAGCATTTTTGGATATAAAAAATCAGCTTCTTTGGTAGGAATAACCGATTGTTTTCCATTACGATAGAACAGCTTGATCGAAAAGTGTTGCTCTAATTTCTTGATTTGCAAAGAAACAGTTGGCTGAGAAATATACAATTGTTTGGCCGCCGCACTAAAATTTTTGGTTTCATACACAGCAATAAATGTTTTGATCCATTCGAACATAAAATCGCCTCTTTCTATTTACTATCTTAATAGTTGGTATTGCAAATATTTATTTTACAAATATAAATATTTCATTTAGTATAATAACATACTTTTGATTAATATCAATAATAATAAATAAAGACGGAGTGTGACTACATAATGGTAGAAAGTGCGAAAAAATTCTTGCGGAAAGTCCCGATTCCCATTTGTGGACTAATTTTAGGGATGGTTTCTTTGGGGAATTTACTTTATTCCTTGGGATATGCAACAATTGGGACCATTTATTGTGTACTTGGCAGTCTCTTAATGATTTTAGTTATTTTAAAAATTATTTTTACAATGAAACATGCATTAAGCACCTTAGATGATCCAATTATTGCTTCGGTATCACCAACATTTACAATGGCTTTAATGGTTATCTGTGTTTTCTTAGATCGGATATTTACCAATGCTGCTTGGATTAACGTGTTGTGGATTGGCGCAGTGATTTTACATTTTATTTTAATGATTTATTTTGTAGCGGTGCATATTTTTCCAACAAAAATCGAACTGGAACATATTTATCCAAGCTGGTTTATTACGTTTGTCGGCATTGGCGTTATTCCTAATACTTCTCAATTGTTTATCAATGAGTTGGGAAAAATTGTTTTTTGGGTAGCGTTGTTCTTTTATTTACTCTTGTTACCAATTTTAATCAAGAGAATTACGAAGTCGAAAGAAATGCCTGAATCGACCATTCCTTTATTGACGATTATGACAGCGCCAGGTTCGTTATGTTTAGCTGGCTATATTTCAATGGGTGGTCATTTGTATATGCCATTAGTTGTTTTCTTGCTAATTTTGTCTCAATGTATTTATGGGATTGTAGTTGTGAATCTATATAAAATTATGCAAGTGACATTCTATCCAAGTTATGCTGCCTTTACATTCCCATTAGTGATTTCTGCGACAGCATTAGTCAAAGTTAAACCTTTATTTGCAGAAAAGGTAGGTCTAACGAGTCTGTTAAATATTTTGTCTACTTTTGAACTGTTATTAGCTGTGGCTATTGTAAGTTATGTGTTCATTCGATATTGCATTTTTTTATTCCAAAGAGAAAATAACAAGAAAAAAGTGGAATTAAATTAAAAAAAAGAGAGGAAGCAAAGAGGTGAAGAAACTATTAATTACTGGAGGAGCTGGTTTTATTGGTTCTAATTTGGCTAATTTTTATAGTCAACAGTATCAAGTTTTTGTGATTGATGATTTGTCCATGGGGCGAGTGTCAAATTTGCAACAAACTGAGCAGTTGGTTTTTATTAAAGGAAGTGTGACGGATCAGCAATTATTGGACGAAGTACTTTCAAAGCATTCGTTTGAGTATATCTTTCATCTTGCGGCCGTGGCAAGCGTGGCAAGTTCTGTGGCACAGCCTCTAGAGACACATGAGGTCAATTTTTTAAGTGTATTGAAAATACTGGAATCAATAAAAAAATATCAAAAAAAGCTCAAACGTTTTGTTTTTGCTTCGTCGGCAGCCGTTTACGGTGCAGAGCCAACGTTGCCTAAAAGAGAAACTTCGATGATTTGCCCTTTGAGTCCCTATGCTATTGATAAGTTTGCTGCTGAACGTTATGTTCTCAATGAATACCATTTACATGGAGTACCCACGAGTGCAGTTCGCTTCTTTAACGTCTATGGTCCCAATCAAAATCCTGCTTCACCCTATTCTGGTGTCCTGTCCATTTTGATGGATCGTTATATCCAATTAGAGCAAGGGCAAGCGAGCCAATTTCAAATATTTGGAGATGGTCAGCAAACACGTGACTTTATCTACATTGAGGATGTCCTAACTGCATTAGATTTAGTAGCAACCAAAAGTGAAGCGTTGGGACACGTTTATAATGTGGGTACCGAAGTTGCCATTTCCCTTAATCAATTAATTGAAGAAATGAACCAATTAGTGGGACTTTCTTTGCCAGTTTCTTATCAAAAGGAACGAGATGGCGATATAAAATATTCTCTTTCAGATAGTTCTGCTTTGAAAGGCTTAGGTTTTTCGCCCGTTTATTCAATTCAAGAAGGACTTCAAAAATATCTTAAGTTTACCCATAATACCCAAAATAGATAAAAAAGAGCCTGGGACAAAAATCACTTTGGATTTTTGTCCCAGGCTTAAAAATTGATAAACGGCGGGAACAGAAGCAACTCCTTCGGAAATAAGCCGAAATTCTCCAAAAATTATAGAACAATTTTCGGAAATTCCTTCTTATTTCTCGGAGTTAAACACTTCTGTCCCGACCTCTTTTTTGTGCAAATGTTTCGCCCCAATGGCAAAGTGAAGAGAGGGCATCGTAAAGAGCATATCCTTCCGAAGTGAGCGTATATTCCACACGCGGGGGCAGTTCGTTAAAGGATTCTCGATGGACTAGGCCATCTTTTTCCATTTCTCTCAAGCGATCTGTCAGGACGCGTTGAGTGATTCCGTCGAGCGCACGCATCAATTCACCGTTGCGCTTGGTTCCTTGGAATAATTCATCCATTAATGATAATTTCCATTTGCCGTTAATGGTGGAAAGGGCTAAGTTGATACTGGTTTGTTTATCAGTTGTCATAGTTTCTCCTTGTGACACGTAATGGTTACTTTTTTCTTCCTAGGTGAATAAAAAGTGCGTACTTTTTTTCTCCATCATAGTGAGTAATAATAACTATGTCAAGTAAGGTAAGAGGAAGGAAGAAGAAATATGATGTATCAAGATGTTGTTCGCAGCCGCCGCTCAGTTCGGGATTTTATGCCAGATGTTGAGATTCCTAAAGAGGAATTAATGGCTATAATTGAGGAAGCGATGTTCGCGCCAAATAGTACCAATTTAAATTCATGGCGTTTTTTAATTGTCACAGAAAAAGAACAAAAAGAGGCCCTTTACGAAGTTTCGATGCAACAACCAGCAGTTAAAGAGGCAGCGGCGGTGATTATTTTATTAGGTGATTTGACTGCTTATACAGTGGCCAATGCAGATGAAATCAGTGCTAAAGCTGTCGCACAAGGAACGATGACGGAAGAAATTCGTCAAGGAATTAATGAAAATGTTTCTTGGTACTATGATGTTAGCGAAGAACAAAAAAGAGAGTGGCTAATGTTAGACCAAGGCTTAGTTGCAATGCAGCTGATGCTTTCTGCAAAAGATCGAGGCTATGATACTGTGGCGATGTCTGGTTTTGAAACAGAAGTGGTTCGCAAGTTATTTAATATTGAGGATCATTTAGTGAACGGACTGATTATTCCGATTGGCAAAGCTCAAACACCCGGCTTTGAAACAGTCCGACGAGATGTTTCAGAAGTAGTAACTTGGTTAGACTAAAAAGCTAAACAGTTCTGTAATTGCTGTTTATTAGATTTTGAGCGTGGAACAAACATCCAAAGTGATTGTTGTCCCACGTTCGTTTTTTTGTTGATCATCCGCTTTTGAGAATGGCCAGAGAAGACGTTTAGTGAACCAATTTTGAAAGAAAGTGATACACTAGAAGAAAAAGAAGTGGGGCGACCTTATGCGTTATGTCATAATGCAGTCACGAGATATTCGTGAAAATTTAGCAACGGAAGATTATCTATTAAACACTCTCTCTTTTGAAGAGCCCTTAGTGTTGTTCTATATTCAGGAACCCTGTGTTATTTTAGGCCGAAATCAAAATGCTTATGAAGAAATTGACTTAGCTTATGCTAGAGAGAAGGGAATCGTTATTACTCGCCGTTTATCGGGCGGTGGTGCTGTTTATGATGATCTTGGGAATGTCAGCTTTAGTTTTGTTGTTCAGGAAGGACATCAAGCTTTTGGGGATTTTAAAGCGTTCACTAAACCCATTATTGAAGCATTACATAAAATGGGCGCAACGGGGGCCGAGATTAGCGGTCGCAATGATTTATTAATTGATGGGAAAAAATTTTCTGGCAATGCCATGTATACAAAAAAGGGGAAGATGTATACTCATGGTACCTTGATGTATGATGTTGATTTGGCAGAAGTTCAACGTGTCTTAACTGTTTCTAAGAAAAAAATTGAATCAAAAGGGACAAAATCTGTTCGGGGACGCGTAACCAATTTACGGCCGTACTTAGACGAAAAATATCAACAATTAACCATTGAGGAATTTCGCAATCGTTTACTGATGGAGCTCTTTGATGTCGAATCTCTAACTGAAATTGCGGAGAAAGAATATGTCCTAACCAAAGCAGATCAACAGGAAATTAGGAAATTGGTCGCTGAAGTGTATGGCAATGAAGCTTGGATTTTTGGTGAAGCGCCTAAATTTACGATCAAAAAAGAAGAAAAGTTTAAAGGCGGCATCGTGGATGCACGTTTGACTGTTGAAAAAGGTAAAATAATTGAGTTAACGATTTATGGTGATTACTTTGCCAAAAAAGAAACAGCGGAAATCGTTGCAGCTTTATTAGGTGTGGACTATCAGTATTCATCAATTTGGCAAGCATTAGCAGCGTTTAACTTTGAAGACTACTTTGTAAATATCACCAAAGAAGAATTTGTTCATTTATTGGTGGATTAATAAACGTGCTGGGACAAAAGTTAAAGAATCTTTTGTCCCAGCACGTTTATTTAATGATGGTTGGCTCTTGCTAGAAAAATTTCCCATGAACGTCCCAATTGCCAGTATCTTTGGCTTTTTTCAATGTTTGCATTCGACGAAAGCCAACAGGATGATCGGATAAGAAGTTACTCAATTTAAGCCAGATGGTATCATCATGTAAATCAATACTGTGAAAGTATTCTTCTAAATCCACACGACTGCCCATGTATTTTCCTGAAAATAAATAAATCATGCTTAAAGCACCTTCTTCGGCGTAGTATAAACCTGCGCGATCAGCGGTATATTCTTGCGTTCTTGTAAAACTTTTATCTAACGCAACTGGTTTCAAAATAATGGATAACATTAGCCGCCATAAATTAGTGTGTCCACATTTATGGTGTCCTAGCTCGTGTGCCAAAATAAAGCGAATCAGCGAAAAATCGCCTGTATTGTACGCGATATCCAACAAATCACTGTGAATGACAACATAGCGTCTGTGTAAAGAGCATTTTGCCGCAAAAGCGTTTAAGACACCATTCCCGTTGATTAAATAAAGACGTGGCATCCTTAATTTTTTAGTGCCAAAGCCCATTTCTTTTGCTAAATCAATATACAAGGAATAAATTTCTGGTAATTGATTTTCTGTAATTTCCACTCCGTTAGAAGCAGTGTCCATGTACATATAACGAATGGTAAAAAAAGCAATGACTGGCGCAATTGGTGCAATTAAGACAATTAATAACCAGTCAGGAATCGGCAAATCACTCAATATTAATAAGGCAACTAACCCCAATGCGAAAAACAATAAAACAAAACCAATGATAATCATTGGTACTTCAAAACGATAACGTAACTTAGCAACGGAAATTTCTTTCTTTTTTTCCTGCGGTTGACACATAAACATTCCTCCCCAAACATTTCCCAAACACTTTTTCAAATAAAATGACTTATCTGTTACTTCTAATATACCATTGGTTAATCGATAATGACAAAGGTGGGAACTTGAATAAAGGCAATTATATCAAGTGATTAATGAAAGGGACTCGTTGTACGCGAGGAATTGGTCTATCTTGATTAAATAAAATTTTAATAATCTAACTGTTTTAGACGTAATAAAGTAGTTTCTGGAGTTAATTTTTTAATAACATACAAACGAAAAATCGCATGTTCAATTTTTTGTTCTTCTGGCGATAGCTCCGAATTTATATAGGATAACTTCTCGATTAAATAGGTTAAAAATGAGCCAGCACCTTGGCTGCCCACTAAAAAGCCAATTTCTTCCGTTTCGGTTAATTGTTGTTTTTTTAAGTGGTAAATTTCTTGTGCAAGTGCCCCCGAGATAATGATTTCATCTGTTTGCTTGTTCAAATTCGTTAGTAAGTCGCTTTTTGTTGCTACTGTAACAGTTTCCATTGCACTCATCCTTTGCTTTTATATGATACATCTAGTATAACATGGTCTCACTTTTTTTTATTTTTCCTCTTGCTCTGGTACGCGTTTCATAAGGTAAGCTAGGTGTATCAAAATATTGGAGGGCATGAAAATGAATGTTATAGTGGAGATAAGCGATAGACTTGGTATGGATTACTATTTTGTCTCGGTGACTACGACGGCCAAAAGTCTGCAGTTAGATAGTCCCAAAAAATACTATAAGATTTGGCATCAAGAAATTCCGTACCATCAGATAACGGAGTGGCACTTGACACAGCAGGAGGATATTCAGGAAATTTCTTTTGCTTGGAAGGAGACCTTTTATCGTTTTGTTGATTACGGGACAGGGATTGTGCCTTATTTAACTCAATTTTGTAAAGTAATGAGGTGAAAGTATGACAACAATTCGAGAAATTGCGCGCCTTTCAGGATCTTCAGTTACGACTGTTTCGCGTGTGATTAATCATCATCCTTATGTTTCTGAAGAAAAACGACTGAAAATCCAAGCAATTATCGATGAGTTGGGCTATAAGCCCAATATATTAGCGAGAAATCTTAGCTTTGGGAAAAGTAATACATTAGGTGTCATGGTTCCTTACACGAATCAACCTTATTTTGATGCTATTTTAAGTGGGATTATCCACCAAGCATTTCAACAAGGGATGATGGTCAGTTTATTACCAACGGATTATGATAAAGAAGTTGAAAAAAGTTACTTGGAAAAAATGGCCACGGGTGCGTTTGATGGCATGATTGTTTTATCAAAGGCAAATCCTTTAAGTGTGTTTGCTCCGTATAAAGAGCAAGTTGTTTTTTGTGAAAAAATAGAAGACCCTAGTTATGCTAGTATCTATATTGATCGTTTAACCGTTTATCGGCGGGTCTTCCAAGCGTTGAAACAACAAGGATGTAGTGAAGTGGCAATTACGATTAACCGTGCACCAGAAAAAAGTACAAGCGCACGCTATTTAGTTGACGCATATCAGGAAATTTATGGAGCGATTCCTGAAAATCGGTTATTTAAGGACTGTTTAACCTATGAAGATGGGTGTGAAGTAGGAAGACACTGTGGGCAAGATCCAACGCTCCAAGCGGTTGTGACCAACGGTGATGAAATTGCCGCAGGGATTCAAGCCGTTATTGAAAGACCACTCTTTTTAGTGGGACAGGAACAAACTTTATTAAGTGAAATTTTAAATTTTTCAACAATCTGTCATCCATTAATGGAGTTAGGGGAAAAAGCCACACACTTATTTCAAGAAAAACGGCCGAAAACGATTCAATTGACTTCTACATTTATTAATCGACAACCAGATTTTTCTTTTTCTTAGAAAAAAGCTGGTTGTTTTTTCTTTGGTAGAATAAGGTTTTTCACTAAAAAATAAAAAAACTTACAAAAAGTAAGACAAAAAGCTTTACTTACTTTTAGTAAGGTAGTATAGTAAGCATGTAAACAAAATTAAATGAATTTACTGAGGAAATTCGAAAGGATGAACATATTATGTCAAAATTTACTGAAATGATGAAAAACCGTCGTTCAATCTATGCTTTAGGAGAAAACTTACCAATTTCAAAAGAAGAAGTAACTGCTTTAGTAAAAGAAGTTGTTAGAGAAAGTCCAACAGCTTTTAACTCTCAAACACAACGTGTTGTGTTCTTATTCGGCGATGCTCACAAAAAATTATGGGCAATGACTGAAGATGCCTTAAAACCATTAACTCCAGCAGAAGCATTTCCAAACACACAAGCTAAATTACAAGGTTTTGCAGCTGGTGCGGGTACAATTTTATTCTTTGAAGATACAGATATCGTGAAAAACTTACAAGATAGCTTCCCATTATATGCGGATAACTTCCCTGTTTGGTCTGAACAAGCAACTGGTTTAACACAAGCAAACGTTTGGACTGCCTTAGCGCAAGAAAATATCGGCGCAAACTTACAACACTACAACCCAGTCATTGACGAAGCGGTTGCTGCAGAATGGTCAATTCCTGCAAACTGGAATTTGCGTGCACAAATGGTCATTGGTTCCATTGAAGCGCCAGCTGGCGAAAAAGAATACATGGAAGATAGTGCTCGTTTTAAAGAATTCAACTAAATCATTGCTTTAGTAAAACGAAGAGGAAAGGAGTGAAAGCAAATGGTTCAAGCATTACCAAGTAATATTGGGATTCAACAAGTCACTTTGAAAGTGGCTGATTTAGATAAAATGGTAAACTTTTATACGAAAACAATTGGCTTAAAACTTTTAAAACAAGGAGAGGGACGTGCTTGGCTAGCGCCACAAGGCACCAACGATGCAATTCTTGTCTTAAAAGAACTAACAGCTGGGGAAGAAAATCAGGGTACCACTGGCTTGTACCATATTGCTTTCCTGCTACCAACCCGCAAAGATTTAGGCAATATGTTGCTGTGGCTTTTGCAGGAAAATGTGCAAATTGGCGCAGCAGATCATGGCTATAGTGAAGCCCTTTACTTAAGTGATCCAGAAAATAATGGCATCGAAATTTATTGGGATAAACCAGAAGAAGTCTGGGATATTCGTCCAAATGGTGAAATTATCGGTGTGACAGAAGAATTAGACGGTGATAGTTTAGCTGCAGAAGCTGACGGTCACTGGCTAGGAATTTCCGAAGGTTCTAAAATTGGGCACATTCATTTGAAAGTGGCCGATTTAGATACCACTGAAACGTTCTATAAAAACTTAGGGTTTGGCTTAAAGTCTAACTTTGGTCAACAAGCGAAGTTTTTTGCAGCGGGTCAGTATCATCATCATATTGGGACAAATACATGGAGCGGCAAACAGCTGCCAACGATTCAAGAAAATCAATTTGGCTTAGAAAATTACACCTTCCGTTTACCAACTGCGGCAGATTTAGAGATCGTCCAAGCCAATGCGGAAGAAGCAAAGTTACATTTTATTGCCAAAGATCATTTACTTGCGTTAGAAGATCCTAGCGGCATGATTATTCAATTTACCTATTAAAACCACTCTCAAACTAGCCCTTCGTTAGAAAATGAAGGACTAGTTTTTTTTGTCTTGTTTGCATTATTTTGCATTTGTTTGCAAAATAATGCAAAAGATGCTATCTTTACTTAGAAGAGGTGAGGAAGCATGTTGATTGAAGAACGTTTAGCCAAGATTCAAAAAATAGTGAATGAACAAAAAAGTATTTCCATGGAAGCGTTAGCGGAGCAAGTCTCCGTTTCAAAAGATACTATTCGACGAGATTTAATTCGTTTAGAAAAGGAAGGACATTTAAAGAGAACGCACGGTGGCGCTATCTCAGTGCAGTCTGAAGCAACTATTTATGATTATGCTCAACGAATAATGAAGCATCCAGAGAAAAAACAAGCGATTGCCCAAAAAGTTTGGGCAAATATTCCCAAACAAGCGTCCATTTTTTTTGATTCATCAACCACGGTGGAAGCAGCTATTCGAGCGATGGAAAATAGTCCGATTCACGCGATCACGAACTCTCTCAGTCATGCGCTACTTCTAGCGCAAATGGATCAGACAAAAATTACAGTACTACCTGGGCAACTGCATAAACAACAACTTTTTTTGTTTGGGGCAGAAACAGTCGCTAAGGTTGGGGAATTTGCCCCCGACTATACATTATTAGGTGTGTTTGCGTTATCTGAACAAGGATTATTTATTCACACAGAAGAAGAAGGTCAAGTCAAACGGCGAATGATTCAACAAGGCAAACAAGTCATTGCCTTAGCCGACCAAACGAAATTAAACAAAACGGGTTTATTTAAAATTTGCGAATTAACAGAAATTGATTGTTTAGTGACAGATACACGACCTGATGAAAAATTCTGTGAGCAGTTAGCGCAAGCAGGCGTAACGTTGATTGTCGCAGATGAATAATGGAGGATAATAATGAAGCGAAAAATTAATTATACACATATTGCTGAACCTACTGTTTTTGAGAATGTTTTTCCAACGTATTTGACGAATGAAACGATGATGGCGCGCAAGCAGAAAGTATTACAACGAATGGAAACAGAAAAATTCGATCAATTGGTTTTCTATGCAGACAAAGAGCATGGCAGTAATTTTGAATACTTAACTGGCTTTATTCCGAGGTTTGAAGAAGGACTCCTTGTGTTAAATAAGGATGGTGCGGCGACACTTATTTTAGGCAATGAAAATTTAAAACTGTGCCAACATGCCCGCATCTCAGCCGATTTAATTCATTATCCAGCTTTTTCACTACCGAATCAACCAATGGCTGGGGAACAAAAGTTGTCGCAGATTTTTGAAACGCTTCTCGATGAAACTGCTCAAAAAATAGGTATCGTTGGGTGGAAAATGTTTACGACACAACAGCAAGAACCTGCTACTATGTTTGATGTGCCACATTTTATTGTCGAAGCACTGAAAAAAGCGCTGCCGAAAGAAGCTCGTTTACTAAATGGGACCCACTTATTGATTGGAGCAAAGGGGGCCCGCACAACAAATAATGCCAACGAATTGGCGCACTATGAATATGGGGCGAATTTGGCTTCTCGCAGTATGTTAAAGGCCTTAAATGCAATTGAAGTAGGACAGCGTGAAACGGACATTGGGGCTTTGTTAAATGATGAAGGTCAAACGCCGACGGTAGTAACCATTGCGGCAACTGGACAACGTTTTGAATATGCAAACATGTATCCGACTGCCAAAGAAATTCAGTTAGGTGATGCCTTATCATTAACTACAGGTTACAAAGGCGGCTTGTCTAGCCGAACAGGTTTTGTTATTGAAAACGAGCAGCAATTGCCAGAAGCGCAACGTGATTATTTAGAACGCGTAGCAAAACCCTATTTTCAAGCTGTCGTTCACTGGCTTGAAACCATTCGAATCGGACTGTTAGGGCGAGAAATGTACCAAGCGATTGAAGAACAGTTACCAAAAGAAATCTATCACTGGCATTTGAATCCTGGGCATTTAGTTTCGGATGACGAATGGATGTCGTCGCCTATTTATCCAGATTCAGCCATTCGCTTGGAAAGTGGCATGCTCTTTCAAGTGGATATTATTCCTTCTGTACCTGGTTATACAGGGGTGAGTGCAGAAGAATGTGTGGCTTTGGCTGATGAAACATTGCAAAAAGAGATTCGGCAAACTTATCCAGACATGTGGCAACGGATTGCGACACGCAGAGCCTATTTAAAGGAGACATTAAAGATCGATTTACCATCGGAGGTTTTACCAATGTCTAATTTAGTTGGTTACTTACGGTCTTTTTATTTAGCTAAAGACAAAGCTTTGTGTGTAGAAAAACCAGCGCTTAAATGAATAGGCTCCTTTTTTTGAGTTTCTTTTGGGCCTTATTTATAATCAATATAGCGAAGGAAGAACACCAGAAGAGAGGCGTGATGGTAATGCACTATCCTGAACATCTGAAAAAAGCAGTTTTAGCTAAAGCGAAAGACTTACCATTAGAAGGTTTTGTGGAAGGTCAAGGTCCGCAACAGCCAAAAGTGATGCTGATTGGGGAAGCCCCTGGAAAAGAAGAAATTAAAGAAAACGTACCATTTATAGGGCGTTCAGGTCAATTGTTGATGGAACAATTACAACAAGTTGGCTTAAGTCGTGAAACGGTGTATATCACCAGTGCGGTTAGGAGTCGGCCTTTTTCTGTAAAAACGAAGCAGATTGCAAAAACGGGAGAAAGAGTAACCAAGTTTCCTAATCGAACGCCCACCAAAGAAGAAATCAAAATTTTTGCGCCTTTGCTTGATTGGGAAATCGCTGTTTGCCAACCTGAACTAATTTTGACACTGGGGAATATTGGGTTGCAACGACTTTTAGGACCAAAGCCAACAATCACTGCAGTGCACGGAACGGTCATTCAGTCGCCCATTCAAACATTTGATGAGCAATCACAAAACTATCATTGGACGCAGAAAACCTATCAAATCATTCCACTCTTCCATCCAGCGGCTGTCTTTTATAATTATCGTTTAAAAGAAGTCGTGAAAGAAGATTGGCAAGTGGTTCAAAAACAACTGCAACTGCTTAAGAAAGTTTAAAATGAGAAAAATAAAAGGATGGTTGTTTTTTCGAAGAGAGAATGCTACCCTAGAAGTATCAATAAATAGACAGATTATTTAATCGCTGGGTTGAATAATTGAAGGATTCTGATTTTTGCGTAAGCCTTGAAGCAAAAAGAATGAGTCCTTTTTTTGTTAGAAGGAGATTTGGGTATGGAGCAAACACAGCAAAACCATTTTACTGCGTTGTTTTATAAAAATGTTCTGTTAGGAATTTTAAGTATGGCGGCGCAATCAATTTTTATTTTGGCGGACACATTTTTCATTGCAAATGGAATCGGCACCGAGGCGTTGGCGGGGCTTAACATTGTCTTGCCACTCGTTAATATTATTAATGGATTAGGTTGGATGTTTGGCGTTGGCGGCGCTACGTTGTTTTCGACCACGGTTGCGCAAAAAGAAATCAAAAAAGCCAATCAGTATTTTAGTTTAACGATTGGGTTAGTTTTCGTTATAGGGAGTCTCTTTACTTTAGCGAGCTTGATTTTTTCCGATCAAATTATTCGGGGACTTCAGGGGACCGGTGTCTTGTTTGGTTTGGCAAAGGAATATTATATGATTTACCTTAGCTGTTCATTATTATTTATTTTAAACAATTGCCTGATTACTTTTTTAAGAAATGACCATAATCCTCGTTTGGCAACGATTGCTTTTGTCAGTGGGGGAATTGTCAATATTATTTTGGATTATGTCTTTATTTATCAATTTGGGTGGGGCATGGCAGGTGCGGCCATTGCAACGGTGATGTCACCTTTAACAAGCTTAATCCTGATTACGTTGCATAAGTGGTCGCCGCAACGAGTTTTACGTTTTGAAAAGTTTAAAGTGAAATTTCAGGATGTTCGAGAAATTATGTCGATTGGTTTTTCCTCCTTTTTAAATGAATTTTCTTCGGCCTTTGTCATGTTTTTATTTAATATTGTTTTGTTAAACTTAGTTGGTCATGTGGCGATTTCAGCTTATGCGATTGTTGCCAATCTCAATATTATTGTGATTGCCATTTTTACAGGGATTGGGCAAGGGGCGCAACCATTACTCAGCCGATACTATGGTTTAGGGGAAACGAAGGTGTTGCGTAAATTTGTTAAACTTAGCTTTATTACGTATTTGGTTGCCGGCTTCCTGTTCTTTTTAATCAGTCAAGTGTTTACGGGACAAATTATTGAGGTCTTTAATAGCGAAGGGAACGACCAGTTGGCGCAAATTGCTAGGACAGCCATCCGCTTATATGCGATTTCCTTCTTGTTTACAGGATTGAATTTTATGGGGATTTATTACTTTTCGGCAGTTCGTAAACCGAAAATGGCGCTAATGATTTCCTCTTTGCGTGGGTTCTTTTTAATTGTGCCAGTTTTATTTATTTTGGTGAAATTACTAGGATTAACCGGTGTTTGGTTAGCTATGCCCGTAGTTGAATTTGTTACGTTTGGACTAATGCTTGTGGGCTATCTTGCGTATCGAAACTATTTGAAAAAAAGAGAAGCAGTAACCTGATGTTGGTTACTGCTTCTTTTTTGCTTAGTTTACATAGTTTTCAGTTAAAGTCATGAATTGTTCCACATCTTTTAGGACTTGATCAATGCCGGCTTGCCAGAAATCAGGTTTTGTTAAGTCAACATTTAAATGTTTTTTCGCTAATTCTTCGCTTGTCATCGAAGCAGTGTCTCTTAATAACGCAATGTATTGGTCTTCAAAAGAGCTGCCTTGTTGATTGGCATACGCATAGATACCCATGCTGAATAGATAGCCAAAAGTATATGGGAAATTATAGAAAGGCACATCATCAATAAAGAAGTGCAATTTGCTCGCCCAGAAATGAGGATGATAACTGCCAAGACTATCTTTGTAGCTTTCTTTTTGCGCCGCTAACATTAATTCAGTAATATCTTCTTCCGCTACTAAACCTTTTTGGCGCGCTTGATAAAAATTATTTTCAAAGATAAAACGCGCATGAATGTTCATAAACATAGCAATGGCATTTTGCATTTTTGTGTCTAAAAGGTTAATCTTTTCAACGTCTGATTTGGCCTCTTTTAAGGTGGCGTCAGCAACAATCAATTCTGCAAAGGTACTAGCCGTTTCTGCTACGTTCATGGCATACTCTCGATTCAATGAAGGTAAATCCCACATCACGCTACTATGGAAAGCGTGACCTAATTCATGGGCTAAAGTAGCTACTTCGTTGATTGAATTGCCAAAGGTCATGAAAATCCGCGATTCTTGTGTTTCAGGTAATTCTGTACAATAACCCCCAGGACGTTTGCCTGGACGATCTTCAGCTTCAATCCAACTTTTTTCAAAAGCCATTTGGGCAAAATCAGCCATTTTCGGACTGAATTTACGGAAATTTTCTAAAATAAAGGCAGCGGCTTGATCAAAGGAATACGTTTTTTCTTCTAAATCACCTAAAATAATTGGTGCATCTTGGTCTTGCCAATCCATTTTTTCTTTGCCGAATAATTGCGCTTTGCGCGTTAGAAAGTCGACGAATGGTTGTTTATTTTTTTGGATGGTTTCCCACATAACCGTTAATGTTTCTTGACTCATTCGATTATAGTTTAAGGGATTTTCTAAATAATCTGTAGTGCCATGCAATTTGTAATCAGATAAACGGAACCCATCTAAGTGATTTAGGGTGTCTGCTAAAATTGAAGCTTTGCTACTCCAAGCTTTCTCCCAGGCTGTAAACAAACGTTGACGAACCTCTTTGTCAGGATCTCCCATCATGCGGTTAAAGGCTTGGCCTGCAGATAGTTCTGTCACAGAGCCATCTTTTTCTTCAAAAGGAATCACAATGGAAGCAACAATCGTATCGTAATGTGTACTCCAAGCATTTAAACCATCTAGAGAAAGCGTATTGATGATATTTTCTTCTTGTTCGGAAAGCAGTTTTTTTCCATCACGGCGTAATTCATTTAAGCGAAAAGCCATTGTTTTAAACGGTTCTTCGGCTAACAGGGCTTGCCAATGTTCTGCTGAAATCTCGGTGATTTTTTTAGTAAAAATGGTTTCAGCTAATTGAATCGCTGGCAACAGATTGTATAAATCGCCTGATAAAATTTTGGCCTTGGTATCATTAGTATTAGCAGATATTAAAGCAGTTAAAAAACTATTACATTGTGAAAAGCCATTTGAGATTTTCCCTTGTAACGTTAAGATTTCAGCAAATTGTTCTTTGCCTTGGGCACTTTCTGGTGTCCATTCTGTGATTAATTGATGATACTCTTTTGTTTGTTCGGTTAATTGAGTCATTCGTTGGCTAAGTTCTTTGGACTCGCTCCCATTGGGGAAAATACTGTCTAAATCCCATGTAATAGAATAGGTCATATCCAATCCTTCTTTCATTTTTTTCTTTTCAGTATATCATAAGACCTAAGAGAAGTTGTTTCTTTTTCCCTCGAAACCGACTATAATAAAAAAGAATTTTCCGTGGCAGGCACGGGGCAACTTGAAACCAAGAAAAGAGGATTATATGAAAAATTATTTGAAAGATAGCAATTTATATTTAGTCATTGCGTTTGTTATTATGGCCATTTTATTTTTCAGTTCATCACAGACATATGAACAGCAATCACAAGTTGGTCTTTTAGATAAACTTCTGAGCAGTCATCCTTTTGAAGAACAATTAAAAAATATTTCTTTTCAATATGCTGGCAGTGAAGTGAGCATTCAAGCTAGTGGTTATAGTAAATTTGTTGAATTTTTTATTCGTAAGGGAGCCCATTTTGGTACGTATTTTCTATTAGGTGGTAGTTGGTTCATTGGATTAGTGCCAAGGATCAAAGGCCTGTTTTTAACAGCTGTTGTTTCCTGGCTAGCTGCTACTGGCTATGCAGGTTTAGATGAATTTCATCAAATGATCACAGGCGGAAGGACCCCTCTTTTTCAAGATGTTATGTTGGATGCCATGGGTGCTTTGACAGCCATCGTTATTTGTTTGGTGGTTCATGGTTTGAAGAAAAATAAAAAAAGAAGACGCTAATTTAGAAGAGCTTCGTTTATTCGTCAGAACGGTGGGTAAGCGAGGGTCTTTTTTTGTAGCGCTTGTTCCTAACTGAAAAGAAGAGTAGAATAAAGGAGAATAGTAACGAAAAGTCAGGAGGAATCAAGGATGTCAGGACACAGCAAATGGAGCAACATTCAAGGGCGTAAAAATGCGCAAGATGCCAAACGTGGGAAAATTTTCCAAAAAGTTTCAAGGGAAATCTATATGGCGGCAAAAGCAGGTGGCCCTGACCCCGCAATGAATCCTGCTTTACGTTTAGCAGTCGATAAAGCTAAGTCAGCCAATATGCCCAATGATAATATTGCTCGCGCCATAAAAAAAGCCAGTAGTGCTGGTGAAGGGGAACATTATGACGAGGTAACTTATGAAGGATACGGGCCAGGTGGCGTGGCAGTTTTAGTTCATGCACTAACAGATAACCGCAACCGAACGGCCACCAATGTTCGCGTCGCGTTTACTCGAAATGGTGGCTCTTTAGGTGAAACGGGTTCGGTTAATTATATGTTTGATCGTAAAGGCTATATTGTCATTAAGCGAGAAGATCATGCAATTGAGGAAGACGACATGCTAGAAGTCGTTTTGGAAGCAGGCGGCGAGGATTTAGAAACATCACCAGAAGTATTTGAAATTTACACAGCACCAGAAGATTTTACAGCGGTTCGTGATGCTTTAGAACAAGCAGGTTATTCATTAGCACAAGCTGAATTAACAATGGTTCCGCAAACCTTACTAACCTTGAACGATGAACAAAAAGCGCAATTAGAGCGCTTGGTTGACAAGTTAGAAGACGATGATGATGTGTCAGAAGTATTTACCTCTGCAGAAAATCTATAAAATAAAGGGATGCTTGGCGTCCTTTTATTCATAAAATGAAAGCGGATACAGAATGGAGGGCATTTTGAAAAAGAGAATTTGTTTACAAGCAATCAGGGAAGAAGCGGAAGCCTATTATCGTAACGGTGATTTTTATTGCTCGGAAGCGATTGTGGCGACCATTCGGCAACACTTCGATGCGGAGATTCCCATTGAAGCTGTGGCCATGGCTTCTGGGTTTCCTGTAGGTGTTGGAGGAGCGAAGTGTATTTGTGGTGCTCTTTCAGGCGGGGTTATGTGTCTGGGCTACTTTTTTGGTCGGACAGAAGCCAAAGGAGAACAAGTAAATAAAACGATGGCTTTAGCCAACGAATTGCATCAAAGTTTTCGACAAAAGCATCGAGTGGTTTGCTGCAGTATTTTGACAAGTAAAATGACGATGGGTTCACCTGAGCATATGGAACAATGCATTGGCTTTACTGGGGAAATCGCTGAAACAACCGCAAAAATTATTGCACGAGAACTTGCTTACGAATTAGTCTAGTAAAAAATGAGAGAGGAGCAACCAGATTCGGTGAATGAATCTGGTTGCTCCTCTCTCATCTAATGCGTAATCAATTAACCAAGCACTTTTTCATAAGCTTCCACTTGAGATAAGACACGTTGGAGCTGTAATTCATTTTCAATATAGTTGATTGAATTACCTAAATCTTCTTGGCGGTTTGTTTCTAAACGATCGACTTCTTTTTTTGCTTCGTTCAATAAGTGTAGAACTTCTTCCTTAGATAACATGTACTCACCTCCTTGCGCAGTTCATCTACTATTAGTGTACTCCTTTTTTTCAAAAAAGGGCAATAATAGGATATTAAAAAACAAAAATAGCGGTTCTAACCGCTATTTTTGTTTACTCATGGCGTTGTTGTGCTAAAATCGCTTCGATTCGTTCTCTTTGATCTGCCAAAAAGTGAGGCAAATAAAGGGGGATTTCATCAAAGTTTGAACTTTGATTTTCATAGGCTTCGGCATCTAGCAGGCCTTTTTGTGTGGCTACTTCAAATAATAAGTGGTTCGGTTCTCTAAAATACAATGATTTGAAAAATTCACGGTCTTTAATTCCTGAGTTTGTAAAATTCTTTTCATCCAACAGGCTATCAACTTGCGTTAATTCTTGCGTATCTTCCACCCCAAAGGCGACGTGATGAACGCCACCAATTCCTTCAATGGCAAGCGGATTGGTTCGGTCATCAATGATATGAACCTCTTGATAAAACTGTGGATGATGATTTTCCAGAACAGTTACTTCATGTGCAGTTTCAAAAAAAGGTACTGTTTCTTTTTCATGCCAATGTAAATAATCCACTAAAGGTTGTTTGGTAGCTGCGGCATATTGGACGCGTAATTGAATTGCATCAATGCCTAAAATTGCATGTTCTACTGGAATTTCAGCATGCTCAGCTGGAAAATAATCTTCCGCATTTTCAAATTCACGTAACGGAACAAGCGCCATTTGTGTATTATCGGGCGCTTCAAAACGCAAAATTGGGTGTTGGTTAAATGTTTCCACACCATAGTGGCAGATACCCGCTTGCTCAAGACGTTCTGCCCAAAAATCCAAAGAGGCGCGCGTTGGTACTTTTAAAATAGTTCGTTCAATTGTATTTGTCCCAAATGATTGATCTTGGCCATCATTCAATTCAAAAAAAGTTAATTCGGTACCTGTTCGTTGCTCATTATCTGAGAAAAATAAGTGATACATGGTGTGGTCATCTTGGTTGATCGTTTTCATTAGTAATTTTAATCCCAGTGTATTATGATAGAAGTCAAATGTAGGCTTTATCAATCGATTTAAAATAGAGATGTGATGAATTTGTGCATACATAGTAAAATTCCTTTCTTGGAGGTTTATTAAATGAAACAATTTTTTCAAAAAGGGTCGAAACCTAATCAATTAGTTGTCGCTTTCCATGGTACTGGTGGCAATGAATATCAATTATTAACGACCATCGCAACCCTTTATCCAGAAGCGAGTGTTCTAAGTTACTTAGGGACAGAAGGTGTAGGCGAACAGCGACGCTTTTTTGCGCCATTAGTTAATGGAGCC
Organism: Enterococcus sp. DIV1758; assembly: GCF_051711985.1. NCBI lineage: Bacteria > Bacillati > Bacillota > Bacilli > Lactobacillales > Enterococcaceae > Enterococcus > Enterococcus sp. DIV1758. The sequence goes on from NZ_JBIOOA010000001.1 coordinate 422,521, forward strand.
TTACCTCGTGCTAACTTTGATGAGCGAGTGACTGCGTTTCTAGAAGAAGTTTGGCAACCGCAAAAGTTATACGATGAAGTTATTTTTATAGGGTACTCTAACGGTGCCAATTTTATTTTAGGCCTGTTAGAAAAGAACCCGACTATTGCTAACACTGTTATTTTACTGCATCCAAGCAATTTAGGCTATCAATATGTATCTGGTGAGTTTGCGACAAAAGTGATTGTCACAACAGGGGCTCAGGATGAGTTGAGTATTCCGGGACAAGTTCTTTCTTTAGCTAATCAATTAAAGAAACATTTTCCAGTCGACTTTTTACTAGTGGATGGCGGTCATGGTTTATCGGAAGAAGAAGTAACGAAAATAAAAGAAGTTCTTTAAAAACAAGCTGCAACCTCTGTTGATAAGTGGTTGCAGCTTGTTTTTTTCATGTGTGTTTAAATGATTTAGTTCTTTTTATTAATGAAAGCTTCCGCAAGAGCAAAGTCTCCTGCGTAAGGTTCATCTACGCCGTTTACTTTTTGATAAAGGTCGGCACCTTTACCAGCTAAGACAATCGCATCATCAGCCGTTGTGCTTAAAGATAATGCGTGAGCAATTGCTTCGCCACGATCTAAAACGGTGTAAACAGGCATTTCTTTGGTAATATGGGCTTGAATTTCTTGGCAAATTTTTGCTGGATCTTCACTGGCTGGGTCATCGGTTGTTAGGACTGCAACATCAGCCAATTCAGAAAGAACCCTACCAAAGTCTTTGCGGCGAGAAATCGCTTTGTCTCCCGTGCTACCGACAAGAACAATTAAGCGGCCGTCAGGATGTTCTTCACGGACAAAGGTTAAAAGATTCTTCAAACTGTCATAATTATGAGCGTAATCAACATAGACGGTTGCACCGTTGGTATTCGTTAAAGATTCCATCCGGCCAGGGACGGTGGTTGCTGCGATTCCTTGTTGACACTCTTCTTTTGAAGCTCCCACAAGGACACTAGCAATCGCCGCACTTAACGCATTACCTTTGTTAAAATCACCACCTAAACGAAGGTGATAAGAGCCGGCCAATCCTAACGCATCTGCAGGACTTTCAACGATAAAACGTAAGGAATCCTCTGAAGAAACAGCGAATGAATAGTCTACTTCTGGAGCCGGCTGACTGCCATAGACAATGGCTGGGACTTTTTGCTGTTGTGCAGTTTCTTTAAGTAATGGAAAATAATCAGCTTCGTGATTCAACACAATGACTTTAGAATGTGTAATCAATTGACGTTTGCAATAAAAGTAATCGTCAAAGGTTGGATGTTCAATTGGACTGATATGGTCGGGGGTAATGTTTAAAAAAATGCCGACATCAAAAAACAGCTTGTAGACACGATTAGTTTTGTAGGCTTGGGAAGAAACTTCCATAATAAAATGAGTCATCCCGTTAGCAACAGCGGTTGCCATCATTCGATACAAGTCCAAAGATTCGGGTGTAGTCAATGCAGATTTAAAGAATGTTTTGCCATCTAATGTCGAATTCATGGTAGAAAGCAAGGCTGTTTTTTGTTGTGTAGCAACATCTAAAATATATTTGGTGAAATAAGCCGCTGTTGTTTTACCTTTGGTTCCAGTAAAGCCAATCAGTTTTAATTTATTTTGTGGATAATCATAAAAAGCCATGCTTAACACAGCCATTGCTTTTTTAATGTCAGTCACGATAATTCCTAGTTGCGCCGGAACCTCATAAGGCACCTCAGAAACATAAATTTCTAGGCCGTCTTTTACAGCATTTTCTAAATAGATTTCTTTAAAGTTTAATCCTTTACAAAAAAAGAGTGTTTCTGCTGTTACGTCTCTCGAATCGTAAGAAAGAGCCGTTACTTCTCGTTGACCTAACGTGTCGGAAAGGGTCAAGTGCCAGCCTTCTGGTGAAATAAATTCTTTTAATAAATCTTCTTTTTCTAAGCAATCGCGAATTGCGAATAATGAAATCGTCACTTTTTTTGCCTCCAAACGTTTCAACGAAATTTCAAAACTGATGTCATTATAGCATTATTTTTCTTTTAAAAAAACCATCTCGTTAGCGTGAGAAAATCCATGAGAAATGTTAAAATAGGATAATTCTTCGAGAAAGTCGTTGCATATCCCAAGATGAACAATTAAAATAAAGAAAGCATACTCAAAGAATATTGGAGGACAAAATGATCAATCAACCAAATTCAGTTGATCAACCAATCCTGACGAACCAAGAAAAAATGGTCAAAGGCTCAGCTTGGATGACAGCTAGTAATATTATCTCCCGCATGTTAGGGGCGATTTACATCATCCCCTGGTACGCTTGGATGGGCGAGCACGGAAACGAAGCGAACAGTTTGTTTTCAATGGGGTATACGATTTATGCCTTATTCCTAATGATCTCTACCGCCGGAATTCCAGGTGCGATTGCCAAGCAGACCTCGCATTATAATTCATTGAACGAATATAAAATTAGTCGACAGCTTTTTTATCGTGCCTTACAACTAATGGGTGGCTTAGGTGTGGTTTTTGCTATTGTGATGTATTTGGCATCTCCGGCATTAGCAGCTTTGTCTGGCGGAGGTCCTGAATTAGTTCCAACAATGCGTTCATTAAGTTTAGCCGTTTTAGTTTTCCCAAGCATGAGTGTCATTCGCGGTTATTTCCAAGGAAATCAAGAAATGATGCCCTTTGCTTTATCACAAATTGTTGAACAAGTAGCACGAGTTTTTTACATGTTATTAACCGCTTTTATTATCATGAAAGTCTTTGAAGGTAATTACGTTACAGCGGTGACTCAAGCCACTTTTGCGGCATTTATTGGGATGCTCGCAAGTTTTGCGGTTTTAGGTTATTACATGTACAAACAAAAACCATTATTTGATTATTTAGAAGAACACAGCGCCAATGAACATGAGATTGCCCCAAAAGAGTTATTGATTGAAACTTTTAAAGAGGCGATTCCTTTTATCGTAGTTGGCTCAGGTGTGACGGTCTTTAAACTTGTCGATCAGTTTACTTTCTCAAACTTTATGCGTTTGTTTACGGATTATTCAGATACCCAATTACGAGAGCTTTTCGGTATTTTTAATGCCAATCCGGACAAATTAACCATGATTGTCGTGGCTTTAGCGACTTCGATTTCGGCTACTGGATTACCGTTAATTACAGAAGCGGTCACCTTAAAAAATCACCGTGAGTTAGCGCGTTTGATTAGTAATAATTTACAACTTTTTGTGTTTGTAATGTTGCCAGCAACGTTCGGCATGATTGTTTTAGCGCAACCACTATACACTGTTTTTTACATGCCAGATGCTTTAGGCACTTCTTTATTAGTGCAAGCTTGTTACGCTAGTTTATTCTTGGGCTTGTATATGTTAGTGTCAAATATGTTGATGGGGATGTATGAAAATCGTGACGCAATGCGTTATTTAGGAATTGGTTTAGCAGTGAAATTAATCGTGCAATTCCCCGCAATCCGTTTATTTGAAGTTTACGGTCCGTTATTAGCAACGATGATAGGCTTTACGGTTTCTTGCGTATTGATTCTAAGAAGAATTCGTCAAGTGACACGTTTTAATTACAAATTAACCTTACGGCGAACATTATTAATGTTCTGTATTACAGTCATCATGATGATTATCGCTTTGATTTTCCGTCAGTTCTTGTATCTATTTTTAGATCCAACTAGACGTTTCCAAGCCTTCATTATCGTTGTAATTGTGGCTGCTGCAGGAGGCGCTTTTTATGGCTATTCGGTCTTGAAGATTCGCTTAGCTGATCGTTTATTAGGGAAAAATGCCGCAAAATTACGTGCAAAATTCAATATTAAATAATAGCTGATTGAACTCCTTTCAGCAGATTCTCTTAAGAGACAAGGCTTGAGACATCGATCGATTCGATTTATGTCCCAAGCTATTTTTTTAAAGGAAAGAGGAATGACGATGCGTTTAGATAAATTTTTAGCCGATGTTGGTATCGGTAGTCGTAAAGAAATCAAACAATTGTTAAAGAAAAAAGTCGTTACGGTGAATGGTGACGTCGTAAAAGAAGCCAAAACACAAGTAAATGAAGAAACAGATCAAATTGCCTTGATGGGAGAAATTCTTACGTATCAGAAATTCTTTTATTACATGTTGCATAAACCACAAGGTGTCATTTCTGCGACGGAAGATCAGCGAGATGAAACGGTAATTGACTTGTTAACTGATCAGGATTACCGTGCCGACTTGTTCCCAGTTGGTCGCTTGGATAAAGATACTGAAGGCTTGCTTCTATTAACAAATGATGGCCAGTTAGCGCATCAATTATTATCACCCAAAAAGCATGTGGATAAAGAATATTTAGCTGAAGTTGAGGGACTTGTGACAGCGGAAGATTGTCAACTGTTTGCGCAAGGATTTGCCTTGAAAGATGGAGAAATGGTTAAACCAAGTCGTTTAGTCATTGAGACGATCAATGAGGAAGAAGGGACTTCCGTAGTTCGTTTAGTGATTCAAGAGGGAAAATTCCATCAAGTCAAACGGATGTTAGCCACTGTAGGCAAACCTGTGACGTATTTAAAACGATTACGAATGGGCGAACTATGGTTAGATGAAACGTTAGAACTAGGGGAATATCGGCCCTTAACAGAAGACGAATTGCAACAACTACAACCTAAACAATCATACCTCAATTAAAATAAACAAAAACCCAGCACTTTCTGCGGAAAAGATAAAAATTTTCTCGAAAAATAGTGTCGGGTTTCTTTCTTTTTCTGCATAAAATGGTATGATTGACTATGTAGAACTTTATGAATAGGAGTGACAACAAATGACAATTGATTGGACAAAAGAAGTCGAAGCACGTAAAGACGACTTATTAGAAGATTTACAAAACTTATTACGGATCAACAGTGAACGTGATGATGCGCAAGCAACACCTGAAGCGCCCTTTGGACCTGGACCAGTTGCTGGCTTAAAACACATGTTAGCGTATGGTGAACGTGATGGCTTTACGGTGAAAAATGTCGACAATTACGCTGGACACATTGAATATGGTGAAGGCGACGAAACGTTAGGAATTTTTGGTCATATGGACGTTGTTCCTGCTGGTGATGGTTGGGAAACAGATCCTTATGAACCAGTCATTAAAGATGGCAAAATTTATGCACGTGGTGCAAGCGATGATAAAGGCCCAAGTATGGCTGCTTATTACGCAATGAAAATTATCAAAGAATTAGGCTTACCCGTGTCTAAAAAAATCCGTTTCGTAGTAGGAAGTGACGAAGAAAGCGGCTGGGGCGATATGGATTACTATTTCCAACATGAAGAAGCGCCAGACTTTGGTTTCTCACCAGATGCTGAGTTCCCAATTATTAATGGGGAAAAAGGAAATGTGACTATTCGTTTAACTTTCCGAGGTGGTAACGGTGCTGATTATAAATTAGAAAGCTTCAAATCTGGCTTACGTGAAAACATGGTTCCGGGAACAGCAGATGCTGTTGTAACGGCTGCTTCAGCAGACGAAGCGGCTTCACTAGCTGCTAGCTTTGAAACATTCATCAAACAAGAAGCAAAAATTTCAGGTAACGCAGAACTTTCAGATAAAACAGTGACTTTCCATGTAGTTGGTAAAGGTGCTCACGGTGCTAGCCCACAATCTGGAATTAACGCAGCGACTTTCTTGGCAACTTTCTTAAATGATTACAGCTTTGCAGAAGGCGCATATAGCTTTATTAATACCATTGCTGAATTTATCCATGAAGATTTTTATGGTGAAAAATTAGGCGTGGCTTTTGAAGACGAAAAAATGGGTAAATTGACAATGAACGCTGGGATTGTTAACTTTGATCCAGAAAATCCTGAAAATAGCTTAGTAACATTAAACTTCCGCTATCCAAAAGGAACTTCAGCAGAAGAATTACAAGCAAAAGTTCAAGCAACAGTCGGTGAAACGGTCACTGCAACACAAGGAGATCGCAACCAAGAACCGCATTATGTACCAGTTGATGATCCATTGGTGGCAACGTTACTACAAGTTTACGAAGACCATACAGGCGAAAAAGGCCAAGAACAAATCATTGGTGGCGGTACTTATGGCCGCTTATTAAAACGTGGTGTTGCCTATGGCGCAATGTTCCCTGGCTACACAGACACAATGCACCAAGCCAACGAATTTATGGAATTAGATGACTTATTCCGAGCAGCTGCTATTTATGCAGATGCGATTTATCGTTTAGCGAAGTAAATAGATTTTTAAATCCATTCACTTCCTTTTCATTCCTTTTTAAATGTTGACAATATGGTATTATCAATTTTAAAGAAATGAATAAAAGTGATTAATAGTTAGTATTTGTTGTGATAAAGTTGTGGAGTTTTGACTGATTATGTCTAAACTCCACAACCTATTTTTTTGCTTTTTAACGTGATATTATCATTAATAAATATTGATATTAAAGCATTTTAAATTTAATTAAGCTATAAAGTTGTGGAGTTAACCTACTTTAGTCAAAACGCCACAACTATTTATTAACGCTTATTCAAACGCTCCGAAACTGCACTCACTACGCTCGGAGCCGTTTCATATTTTAAGTGTGTATATTTTTCTGTCATTACTTTATCAGTGTGTCCTAGATAAGCGGCAACATGTTCTTTTGGAACTCCTGCTATAGCTGCTTGAGTTGTGAAAAAATGTCTTAGCATATGAGGAGTAGCTTTGATCCCACATTCTTTCGAAACTCTATCAAACCATCTATTCAATTGAGTAGGGTGAAATGGCTTCGCTGTTCTAGGGTTAATAAGTATAAAGTCATCTCGATGTAGTATTTCCCCAAAGTCTTTTTTGATTTCTCTTGCTTCAGTTAAGACAGTGTTCAAGGCTTGGGTGCCTAGTTCATCAAGTGCGATATACCTTTCACTTTCAGCTGTTTTAACTCCGCCTTTACTTTGACCATCTTTAGATGTGGCATTCGTCCTACTATCTTCTAAATGAATCATCAGATTACCTGTTAATTCATTTTGACTAATTACTTTAGGTGTTATACCACATACTTCACCACGTCTCATTCCATAAATACATAGATACACACATGAGTATTCGTATTTTGTTAGTATTCTTTTTGCAGTATCCATCCAAGACCAGTATTCGTCAAGGCTCAGATGTTTGTTTCTGGCAGGTTTTTCTGCGTCACCAATATACACACGTTGAAGCCTATTTCTTTCTATCACACCGCAGTAAACAGCATCATTTAGCATGGCCATGAAAGCTATGTGGATAGAACGAACAGAATCTTTTCTTAACTTTTTAAGTAATTCTACAATATATAATTCGTAGTCATTTCTGTTTAATTGAATAAGTGGTAAGTTACCATATTTTGGTTTTATATGGTTTTTGTACAAGGAATCGTTTCCTAGTCTAGTGTCCTTAGACCATACTTTCTGCACAACTTTTTTATTAGCATATTTTTCCCAATAATCATTTACAGTTAATTTGCGGTTTAATAGTATACCAGTTTCGTTTCTTAAAGCTAAATCATCAATCTCTTTTAATCTAGCTTTTGCTGCAGTTAGCGTTTTGAATTTCGACTCATCAAATGGGGTCTTTACACCGTTAATTGTTACAGATTTTCGTATACGATACATAGTACCGTTTCTTTTTGTTTCGTAAGATAAAATACCAGGATATTTTGTTGGTTTATATTTATTTGCCATTATTAAAATTCCTTTCTATTGCCGGGCAGGCTATTAAAAAGGGTGGCATCACCTCCTTTAAATCGAATGTATGTTCTTTTTTTGTGGATTTTTTTAAGCTTAACTTTAGTTAAGCTTCTCGGTTTAATCTTTTTATAAAGCTAGGATAAGAAATTATGGATTGTAAATTTTTTAATGCTGTTTGCCCGAATACTTCTTCTTTATAAGGATTTAAATATTTGAATAGAGCAGTGTTTTTGTTTAATCCTATGTTGTGTATTAAATAGTTCATTATTCTGCAGTGTAGTGCAGCTTTGCTAATTTTACAAAGAGACATTATACTGTGGAACGAATTTCCTTCCAATATATAATTAATTAGTTTAGTGTCATTTAAGTATAAAATAGATGCTATTATATTTGCTTCATCTTCAAACGGTAGTATTTCTTTAGGATAATGATCTTCAATATTTAATGATGCAAAAATTTGCATATACTTTTTTGAAGAGCAATGAAAATATATGTGGGCTAACTCATGTAAAATAGTGAATATCAGACGATGTCTCATCATATCGAAGTTCAAAAATATTTTATAATTATATCCATCAGTTACAGTAAACCCAGAAACTCTTTCTTTAAATGTCGGGTAAATTTTGTAAATGGTGTCGTTGATAAATTTGTAATCTGGATTAATTATCCTGTCGTTATCATCGAAAAATACAATTTCAATATTGAAGTTATTAACAAAATAATCTATAACTTCATGATAAGTTATTTCGGAAATAGGTATGGCTGCCCAATCTGAAATAACTTTTAAAAGAAATAATGCATTTTCTGAATAATTATTGTAATCTTCTGAATCAACATCTCTGTATTCTAACATTTTTTTATTATACATCAGCAACAGTCCTTTTTATTTTTTCTTGTCTCTTTCAAATAAGTCTTTTGCAACAGACATTAATTTATCTAGTGATTCATTGAATTCTCTCTTTTCTTCATCATTCATACCAGCAGTATTTTTTCTAAACATTACGATTAACTCATCTTCTTCTGGGTCTAATTTTTGCATACCAGATGTTTCCCTACCCAATAGATAATCAGTTGTAACATTAAAATAGTCTGCCACATTTTGCAATTTATCAGCAGTTGGTGTAGTTTTCTTCCACTGATAAAATAGGTTTTCACTATAACCTAGTTCTTTTGCGACTTGTTTTAAGTTTTTTCCACGCTTTGCAGATAACTCTTTTATTCTCTCAAATAGTGTCATTCTAAGCACCTCAAAATTTTGCCTGAGAAAATATAAAATTTTATGCTTTTTCTATTGACAAAAGTATAAAATGTAGTTATTATTATCTCGTAAGCAAGAATATTTACAAAATAACGTACTAAACAATACGCATTAAAACAGCTCCCCAGCAAGAATTAATGTGATGTGTAGGTGTATTTTGTATGCATTAATTGTACTACATTTTATACTTTTGTCAACAATATTTGTAAATATTCTTGCTAATTTTATAAAAGAAGGTGAGATAAGTGAAAACGACTTTAAAAAAAGAAGTCGCAATTACTCTAGCTGTTAAGGGCAAAAATCAAGCTTGGCTAGCGGAAAAGTTGGAAATCAACGAAGGATATCTTTCTAGAATTCTAAACGGTAGAGTTCAACCAAAAAAACAAATTAAGAAAATTAGAGAGTTTTTGGAAGAGGTGTAAGTAATGAATATCCAATTTGATTCAATTAGCACAAAAAAATTTTTTGAATGGATTGCTTCTAAATTTTTAGAAATAACACTTCCGATAATAGAAAGAAAGTTATCTGAAAATCAAGATGAAGAATTATTAAACCGAAATGAAGTTTCTAAAAGAATTTTGAAGTGTGATGTAAAGACGTTTGATGAACATTATAGATATGCTAGTGGATTTCCTAAAATTGTTAAGGAAGGCAAAGAAAAATATCCTAAAAAATTGGTTGAAAAATGGATTCATGAAAATACTCAATATTAATAAGTCGGGCGGGCTATAAAAATACAAAAGGAAGGGGTATGTCTAGTGAATCAATTAATAAAAGTTACAACTAATGAAAATGATGAACAGTTAGTAAGTGCTAGAGATTTATATGGATTTTTAGGTATAAAGAAAAGATTTAGCGCTTGGTGGAAACAGTATGATGAAATGTTTATAAAAGAAGAAGATTTTACGAGTGTACCTGGAGGTACACCTGTCTCAGGAGGGAATGGAAATATTCAATATGTATCTGACTATGTATTGAAACTTGATGTTGCAAAGCATATTTCAATGTTAACTAAAACAGAAAAAGGAAAAGAAGCTCGTAAATATTTTATTCAGCTAGAAAAGTTTTGGAATAGTCCAGAAATGGTGACTAAACGTGCTCTTGAATTTCAACAGAAGAAAATTGAAAAGTTAGAACTGGAAAATCAAGAATTGAGGCCAAAAGCATTATTTGCTGATGCAGTAAGTGCCAGTGAAACTAGTATTTCAGTTAATGACATGGCAAAAATATTAAAACAAAATGGTTTTGATATTGGACAGAATCGATTGTTTGATTGGTTGAGAAAAAGAGGATATCTAATCAAAAGAAGAGGAACGAGCTTCAATGTACCAACACAAAGATCAATGGAATTAAAAATATTTGAAATTAAAGAAACTACCATCGTTCATTCTAATGGGCAAACTTCTATTAAAAAAACACCAAAAATTACTGGAAAAGGACAAAGATACATTCTAGATAAGTTTTTTGATGAAATTGATAGAGTGGGAGTTTAGATATGAAGTGGATAATGTTTCTCGACACAATAATCCTGTTGATTTGTATGATTAAAGCTTTTTATATTCAAGAATTCATTTATGCAACTGCCTTTGGAGTTCTATGGATTGGGTTGACAGTATTTTATAGGAGGATAAAGAACGATGAAAGATAAATTATTTAGGAGAAGATTTTCCGCAGTAGGTTTTGTATTTTTAGCTAGCTACTTGTTAGGAAGAGGGGATATAGAACTTTTTAAATCAACTTGTGTATTAGCTATCGTTTTATTTTTATTTTCATTTGACCTTGCTGTGGAAGATGAATCTGTAAAGCGTAGAAAAAAATATAGGGAGATTAGAAAACATGACATTAACATTTAAAGCGGTAGAATCTGGTAATTTCGATTTAATATACACAATTCCTTTAGAAGTAGGACAACGATATGAAGAACTTACGTCTTTCAATCGTGGAAGAGATTTTAACAGTGAAGTAAAAACGTACATGACAGGATTTGTTAAACGATTCAAGCACTGCTTAACAAGTGAAAACGAGCAGGCATTGAATGAACGATTAGTAAAATACAACAAATTAGTTGTTGATTTAAGAACGGATATTCTTCAATCAGTGAAAATTCCATCAATAATGATTTGTGGCGGCTCTAATTATCCAGCTCGCCAAAAGAGAAAAGAAGTTGAACGTGTCCATGAAAAAGAACGAGAACTTTACTCTGATGAAGGAAAACATGCGAAATTTATTGAAAATACTCGTAAAATGTTTGATCCTGTGTTGATTGAACGACAACAAAAGATTGACGAAAAACGTCAAGAAAAAGCTGAAAAAGAAGGTTGGCAATCTTTTTATAAGGAAATCAAGCATGATGAAATTTCAGGAATTGGAATGGATTTAGATGATAACCGAATTTTTGTTACAACGAATGGAAAGCCTTCAGATGAAGTAAAACCATTACTAAAAAAAGCAGCCATGCGTTGGTCGCCACGCAACGAGCGTTGGCAACGAATTTTAACAGAGAATGCTATTTATTCAATTAATAGGAATCTTTTAGAAGTATTAAACATTAAAGAAAAATTTTGAAGGGAGAATTTAGATGTCTTTTAGTGATAAACGAAAACAACTATTTGAACAATCAATTGTGGATGCTAACAAATGGTACAACAAACAAAAGGGAAATATCTATATTAAGCAGCAGAAAGAAAAGCGGGGTGTTTAGATGTTTCAAGCGGTTGGCAAAGATAGTTTGAAAATTTATGTTGTCGAGAAAACGAAAGCCCTGGTATTTCAAAAGCTTAAAGAAAAATATCCAGACACTGCGATAAATAAGGCAGTATTTCCAGAAGCATTATTTATCCGAGAAACAAAAAAGTGACTCTGCCGCCAAGCGTAGAGTCACAACAAAATTAATTGATAGGAGAATTATAGCATGAAAGTAGATTTTGACACAATTGGCAGAATCGTTTTGCGAGATGATTATTCTCCGTACGGAGCAATAATTTTTGAAAAAGATTGTAAGAATAACAGAGTAGCTATTTATCAAGATTCTGAAAATGAGCATATCCGATCTAAATTTGAAAATTTAGATGAATCAGCGGAATTTGAAAAAAATGAATTGATAAAAGGACTTCAAAAAGTTATTTCATTACTGAAAGAAGGGGAATAGATGGAAAATAACAGCGAAAGATTAAATTCATTGTTTGATGGGATGTTTAAACTTAAAAGCAAATTAACTCAACCAAAATTTGACGCAGAAGTTGCCTACTCAACGAAAAAAGGTTCAATGAATTTTCAATATGCAACGCTAAAAGCGATTGAAGAAGCAATTAGAAAAGCTGCACAAGAATCAGAAAGCGGAATTGATTTTCAACAAAATGTCGTCAATGAGAATAATGCGTTAAAAGTCACAACAATTATTACTCACGTTAGTGGTCAATATATAGTTCATGGACCTTTTGAATTTCCAAACAGCGGGACAAATCCTCAAGGATTAGGAAGTTTAACGACATATGCAAGACGTTACTCGCTTTCGGCAGCGTTTGGAATTGCAGCAGATAAAGACGACGATGGCCAAACGGCAGCTGAAAAGAACAATGATACATCGAATGTTAATTTGATTAGCGGTAAACAGTTAGCCACGTTAAACGATCATATCAGACAACTTTCTGAGTTATCGAATTCTGAACTTGACTATGTGCGGAATGAACTAAGTAAAGAATTGAATGTTGATGTCAATGAAAACATGCCGTCTAGTATGTTCAATAAAGCTATTGAAGTTCTGAAGCAATGGATACAACAATTCCAGCCACAACCAGAAGAAAACATTACATGGGGGCAAAGCTAATGACAAACGAATTAACAACAGAATTGCAGTTTAATGTTGATTTTAAAGCTAGTGAAATCACTATCCAAAATGAAGCACAGTTGGCTGAGATGGTTGAGAGCGCAGTTAACCACTATTCAACAATGGTTTTCACAGATAAAAACATTCCAGAAGCTAAAAAAGCAAGAGCAGACTTAAACAAAGTTGCGACGTTGCTAGATGATCAACGCAAAGCCGTTAAAAATCAGTATAATAAGCCATTAAAAGATTTTGAGGAAAAAATTAAAAAATATACTGAAAAAATCAGTGAGGTTAGTTCAGGAATTAACGAAAGTATCCAATCATACGAAGAAGTAGAAAAACAGAAACGAAGCGAAAAGCTTCAAAAAGTAATTGCTGAAATGTCTGAAAACTACAATGTATCCATTGACGAAATTGAAATTCCTAGTTCGTGGACTAATAAAACAGCTTTCACAGTTAAAGGTGAACCAAATAAGAAAACTATTGAGGAAATAGCGGCATCGATGGTAGCAGTTGCATCTGAAAAAGAACGTATAAAAAACGATAAGCTCATTGTTGAAAATTATGCTAAGGCAGTTGGCCTTGACTCGTTTTCTTGGGTCGCATTAATTGATAAAGGGTCTACTGCACCAGAGCTGATAAAAGAAATCGATTCTGCCGTTGCTTTAAAAAAAGAACAAGAAGAACGAGAAAAAGCAAAAAAAGAGCACGACGATGCTATTGCTGCTTTGAAAACTGAAACAATCAACAATAAAACGGTTGACACTGCGACAGGTGAAATCATCACGGAAGAAGCGCCAAAAACCAGCAAAAAACAACAAGAGAAAACAGTTACGTTAAGACTAACAGCAGAGCATCAAAAGTTAGTTGCTCTAAACAATTTTATTATTAATAACGGGATTCAAGTGGAAGTGATTGAATGAACCTGAACAATGTTTATTCTGCTGTTATTAAGAGTTTGAAAAACAACTCAATAACAGCAGTAATAAACGAAGCAATAAATATTGAACGATTAAAAACCATGTATTTTGATTATACAGGGCCAAGAGAAGTTGAAATAAGATTTATTGATCCGAGAAAATTTAGTGTTGCCCAACGTCGATTTATCTTTGCAATGCTAGAGGATATATTCTCTTTCACAGGGCAAGAAACGGAAGTGTTAAAGGAAATGTTCTATCTCAGGTTTGAAGCGTTACAAGGCTATGAAATTAGCCTCAGAAACGACTCAACGAACACAATGGACGATGCAACCATTTTAGCGAACATTATCTTGAATTTTATCTTTGAAAATAATATTCCTTTCAAAAAAGGATACGACATTTTACCAGCAAATCAAGAATATTACTTTTACAAATGTATCACTAACCGAGTTTGTTGCATTTGTGGCAAAACTGGTGCAGATATTGACCATTTCGATAAAGCTCTAGGTCGGCGGAAAAGAAAAAGTGTGGACCACACAGAATACACTTACGCTGGTTTATGTCGATGCCATCACACAGAGAAACACAACATTGGTATTACAGCATTTAAGAAAAAATACCATGTTAAAGGTATCAAATTGAACCAAGAAACTATTAAAAAATTACACATAGGAGGATGATTTAAATGCCAAACTGGGCAGAGGGAACGCTTAAAATTAGAGGGAAAAAAGAGAATGTAATCAGATTTTTGAAAGAGGGAATAATTGCTGCACCTAATTTTAAAATGACTGAAGATGGACCAGTCACAGTCCCACAAAAAGTCGATATTTCAGAAGATGATTATTCAACGACATTGTACAGTGAGAACGAATTCTACGTCAACAATACTAGACGTGCTTTCATAGATCGAAAAGAGATAGAGGTATTGCACGAAGAACTCGATGAAGCATTAGTAGAGATATTAGGCTTTAAACAGGCTTGGGGTGTAATTAAAGAAGATTTTGAAGGAATTTCAAAGAAATATAATATCGATATTAAAATTTTTGTTTTCGAGATGGGTATGGAGTTCACACAAGAAGTTGAAGTCATAGAAGGAGAAACTACTAAAAATATTGTGAAAGAATACGATGACTACTTTTGGGAAGTTCCATTTTCGTCAATTGGGGGGTAAGTGAATTGGCTGAAATTAGCTGGATAAAATTAAGTACTAGTTTACCTGATAATAAGAAAATTAAACGAATACGCAAATTGCCAGATGGCGATCGAGTAATTTTGTTTTGGGTATTTTTACTAGCTCGTGCTGGTGAAAGCAACCAAAAAGGCGGATTGTTTTTAACTGATACTTTGCCCTATTCAGATGAAGATTTAGCAGCTGATTTTGATTTCACAGTTGAGTTTGTAAAGTTTGCCATTTTAACTTTAGAAAAATACAGCATGGTAACAACCTATGAAGATGTAATTTTCATTAAGAATTGGGAAGAATATCAGGCCATTGATGGTATGGAAAAAGTCAAAGAGCAAAATCGCATTAGACAAGCGAAATACCGAGAAAAGCAAAAGCAACTGTCATTAAGTAACGTTACTAGTAACGTTACACGTAACGCTGATGTAACGCTGAGTAACGGAACAGATAAAGATATAGATAAAGAAATAGATAAAGATAAAGATAAAAAGAATAGGTCAAAAACATCTTGTAAATATTCTGACGAACATTTACGTCTTGCTGAAAAGTTAAAAAATAATTTAATCAATGATTTTCCAAGTGAAATGAAAAGAGTGAAGATTGAAAAATGGGCTGATACGTTCAGGTTAATTGAAAAACGAGATCAACAAACTATTGCAGCAATTGACTATGTTCTTGATTGGTTACCGACAAATTCTTTCTGGTTTGGAAACATCAGAAGTGCTTCTAAGCTAAGAACTCAGTTTGAAAAACTAAAATTTGAAATCAAGAGTGAAATAAAACGTAGCCAACGTCAAACCATGAGGGTTGAAAATTTACCAGAATGGGCAAAAGAACCAAATAAACAGCAAGAAGAAAAGTTATCGCCAGAAGAGCAAGCTGAATTTGATAGACAAATAAAAGAGTACATGGAGGGGAAATAGTGAATGACAAAGTACCCAACACAAGAATCAAAAAACAAAAGAAAAGCTCATGTGCAATTCATGAGTACAGAGGCAATGAAGAATATTTATGAACTCGGTTATCCCTTTGAATACTTCGAAGATAGTTGCCAATTCGCGATTGAAACGCCTATAGGCGTCATTGATTACTTCGGGATAAATGGCGCTTGGGTTGTCCGCAAAGGACAAGACCGAGGGGAAAGTATACGAAAATTGAAGCAGTACATTAAAAATAGAGTAGGTGATCACGTGGAAAAAGTAAAAGTAGTGAAATGCGCTGGGTATTTGGATAAAGACGGGAACATCACTAATCAAATTAAGCAGGCGATGCATTTTACAGACGATGAATTAGCGAATCTTACTGCAGAAGTGGCAGGTGGAAAGGTCGTAAATGTTGTAATTCCACCAGAAAAACCAAAACAATTACTTGCAAAAGTGAAAGAAGAATCAATTCAAGAAAAATCTAAGAAGAAAACCAAGAGCAATCAATCTTGGATGACAAAGAAATAATTGTTTGTTTTTACGGCGTAATTTAACGACAGTTAGATTTAATAATTGGTTTAGGGTAATTAATCATAAATGATTTAAAACGCCTTAAATAGAAAAATAAAGCGGTAAAATTGTGAGGTAAAAAAATGAAATTAACTAGTGTGACATTTAAGCCGTCGGCTGAACGGTTTCCGCCAATTGTGGCAATAGATTTAGACCAATTAACACCAGATGAATACGTGACACTTAGAAATTTGGGGTATGACACGCAACTTTCTAAGCTTACAAAAAGGACCTTTGAAGAGTTGGAAGGCCATTTGGGAATTCGAGGAGACGTTGCAAAGAAAAATGGATTTTATGTATTAATCAAATAATTAAATTTAATGCGGAAGGAGTGTTAAATATGAAAATAGTAACAATTCGAATTTTTGTAAATAACGGAACGTTTATGATGACTACGTATGATACAGAAATAAACAAAGTGAGACTTGATGACTTAATTAACTTACTTAACGATGACGAATATAGAAATAAGCTTGTAAAAATTGGCGATGTTATTCTGAAACCCGAAACGGTTGAGAGAATAATTGTACTTTAAATAATCAGAAGGGAGTGGAGTTTGTGGCCACAGTAAAGAATTCTTTACTCCTTAAATGTATTGAGGAGGAAGCGGAATGAAATTTTACGAAATTAAAGAACCTTATTTTGCATTAATCGCTGCTGAAGATGAAAAACAATGTTTAAAACTTTACAAGGATATTGTTTGCGAAGTAGAAGACGAAAAAGAATTTTTCGATGATATGAAAACAATTGATAAATACGAAGCGTTTAAAATGCTTGCTAAAAGTCATACTGAAGAGGGTGACAAGACTGGCGCAGAAGAAGCTTTCAATCAGTTAGAAAATCTTGAAGAAAACGGCGAAGTATTATTGATTGACGGCGGCTTGATTTAGGAGGAATCAAAATGAAACTATATCGATATGAAAGTTCAAAAAATACTGGACATTGGACAGAAAGTAAAGGACAGGCAAACAAAGAATACGAAGAGGAAAAAGACTACCTAATGGCTGATGAGCCTGATGAAGATGAAACAGTAAAACTAGTATCGATTGAGATATCAGATGACTTGATAGATGAACTGGAAGATAAATCTCAAGAAGTGAAACAGGCCATATTAATGCCTGATCCAGATCGTTTAGAAGAAAACCCAAGAGAAGATGGCTATGACTTTGATTATTATGCTGCTTGGTCCGATGATATAGCGAAACGCAAGGAGGAAGGATAATGGGAGAAATTGCAGAAATGATGTTGGAAGGTGTCTTATGTGCAAGTTGTGGTGTATTCCTTGATGTATATGGGAATGGCTATCCTGAATATTGCGAGGATTGCCAAGAGCAAATAATCGAGGGGGAACGATGATGAAAAAAAGTGGTCTCAAAATCGGAGAAATTGAGTTCTCTGAAGTTCACTCAGGTGGTGAATCAAGCATTTTTTTCAGTGTTTTAGCTGGAGAGTTAGCGATATGTACAACGAATTCAGCAGATGAAAGTCAACATGATTTTACCATTCCTAAAAATGAGCGGGAAATTATTAAGAGAGTTATTGATATAAATTTGGCGTAGGAGGAACAGCGATGAATAAACAAGAATTGATTGGTATTTTAGAAGGGTTAGAAGGTGATTCATTCATCGAAAAGTACAACGAAGGATATGATCAAGCAGTTCGTGACTGTTTGATTGCAGTAAAACAACTCGACGAACCGAAAAAAGTCTTTGTACCTCGATCGGTGGCTGAAATGATTGAAACTTACCGAGAAAAAGAAATCAGTTTAGCATATCTAATGAGATATTTTAAAAGCTGGCATAACAAAGTCTACAAAGGCACGATTGATAGCGAAGCTTTAAATTGGATTGTAAATAATTTAGAAGAGTTTTTAGATGCTTGGATTCATGGTTACGAAGTCGAAAAAGAACCAAGGTATGTAATAAGCGCTCCCAACAACAGTTTTTATAAACACTATTTAGCTAGATTTATAAATAATAATTTTGAGAAGCCTGTTTTTAGACATATTGGTGAAGAAGACCCACTATTTATTAAAGACAAAGCAAAAGCAGCCGTTATTGCTGATTGGGTGAAAGGTACGGTTGAGAAGTGGGAGGAAGAATAAATGATACCTAATTTCAGAATCGGATTTAAAAAAGGATGTGGCATTGCAATAATGATTCTTGTAGCAAAAGCAGCCGTGAGCTATTTCATATATGGCAATGACATAACAAGCAGTGACCTCGTTTATTTCCTTTCATGCTCGTTTATTTTTGGATTAGGGCTATATTTAGGAGGTTCCAGTGTATGAGTTATCCAGAAGTTTATATCTTAGGAAGGCAAGTCGATGGCGTTTATGTTGAGTATTCAGAGCCATATCTTTCAAAAAAAGAAGCTGAATTTGATAAGCATCACTATGAAATGGGCCAATTAATGTCACATGATGCTGGCTCTTGGAAAATTTTAAAGTATGGCAGACCAATTACACTGGAGGTGCAACATGGGTAAGAAAAAATCAAAAATTAAAAAGAAAAAGCGTCGCTTGCAAGAAAAGGCGATTGCAAACGGCACTCAAAATTCTAAAAAATAAAAAAGTCGGAATCGCTCCGACCAATGACATTAATATTATAACATAAAAGGAGCGATTTAACTTGATTCAATTGTTAAAAGAAGTTGATTTCAGTCAGACTAGAGCCAATGCGAGAGCCGTATTGAAGAATTTTAGACGTTTGGACCGAATAGCTGGTCGTTCCTTAGTAGATGTTCGGTCGCCAATCATTACAGACATGCCGAAAGGTATAAAGCATGGCAACAAAGCAGAAGATGCGTTGATCCAGATGCTTGACGTTGAGGCAGAACGTGATGCAATTTTAACGGCTTTGATGTCCTTAAGCATAATAAGTCGTCAAATTCTTCACTACAGTTTCTGTGTGCAGGACCATTACTCTAATTACAAGATTGCTAGAGAAGTTGGCTATTCCGAAAGAAGTATTCAACGCATGAAATCAGAAGCTTTGATTGAATTTGCTGAAGCTTATCGAAATGGGAAAATAATTGCCTATAAATAAAATTTTGGCGGTTTTTTGGCGGAAAGTTGGCGGTTTTTATACGAATTTGAGTGCTAATATAGTAATATCGAAAGTCAAAGAAATGGACACATTACACAACACTTTCTGGTTTAGTCTACCGTTTGCTTTGCCTTTCGATAGTCACTTGCAGACATATGTTCTCATAAAACAAAAAGCGAGGTGAAATTCCTCCCTTATTTTTCTACAAGTTTGCAAGTGACACAAATAGTTGCTAGGGACGCAGTAACTACCTGATTCATACTAGGCGAAGTTGGGCAGGTTACTCTATTCCAGCATATGACGATAAGAACATTAACCAGATCTCTGCGGCAGCTGCTTACGCACGAGAGCAATTCCTAAACTCATAGAGTAGCAGCTAGGTACGTTTAGGATAAACTTAATCAATTGTTTTTGCTGGTGTTTGATTGATCAGTCACTGTGGCGGAATAGGTAGACGCTAATTAACACAGTATAGCACAGGGGAAGATTCAGGCTAGTCTAGAACAAGTCGGGTAAACAACTGTAAGGCTAGATTCCTATAAATCCATTAGAAAATTGAAGCTGTATGTCCCTATCTCGAAGGTGCCGACTAACTAATGGAAGCGTGCATGTAAGGTGCAAATCCTTACCAGTGACATAATCATTTTAGCCGTGAAAGTCTGCGAAAGCTACGTCCTGATGGGAAAACATTCTGACGAGAGTGTGTAAAGGTTAATTTGATTTATTAGCAATTGCTAGAAGGTAGCTCCTTCTGGTATGGCGTGTAGCTCAATTGGTGAGAGCGGTTGATTTTTAATCAAGTACATGCAGGTTCGAATCCTGTCACGCCAATAGGTAGCATAGCTACTTAAATAAAAAATGTCGTCAATAAGTCAAATGTAACTACCTTTAAGATCAGACGACGGTTAAGATTTTCCCTCCTATCCCTAGACTGCACAATAAAAGTGCAGTCTTTTTTATAAAAGTACGTTTGATGCCTGGCAATGTATTTTTCATTGGGGTATCATGGGTTCAGTTAAGGAAACCGAACATTTAGGAGTGGATAACATGGAATTATTAATTAAATTTGGAAATTACAGTCTAGTAGAAACTGAAAATGGAATTGAAGCAATCAGTGATAAAAAAACATTGCCGGAAATCCAAATCAAATATTTTTACGGTGAATATTCTGCAGGCCGAGTGATTCCATTCAGTAGCCCGTTGAAAGTAAAAACTTATACACGTGCAATGATTAACGCTGCAGATGAAGCTGTTAAAGTATTTAATGAATATTTAGAAGAAACAGTTAACTGTTTTTAGGGAGCTAACGCTCCTTTTTTATTTATATTTTTTTAAGGAGCAAGAATATGCGTATTGAGAAAATGAAATTATCTGATTTAAAACCAGCCCCGTATAATCCTAGAATTGAATTGAAACCAGGTATGACGGAATACGAAAACTTAAAAAACTCTCTTTTAGAATTTGGTTTTGTTGACCCTCCTATTTTTAACCAACAAACAGGTTGTTTGGTAGGTGGACATCAACGAGTTGCTGTTGCGATAGATTTAGGATTTAAAGAAGTTGAGACTTCAATAGTTGATTTACCATTAAAAAAAGAAAAGATACTAAATATCGCTTTGAACAATCTTGAGGGTTCGTGGGATGAAGAAAAACTCACAGTATTGCTTGAAGACTTAGAAAGTGACGAATTGCTACTAACAGGTTTTAGTCAAAGCGAATTAGATGATTTACTATCAGGTTTAGATGAAATTGAGACATTAGCAGATAAAGTAAAAGCTAATCCAGTGAATTCAAATTTATTTGATTCTTTTTTGTTTCCGCCGTTTTCCTACCTAGATACAAAAACCAAAAGATGGTTAGATCGTAAAAAACAGTGGAAAGAATTGGGAATTAAGAGTGAACTTGGCCGAGAGGATAATTTAGTTTTTAGTGCTAACTTGCAAGCTCCAGGACTAGAAGGCACCTCTATTTTCGATCCAGTTCTTTGTGAATTAGGTTATCGCTGGTTTACCCCAAAAACAAAAAGCAATATTTTTGATCCATTCGCTGGTGGTTCTGTTCGTGGAATAGTAGCAAAAGTTCTTGGACATAATTATACAGGTATTGATTTAAGAGCAGAACAAGTAAGCGCAAATTATGCTAATGCTCGAGAAATTGGTTTGAGCGATATTAATTGGATTTGTGATGATAGCTTAGATATAGATGAACATATTGAAAATGAAAGCCAAGACTTGTTATTTACATGTCCGCCGTATGCAGACCTTGAAGTTTATTCAGACGATGAACGAGACATTAGTAATATGTCCTATGAAGAGTTTGCAGAAGCATATAGTGAAATTTTAAAACGTTCTGCTAGAAAACTAAAAGATAATCGCTTTGCTGTTGTTACTATTTCAGATGTTCGAGACAAAAAAGGCTTCTATAGAGATTTAACAGGATTAACTAAACAAGCTTTTTCTGAAGAAGGATTATTTTTCTATAATGACATGATTTTATTGAACACTGCTGGTTCTGCAGCATTAAGGGCTAGACAATCAATGAACAATAGAAAAGTAGTTAGAATTCACCAAAATGTCTTAGTGTTCTACAAAGGAAATCCTCAAAAAATTAGTAAGCATTTTGAAGCACTAGAAACATTAGATGATGAGCTAGAAACTGTACTGGAATCACTGGACGAATAAAAATCAATCGTTTATGCTCTGCAAGAGGTGATGGATTATGACAAATAAAGAACTAAAAAGAGTAGCAGAAAACGCTAGAAGCTTATACAGAAGTAACTTAATTACTAGGGAAGAAGCAAAAGAACGTATCGAACCATTTATTGAAGCTTACAACAAAAAATCAAAAGAAATTGCTAAGAAGTTTAATCAAAAACCAAAAACAATCTCTATTGTTTCCTTTTTACGATAAAAAAGAGACAAGTGCGCTAACACTTGCCTCAATCCACAGGATACGAATACCCCGAAGACACAGAAACCACACGCGCGTGCTTTAAACCCAGTTCTGTGTCTTTTAGCATTATATAATAGTGCGAGGTATTCTACAATGGAAACATTTGATTATGAAGTTCAACAAGCTTTAGAAAAGCAAAAGATTGCAGAAGAAAACAACAAGATTATCAGGGCTGCAAAGGCTCAATGGATAAGTAACTTTAAAGCAGGTCATATCAAATTGAACACAGTTAAAGACTTGAAAGACTTGATTGAAATAGAAAGTCATTTGAAAGAACTATGATTTTAAATATAGAAAACAAAACTCAATTAATAAGTATCGTGAGGTGGTGTTTTATGTCGCATGGATAAAAAGGAACAAGCAAAGAAATATTATGAGGATGGCTGGAAGTACAAAGACATTTCAGAAAAACTTTCTGTTCCTCTTAACACATTGAAGTCGTGGCGAAAGCGTGACAGTTGGCAAAGAGGGGGTGCAACCAAAGAGGTGCAACCTGCAAATAGGGGTGCACCCCAAGGTAATAAAAATGCCATAGGCAACAAAGGCAATAAGAATGCCTCTGCCCCTAAACAAAATAAAAACGCTGTAAAGACTGGTGAATTTGAAACTATATTCGCTGACTTACTTTCAGATGAAGAAAAGGACATCTATTCTACTATGAATGATGATCCTTTTTTTATTTTGAATGATGAGATTCGCTTATTAAAGGTACGGCAGTTTAGAATGATGAAACGTATCAAAGAAGCTGAAAAAGGACTAAATGATGAAGAAGTTGAACGCTTACAACAGCTAAGGAAAATTAAAACACCAGTTGAAAAAGACGGTAGAAAGCTAGAAATAAAACGTGAAGTTATGCAAGACGTTCAAGTAACTCGTAAAACATTTAGAAAGTTAGATGACATCTTAGCTATTGAAGATGCGTTGACTAGAATTAGCAATCAGTTAACAAAGGCTGTTAAGCAACAGAATGCCTTGCTAGCAAATGATGCCAAATTACAACTATTGAAAGTTCAAACTGAAAAAGTTAAAGCTAGTTTAGATGCTACAAATGGAGACATGGATATGCCAGTTTTTATTGATGATATATCAGGTGATGAATATGAGTAAAAAATTATCTGAATTTCTTCCTAAAGCATTTCATACTACTTGGAGGGTAGCATTAAACTCAAATATATTACATGTTGTTGAAAAAGGTGGCCGTGGGTCAGGTAAATCATCTGGCATAGCACACATAATCGTTCAATTGATTATGAGATATCCTGTAAATGCTGTGGCCATTAGATATGTTGATAATACGATTGAGCTATCTATTTTTGAACAGATTAAGTGGGCTATTGAAGAACAAGGCGTGTCTAAGTATTTTAAAGTAAATAAAAGTCCTATGAAAATCACCTATAAACCCAGGGGGAATTATATTGTTTTTCGTGGTGCACAGAATCCAGAAAGGATTAAGTCATTAAAAGATTCAAGATTTCCATTTGCTATAGCTTGGATTGAGGAATTAGCCGAGTTTAAAACTGAAGATGATGTAAAAACCATAACTAACTCATTGCTACGTGGTGAATTAGCAGATGGTCTTTTTTATAAATTTTTTTATTCGTACAATCCTCCTAAGCGACGACAATCATGGGTTAATAAGAAATATGAATCTAGCTTCCAACCTGAGAATACTTTTGTTCATCATTCAACATATAAGGATAATCCATTCATAGCTCAAGCATTTATTGAAGAAGTTAATGCCACGAGAGCTAAGAATCCGAAACGTGCTGAGTGGGAGTATGACGGCAAAGCTATTGGTTCAGGAGTTGTTCCGTTTGATAATTTACGAGTAATAAAAGGTTGTATTACTGATGAGATGGTAGCTAACTTTGATAATATCAGAAACGGTCTTGACTTCGGTTATGCTACTGATCCACTAGCATTTGTTAGATGGCATTATGATAAAAAGAAAAATGGAATCTATGCTATTGATGAGATATACGGTGTTAAAATTAGCAATCGGGAATTAGCTAAAAAAGTAAAAGCAAAAGGATATGAAGCTGATAGGATTGGTGCAGATTCGGCTGAACCAAAATCGATAGCTGAGCTTATTAATGAGCATTCCATAAAGAAACTATATGGAGTGAAAAAGGGACCTGATTCAGTTGAATATGGGGAAGGATGGCTTGATGATCTAGACTTCATTTGTATAGACCCTTTGAGAACACCAAACATAGCACATGAATTTGAAAACATTGATTATCAAACTGATAAAGATGGCAATCCTAAGCCAAGATTAGAAGATAAAGATAATCACACAATCGATGCTACGCGATATGCATTTAGCGATGATATGAGAAATATAAAAGTAAGCATTACGAATAAAGTTAAATTTGGATTTTAAGAGAGGTGATATTGTGTCAATAGTAGTTAATAGACAGATAGCTGGCGATTTGAATAAACCTTCAGCTGAACTTCTTAATTTTTGTATCAACAAACATGTGGAAGAATTATTAAGATTACAAAAACTATCAGATTATTATGATGGTAAACATGATATTTTAAAACGAACAAAAGAAAATGAAGGAGCACCTAATAATAAAGTTCTGATCAATCATGCAAAATATGTTGTTGATATGAATGTAGGCTTTATGGTAGGTAATCCAATTTCATATGTTGCAGAGTCAGATAAAAATATTGGGCCTATTTTAGAAGCTTACGATCGGGTAGATATAGTCTCTCATGATACTGAACTAGAGAAAGATTTGTCTACATTTGGCGTTGGATATGAGCTTGTATATTTGAAAAAGACTAAGGATAATGATGCCACACAGCTAGAAATCAAATGTATTGATCCAAGAGGTATCTTTTTAGTGACAGACGATACAGTAGACAAAAATCCTTTATTTGCCGTTCATTATCAGCCAGTGTTAACACTTCAAGGGGGGATAGATCATTATGTAATTAAGTACTATAACGACAACAGAGTGATAACCTATCATGCTAAATCAAGAGGATCTGGTGAGTACTTGTTTATAAATGCTAAACCACATTATTTTAAAGCAGTTCCGGTGATTGAATACCGAAACAACGAAGAGAAGCAAGGAGACTTTGAACAAGCTATATCATTAATTGACGCTTACAATCTACTGCAATCTGATCGATTAAATGATAAAGAAGCTTTTGTTGACGCAATTTTATTCATAAGAGGGTTTATGTTGGAAGATGGAGATGGTGAAAAGTTAGCAAAAGAAAAAATGCTTCAAACAGGTGCGTTGCCAAGTGAAGTAGATGCTGGTTATCTTACTAAAGAATTAAATGAAGACGGAGTGAATCTTTTAAGATCAGCAATTCTAGATGATATTCATAAGATTACGTATGTGCCAGATATGAATGATGAAAAGTTTTCAGGTAATGTTAGTGGAGAAGCGATGAAATATAAATTGTTTGGCTTGCTACAACTCATGTCTGTTAAATCAAGATACATGATTAAAGGTTTGAGGAAACGATTGGAACTATTTGAAACCATTCTAAAAGTTAAAGATAATTCTATTGATGCTCAAGGAACAAAAATCAAGCTTAAGCCTAATTTACCTGTCAATACTAGCGATATTATAAATCAAATCGTTAGCGCTTATCAAGCTGGCATCTTGCCCCTTAAAGTTCTTTTGGGATGGTTGCCTGATATAGACGATGTTGATGAGGTTCTAAAACAGCTTAATACTGAAAAAGAGAAAGCTATTGAGCTCAATCAGAAAGCGTTAGGTGTACAAGCTAAAGATAGCCATAGCGATTTAGATAAAGGTTCTGAGGAGGATAATTACGATGATTACAGCAATATTTAAAAAGGAAGATAATCAGTATGTAAGTTATTCCATTTCAGGACATGCAAACTTTGCCCCAAAAGGACAAGATATTATTTGTGCTGGTGTATCAGCTCTATATATAGCTGTGACTAATGTATTGATAAAGCAACATGCCGCAACGATTGATGTTGATGGATCTATTCAGTTAGGTATTATCAAAGATTCTCAGTATATAGTGACTGTTCTTTATGAAAACTTATGCGAAATAGCAAAAGAATATCCAAATCATATAGAAATAGTTAATCGTGATGAAAAATCAGGAGCTAATTAAATGGCTAAAAAAAAGAAACAGGACGAACAAACATACTGGCAATTACGAAATATTAAAGCGGAAAAAAGAATTAATGATGGGGCAAAAGCGCTAGAGGATAAATTAATAATAGCCTATCGTCAAGCACAATACTACTTGACTAAACAAACCCGAAAGCTCTTTGATAGGTCAAAAAAGCGTACAGGGTTAGATGAAAAAGAAGCAAGGAGATTGCTGAACGAAACTGTATCCCCTTCGGAACTTGTAAAGTTAAAGGTCTTGTCTGAACAAATAAGTAATACTACTCTACAAAAAGAAGCCAAGAAAAAGTTAACCAGTTTAGCATTTAAAAAACGAATAACTAAAGCTGAGGACTTAAAAGCCAAGTCTTTTTTAGTTTCTAAACAAATTGCTAATGTACAACTAGAAAAGCAAACAGAGTTCTATATCGATGTTATTCATGAATCCTATCGTGAAGCAACTGCTGAATCAGTTATTCGACAAGCTAAAGAAAATGCTAAGAACGGCCTTGTAATTGAAGTATGGAATAAAAAAGGTTATCAGTTTAAAGAGTTATCGACTAGATACACAAAAAACATCCTTGATAGTCATTGGCATGGATCAAATTATTCTAAACGCTTGTGGAGTGATACTGAAGCTTTAGCAACAAGGCTAGAAGCGTTGTTCACAGTTGAGTCAATGACAGGAATGTCAGAGTTTGAAATGGCTAAGACAATAGCTAGAGAGTTTGACCGATCTATTGGTGTTGCAAGGCGTTTGATTCGTACAGAAGCGAATTATATGTCAAATCAAGCGAAACTTAAAGCATGGCAAAATAGAGGCATAAAATACTATATGCTTGTCGCAGTTTTAGATTTGAAAACTTCTAAAATCTGTAAAAATAAAGATCATAAAGTCTATTTAGTTTCCAAAGCGGTTGTTAATGGGGCTAACGGAACATATCCTCCATTCCATCCCTGGTGTAGAACAATTGCCATTATCTATAGTAAAAGAATATTGAACCTTCCTAGGGAAGCTATAGATCCAATCAGTGGCGATACAATGCCTATCAGAGGTGCAACTACTTATAATGAATGGATGGATAAGCTTAAAGAAAAGTATCCAGAAGAAAAGATAGCCTTGCAAAAGAAAAAAATATTAGGGTTGTGATTTATTTGGATTTTAGAGAATTGAACCTCAGGTTATAAACTGATAGAAACGAAAGCTTAGCAACTGCTGGGCTTTTTATTATGTCCAAGCGTGATGACGTTAAAAGCTCCGGAAGTGCAAGCATTTATCCACTTTAAAAGATATGGAAGGAGTACTAACTATGGAACAAAAAAAACTGTTGCTATTAAATCTACAATTCTTTGCTGAAAAAGATGAAACAGATATTCCAGACGGTTCTGAAACATCCAAAAAGTTGAATGTAGATGAGTTGAGCGATGAAGAAATTACAGCAATTAAAGAAAAATTTGGTTTTAAAGATGACAAAGAAGTTGATTCTATTGTCAAAAGCAAAAAGTCACGTTGGCAGAAAGAGCTCGAAGAAGAAAAAAATGAAGCTGCTCGTTTAGCAAAACTTAGTGAGGAAGAACGACAAAAAGAATTACTCAACAAAGAGAAGTCAGATTTCGAAAAGGAAAAAGAAGCATTTAGACAGGAACAATTATTTGTAGAAAAAGGTAACCAGTTGCAGTCAATCGGAATTAGCAAAGAATTAGCTTCGCGTATTAAAGGTGATACAGCAGAAGAAATTTTAGAAGATGTCAAAACGTTTAAAAAGGCTTGGGACGAAGCGTTAAAAATTGCTGTTGACCAGGCACTGTTGAGTTCGGTTGATTCACCGCTAGGATCGAATGCATCTATTCCTGACATAAACCCTTTTGCGCCTGAAACTTTAAACCTTACAGAACAAGGAAGATTGCTACGAGAAGACCCAGAAAAAGCTAAAGCTTTACAAGCATTAGTTAATAAATAGAAAGTAGGAGAAAAAATGAAAAAAAGTTTAATTAAAATGAATTTGCAAATATTTGCAGCGAAAACGAAGATCGAAGATGTCATCGTACCTGAGGTATTCAATAGTTATGTTATTGAACGTACAGCTGAATTATCAGCATTGTATCAGTCAGGTATTGTTGTGAAAGACCCAGAACTAGATGCGTTAGCAACTGCTGGTGGTAAGCTGATTAACATGCCGTTTTGGCAAGACTTAACTGGTGAAGATGAAGTGTTATCTGATACAGATTCTTTAGAAACAGATAAAATTACTGCTAGTCAAGATGTCGCTGCTCTTTTAATGCGAGGTAAAGCATGGAAAGTAAATGATTTATCTAAGGCTCTATCTGGGGATGATCCTATGCGTGCGATCGGTGATTTGGTCGCTGCTTATTGGGCACGTCGTCAACAAGCTACTTTGTTAAGCGTCTTAAAAGGTGTGTTTGGAGCAGCTTCTACTAAGATGAATGAAAATAGTTTAGATATTTCAGCCGAAACTGGTAATGATTCAGCGTTTACTGGCGAAACATTCTTAGATGCATCTTATAAACTAGGTGATGCCGAAGAAAAACTAACTGCGATCGCAGTCCATTCATCTGTTTATGCGAACTTACGTAAGCAAAACTTGATTGAATTCTTATTAGATTCTAACAACACGAAGATTCCTACTTACATGGGAAAACGTGTAATTGTTGATGACGGAATGCCAGTATCTGGAGATGTTTTTACATCCTATATTTTCGGGCAAGGTGCTATTGGTTTAGGTAATGGGGCAGCTCCTGTTCCTACAGAAACAGACCGGGATGCATTGGCTGGAGATGATATTTTAGTTAACCGTCAACACTTCTTATTGCATCCACGCGGAGTGAAATTTACAAATAAAACTGTTACGGGCTCATCACCTACGAATGCAGAATTAGCTACAGGAGGAAACTGGGAACGTGTTTATGAGTCTAAAAATGTTCGTATTGTTCAATTTAAGCATAAACTTTGGGTTCCTAAAACTGTTATTCCTGGTGGAGGAACGGGCGAATAAAGGGGTAATCTTTATGGATAAAGAAGAAGTAATCAAGCACACAAAAGCACTTGTTGTTCGACTTGGAATTGATGAGACTGAATCTGAAAAAATCAAAGGAATGTTAGAGGATGCTATTGTTTTAGTTCTTGATTATACCAATAGAGAAAAAATGATAGACAAGCTATACTATTACGCTCGTCAACTAGTAATAATCACTTGGAATCAAGAAGGGAACGAGGGAGAGACTTCACGCTCAGAGGGTGGTGTCTCTCAAAGTTTTATTACAGATATTCCTGAAAAGCTAAAATCTGGATTGAATAACTATCGCATAGGAAAGGTTGTGAAATACTATGCGTCTAAGAAAACGTAATTTGGTTGTTGCCTACTTGAAAAAACGTCATCTTGAAAAAGATGATGAAGGAAATGACGTTGTTACCTATTCAAGTGAGTTCAATGAACTACACATGAATATTCAGTCTGCAGGTGGACAAGTAGCAGCTACAATTTATGGTCAACATTTACCTTATATCAAACTCTGTAAATATCAAGGAGATTTGTTAAAGCCAAATAGAAATGAAAAAGATGGCATTTGTTTATATGTTAAACCAGAAAATGATCCAGATTATGAGATTGAATCAATTCAGCCTTTCTCTTCTCATTTAAATATCACATTAAAGAAAAGAGGAGTGTAATGGGTGTTGAGATTAGAGGCTTAGACCGCCTTAAACGTAAAACCAAGAAAGCGACAGAGTTAATATCTGATGCAGCATGGGATGCGACTTTTGAACTTACAGAATTGATTCAGGGAGCTGCAGAACTACGCTTGGCTTCCAGCATTAAATACGGAAGTGGTGAACTGTCAGGAAGTTTAAAAAATGAGGTTGTAGTTGATGCGAGTGGTCATCTTGTCGGCCGTGTCTGGTCAGATAAAGAACAAGCAATTTACAGAGAGTTTGGTACTGGGCAAATTGGAGAAGCAAGTTCTAAAGACATTCCGACTGGAATAATGCCTGTTTATTCGCAGAAACCTTGGTTTATCCCGGCTGAAAAAGTAGCAATAGACTTAGAAGCTATGTATGGTATTCCAAAAATTACGATTCAAGGCCAAGATTTTTTCATAACTAAAGGTCAGCCCTCGAGACCGTTCTTGTATCCGTCACTTCAAGAAATGATTGAACAAGCTTCAGAAATATATATAAAGCATGTTAAAGAAAGGCTGAGGGAATTATGAATAAGATTGACTTGAAACCTATTGTTTATCAATTACTTACACAAGTTAAAGAGATTAAGAAAGTTGCAACTGATTATCCAAGTAACTGGACCTCATTCCCTTCCGCGATATATAGAACTAGCTCACAACCAAAAGAAATCGATTCGCAAAAAAAAGAGTTACAGACAACTTGGATGATTACTATTGAGTTATATGGAAATACTAGTTTGACTGCATTGACGTCATTAGTTATAGAGAAGTTTAATTCTATAGGATTTACAGGTACTAGTAAAGATGCAAACACAGCTGATATGCATCGAGTTATCATTGAACTAACTGGTGTAGTTGACAATGTAACAAAATATGTTTATAAAAAATGAAAATTTGGAGGTAGCGACAATGAAAAAATTAGATTTACAACTATTTGCTGGAGAACCAGCATTTGAAGGGCTATTATCAAAAGGCACTAAGTTGTCATACAAAGATGGGGCAACTTCAAAAGATATCGCAGCAGTAAAATCCATTCCAGCATTAGGAACAGACCCTGAAAAAGTAGAAGTGACTCACTTGGGTTCAGAAAAAAAAGCATATATTAAAGGATTACAAGATAGTGAAAGCTTAGAATTTGCTATCGTTTATCAAGGAACAAACTTCAATGATATTCATACTATGGTAAAATCTGGCAAATCATTTGATTTCACGATTACCTATCCTGATGGATTAACAGCAACTTTTTCAGGAGAACCAGATTATAAATTTGATGGAGCAGAAGTCAATCAAGCTATTGGTTTTAATTTAGTTGTAGTAGTATCCAAAGGACCAGATTTTACACCTGTCACTGCTCCAACAACAAAATAAACAACAATTTAAAGAGCAGAGAAACTCTCTGCTCTTTTATTTAGGAGGAAATGTAAATGTCAAAAAATAATTTAGTA
Organism: Enterococcus sp. DIV1758; assembly: GCF_051711985.1. Classification (NCBI taxonomy): domain Bacteria; kingdom Bacillati; phylum Bacillota; class Bacilli; order Lactobacillales; family Enterococcaceae; genus Enterococcus; species Enterococcus sp. DIV1758. The sequence goes on from NZ_JBIOOA010000001.1 coordinate 454,143, forward strand.
GCTATGCCTTTAACAAAAGAGTTTGAATTTGGTGACTTAACACTTCAATTGCGATTAGATGGGAAATCTATTCTTAACATTGAAAAGCGATTAGATGAAGGTATCATGGGATTATTTGTAAAAAAACAAGGGGAACTTAAATTACCACCTGCAAATAGTTTACTTATCATTTTGCAAGGAGCAAATAAGACGAGTGGTGTAACAGATAAGGTTATGGTTGATGCATTCGAAAAATATATTGATTCAGGCAAAACTACAATGGATTTATTTGCAGAAATTAATGATTTCTTAGATGAATCTGGTTTTTTCGGAAAGAAAAAAACGGAGAAAGAAGAGACAAATGGGGAATCTCTGGATCAGGAAGTAACCGAGGAGGAAAGCATGCTGTAACATACAGCACTTTAAGTGAGCTTCTAGAGGCTATGTATCCACAAGCTGTAGAAGCAGGCATCCCAGCTTCAGAATATTGGCTTATGACTTTTGATGAGCTTATGGTACAGATTCAAGCCAACAAAAAGTGTAAAGAAAACGAGCTGAGAGAAAAAGCAATGTTCGATTACTCTCAACAAAAATTAGCAGTTTATGCTTTTAATGATCCAAAAAAATTCCCTAAGTTTGAAGAAGTATATCCTTTTTTGAAAGACGTTGAACAAGTGGTTAATCAAGGAATAAAAGAATACAACACTCAAGAAGACTCAATGTATAGAGATCAGGATATTTTAATGAAAAATGCCAAGGCTATTAAAGAAACTAGGAAACGAAAGATGATTGAAGAAAGGTAGGTGAAAAATATGGCGATAGAACTTGAAACATTAGAAGTTCTGCTAGATGTTAACTTATCAAGAATCGATGCAGCTATGGAGAAAGTTTGGCCTAAGTTTGATTCTATGTTAAAGAAAATTGAAGGTACTTCAAAAGATAGCATGGATAAAACTGAAAAAAATCTAAATATAGATAAAGGCGTACAAGCGTTTAGTAAGCAATTGGATGAATTGTCTAAAAATGTTGAGCGTATGACTAATACTATTTCTAAAAATACCAAAGATGCATCAAGTGATATTGGAAATAACTTTGCATCAGGTATAAGGAAAGCAAAACCAAAAGTTTCTAAAGAGGTTGACGCTCTGGTCAATGAAATTAATGCAAAAATGGGTCAAGCAAAAGCAGCACAAGAGAAGGTTGCGTATTTAAAATCACAAAGACAAGATGCATCTGCAAAAGGTGATACGGGAAAAACAATTAAATACGATGAACAAATCGCAAGAGCGCAAGCAAATATGACTAAATTTCATGATCAAGCAAAGGGATTAGCCAAAGGGATAAAATCTGAATTTGACTCGGTGCCAAGTTCTTTAGATAACATTGTGAAAAAAATGGCACTGAACGAAATTCAAATAGAAGCTATGAGAAAGAAAATAAAAGGATTAAAAAGTACGTATGAAGACCAAAGGATTCCGAAAGGTACTTTTCAAAATGGTTTTAAAGAGTTTAAAGATACTCCTGCATCAGACAAAACGGCAGAAGCTATTCAAAAGCAATCAGTCAAAATGAATAAATTAATTAATGACAATGATAGATTGCAAAAAGAATATGCTAAAACAGAAGATAGAGCTAATTCATTGAGAAAAGCTTTAGCACGAATTAATACGGCGTTGGGATCTTCGTCAATTCGTACAGGAGATGCTGTAGATGGAGCTACTAAAACAGGAGCCGGAATGAAACAATCAGAGCGTGCAGTTTCAAGATATGGTGGAGTATTTAATCGTATGCAAAATGCTCTTTCTCATGGATCAAGAGGATTAGGCAATGGTTTTAAAGATAGTCTAGGTTTTGTAAGTAAATTCGGTAGCATATTTTCTTTAACTAGTAATAAAGTTAATCGAGGAACACAAGGAATGTCTCGGCGAACTGGACAGCTAGGTCAGTCGATGCGTGGATTGTTACCATCATTAATTGTTTATCAATTAATTGGAAGAGCAATATCTGGATTAGCCAAAAATTTGTTTGCAGCTTTTAGGACCAATGAACAATTTTCTAATTCTTTAAATCAGATCAAAGTTAATCTTATGACTGCTTTTTATCCCATTTACACAGCGATTTTACCAGCAGTTAATACGTTAATGAATGCACTTGCAACGTTAACAGGTCAATTTGCAGCTTTTATAGCATCTATTTTTGGAACTACTTATCAAGCAGCAAAGACAGGAGCTAGTGGACTTTATGATGATATTCAAGCATTGGAAGATACTGGAGATGCTGCAGAAAAAACTAAGGAAAAAGTGAAAAAATTAGAACGAGTATTGATGGGGTTTGATGAAATCAATAAATTGAGTCTGAATAATGACAAAGAGGATGATAGTTCCTTAGATAAACCTAACAAACCGTCTACTGATTTTGGTGCAGCAACAGGGGATTACCAGCCGCCAGCGTGGATGAAAAACTTTAAAAATCTGCTTAAAGATTTTTTCAAACCATTTCAAGATGCTTGGAATAATCAAGGTAAAAAAGTAATAGATGCTTGGAACTATGCTTTAAAAGAAGTAATAGGATTGGCAAAAGCTATAGGCAAGTCATTTATGGAAGTATGGACTAATGGGACAGGTCAGCGATTTATTGAAAATCTTCTAATATTATTAGCAGATGTATTAAATATTATTGGTGACATAGCAGGTGCATTTAGAAGAGCATGGGAAGACAATGGTAGAGGAACTGCCCTTATACAATCTATATTTGATATGTGGAACTCTATCTTAGAACTTTTGCATAGTGTTGCGACCGCTTTTAGAGATGCGTGGAATGACGGTACTGGCGAATCAATTGCTGCTAATATATTAGAAATCTATACTAATATTTTTAAGACAATAGGTAATATTGCTGATCAATTAAAGAAAGCATGGGAATCTAATAATACTGGAAGAGAAATCTTTTCAATAATTCTTGGAATTATTGATGATATTCTAAGTCACATAAATGGTATAACTAAAGCGACTGCTGATTGGGCTAAAACTCTTGATTTTACGCCGTTATTAAGTAGTGTTAAAAATTTACTGAAAAGCATTCGTCCATTAGCTGACAAGGTCGGAGAAGGGTTAGAATGGTTCTATAAAAACGTCCTATTACCTTTAGCAAGCTATACTATTCAAGATTTAATACCAGCATTTTTAGATACGTTAAAAGGAGTTATTGATTTACTTAGTGGCGTCATTGACGCATTTAAGCCAGCTTTTGATTATTTTTGGAACAATGTATTAAAACCCCTAGCTGAATGGACAGGGGGTATAGTAGTTGATGTATTGAAATCACTTGGTGACGTGTTGTCTACAATTGGTCAATGGCTTTCAGAACACGCAGAAGGTTTTTCAAATTTCGTTATAGCTTTTGGTACATTTGTAGGAGCGATTAAAGTAATAGGAGCTGCTGTGAAAGTTGTTGAAGTTCTATCTGGAATCTTCACTTTTCTTTCGAGTATTGGTGGCCTTAGTGGAGTGCTTTCTGCAGTAGGAACAGCGATTGGTACAGTAGTTGGTATTTTAGGAGGACCTATAACAGTAGCGATAGGAGCGGCTATTGCAGCCGGAGTGTTACTTTGGAAAAACTGGGATACAGTAAAAGAAAAAGCAGGACAATTAGGTAAATGGATTAATGAAAAGTGGAATGGAATTAAAAATTCTACATCTGAAGCTTGGGATAGTGTAAAAAAATGGAGTTCTGAAAAATGGGAAGATACAAAAAAATCAGTTAGTGATAAAGTATCTACAATTAAAACTAATGTTTCAGATAAATGGAGTGAAATAAAAAGAGGAACATCTGATACTTGGGAAAATGTAAAAAGTACAGTATCTGATAAAGCAAATACAGCAAAAAATAATGCTGTTAGTGCATGGTCGAATATGAAAGAAAAAATGGGAAGTTATTCGAGCACAATCAAATCAAATGCAAAAAATGCATTTGATAGTGTAGCTTCTTGGGCATCTGGAATGGGTGAAAAAATAGGCTCAGGATTAAGCAGAGGTGTAAATGCTGTGAAAAGAGGAGCAGCAGCGATTGGTAATGGAATTGTTAGTGTTATTGGGGGCGCTGTAAATGGAGTCATCAATGGTATTAACTGGGTACTAGGAGCAGTAGGATCAAGTAATCGTTTAACTGCGTGGGAAGTTCCAAGGTATGCAAAAGGTACCAATGGACATCCAGGAGGGTATGCAATGGTTAATGATGCTGCTGGCAGCCGTTATCAAGAAATGTTTATGCTGCCTGACGGAAGAGCTGGTTTATTCCCTAAACAAAGAAATTTGTTAGTTAACTTACCTAAAGGTTCTCAGGTTATACCAGGAAATCAAATACCAAATTATGCTAAAGGAACTAGTGGGTGGCTGGATAATCTTCAAGATTTAGCTTCGAATATTTGGGACTATGCAACCAATCCTAAAAAAGTATTAGATGCTGCTGTATCAAAATTTACTGATTTATCTGGAGTGTTTGAACCCGCACTGTCAATTGCTAAAGGTGGAATATCAAAGATGACTGAAGGCGCAGTCGGTTTTGTTAAAAAATTCTTTGATGAGGGTAGCGAATCCCCAAAAGGTACTGGAGTTGAAAGATGGAGGCCTGTTATTAAAAAGGCTTTAAGTATGAATGGATTACCTTCTAATGAAACATATACTGGTGCTTGGTTAAGGCAAGTGCAATCTGAATCTGGAGGAAATGAAAAAGCAGTACAAGGTGGATATGTTGATGTAAACACTATTTCAGGAGACCTTGCAAAAGGGCTACTACAAACAATATCTGCTACATTCAATGCATATAAATTCCCAGGTCATGGAAATATTTTTAATGGATTTGACAATTCATTGGCAGCAATAAACTATGCAAAAAACAGATACGGAGTTACAGGAATGCTTCAAGTTATTGGTCATGGACATGGCTATGCTAAAGGAACACCTTGGGTACCTGAGGACCAATTAGCAATGATTCATAAAGGAGAAATGGTTGTTCCAGCTGGCGCAAATCCTTTTAATCCAGATAATCAATTTAAAGACTTTAAAAATCTGCGTATGCCTGACCAATTATATTCGTCACAAAGTACAATAAATAATACTGATTTTAACAATTCCTCTCCAAATAATGTAAATAGTTATGGTATTTCTAGACTAGAGAATTCTCTGGTTAATGCAATTATGTCCCTAGTGAGTTCTCTTGGTGCATCAGCTTCGCAAAATCGGGATGGTGATATAATTATAAACATAGGCGGAGAAGAATTTGCTCGAATTGCTATTTCTAAAATTAATGAATATAATCGGAAAATTGGTTATAATGCACTTGAAATATAGAGGTGAAACTATGTCTGGAATGTTAAAAATAAACGGACAGACTGTTCGATATCCTAAAGAATATTCAGTAGGGATACAAGCAATTGATGCTGATTCTAGCGGCAGAAATGCTAATGGAGAAATGGTACGAGATGTAATTGCAGAGAAAATTAAATTAACGATGAAGTGGGGGCCTCTGAGTGATTCAGAGGTCTCTTCCATTTTGCAAGCTGTAAAAAGTAATTTCTTTCAAGTTGAATACCCAGACCCCTTGATTGGAAGGCAAAGAGTTAAAACATTTTATGTAGGTGATAGAACAGCTCCTTCTTATTCATGGAATGGTAAATTTGAAGAATTGAAGTGGGAAGGATTAGAAATGAACTTTATTGAACAGTAGGCAGAAAGGAGTATACATGTTAAAAGTTTCAGAAAGATTTTTAGAAAAAATAAAAAGCATGGATAGAAATATCGTCACTCGTATAACTGCAAAAAATAAAGTATACACTGGTAATGACGTTAATTATTTAAAACTTGACTATGGTGCAATGGTCGGAGACAGCCTACAAATTGGCTCTACGTATTCTAACTCTTTAGAAATAGAATTTTGTTCAGTAATTACAGAGTTTGAAGAGATGGACGAAATCGTAATTGAATTAGGTGTTGTAATTCATGATGCAGAAAGTGATATCAGTTCAGTTAAACCGGCAAAAGTAGGCTCTGCTAAGATAGGTTCAGCTAAATTAGTTGGATATAAGCCAACTGAATATGAATATGTTAATATGGGAACTTTCTATATTACAGAATCAGATCCTGATAGAAATGAGAAAAAGACTACAATTAAAGCTTTAGACAGTTTCGTTTATATGGAAGGAATGTACAAGTCAGAATTACCTGAAATGGAAACAATAAGAAATATTGCAATTGATATTGCTAATAAAGCTGGTATTAAAGTTGATTTATCGTCATTTAATGGATTAAGCACGGTTAGAATAAAAACTCCTAAAAACTGTACTTATAGACAAGCAATTGGAATGATAGCACAATTTGAATGCGGATACGCTCATTTTAATAGAGATGGACTTTTAACTATAAGAAATCTGACAGATCCACGCTTTCAAATAACGCCAAGTGAATACTTTATGAAAGGCCTAAAAAAGAACGAATTAATGTACAAGCTTGGCGGTATTTCTTGTGAAGTAAGATCTGATGAAGAAGGTAGTAGTGAAACTATATTACTTAAAGCTGGTTCCGATAAAGGAGCTCAGATAAAGTTATCTAATAATTCTATGACACAAACATTATTAGATGATATGTATGTGAAATTAAGGAATTTAAACTTTTACCCATACAATTTATCTTGGCGAGGTAATCCAGCATTGGAAGTTGGAGATTGGATTACTTTTACAGATAGAGAAGGTAACAAATTCAAAAGTCCTAATCTAAGCTATTCTTTAGAATATAGAGGTGGCTTAAAAGGAACGAGTTCAGCCGACACTAAAGCTATTTCATCACAAACAACTCAATTCAAAGGACCTATTCAACAACAACTAGATGATTTATATTCTAGAGTTGATGCTGCTGGTAAAAATAATGTATATGATGGGACAGACGAACCTAAAAATCCGAAAGAAGGGGACCTGTGGTTTAAACCTAATGGTCCAGATACTGAAATTTGGATATATAGAGATGGAAAATGGGTAATGCAAACCTCAACTGCTTTAGATGAAGATATTAAGGAGAAAATTGAAAATTCTACCCCTTCCGACGAAATCGTGAAAACAATTAATTTAAGTCAAGAAATGGATGGAAAAGAATGGCTTAAAATTACAGGTGCAAAAATTTGGTTAACAGATCAAACAAAAATTGATGATGCGATTATTACTCACGGGATGATAGGTTCTGTAGATGCTGGAACAATAAAAGTAGGAACTTTAGATGCGGGCAAAATACGGGTAGTTAATCTTGATGCTAGCGCAATTAGTACGGGTACTTTGACTGCAGTTAATATTGAAGGAGTTAAAATAAAGAGTGCAACAATAACATCAATAGGACAAGATTTTACAATGGTAGAAGATAATGGTGCGATAACTTGGAAGCGGAATAGTGATGGAAAAGAGATATTTAGCTTCTATACGACATTGATGAACCAAAAAGAAGGAAACGTAAGATTAGATGTTTCAGATGAAGGTTCATTTACAATTCGAAGTAAAAAACATGGCAAGTCATTTTTATCATTTTATGGGGCAACAAATGATATGTCTGGCTTAGCATATTTGGATACATTCAATATAATAGGAAGCAAAAGTAGTCTGAGTTATAAGCCGACGGGATTTGATTATTATTCTTTTTCAAATAAAAATCCTAGATTGTATTCGACAGATACAGGATTCTATATAGGTAATAATGACGTTCGTGTTTTAAGTAATAACGGAAGTATTAGTATCAGAAGTGTATCAACAGAAATTAGTGGTAACTTACGTGTTACTGGCTCTAAAAATTCTCTTGTTGATACAGAAAACCATGGGCAGCGTTTATTAAATGCTTATGAAACTCCAGAATATTATTTTGCAGATTATGGAAAATCAGTAACTGGATCAGATGGCCAAGTAAAAATTGAAATCGAATCTATTTTCTTAGAAACAATTTTTACTAACAATGAAAACTACCATGTTATGTTAAGTCCTTACGGAGAAGGTTCAATTTGGGTAGAAGAAATAAAAAGCACCTATTTTATTGTAAAAAGTGACAAGCCAGAAATACCTTTTTCTTGGAATATTATTGCATATAGAAAAAATTATGAAGATGTTAGACTGAGCCAGCCTCAATAGTGGAAAAGGAGAGCATATGATGCCTATAAAAGAAATGGAAATTTCGTCAGAACAAGTAATTGATCAATTATTAAAAAAAATAACAGAGTTAGAATATGAAAATGCAGCTTTAAAAGCAGTTCTATCTAATAAAGAGAGTAATGATTAAGGAGTGTTTTTATGTCTTATGAAAAACAGCATTGGCAAACATATGATGAACTAAAGACAGAAGAAGAAAATAAAGCGTTAGGTGCAGTTGTAACATCTGAACGCATGAATCATGTAGAAGATGGAATCGCAATCTCACATGAAAACATTGATAGTCATATTAAGCAGTTTGATAATCCTCATAAGGTAACTTCTGAACAGGTAGGAGCTTATACTAAAGAAGAATCTAATAAAAAATTCGCAGCATTGGGCAGTTCGTATACAAAAAAAGAATCAGAGAATCTATTTATTGAACAAACTGAAGCAGAAAATGGTTTATTTGTAAGGAAAAATTCTAAAATATCAGATTTAAATGATGCTGTGGAGCCAGGTATTTATTCGATTCCAGCTACAGGGGTAGAAAATAAGCCATTACCAAACTCTGGAAGCTTGATTGTTAATAAAGATTCAGGTGGAGTCAGACAATTATTTCAAACAGAGAGAACAATGGTCATTCGCCAATTTGGTGGAATCCCTTCAACATGGACAGACTGGAAAGAAGTCGCATTTGCACCGAATGTTGTGAATTTATCAAATAATCAAGAAATAGACGGGGTAAAGAATTTTAAAAAAAAACCCAAAATATCAGGAGTGGATATTGCATCAACTGAAGATATACTAGCAACAAACAAAGTTTATCGCTATTTACGAACTTCTTTGGATTTGTCTAATAAAGTTCAAGTAGCAAAAGATGCAATCAATGCAACGGAAAGTAAAGTAGACATCTGTAGAGTAGGAAACATGGTATTTTTCAATATGCGTATAAATGTTAAGGATTATACTAAATTTGGTAATGATATGCCGGTTATTTATGATTTGCCGATGGGTTTTAGAACGCTTGGCGATTTAATCTCAAATACGTATTTTAATAATAGCTTGTCAGTATCACAATGGGCATTCGCACAATCTGCAGCTAAAAACTACATGGCAATTGCAGAGGGATCGCCACAAGATATCCGGTTTGGTAGTTCGCACAATGGAAATACTTATGTACAAGGTTCTTGGCTGACTAAAGATCCTTTTCCAAAAGAAGGCTCTTTAAATGGCGGTACTGTTTCAATTCTTAACAGATTACCTGATGGATCGTTAACATAAGTAATGAATAATACAAATATAGCCGTTTAGCGAAAGCTAAGCGGTTTTATTGTAAGTAGAAAGTAGGTGCAGGATGAACTTAACACTAGAACAATGGTTAGCGCTAATTACATTTTTAGGCGGAATTATCTTCGCATTAATGAAATTCTATCATGTGTTTTCTCAATTAGAAGATAGTATGAAAGAACTAAAGCAGGCTGTTGACCGATTAAATAACCATGAAGTGCGCATTAGTCGATTGGAAGAACAAAATAAAACCCTCTTTCGAGGAATTGGAGGAAATAAAAATGATTGATTGGAAATTAAGAATAAAAAATAAACAATTCTGGTTGTCTCTTATTCCTGCAGTTTTGCTACTTATTCAAGTAGTTGCAGTTCCTTTTGGGTATAAATTTCAAATTGATGTGATTAATCAGCAACTGCTAGATGTTGTCAATGCAGTGTTTGTTGTATTAACTATTTTAGGAATTGTGACAGACCATACAACGCCTGGTTTATCAGATAAAAAGGAGACAAATAAATGAAAAAGAAAATTTTAGCAGGGGCGCTTGTCGCTCTGTTTTTTATGCCTACAGCTATGTTTGCCGCAAAAGGAGACCAAGGTGTGGATTGGGCGATTTACCAAGGCGAACAAGGCCGTTTTGGCTATGCACATGATAAATTCGCTATTGCCCAGATTGGTGGCTACAATGCTAGCGGTATTTATGAACAATACACATATAAAACGCAAGTAGCAAGTGCTATTGCACAAGGTAAACGTGCGCATACCTATATTTGGTATGACACTTGGGGAAACATGGACATTGCGAAAACAACAATGGATTACTTTTTGCCACGTATTCAAACGCCTAAAAATTCCATCGTTGCATTAGATTTTGAACATGGAGCGTTGGCTAGTGTTCCAGATGGATATGGAGGATATGTAAGTTCAGATGCCGAAAAAGCAGCAAATACAGAGACAATTTTGTACGGTATGCGCAGAATCAAACAGGCTGGCTATACTCCAATGTATTACAGCTATAAGCCATTTACACTAAATCATGTAAACTATCAACAAATCATCAAAGAGTTTCCTAACTCTTTATGGATTGCTGCGTATCCTATCGATGGTGTGTCACCATATCCATTGTATGCTTATTTCCCAAGCATGGATGGTATTGGCATTTGGCAATTTACCTCAACTTATATTGCTGGTGGGTTAGATGGGAATGTTGATTTAACAGGTATTACTGATAATGGTTATACTGCAACAGACAAACCAGAAACGGACACACCAGCTATTGAGGAAGGTAAAGAAGTAGAAAATACACCAAGTTCTGATGTTAAAGTTGGCGATACAGTCAAAGTAAAATTTAATGTAGATGCTTGGGCAACTGGTGAAGCTATTCCAGATTGGGTAAAAGGAAACAGCTATAAAGTACAAGAAGTAACTGGAAGCAGAGTATTGCTTGAAGGTATCTTGTCGTGGATTAGCAAAGGTGATATTGAACTATTGCCAGATTCAGCAACTGTTCCTGACAAACAACCAGAAGCAACACATGTGGTTCAATATGGCGAAACATTATCAAGCATTGCTTATCAATACGGAACAGACTATCAAACCTTAGCTTCGCTAAATGGATTGGTAAATCCAAATCTTATTTATCCTGGACAAGTTTTAAAAGTCAATGGATCAGCAACAAGTAATGTTTACACGGTTCAATACGGTGATAATTTATCAAGTATTGCAGCTAAGCTTGGTACGACTTATCAAACATTAGCTGTATTAAACGGACTAGAAAATCCTAACTTGATTTATCCTGGTCAAACATTGAGCTACTGATTTTTTTGGCAAAATCGGTTGAAAATAAAAAGTATCTGATTTAAAATATAGTTACCTTTTGATATTTCCATATTTGACCTTCTTTTATGAGAGTAAAAGAAGGGGGCACCTATCTTTTCCAAGTCCTAAGATAGGTGCATTTTTTGTTGAAATTCAAAAAAGAAAGCGGTAAAATGTCTTTACCAAACAATTTTATTTTTCATTATTACCTCTTGTCGCCTTTCCCAATTAGGCGGCATCTTTTTACATAACATTAATTAAACATTGACTTCAAATTAAAACCACCCGTAATTTTGAATATGGGTGGTTTTGTGATGTATTTACTTACTAAGTATCCTTTACAAAGAATTACTAATAATTTTTTCCAGTTGAGTTAATTTATGAATTTGGTGACTTAATTTATTGTTTTTTTGGTAAATTATAGGAACGGATATCTTTTTAAACTCATTAATATTGAGTGTAGGATTTCCCGTCTTATCATTTAATAAAGGCCTAATAAAAGTTCTTAGAATAAACGAATATATATTTAAGTCTAAATCCTTTATGAGTGGAATCAAGACTAGAGCATGTGAATTAATCACATAGGGTGAAGGCTGCATTACTTTTGCTATTCCAGCATTTACGCCATCTTTTAATATTCTTATAGAAGGAGAAGAGATAATGTTAACAGCAGCATGCGAATTAACAAATTTATTTTCGAATTCTAATGCACCAGTATATACTGGTATTAAATTTGAAATGTCATCTGAATTGTTATAAAGATATTTATCTGTGTATATTGAAGAACCTTTCCTAATGTCAAATAACTCCGTGATTTTAATGAAGGAATAACAATCTTTATCAAAAGTGATGGACACTTCTCTACAGTTTTTAAGTATTTGATAGCATCTTTTTAAATTATGTTTCCATTTATAATAATCATAGATAGAGGCGTAATTTATTTCTGAATTAAGATTAACTTCACTGTTTAGAAACTTTTCTTTGTTAAAAGTTCCATTTCCGCTTTCAGATGAAGAAAAATTAGACATGTTAGCTAAAACAAATCCACAAAACTCAAAAGGGGATAGATTATACTTATTTAGAATATGTGGATTTAGATATCCAATATATACGTCGTCATTAGTAGTGAAGTATGGATCTTCTATAAACGATAAAAACTTAACATCTCCTTTTCTATTAAATTTAAGAGTGAATTGTCCTCCTGAGAAAATTTTAGAAGATGGAATCGAAAAAAAGTTAACATATTTATTTTCAAAATATTTTGATCCTGTATATACTGGTATTAAATTTGAAATATCATCACTATTGTTATAGATGAATTCATTAGTTAAAGAAGAAGCTCCTCCATAGAGTGTATGTTCGTTAAAGAATTCATGAATTTTTACCATTTGATAGTAGCCTCTCAATCTCTAATATTGATGTGTCTATTTTTTTTAGCAAGCTATTAAAATCAATATAGGTTTCATTTCTTAGATATTTTTCAGAAGTAAGAATATACATGTTTTGTTCTATATCCTTCATATTTACAAAGAGTGATTTCCAACCGAATAGATTATCTTGTTGTTCTACACTATTCACTTTTCTTTCTTCAGGTTGAAGGCCAGAAAACAATAGTTTGAGTTGCATCTCTAATTCTGGGATATCGTCATGATACTTTGTTCGATAACGGTTATCACTTTGAGCAAACCCATCATAATCAAGTATATAATGGTATATTGGTTCTGTTTGAATTGTTAATCTCATTTCTCCTGTTGGTAATTCTGACGGATACTTCTTTTTGAAAAATACCAAATAGGTTTTTTCTTTTGTATAAGGTGCAAAAACCCATTTATTTAAAGAAACTATAGCTTCGACAGTTACATCTAATAAAAATTTTTTTCTGAATTCTGCAAAAGAAGGGTTTTCTAAGGGACCATCATTTACAACAACACAAGCTCGACCTCCAAACTTCAAAGATCGAACTATTTTTTCTAAAAATAGTGTTTCCATCCTTTTTTGAGTACTATAAAAAAAAGATTCAGTAGGAGCTGTTCCGTCATATTTACCCATTGGGGGATTAGCTAAAATATAGTCAAAAGTATTTTCTTTCCATCCTATTTTACTATCCCACTTTAGGGAATCTTGTATGTGGTTAATATTATTATGACCATCCCCTGATAGAAACATATTTAATTTTGTTCTGTTAATTGATTCAACATTGGAATCAAATCCCCAAAAAGTATTTGTTTTCAGAAGTTCTTTTTGTGTTTTATCTTGAATAGTTGAGTCCAAATATTGAAATGCTTCTGTTAGAAAACCTCCAGTACCGCAAGCAGGATCACCAATTTTAGTATTTTCAGAAATAGATTGAACATTTAGTAGTAACATTCTTGCAGCAATTGTGGTTATATGACGTCTGGTGTAATACTCACCAAACTGTTGTTTTGCATTTTTTGTTGCATATTCTTCGTATACAGCACCAAATATGTCAAATTTGATTGAACCATGAAAATTATAAGCAGATAGTTCTTTATAAATATCAATATAAGTTTGGTTAGTAAGTTCTTCGGGGAAGTGAATTAGATTCTTAAAATCAGCATATCTATTATTTTGATATTCTTTATCATGCCATAAACTTTTTCTAAATTGATTAATTGAACTTTTGATGTTTTCAATAGGAAAATCATCCCATAATTGTATATTTTTAGGTAATGTTCGAGTTTCGTTTTCTAATTCGGAAATATATTTTATGATAATAAATGAAATTGTAGGACTAATTAGCTTATCTTTATCAAGACCGACCGAGCGATATTTATTTCTTATCAATCTTAACGTCTGTGTGAACTCTTGTTGAGTGTGTTCTTTTACAGATATAGATTTAGAAGTAGAATAGTTACTATTTGTTGGATTGATGGTTTGGTTTAGTTTTAATAATGTTTCAATATTTACTAAGTTAGTAATCACTAACATATCAATACAAATTTCCTCGTCAGAGTACGAATTATAAAATCTTGTATATTGATTACAATTAGTAACGATGTAAAAAGGAAATCCTTCAGAAGAAGCTTTTATTTTTCCTTGTCTCATAGCATCTTTCCAATCATTATCTCCGATGACAGAATAAGTTGATTTTGCCTCAATTAATCCAATTCTATTGTTATCTTTATCTAATAACCAACAATCTCCTCTTAATCTTTGAGTATTTACAGTTGATGTATCAACTTCAAAAGAAAAACCAAGTTTATCTAATTTAGGTAGTAAAAAATGAACAATATCATTTGCTTCTTTTTTCTTAATCATAATTAAACCTCTTTTTTGTTATTTATAGTAAGAATACACTTTTTTTTGAAAAAACACAACTTTTCCTTGAAATATTTTATAGAATTGTTAACTATTTTCTAGAGCAAACGGCTCATAACCGTTCGGTCACAGGTTCGAGTCCTGTATGGTCCATTAAAAAAAAGGCTACTTCTCAAATTTCGAGAAGTAGGCTTATTTTTTATGCAATTGTCAAAGATTTTCTAACAAGCATTTTATTAATCACGAGTTGATTTCGTTTATTCAGATGACCATAGACAGCTAATTCAGATTGTTCAGGTAACATTAGCAAGGTGTTTGCTAACTCAGTTTTTGAGACGATACAGTTTATAGTTTCGCCCTGTGTTACTAATGAGAATCGAACGAGCATTTTTGGATACATACTTAACATTCTAATCTTTTCAACTACTCCTACATAATTAGTTTTCATAATATCGCCCTCCTGATAATACAATTATACAGAACTAACGTTCGCTTTGTCTATCGCTTTTACATAATTGTAATATTGTATTTATGATTGTTTTGCTCATATACAATATAAATTAATAAATATTAAAAGAGTTCAATTCTTAGTTAGAATTGAACTCTTGACTATGCTTACAGATAAATTAAAGAAACTGAATTTATTTTAGAACTCCAAAACGCAGAATTATATCTATTAGAAGTATGATAATTATAATCCATAAAGTTATACGCTTGTGAATAGGTTTACAGTCATGAAAAATACTTCTTATTTGTTGTCTTCGTTTGCTTAAATGTTTTTTTATTTTTGCCATAACATATCTCACAACTATCTATTACAAATCTAACAATTTCTGTTTCTTTTTATCAAATTCCTCTTGAGAAAGAATCCCCATATCTAAAAGCTCTTTTAATTTTTTTAAATTATCAAATTGGTCTATTGCATTATCACTTGATGTTTGTGTTTCTATGTTATCCAATATATAGTTTAAACCACCTAAAATTTCCTTTGCGGTGTTTGCCATTTGCTTATACATGAATTTTGACTTGTCAATTTTAAAAGTTATTAGTTTTATGAATTTAGTAGGTTTAGGACTATTTTTAACGTGAATCATTATATCTAATTGGGAGCAATAATTTTTATCTTCTTTTTTTATTTTTGATACACCGGTAATCGCAGCACCTGAAGTTCCAAATAGTATTCCGCCTAATGCTGCTCTTCCTAAGCTTATGCCTCCATGAGTAACTTGATTTCCATCTTCGATTAGTTCAAAGCTAATTAAATCAGTATAATTAAAAATTTCACTTTTATATTTAAATAGTTTTCTTGTTTCATCTATTTTTATAGGACCGTAAGAGCTAGTTTCTGTAAATTCAATATCATCTTTCTTTTTATGTTTGAATAAGCCCATAATTTTCCACCCTTTCTATATTCAGTTTTTACTGTTTAAATATTGCATTAAATGACCAGTTTGTTAGTATTAGAAATTCTTTCAATTTTATTTTATCATTAATTTTCTACTATAGAAAGAAATTATGTATAGGTAAGCCTGCCCGACATTCGTTCTTAGTTGTGGAAAAGTTGTGATATTTTATTTTGTTTCTTAAAAAAACCTTTTTTTTCAAGGGATTCAAAGCCTTGCTATTTATCGTTTAGCGAAGTAAAGTAAAAAAGCTGTTTTCGAAAATCGAAAACAGCTTTTTTTTGCAATTTTTGCCTTTTAAAAACCCAAAATCAGAACCGTCAATTTACTGAAAATTTCTTGCAAATCAAAGGATCCCACGATACGATAAATAGGAGAAAAGGCAATGAGTGAAACACTTATTGTTAACTATTTAATCAAAGGACGTGTGAAGATGAACGTAGAAGAATTAGTTCAAAAAGCAAAAGATTTAATTGGAGAAGGCAACGTGGAACATGCGCAACAATTCATTGAAGAACATAAAGATGAATTAGGCGAACACTATCATAAAATTACAGCGATGTTAGCTGATACAACGACCGATGGTTTGTTTGATAAAATTAAAGGATTGTTTCAATAGTTGGAAAAAATCTGAGATAAAAGTGGAGGCTGAGACAAAAGTGTTTAGCTCCAAAAACCAAGTAGGTACGATGATTTCATCTGTTCATGCTTCACAGTGAAACATTGCAACTCTCGCCGTTTAACAGTTTTTGAGCGTGGAGCAAAAATCCAAAGTGATTTTTGTCCCACGCTCTTCTTTTTTATTTAACTTTTAACCATTGTTTTGGCAACACATACGCAATTGGATTAAAAAGATAATCCGCTCCCCGTTTCACCACAGGCATATTCGTAATAGCTAAAATGAAGAGGGCTAAGAAGAAAAGTGCCAGAATTCGGAAAGTAAACCATTCTTTAAAGAGTGTGTCTAATTGCAAACCACTTTCCAACAGAATAATTAAGGGCATATGCAAGAGATAAGGGTAGAGGGTATCTTTTCCGAGGGGGCTTAAAGGTAACTTTCGTTTCGGCAATAATGCAAACCAAGAAAGAGACACCAATGCTGCAGCAACGTAAAAGAACAGCTGAATGAAACTACTGTATTCAAAGGCCGGACTAATTTCAGCGTAGGAAGCCCAACCAGTTAAGAAGCCCCAAAATTTCGTTGCCAATGACCATTGACTATTTACAAATAAAAAGGAGCTTAAAATTACACCTATCGCTGCCCATTTGACTTTGCGATGATCTAAAAAGGTTTGCAGCTTTTGAATATCCATTAAGTAGCCACAATAGAAGAAAGGGAAGAAGCCCAGAGTCCGTCCTAAAGACAAGAAACCTTCCACAGGTAAATAGCCTGAGGCGCAGCCGATAACAACGATAATTGGCAACATGATTTTCGGCTGAACGCGCTGAAGAAAGATGGTAATTAAGTAGAAACTTGCTAAGGAAAGTAAGTACCAAGGAACGCCCGTTTCGTTCAGTAAATCAAAATTCATTTTATTTGCAAAGGCGAAATTAGCAAGCGTAATCAACAACTTCGCTAAGAGATAAAGCCAAACAAAGGAAAGTAAACGGAGATATTTTCGTTGTTTAATGGCATGTTTACTGAAGAGTCCAGAGACAAAAATAAAGGCTGGCATATGGAATGAATAGATCCAAAAGTTGATCGTTTCCATGAGTCGTGAAGGAGAAGCTTCACGATCTAAAATATGCCCAAAAATCACTAAGAAAATTAAAAAAAGTTTCACGTTGTCCCATTTATAAATTCGCTTGTCGTTTTCCATAACGATCACTCCTTTTAGTAGAAAACAGTTCACTTTTGTTTAAGGCAGAAGAGGACAATTTTTCCATTCATTGAGTAGATAATTGTAGATACGAACCGGCAGCCGTTAAATGAGCCCCACATATTTGCGCTTAAAACAAAAAATTAGGCAGGATGTTAGTCTTAAATTATACTGAAAGAGTGACGATCCTCCAAAGATTTTGTTTATTAAGAAGTGAAAGATGCGGTGAAAATAAATGATAAAATTTCAAAATGTTTCAAAAGTATATCAAGAAAATGCCGTTTTGTCTGATGTGAATTTAACAATCCAACAAGGCGAATTTTTTGTATTAGTAGGGCCGAGTGGTAGTGGAAAAACGACGACTTTGAAAATGATTAATCGGCTCATTGAGCCAACGACAGGTGAAGTGGCTCTCAATGAACAAGCGGTAACCAATTATCCTTTACGTGAATTACGACTAAAAATTGGCTATGTTCTTCAGCAAATTGCCTTATTTCCTAACTTAACCGTGGCGGAAAATATTGAGTTGATTCCTGAAATGAAAAAATGGCCCAAAGAGCAACGCAGAGAGCGAACCATTGAACTATTGAAAAAAGTTCAGCTGGATCCTGAGGAATATCTGCATCGTAAGCCAGCAGCGCTTTCAGGAGGCGAACAACAACGTATCGGGATTTTACGCGCCATTGCAGCCGAACCAGAAGTGATTTTAATGGATGAACCTTTTAGCGCGCTAGATCCAATTTCAAGACATCATCTTCAACGTTTGGTGAAAGAACTTCATCAGGAATTAGCGAGTACCATTGTTTTTGTGACCCATGATATGAATGAAGCTTTATTGTTAGGTGAGCGCATCTGTATTATGGACGCTGGCAAAATTATTCAAGTCGATACGCCAGAAGCCATTCAAAAACATCCGAAAAATAATTTTGTCGGTCAATTTTTCAAACAATCTTCGCCAGAACTAGCGAACTATTGTGGCGCTGACTTGACTGCATTTTTAGAAGCCGCAGATGAGACGATTGAGCCAGTGCCGACTGTTTTCATGGAAACCAATTTAAAAGAGATTGTCCAACTCATTAATGCGCAAGAGAAAGCAAATTTAGTAGAAAAACAACAAGTTTTAGGGTGTATCACCTCAAAAACGATTACTCGTTTTATGGAACAACTGTTGGAAAGCGAGGGACAGTAGATGCAAGCACTGATTGAAACTTTTTTCGCTCGAAAAGAAGAATATCTGCAAGCGTTAATCGAGCATATGCAATTGTCCTTTATTTCGTTATTATTCGCTGCGTTGATTGCAATTCCTTTAGCCATTTATTTAACGAGTCATCGTAAGTTAGCGGAAAGTCTGTTACAAGTGACTGGGATTTTCCAAACAATCCCTTCTTTAGCTTTGCTAGGCTTATTGATTCCGTTAATTGGTATTGGTCGACCACCGGCAATTGTTGCGCTAGTGATTTATGCCTTATTCCCAATTTTACAAAATACCTATACTGGTTTGACGGAAATTGATCCTTCGTTAGAAGAAGCCGCAGAAGCATTTGGTATGAGTAAAAAAGAAAAACTGTTTAAGTTTGAGTTACAAATGGCGTTACCATTTATTATTTCTGGGATTCGAACGGCTACCGTTTTAATTATTGGTACTGCCACGTTGGCGGCGTTAATTGGAGCAGGTGGTTTAGGGACCTTCATTTTATTAGGAATTGATCGAAATAATTTATCGTTGATTTTTATTGGAGCCCTTTCATCGGCTGCACTAGCAGTCTTATTTAATTATGGAATTCATTGGTTGGAAAAAGCGAATGGGCGGCGACTAATCATTGGCGGTACTATTTTAGGCCTTTTGTTAGGTAGTTCATTTTTCTGGAATCAACAAACTTCTTCAAAGGAAAAACAGCTGACAATTGCTGGCAAATTAGGAGCGGAACCAGATATTATTATTAATATGTATAAAGCCTTAATTGAAGAAAATAGCGACATTCAGGTGACGTTAAAGCCAAACTTTGGCAAGACTACTTTTTTATATAATGCCTTGAAATCAGATGAAATCGATCTTTATCCAGAATTTACAGGAACAGTGATCGAGACCTTTTTAAAAAATCCTCCTCAGCTAGACAATCAACCTCAAGTAGTCTATGAAGCGGCACGCGCTGGCTTGAAAAAACAAGAAAACCTTACTTTGCTGAAACCGATGCGCTATGAAAATACGTATGCCGTCGCAGTTAAGCGCTCATTTGCAAAAGCGCATCAATTAAAAACGATTAGTGATTTACAGAAAATTAGCAATCAGTTGAGAGCAGGTTTTACGTTAGAATTTATTGATCGGCAAGATGGTTATAAGGGATTACAAGAAAAATATCATTTAAATCTGAATGTCCAATCGATGGAACCGGCGTTACGCTATCAAGCGATTAATAATGGTGAGGTAAATGTGATTGATGCCTATTCAACGGATAGTGAATTGAGACAATACGATTTAGTAACGTTAGAAGATGATCAAGCGCTATTTCCGCCTTATCAAGGAGCACCACTTATTAAAACAGCAACGTTGGAAAAATATCCAGAATTAGCAGAAATATTGAATAAATTGGCAGGAAAAATTAGCGAAGAAGAAATGAGTGAAATGAATTATCAAGTCAATGTGGAAGGGCAAGATCCTAGCATAGTGGCGAAAGACTATTTAAAAGAAAAGAATCTTCTTAAATAAGTATTTTTTACTGAAAAAGACTGGTATATAAACATTTATCCAGTCTTTTTCAGATAAATAAAGAGTTTAATGTGAAAAGTACCTGTATTTTTACTCATTTTTGGATATAATAAAAGAAATGAATGGAGAGGAGTGGTCTATATGAAAAAAGCAGAACGTCAACGTTTGATTAAACAATTAATTATGCAACAAGAAATTGAAACACAAGATGAATTAATCACTCGTTTGGAAGAACTTGGCGTCCGAGCCACTCAAGCGACTGTTTCAAGAGATATCCGTGAAATGAGTATTGTTAAAACACATGGTGCAGATGGTCGTGTCAAATATGCAATTTTTTCTCAAGCACAAGGCACAAGCAGTGAAGAGAAATTACGAGAATCAGTGAAAGATTCAGTTGTTCGAATGGAGCGAGTACAATTTATTGTCATCTTGCATACAGAGATGGGAAATGCCGATGTGGTGAGTAACTTTTTAGATGAAGTAGCTTATCCGGAAGTGGCGGGTACAGTGGCTGGTGCGGATACGATTATTGTGATTACACGTTCAGAAGAGGATGCGGAACACTTTATCGAACGCATCGAAAATATGATTTTTTAAAATTGAAAGCATCAATAGAAGGGAGTTTTTTTCTTGGTAGAATTGAAAGCGCTACAAAATGGTTCGGATATTCGGGGAATTGCTTTGGATACGGAAGAACAAACTGCAACATTAACCGTAACAGCAGTAGCCGAGATTGCGGTGGGCGTGGTTCGTTGGTTACAGGACAAAAAACAGCTGCCACGAAAGGCACAACAGCGCCTGACAATTGCAATCGGACATGATAGTCGTCTAACGGCGGAGCCGATTAAGCAAGCATTAGTAGATACGTTTCTTTCATTAGGTATTCAGGTGATTGACGTTGGTTTAGCTACGACGCCTGCTATGTTTATGGCTACTCAATTTCCAACGCTTCAATGTGATGCGGCGATTATGATTACAGCTAGCCATTTGCCTTACTATTTTAATGGCTTGAAGTTCTTCACAGCAGAAGGTGGAGCAGAGAAAGAAGATATTCGGTATATTTTATCTCATACTGATCCGCTGACAGCCAATGAAAATGGCACACTGATGAAGCAAGAGTTACTGCCAATTTATGCGGAGCATTTGGTGGCAAAAATCC
This sequence comes from Enterococcus sp. DIV1758, assembly GCF_051711985.1. Lineage (NCBI taxonomy): Bacteria > Bacillati > Bacillota > Bacilli > Lactobacillales > Enterococcaceae > Enterococcus > Enterococcus sp. DIV1758. Next base: position 475,748 of record NZ_JBIOOA010000001.1, read on the forward strand.
GCCAAGGAATTCATTCGCCCGAAGAGAAACCTTTACAGGGCTTTCGAATTATCGTTGATGCGGGTAATGGGGCTGGGGGCTTCTTTGCGGAGCAGGTTCTTCAAGTTTTGGGCGCTGATACGACGGGATCACAGTTTTTAGAACCAGATGGGCATTTTCCTAATCATGTACCTAATCCAGATAATTCTGAAGCAATGAGAAGTATTCAAACGGCTGTTTTAGCTAATCAAGCAGATTTGGGCATTATTTTTGATACAGATGTAGATCGTTCGGCTGTGGTGGACCAATCAGGTGAGGTACTAAACCGAAATAATTTAATTGCTGTTTTAGCGGCAATTGTTTTAAAAGAAGCGCCTGGTAGTTATATTGTGACAAATTCGCCAACCTCAAGTCATTTAAAAACATTTATTGAAGAAAAAGGCGGCCAACAGATTCGTTATATTTCTGGTTACCGAAATGTCATTAATAAAATGATTGAATTGAATCATGGGGGCTTTCAGACACCGTTAGCCATTGAAACCAGTGGTCATGCAGCGTTTCAAGAAAACTACAATCTGGATGATGGTGCATATGTCGTGGCGAAAATTTTAATGTTGTTACCAGAATTGAAACAAAACAATCAAACGTTAGGAGATCTGATTGCTACATTGAAGCAACCGGCAGAAACCAACGAATTTCGCTTCAAAATTACTGCGGAGGATGTTACTTGTTATGGGCAACAAGTCTTGCGAGACTTTGAATTGTTTGTAGAAAATCAAGCAGACTTTGCTGTGGACCGTGAAAACCAAGAAGGTGTTCGGGGAAACGTGTCTGGTCAATATGGCAGTGGTTGGTTTTTGCTACGCTTAAGTCTGCATGAACCGTTGCTTGTTCTTCAGGTAGAGAATGACCAAAGCGATAAAAATGCGTGTGTCATCGGAAAAATTGCCACTTTTTTACAAAAATATGAGGAAATAGATAGTCAGCAAATAGAAAAATAATCTAAGAAATTAAAGGTGTTCTTATGGAAAATGTCTTAAAAGGAAAACACATTGGCTTTTCTCATTTTAGAGAAGAATATATCGAACATATTGCAAAACAGCAATGGGATAATGAATTGCTTCGGCATTTGAGCTGGGATGCTTTACATCCGTGGGGGCTTGAAGAATGGAAAGATTTCACGATTAATAAAGGAGAAGATGATCGATTTCTATTTGCTATTTTAGAAAATACGACAGAGGAATTTATTGGTTGGGTTTCATTGTCTGATGTACAGTTGAAAAATAGAGGGGTCAATTTAGGGATTGCTATTTTACAAAAAGAGTGGCTACAAATGATTAAGGCTGAGAGTTAGCTCAGGAACTGTTTAACACCAAGACACTAAGCAAACGCAGATATGCCGTTCTCAGCAGTGAATGTGCGGTAAAATAAAAAAGCAGAAGAAATCGGCGGTTACCGTCCGATTTCTTCTGTTTTTTTACCATAGGCCAGGCGCTGCAGTCACAACGATTTGTTTTTTTGTAAACGGATGGAGTAAATGAAGTTGTGAAGCATGGAGCATTAAACGAGCTGCCTGCGATTTTGGGTTGTATAACGGATCACCAATAATTGGATGCCCTTCGCTAGCTAAATGGACCCGAATTTGGTGCGTCCGACCTGTTTCTAAAACACAGGTAACTGCGGTTTGATTATTAGAAAGAGCTTTGACCACTTGGACATGTGTAATCGCTGAATCCCCTTTTTGAGGATCAATCCGTCGTTTCCGGCGATCATGCCGATCACGACCAATCGGCTGATTGATTGTCTGTTCTTTTTGGTTAAAGTGACCAGCCGCAATCGCTTGATATTGACGGTAAATTTGTTTTGTTTCTAATAAACGCCCTAAAATAGGTAAGACAAAAGGATTTTTAGCAAAGACAATCGCACCGCTGGTTTCTTTATCTAATCGATGAACGACATAAGGGACCTGATTTTTCTCAGCTAAATAGGCAGCAACATGATTTAACAAGGTGTTTGTTTCCTGTGGCTGATTTGGATGGGTTTTAATGCCATAAGGTTTATTTACAATCATTAAATGTTCGTCTTCATATAAAACCTTCACACGCGTTGCGTCACCCAAATGAATAGTGGGACGCACATAATCGGTTTCTTCAAACGTTAAGGTGACACAATCGCCAGCTTGGACTGGAAAATGAAAAGCAGCTGTTTCTCCGTTGATTTTGACATTTTTTCGCGTGCGTAAAAAATGGCGCACTTTTCGAGGGACTAGCCACTCATTTTCTAATAGTTCTTTTACAGTCATTGTTGAAAAATTTTCAGGTAATCTCATTGAATATTCCACCAAATCCCACCTTTCACTGATTCGCTATTTAGTGTAACAAAGCTGCTCAAAAGGTCAAGTCAGAACGGAAAAAAAGCTGAAATTTGTTAGAAAGGCAGTTCCTTGAGAGATTCTTAAACAAATTTACATAAAAAACGAAGAAAAGCATGATAGAATAGAGGCTAAATAAAGACTCGTTTCTAAACGTAAGCAATTATTTACCTCTAGCGAAGGCAACATTTCCTTTGCTACAGCGAAAAGACCATTGAAATTGTTTTTCAAGAATTTTTCATGCTTTAGACCTAGGTCGTACCCACAAGAATATGGTAGACTTAGCCAAGAAACGTAAACAGAGGGAGTACTATGGACAATCTTAAACAATTTTTTAGTAAAGTCGGTGTCGGATTACGTCATTTTTGGACGTGGATAAAGCCTTATTTAATACAATTCCATCAAGCCAGAAAGCGGATTTGGAAAAAGTATCAAATCAATAAAATTTTCTTGTTAATTGGTTTGGTAGTCGCTTTAGGTGCCAGTATTTATTTATTTTACTTAGCCAAGTCCGCAAACGTTGAGACCCTAAAATCGGGGCTAAGTGAATCAACACGCGTTTATGACGAATCAGGAGAGGAAGTCGGAAAATTATTCGGGCAAAAAGGAACTTTTGTGGAACTGGATAATATTTCTCCTTATATTCAAGATGCGGTTATTTCAACTGAAGATCGCGCGTTTTATCAACATAAAGGGTATTCCATCAAAGGGATTGCCCGTGCGGTTGTTGGAAAATTGACCTTCGGGAAAATCGGTGGCGGTGGTGGCGGAAGTACAATTACGCAGCAATTAGCCAAAAATGCTTACTTAACGCAAGAGCAAACGCTAGATAGGAAAGCCAGAGAATTATTCTTAGCGATTGAAATCGAAAAGAAATATTCGAAAAAAGATATCTTAGCAATGTATTTAAATAATTCTTATTTTGGTAATGGTGTCTGGGGCGTGCAAGATGCAGCTCGTAAATATTTTGGCGTGGATGCGTCCCAAGTGACAGTGGGGGAAGCCGCAACGCTAGCGGGCATGTTAAAAGGGCCAGGAATTTATAACCCAATTGATTACATTGACAATGCCACAGCGCGACGGAATACCGTTTTACAACTAATGGTCGACAATAAAAAACTATCTCAAGAAGAAGCCAATCAAGAAGCGAGTGTTAACTTAGCGAGTCTATTAAATGACACCTATGTTGGCGACGAAAATAGTTACAAATATCCATATTATTTTGATGCGGTAATTGATGAAGCGGTCAATCGTTATAAATTTAAAGAAGAAGATATTTTAAATAAAGGCTACAAGATTTACACTTCTTTAAATCAAAAATATCAAGATGCGATGGATGCAACTTATAAAAATGATGCACTATTTCCACCCAATGCAGAAGACGGTGCCATGGTTCAAAGTGGTTCTGTAGCCATTGATCCGAAAACTGGCGGCGTGCAAGCACTGGTGGGCGGTCGAGGGGAACATGTTTATCGAGGCTTTAACTTTGCAACGCAAACAAAACGTTCACCAGGCTCGTCCTTAAAACCAATTTCTGTCTATACACCAGCTTTAGAGGCTGGCTATAAACCAGACTCTGTTTTAGAAGATAAACCACAAGATTATTATCCAGCGCAAAACTATAGCCGCACGTACAGTGGAGAAGTTCCTATGTACCAAGCCTTAGGAGAAAGCTTAAATTTACCAGCGGTATGGTTATTACATCAAATTGGTTTAGATAAAGGCTATGAAAAAACAGAGAAATTTGGCATTCCGTTATCAGAAAAAGATCGGTACTATGGTTTAGCCCTTGGAGGATTACAAACGGGTGTTTCGCCATTAACTATGGCGGGAGCTTATAGTGCCTTTGCCAATGAAGGCTATAAAACTGAAACGCATTTAATTACAAAAATCGTCGACTCAACTGGCGCAATTGTAGTTGATAATACTAAAGTCAAGAAAGAACAAGTCATTACCAAAGATGTTGCAGACGGGATTACAAGTATGTTACTAGGGGTCTTTAGTTCTGGGAGCGGGGTCAACGCACAACCAGCAGGCTACGTAATGGCTGGTAAAACAGGTACGACAGAAACCAACTTCGATAGTAGTAAAACGAACGATCAGTGGGTGATTGGTTATACACCAGAAGTTGTCATTGCTACTTGGTTAGGCTTCCAAGAAACCAGTAAAACCCATTATTTGGAAGGCAGTAGCGCTACGTATGCCTCACAGGTGTTCAACAGTCAAGCCAGTGGCATCTTGCCACAAGTCAAACAAGCACAATTTCCTGTCGCGGATGCGTATGCCACAGGTGGGAAAGTTGTTGATAGCAACGATAGTTTAACTGGTGGTGCCAATTCTAATTGGCGGGATAACTTGAAAGACTTTGGAAATTCTGTTCAAGACGGCGCTAGCAATTTCGGAGATACATTGAATGAAGTTGGGGGACAAATTAAAGACGGCGCGAAAAAAGTCAAAGACAAGATTGAAGGAATTTTCGGAGGCTTATTAGGAAATTAGTTGGGAAAACCTAAGAGAAATGGTACAATAAAGATGAAACTATTGAGAAAAGAGGGATTCCATTGAGTAACATTTATGATACAGCCAATCAGATTGAACGTGAACTACGTGAGTTAGACGAATTTAAAGCATTACAAGCAGCGTATGAAGAAGTAAAAGCAGACGAAGCAGCTTACACATTGTTTAAAGAATTCCAAGGATTCCAACAAGGACTACAAGAAAAACAAATGCGCGGCGAAGAATTCACGGATGAAGATGCTGAAAAAGCACAAAGCATTGCAACGAAAGTGCAGGAAACAGCAGTTATCAACGAATTAATGCAAAAAGAACAAGCGTTTAGCTTAGTTGTCAATGATTTAAACCGAATTATCATGACTCCTGTGCGTGATATGTATAACGATTAATTTACGTAATTGAACTCTGACAAGTTGTCTATAAGACAATTTGTCAGAGTTTTTCTTTTACTGAAAATAAAAAAACGAACAAATTTTCGTATGTTTTTACTGACCAAGCTGGCAGAAAATGATATGATAAAGGAAGGAGAAAAGGAGGGGAAACGATGAAACTATTGCATACAGCTGATTTACACATGGATCGGTCTTTTGAAGGGTTAACTGGGATCCCGACAGCCTTAGCGAAGCGCTTAAGAGAAGCTAATCAACAATTGTTAATGAATATCGTAACAGTTGCCATTCGAGAAGCGGTGGACTTAGTTATTTTTGCAGGAGATACGTTTCATCAAAGTCAGACCTCTATTTCAATGCAAGCCCAATTGATGGCCGCATTAGAACAGTTGAAACAAGCAGAAATCCCTGTGATTCTAACATTTGGGAATCATGATTACTATAAAAAAGACCGCTATTGGTTTTCTTTTCCAGACAATGTCTTTTTATTTGAAAAAGAAATGGTTGAGACACTGTATTTTGAAACGAAAGCGGGCGAACAAGTGGCTGTTTCAGGGTTTAGTTATGAGCATCCTTGGATTGATGAAAATAAAGCACTAGAATTTCCTATCAAACAAGCAGAATCTGACATTCATATTGGGATTTATCATGGAGACACCAGTCGGAAAGCGCAACAAAATTATGCTCCGTTTACATGGAAGGATTTAAAAGCCACTGGCTATAATTATTGGGCATTGGGCCACATTCATCAACCGCAAATTGTTAGTGAACAACCGCTAATTGTTTATCCTGGAACACCTCAAGGGCACACGAAAAAAGAACAGTCTTTACAAGGGGTTGCAGTGGTCACACTTTCCCAAAATCAAGCGACTGTTCAATTTGAAAAAGTCGCAGAAATAGATTGGACGAATGAAGAAATATCTCTGGCGCAATGCCGTGACACCCAAAGCGTTTTGTCTTATCTTGAAACCAGTTTGCTGACGAAGTGGCATGTGCATCAGCAACAGCAATTGATGGAGTTGACACTGAAAGAAACGCAACATTTGGATGTGACCGTGGTGCAAGCCATTGTCAATGGTGAACTATTAAGCTACTTACAGCAGCAGCTTTTACAAAAAACGCAAGGTGATTTTTTTGTTTATCGCCTACTATTGCAAGCAGAGGAACCAACAAAAGAACCGATCTATTTAGCCGCTAGTCCTAACTTGTTAACGGCATTAGAAAAAACATACTTAGATCCAGTTATTTTTGAAGATACCACCAAGGAATTGTTACGTTATCCAGAATTTGCTGGAATTTTTTCCATGGATGAGCAGTGGCGATTAGAGAGCTTGCGCCTAGCACATGAGCAAATTAATGAAGACTTTACTATTCAGGAGGACCCACTATGAAATTACTTGCAGTAGAGATTGTGGGCTTTGGAAAATGGCAACAACAGAAAATTACATTTGAATCTGGTAATCAATTGCTGTACGGCGCAAATGAAGTTGGCAAGTCCACATTGTATCAATTCATTCAAGCAATGCTGTTTGGTTTTCCCACAAAGGGCAAAAGAAAACGCGATTACGCACCAAAAAATGGTGGTTCGTATGGTGGTCGTTTGTGGTTGGCACATCCTGTGTTTGGAGAAGTTCAAGTCGAGCGTTTTAAAGAAAAAAATAAAGGGCAAGCAATCATTTATTATCAACAACAAATGGGGGATGAAAAAACCTTACAGCAAATGTTACATCCGCTAACTAAAAAGTTATTTCAAGAGGTTTTTACTTTCCAACAAGAACAATTAATTACGAGTGACAAGTTGACAGAAGAGGAACTGCAAACATCCTTGTTAGCCATTGGTGTTTCTGGTAGTCAACAACTTTTGACTTACCGAAATGTGTACTTTAAAGAAGCACAAAAAATCTTTAAAGGTAAAGGACAGCAGCCATTACTCAATCAGAAGTTGGCGGCTTATCAAGAACTAAAAGAGCAAATTCAAGAGAAAGAAGCGCAGCAACAAACTTTTCAACAATTAGAAGAAACGATTCGCGAAACAGAACAACAGCGAGTGACACTGCAACAGCAATTAAAAGAAACGCAACAGGGCTTGTTACAGGTTGCGGAACAGCAACGTCACTTTCCCTTGTACGAAGAATGGCAGTCGCTGCCTGAAGAAACAGAGAACGTTGTTTTAGTAAAAGAAGACCAAGTGCAATTAGAAGAAACCTTTCAAGAATATATGTACCTAGACAAAGAACGACAACGTTTGACCAAAGAGTTATCTCTTCAGTCAGAAGCGCTCGATGTTCCAGAAGGCTATGCTTTTTACCTAGAACAAGAAGCATTAATTCAACAATTGTTGAATCAACGCTATGATATGCAACAATTGATGACGGAATCGGAATGGATGACCCAAACCTTTGATCAAAATCGTCAAGAAATGGTCCTTTTAGAGAACGAATGGTCATGGTCGCCTGAACGACCTCCACAGCTTTTTTATGACAACGAAACCGTTCAAAAGTGGCGCCAACAACAAGTTGCGTATACGCAAGCTCTTCAAAAAGGCCAAGAACAAAAAGCATTCTTGGCTTCTCAAATTGAAAATCTGGAAGACCAGTTAACGGACTTTGAAAAAGAGCACGCTGCATTTTTTGGTGAAGCGACACGTGCTCAAAGAGCGCAGAAAACAAGTCAGCCACTATGGTTATTGTCAGGAAGTCTCCTTACATTACTGGGTTTCTTTTTGCCGAGCCCTTTAAAATGGGGCCTAGTTCTCGTGGGAGTTAGTCTTATCGCAAAAGAAGTGATTGGCTACGCCACTAGAAAAGAAGCGTCCTCAGATGAAGTGAAAGAAGAATGGCAGACGAAACTTTCGCAACTAGATTATTTAAATGAACAGTTCCAACAAGCGTTGAATCAAGAACGTGAGGCACAACTGCAAGTGGAACAACTTGAACAAGCAGTAGCGGAGCAAGCCCAACTTCATCAATTAGGAAAAATGAATCAAATTGATACTTTAATGAATCAGCGGGAATTGATTACGCGCTATCTATTGCTTGTTCAAACAAACGAAGAACTCATGAGTCAATTGAAGGAAAATCAACAAAAACGCCAAGTATTTGAAGAACAAGTCTTTCCATTGATGACGCATTTACCCTTACAAGGAAAGAGCCTTTCCGAAAAATTACACTTTTTAGAAGGATTTGCTGAAGAAATGGAGAAAGTTCGCTTTGCTCAGGAGTATCAAGCAGATGGCTATCTCAAACAGCAGTTACGAGAGTTGAAAACTAAACAGCAAGAAGCGTTAACACGAATTCAGCCTTTACTAATTCGTTATCGGATTCTATCAATCGCTGATGTTCCAATGAGGATTCAACAGCTGACGACTCAGCAAGCTCAAGTTGGTCGTGGGCAAGAATTAGCGACACAATTAGGCAATCTGTTTCCAGAAGCGGTAACAGAGGCAACGTTAAAAGACCGTTCTTTACAACTGGCGCAGCAACAAGCACTGGAAGAAAGTCAGTTAAATAAAATACAAGAACAGTATCAAGCGTTGATTTATGAAAAACAACAATTAATGACGGATGGTACCTTAGATGAGTTGTATCAACGACAAGCAATTTTAAAAGCGGAAATCAAAGAACTAGCTCAACGTTGGTCTGGGTATCAACTAGCGGGACAACTGTTAATGGACCTATTAACAGAGCTTTCGGAACAACAATTGCCCAGCTTATTACAGTATGCATCAAGCTACTTTGCACTTTTAACAAATCAGCGTTATCAATCAATCCAAGTAGCCGAAGGTCAACTAGTTGCGGTGACGAAAGAACAAGAAATGTTTTATTTACATGAATTATCAACTGGCACTAAAGATCAATTGATGATGGCTGTTCGTTTTGCTTTTTTAGCAGTCCAAGGCGAGCAACTGATTTGTCCAATTATCATTGATGATGGCTGGTTACACTATGATCATCAAAGAAAAGCCCAATTAGCTGAATTATTTACTAAGTTTGGTCAAAAACAGCAAGTCATTTGTTTTTCTTCTGACCAAGAAATGGTAAGCTATTATCAGGACTTACAACAAAGAGTAATTGCGTTAGAAGGAGGAAGCGTCAAGTGAAAAAATTACGTGAATTAACAGTAGAAGAACTTTTTGAATCATTTGTTCTAATTAAAAATGCCGATGTGCGTGTAGCTAAAAATGGGAAAAAGTTTATTGCCTTTACCTTTCAAGACACATCTGGTACGATTGACGGAAAATATTGGGACGCCTCTGAGGATGAAATTACACGATTTACTGCGGGAAACGTTGTTTTACTGAATGGGAAACGAGAAGTTTATCAAAACAAACCCCAAGTAAAAATTTTACACATGCGTTTAGCGACAGCAGAGGAACCAAGCCAGCCAAGTTTATATATGGAACGAGCGCCTTTGAAAAAAGAAGAGATGGTCGAGGAAATCAATCAAGTAATTTTTGAGATTACCAATGCTCATTGGAATCGTATTGTGCGCTATCTCATGACGAAATACCAACAAGAATTTTATGAATTTCCTGCAGCCAAACGGAACCATCATGCTTTTGCGAATGGCTTAGCTTACCACACTGTCTCAATGTTGCGCCTAGGCAAAGCAATTGCTAAGGAATATCCTGAAATTAACACGTCACTATTATACGCGGGGATTATTTTACATGACTTAGGAAAAGTTTTAGAGTTATCTGGCGCTATTACGACAGAATATACGGTGGCAGGGAACTTAATTGGTCATTTAGTTTTGGTGGATGAGGAAATTACCAAGGCGTGTTTGGCTTTAAAAATTGATGATCGAGAAGAAGACGTTGTCATTCTTCGGCACATGGTCTTAGCCCACCATGGATTGTTGGAATATGGCTCACCTGTGCGACCAAGAATTATGGAAGCGGAAATCTTACATCAAATTGATACCATGGATGCGTCCATTCAAATGATGCTAGGGGCCATTCGTCAAACACAGCCTGGGGAGTATACGGAACGAATCTTTGGTTTAGATAACCGCAGTTTCTATGTTCCAAAAGATAAATAAAAAAAGGGAGTGGTCAATCGACCACTCTCTTTTTTATACTTATTTAGAAGAAGATTCTGTTGTTTTGCTTGAAGAATCTGTTGCTTTTTCAGAGTCGCTTGTTTTGGTATCACTTGTTTTAGAATCACTTGATTTTGATTCTTTTTTCTCTGAAGAAGCGCTTGAAGATTCAGTTTGCATGTAGCCTGCTAAAGCGTTCTTGAAGGCATCATCTTTAATTTTCACATTGGCCGCTTTTAATTCGTCACTAATAACTTTTGCTTGGAATGTTTGATCGGCTAATTTTGTCTCTTCAGCAATTTTCTTGATCTCTTTTTCATAAGGTTTCATGTCATTGCCTTTTGCTTTGTTTTTCGTCATTTTCACTACATAGTAAGTTGTTTGGTACGTTTGTGCGTTTGTTGCAGCAATTGGTTCTGATACTTCGCCATCTTTTAGTTTGAAGGCTGCTTCTTTAACTTCGGCAGGAACAGTTGTTGATTGTGAATCAAATTTAATTTTACCGCCGTCTTTTTTCGTTGCAGCATCGGTTGATTTGTCTTTGGCAATTTTTGCGAAATCGCCGCCGTCAGTGATTTCTTTCTTGACAGCTTTTGCATCATCTTCTGAAGCAACTTGGATAATTTGTGCTTCTACTTCTGGATGGAAGCTTGCCCAAGCTGTTTTTAAGTCTTCATCTGTAATTTTAAGATGTGCTTTCATACCTTCTTGGAAAGCAGCAGTTTGTTTTAATTGTTTTTTGAAATCTTTTTCAGTTAAGCCGTATTGTTTTAAAGCATCAGTGAATTTTGCACCTTGTGCTTCCATTTGTTCTTTAGCATCATCAAATTTCTTTTGAACATCTTTATCAGTGACTTTATTACCATATTTATCTTCAAAGACTTTATAGATAACCATTTGGCTAAACGCTTGTTGGCTAGTACTTTGCCCTTTAATTTGGTTATAAAAATCATCAACAGTAATTGTTGAACCTTTCATTGTTGCGATATCTTTTGAACCGCTTGAACACGCTGCTAAACTAAAAACGGCCATTGCGCCCGCTGCAGCTAAGATTAGTTTTTTCTTCATTCTCTTATGCACTCCTGTTTTTTTTAGTTTTATTTCTGTTATAACTATACCATACCTCATTTTGAAAAAGAAAGAGTCTCAGGCATAGTTTCAAACAAAATTCGTATTTACGTCACACTTTTTATTTTTTTAATAACAAAAGAAATAATTAACATCAAAGACTTTACTTTTGCTTGTTAGTTTGTGTGTCAGGTAATTCAGCCGTGATTTTGGCAATTTGTTCTTTAATTTGAGCAATCCGAGGTTCCGCTTGGAATTTGAAATCAGTGATTTCTTGTTGCAGGTCTTTTGAAAATTCAGTTGCCAGTGGTACGTTTTCTTCGACAACTGCCAAATTTCGTTGCACCTGATCCCAGTCATTCGTGACTTGATTTTTCAGTGAACGATAGTCCTCTAGCTCATTGATTAAATGTTGACGTGTTTCTTTCCCGCTTCTTGGAGCAGCCAACAATCCGCCAATGGTACCAGCAGCTGCGCCAAAAAAGAGACCTTTAATAAATTTTTTCATTTAGTTCACCTGCTTTGCAATGGTTTCAGCAATTTCTTGCATCGCTTCGGCGGAATAGTCCTCTTGATGGTTGCCAAAATGAATAGAGAAATCATCTTCTTTTGAATAACGGGGAATCAAATGAACGTGGGAATGGAAAACGGATTGATAAGCCACTTCCTTATTGTTATTTAAAATGTTTAATCCTTCCATTTCTGGAAAAGCTTTTTCTAATGCTCGTGCTACTTTAGGAATACGAGCAAAGACGTCGCTTGCTAAAACGTCATTATATTCAAAAATATCAGCAACGTGTTGTTTTGGAATCATTAAGGTATGTCCTTTGGTCACTTGTGTGATGTCTAAAAACGCGTAGACTTTCTCGTCTTCATAGACTTTGTAACTTGGGATTTCGCCGTTGATAATTTTACAAAAAATACAATCATTCATGAAAAATTCCTCTTTTCTCTAGGTTCTTTCCTTTACTTTACCACAAGTTGATTTCTCTGTGGATGAAAAAGTACGTGAGTTCGCTAAAAAGTTCGTTTCATTTCGTGTATAATAAGAGAAAGAAAAAAATCCATTTAATTAAGGGAGTAATTTTTGAATTCTTGGTTCGCTTAGGGTTTAATAATGGTAGAGAGAAAAGGTTGGAGGCAAAAGAAATGAGCTTAACAATTGAACATTTAACAGGAGGTTACGGCCATATTCCTGTCTTAAAAGATATTAATTTTGACGTCAAGTCTGGTGAAATGGTTGGTTTAATCGGCTTGAATGGTGCGGGGAAAAGCACCACCATCAAAAATATTATTGGGTTACTTACGCCGCAAAAAGGCAAAATTATGATTGACGGGGAAACATTGCAGCAAGCCCCTGAAGAATATCGCAAAAAAATCGGGTATATTCCGGAAACACCTTCTTTATATGAAGAATTAACATTGAAAGAGCATATCGAAGTAACGGCCTTGGCTTATGATATTCCATTAGAAGAAGCATTCAAACGAGCAGAACCATTACTAAAAACGTTCCGTTTAGACAATAAATTGGAATGGTTTCCTGCTAATTTTTCAAAAGGCATGAAACAAAAAGTCATGGTACTTTGTGCATTCTTAATTGAACCGAGTTTATATATTATTGATGAACCTTTTCTAGGCTTAGATCCTTTAGCAATTCATGCTTTATTAGAATTAATGGATACGATGCGTAAGCAAGGGGCAGCGATTTTAATGTCCACGCATATTTTAGCAACAGCTGAAAAATATTGTGATCGCTTTGTGGTGCTACACGAAGGAAAATTACGGGCAAACGGTACAATGGCTGAATTACGTGCAGAATTTAATTTACCAGAGTCTTCTTTAGATGATATTTATCTTGCCTTGACGAAGGAAGAAAAGGTGGGGTAACATGGGCGAATTTTTTAGTCAACGTTTGTCACGGCATTTCAAAAAAATGTCCAAGTACTTGCGCTATATTTTAAATGATCATTTTGTTTTAGTCTGTATGTTTTTATTAGGCGGATTAGGTCTGTACTATTCCCAGTTGTTAAAAGAATTACCTCGTGATTTTGTTTGGGGCAGACCGTTAATTCTGTTGAGCTGGTTGCTACTCATTCAAGTTGGTAAGTTGGCTACTTTGACAGAAGAGCCCGACAAGGTGTTTTTATTACCAAAAGAAAAACAATTCGCTGCTTATCTGAAACGGGCGCTGCGCTACTCTTTAATTTTACCGATTGTGGTCAGCTTTCTAGGAAGTGGCCTATTGATGCCGTTGATTGTAGTCACAACAGGTTGGTCGTTTCAAACCTTCTTTTTATTTTTGGTCATGCTAGTTTGTATGATTTATACACATCTTAGTTTACAAAACTATGGGCTCTATCATCTTTCGTCAACCACTTACCGTAGTTGGTGGTTCGTTTGGTTGATCAGTAGTCTCTTGATTATGACGGGAGCCATTTACTGGACGCCTTGGGTTGGTGTGATTGGTGGCATCATTCTGGCCGTTTGTTTATCGAGTATTTGGCAAAATAAGATGAAACAGAGTTTCTTGGATTGGGAAAAAATGATCCAAAAAGAACAAAACAGAATGCATAGAATTTATAAATTCATTCAGCTGTTTACAGATATTCCTGAAGTGAGTAGTACAGTGAAACGTCGTAAATACTTAGATCCTCTCCTCGGAGTAGTCAAAAAAACATCTGAGAACACGTATGCTTACTTATTCATTCGGAGCTTTTTACGAGGTAGCGAATATAGTGGCCTATTGTTTCGCTTGATTTTGGTTGGTGGCGTGCTACTCTTCTTTTTACAAGAATTCTGGATTGCGTTGGTAGTTGCTTTATTGTTTGTCTATTTAATCGGGTTCCAGTTGATTCCCATGTACACGCAATTTGATTATATGGTGATGACACAGCTATATCCAATTTCAATAGAAAAAAAACAAGCAGCAATTCGCCGGTTAATTGGCGGCGCATTGTCTGTTGCGGCCATTATTTTTGGTGGGATTGTCTGCCTTCGTTTAGGCAATTTGCAAAATAGCTTGCTCATTCTGGGTGCCTTAATTGTAGAAGTTGTGATTTTCACTAAAATGTATGTTCCAATGCGCTTGAATAAGTTATAAAGATGAGAAAACCCAGCAAAATTTACAAAAGAACCACATAGAAGCTTGACGAAGCAAGGTTTGGCGACTAAAATGGTAATTGCTGTAAAAATTGCAATAAAATTGTGTTGAGATAGGAGATAATTTCCATGGAATTTCAGTTGGATAAAGACTGGCGTCTGCAGCCGATAAAGGGCGCAACTGGTCAAACATACATGGGAATAAAAGAAACAGAGAAAGTGTTCATTAAACGAAACACTTCTCCACTTCTTGCAGCATTGTCTAAAGAAGGGTTAGCCCCGAAGATGATTTGGACAAAGCGGACAGCGAATGGCGACGTACTAACAGCCCAAGAATGGCTGGAAGGACGTTTATTACATGCGGACGAAATTGGCAAACGCAATGACGTGATTGACGTGTTATACCAATTGCATCATTCTAATTTGCTGAAAGACATGTTGAAAAAAATTGGTGGCGAAGTTTGTACCCCGCTAACAATGTTGAAAGAGTATAAGCGTCAACTACCTAAAGAATTAAAACGAAACAGTTATTTAAAAGAAGTAATCACTTATTTATATAATCATTTACCAGAATATCCAGAAACTAGCTATGTGGCTGTCCACGGCGATGTGAATCATCGGAATTGGTTAGTCTCGAATAATTATCTCTATTTAGTAGATTGGGATTCTGTGATGGTCGCGGACCCAGCGGTAGATTTAGGAATGATTTTGAGTCATTATGTGCCTCGTTCCGGTTGGAATCAATGGTTACTATCTTATGGTTTAATTCCTAATGAAAGTACAGTTCAACGAATTTATTGGTATGGTTTATTTAGCTTTTTACAAGAGATTGTTCGTCATCACCAAGAGGGCGAAAGAAGAGCAATGACTGCAGAAATTTTACAATTAAAACGAATGTTTAGTAGTTAAACTAATTCATTTAACATCCACACAGGCTGGCGAATTTCACCAGTCTGTTTTTAAAAGAAAGGAATTTTAAATATGCGTGTAAGAAATAGACCCGGAGCAGCAGAATATATGGCAAAATATCCACAATATGTGGTAGAAGGTCCTGAAAAATGGCAAGGGAAATGGCAAGAACGTTTTGGCAATAATCATCCCATCCACATTGAAATTGGTTCAGGTAAAGGTCGTTTTATTTATGAAATGGCTAAAGCACATCCTGAAATTAATTATATTGGTATCGATATGCAATTAAGTATTTTATCGATTGCATTAGATAAGCTAGTGGCCGAGCCGTTACCTAATCTACAGTTATTGCGAGTAGACGGCGAAGCATTAACAGAATATTTTGCTGAAAATGAAGTAGATTTAATCTATTTAAATTTTTCAGATCCTTGGCCAAAGAAAAAACATGAAAAACGTCGTTTAACGTATAAAAACTTTTTAGCGACAGATGAAATTATTTTAAAACCAAATGGAGAAATTCATTTTAAAACGGATAATCAAGGGCTCTTCGAATACTCATTAAGTAGCTTTTCTAAATATGGCATGATTATTGAACGTGTATGGCTAGATTTGCATAATAGCGAGTTTGAAGGCAACATTATGACAGAATACGAAGAAAAATTTTCTAGTCGTGGTCAACGAATTTATCGAGTAGAAGCACGTTTTGTTGCAAAATAAAAGAGGTCGGGACAGAACCGTTTAGCTCCGAGAAATAAGAAGAAATTTCCAAAAATTGCTCTTTAATTTTTGGAGAATTTCGGCTTATTTCCGAAGGAGTTGGTTCTGTTCCCGCCGTTTATCAGTTTTTGAGCGTGGAGCAAAAATCCAAAGTGATTTTTGTCCCACGCTCTTTTTATTATTTAAGAAAGCCTAAGTTGTCGTTCTTAGAGCATAGGCATCCAATAAAATTCTTGCCAGAATGGATAGTGGTAACCGTGAACGCACTTCATAATCGGGGAAAAAGGAGCCTTCTGATTTGAAACCCACGAACGGAATTTCAATATATTTCATTAAACTAGAGTGTTTGCTTGCAGTTAAAAGGATAGTCCCAATTTCTGAGTCGTAACAGTTTTTACCAGCGACAACTAATTCTTGAGTTTCTCCGTTTAAAGAAACAAAAAGAGCCACATCTTTTTTTGATAACTTTTTACTAATATTTTTAATAATTTCTGGGTCCGTATGCAGCTCACAGTATTTGCCAGCCAATTGAAACTTAACCATCATTTCCTGAGCAATTAATTCTGAAAAACCTCTAGCAAAGATAATAATCCGTCGAGAAGCCTTGATTTTTTGGATTGCATCTTCGATATTACCAATTTCAATCATGTTAATCGTACGAGTTACTTCTTCTTCATTCTTTAAAATGGCTGTCCGAATTCCTCGGTCTACTTTTTCTAATGCTGAAAAATTTATATTTTGGTTTTCTTTATCTTTCAAGTGATGCTTGAAGGATGTGAAACCTTCATAGCCTTTCTTTTTCATGGTTCTTACAATCGTCGCAGTTGATACGTTGGCTCGTTCGCTTAATTTTACAATGGAATAATCAGGGATTTCTAAAATATGTGTTTCGATAAAATGCCAGAGATATTGCTCTGATTCACTCAATTTTTGTTCCATAATGGCCAGCCCTTCTTTCTTTCGCTAAAAAACATTTATAAGCCTATTTTTAATGAAAAAAAATAAAAAAGCTAGAGAAATTATGAAATTGTAAATGTTTTCTATATTTTTGCGAAAGAATGAAAACCTTTACATAGTATTTTGAGACATAATAAAGAGGAGAAAGGAGGAACTACAGTGACTATTTATACATGTACATTAAATTTAGCCATTGATTTATTTATCGAAACAGAAGAGCTAGTTCCTTTTGTCGTGAATCGCACGAAGGAAGATGATATTCAAGCAAACGGGAAAGGAGTCAATGTTTCCCTAATTTTAAAGATGTTAGGGATTGATAATACCGCTTTGGGAGTCAAAGCTGGTTTCACTGGGAACTATGTCGAGGATTATTTAAAAGAAAAAGAAATAACCACTGATTTTATCGAAGTCGCTGGTACAACGAGAATTAATGTGTTTACAAAAGTTACCCAAGATCAAAAGGAATACAAATTAGTCAATAAAGGACCAAAATTATCTGAAGAACATGTACAACGTTTTTTGAAAAAAATTTCAGAGTTACGTAAAGGGGATTATTTGTGCGTATCAGGAAGTTTACCACAAGGGGTTTCGCCAAGTATTTTGATTGAAATTAGCCGAATTTGTTTTGAAAAGCAGGTGTTCTTAATTTTAGACAGTAGTTATGAAGAAATTTTAGATTGTTTGCCTTATCAACCATTTTTATTGAAACCAAATGAAGAAGAACTTCAAGAGTGGTTTCATACAGAAGTGCAGACTAAGGACGATTACATTTTTTATGGACAAGAATTACTGAAGCGGGGAGCCAAAAATATTTTACTTTCTTTAGGTAGTGAAGGGGCTTTATTTATAAATAATGAAAAGGTTCTTTCAGGTAATTCACCAACTGGAATGGTTGTGAATACAGCTTGTTCAGGGGATGCAATGTTAGGTACCTTTTTAGCTGGCTGGCATCAAGGACTTTCATTGGAAAAAAATTTAAAAAGAAGTATTGCAGCAGGTAGTTCAACAGCATTTCGCAAAGGATTGACAGATTTTTCAGATGTTCAGGAGTTAGAGCAACAAATAAAGATTCAAGAGGAGGAATAAACAGATGGCTACGTATCAATTAATAGCTGCTACAGGTTGTCCGACGGGAATAGCGCACACGTATATGGCACAGGAGGCATTGGAACAAGCTGCGAAACGTAAAGGTATTACGATTAAGGTTGAAACACATGGTCAGATTGGTATAGAAAACGAGTTAACACCTGCAGAAATCCAAGGAGCGGAGGCAGTCATTATTGCCGCCGACAAAGACGTTCAAGCAGAACGTTTTGCTGGGAAACGAATTATTGATGTCCCTGTCAGTGTGGGGATTAAAGAAGCAGATCGCTTAATTGAAGAAGCACTCGCAGGCAAAGGATCGATTGCGGCCGAAAACCAAGCAGTGGACGAACTTGAACAGGAGACACAAATTTCTTCAGGAAATGTTGGACATAGTATTTATAAAAACTTAATGAATGGCGTTTCTCACATGTTGCCGTTTGTAGTAGCAGGCGGCGTTTTAATTGCTCTTTCTTTTGCTATTTGGGGTATTTATTCATTTGATCCAGAAAGTAGTCAGTATAATGCTACCGCTGCTATGTTAAAAAGTATTGGTGATGCCTCAATGGGCATGATGGTGCCAATCTTATCTGCGTATATCGCAGAGGGGATTGCGAAACGACCTGGTTTGGTTGTGGGCTTTGTCGGTGGTTTGATTGCTAACACTGGTGGTACTGGCTTTTTAGGAGGGATATTATCTGGTTTCCTTGCTGGGTATTTCATTCTTTTATTACAAAGAGTATTTAAAGGTTTGCCTAAATCATTAGATGGTTTAAAAGCAATTTTCCTTTATCCAGTCATTGGCGTTGCAGTTATTGGTATCACTATGTCTTTACTAGCAGATCCGATGAAAGCTGTTAACGAAGGAATGATGAGCTTTTTAGCTAGTTTCCAAAACTCCAGTCCGTTGGTTTTAGGAATAATTGTGGGTTGTATGTGTGCCTTTGATATGGGAGGTCCAGTTAATAAAGCGGCCTATGTTACTGGAACGGCACTCTTAGCTCAAGGCAATACTTCTTTTATGGCAGGAGTTTCTGCTGCCTGCATAGCGCCACCTTTAATTACAGGCTTTGCTACATTATTCTTTGGAAAATACTTTGACACAAATGAACGCAATGCGGGGCTAGTGAACTTTATTTTAGGCTCCACACATATTACAGAAGGCGCTATTCCATTTGCGGCAAAAGACCCATTGAAGGTTTTACCAATTATGATGCTCGGATCTTCAATTGCGGCAGTCCTAACGTATATGTTTGGGGTACAAGTGCCAGCACCTCATGGAGGATTTCTTGTTTTACCAGTTGTTACTCACGCTGTTCAATGGGTTCTGGCAATTTTAGCTGGTTCATTGGTAGGCGGTTTATTGCTAGGTTTTGTACAAAAAAGTAGAATCGCCAAACAAGAGCAATCGTTATCAAAAAAATGAAATAACAGGAATTAGGAGTGAATGGAATGGCTTTTATTAAAGAAAATCATATTTTTTTAAATCAACAGTTACAAACGCAAGAGGATGTTTTTCACTTTTTAGCAAAAAAATCAACAGAATTGGAAGTTGCTCAGGACGCACAGGAAGTTTTCGATAAACTGAACGAGCGAGAACAAGAAGGAACAACGGGGATGATGAATGGATTTGCGATACCTCATGCAAAAGCAGCAACGATTCAACAAGCGGCCATTATCATCGTTACCTTGGACCAAGGTGTTGAGTGGCAGAGCCTTGACAACCAATTAACGGAGTTTGTGATTGCGCTGTTTATTCCAGATGCCGAAGCTGGCACGACACATTTGAAATTACTCTCTTCCGTTGCGCGCCTCCTATTAAGAGAAGAAGTTACTTCTGGACTGAAACAAGCAAGTTCGCCAGCTGAAATTGCTACGTTACTAAATAATCAATTAGGAGAGGAAACAGAATGAAAAAAATTAGTGAACAAAAACGTAAACATTTAGAAAATCTGGTAGATGATCAAGGGATTATTGGCGCACTAGCCATTGATCAACGTGGGGCCTTAAAACGCATGATGGGAAAATACAAAGAGGTGACTGCGCAAGAAATCAGTGACTTTAAAGTATTAGTATCTCGTTGCTTAACACCAGAGACTTCAGCAATTTTGTTGGATCCAGAATATGGCCTAGCTGCTGCTGAAAATCGAGCACAGACTTCAGGTTTGTTACTTGCGTATGAAAAAACGGGCTACGATGCTTCGACACCAGGACGGTTACCCGATAGTCTTGATGTTTGGTCGGTTAAGCGTTTAAAAGAAGCGGGCGCAGACGCGTGTAAATTTTTACTTTATTACGATGTTGACGAAAGTGAAGCAATCAATGAACGAAAGAAAGCTTATATAGAACGGATTGGTTCAGAGTGTTTAGCCGAAGAAATTCCATTCTTTTTAGAAATTGTCTCTTATGATGCAAACAATTCGGATAGTGCTTCAAAAGAATACGCTAAAGTAAAACCGCACAAAGTAATTGAAGCGATGAAAGAATTTTCAAAGGATCGCTATAATGTTGATGTTTTAAAAGTAGAAGTCCCTGTGAACATGAATTTTGTAGAAGGTTTTGGCACTGAAAGTCTTTATAGCCAAGATGAAGCGCAGGCCTTTTTCAACATGCAAAGTGAAGCAACACAACTTCCATTTATTTTCTTGAGTGCAGGGGTTAGTGCTGCGATGTTTCAGGAAACATTGAAATTTGCAAAAAAAGCAGGTTCCTCGTTTAATGGAGTCTTATGTGGTCGTGCAACTTGGGCAGACGGCGTGCTTCCATTTGTTCAACAAGGTTCTGAAGCAGCCGTTGCGTGGCTTGAAACAACTGGTAAAACAAATGTTGAAGAATTGAATCAGGTTTTAAGAGAGAGCGCAGTATCAGTCTTTGAAAAAATACAGTAATTAAGCTGAAAATATTTACTGAATTTAAACTATTTGGTCATCTGAATTAAATTTTTTCAGAAATCGTCTTCTTTAAGTGAACTCAATGTACGCAAACTCAAAAGATATGATATAATTATTTTGATATCGATGTATGAACACCCAAAAAGTAACAGTGCTTTACTTTATTTGGGGAAAGTTGGGGTATTATGGGAATTCCTAAAGAAGGCGAGTTTGTAACCATTCAGAGTTATAAACATGACGGACATTTACATCGAACGTGGCGTGATACGATGGTACTAAAAACGAGCGAGTATTCTTTAATTGGTGTGAACGATCACACGTTAGTAACGGAATCCGACGGACGTCGGTGGGTGACTCGGGAACCAGCCATTGTTTATTTTCACAAGAAATATTGGTTCAATATAATAGCAATGATTAGAGAAAAGGGGGTTTCGTATTACTGCAATCTGGCTTCGCCATATGTTTTAGATGACGAAGCATTGAAGTATATTGATTATGATTTAGATATCAAGGTTTTTCCAGATGGTGAAAAACGTTTACTAGACGTTGATGAATATGAATTTCATAGCAAACTAATGGATTATCCAGAAGATATTGACTTCATTTTAAAAGAAAATGTCAAGACTTTAGTGGATTGGATTAATAACGAAAAAGGCCCCTTCTCGCCCGAATATGTAGATATCTGGTATCAACGTTATCAACAGCTATCAAAAAAATAGCCGATGTAAACAGCCCACAAAAGGAGCTTGGAGCATTAGCCAAAATGGCTAATGCTCCAAGCTCTAAATTTTCCGATTTAATTGGTGTTATAGTTCTTTATTCATTTCGTAGTGTTCAATGCCAGCATCCATAAAAGGTGCCCCTGTTTTTTGATAACCTAAACGTTCATAGAAGCCTACAGCGGTGACTTGCGCGCCTAGAGTAATCTTGTGGTAGCCTTGTTCTTTGGCAAAATTTTCTGCCGCTTCCATAATCACTCGTCCATAGTCGGCGCCACGGTAAGCTTTTTCAACGGCCATTCGTTGTAATTTCATAACGCCATTTTCTAGTGGAAGCAAGCGACAAGTTGCGACAGCTACATGATCCGTGTACAAAACAAAGTGAATACAACGTGCTTCATATTCATCGATTTCCATCTCTTCTGGTACCCCTTGTTCCGCTACGAATACGCGTTGACGAAGCCGGACAGCATCTAAATAAAGATCACTCATGGTATCTTTTGTTTGAGCTACATGCATAGAAAAACCCCCAAGTTCAGAATCTGTTTCTATTTTATTATACCACGAAAAAGTTCTAGAAATGAAGTATTCTCAATGACTGAGGGGGGAAGGTGTGATAAAATAAAACAGCAACAATTGAATAAAAATAAAGGAGGAGCTGCTGTGATTAATCGATTTAAAGAATCGAAATTATTTTTCTGGTCAGTTGAATTACTTGTCGTGGCCATGCTATTATTTATTGCTTCGAAAATTAATTTCTTATTTGCACCGATTGGGACATTCTTTTCAACGTTGTTTGCCCCAGTCTTAGTAGCAGGCTTTTTGTATTATTTACTAAATCCTGTGGTCAATCTATTAATGAAGACGAAAATGAAACGAATTTATGCCGTCTTACTGGTATTTTTATTACTAATCATCGCATTAGTTCTGATTTTATTAACAATTATCCCTAAGTTGGCAGATCAGCTAGCTAGTTTAGCATCAAGTATGCCGGATTTCTTTAAACAAGTGGAGACCTGGATTTATGAGATTGCGGAGTTACCTATTTTTAAACAAATTGATTTAACAAGCTATATTGAAAAAATGGATATTTCTTATGCAAATATTATCCAACAATTTTTAAGTAGTTTATCAAGTAGCTTAGGTTCAATCGTATCAACGGTGGCGTCAACCACCATTGTTTTGGTCACTGCGCCATTTATTTTATTTTATATGTTAAAAGATGGAGATAAGCTAGTACCAGCGATCCAACGCTTTTTACCTGAGAAAAGAAAAGATGATATTGTGGATCTTTTAGGACAATTGAACCAAACCTTATCCAGTTATATTAGTGGACAAGCGATTGAATGTTTATTTGTCGGTACATTTACGATTATTGGGTATTCATTGCTTGGCGTTCGTTATGCCTTTTTATTTGGTGTCATTGCCGGCTTTACGAATTTGATTCCCTATCTAGGCCCTTATCTAGGATTAGCGCCCGCTGTCTTAGTGACCATCTTTAATGAACCCGTCAAAGCAGCCTTATGTTGTTTAGTGGTGCTAGTGGTTCAACAATTGGACGGAAATATTATTTATCCAAACGTTATCGGAAAATCTCTAAAAATCCATCCATTAACGATTATTTTAATTTTATTGGTAGCAGGAAATTTAGCAGGTTTGCTAGGTATTTTCCTCGGCGTCCCATTTTACGCAATCTGCCGGACCATTATCTACTATGTTATTGATATGGTCAAAGCGGGTCGTAGTGAAAAAGTTACCAATGCCGTTCTTTTAGGGAATGAAACAAATACGAAAGAAAATAACGGTTAATGATTGAATCCGCTAATCTTTCGTGCTATGATTTTATGGATTAGGATAGAAAATAACCTGTCATAATACTGATTGTGTCTGTTTCTAAGCCTAACCATAAAAAGAGGAAGAACGTTAAAAGAGTACGAAAGTACAGCCTCGGAATTATCAACAATTAAGGAGAGAGAGAACATTATGAATAATGCTGACCCTGAGAGTCAGTCGCTAATTGCGCAACTTCTATTATTAGTCGTGTTGACGTTTATCAATGCCTTTTTGGCAGCGGCGGAAATTGCAGTCGTATCTGTTAACAAGAATCGTGTGGAACAAAAAGCGGAAGACGGCGACGCAAAAGCTCAAAAATTGCTTAAGGTATTGCAAGACCCCAATAACTTTTTATCCACAATCCAAGTAGGGATTACTTTGGTTAATATCCTATCTGGTGCTTCATTAGCAGAGACTTTATCTAGTCGTTTGGCCCCTGTATTAGGTGGCGGCGCCGCAGCTAAGAGTCTTGCCAGTATCATTATCTTAGCGTTGTTAACGTACGTTTCCATTGTATTTGGTGAATTATATCCTAAACGAATTGCCATGAATAAATCAGAAGAAGTCGCTCAATTGACTTCTGGTGCAGTCCGCTTTTTAGGAGTTATCGCGCGTCCCTTCGTTTGGTTGCTATCGGCTTCGACCGATTTATTATCCAAAATCACACCAATGACTTTCGATGATGCTGATTCGAAGATGACACGAGATGAAATGCGCTACATGCTTGAAACAGAAGGTGTTTTGGAAAACGAAGAACTAGAAATGTTACAAGGTGTCTTTTCATTAGATACAAAAGTGGCACGAGAAGTAATGGTTCCTCGGACAGACGCATTCATGGTTGACATCCAAGATGATGTCCAAGAAAACATCAATTTAATTTTAGGAGAAAATTATTCTCGGATTCCTGTTTATAGTGAAGACAAAGATAAAATTGTTGGTATTTTACATACCAAAACGTTACTAAAAGCTGCACGTAATTTAGGCTTTGAAAACATTGAATTAGGCGCAATCATCCAAGAACCATTATTTGTCCCAGAAACCATTTTTATTGATGATTTACTTTATGAGTTAAAACGAACACAAAACCAAATGGCGATTTTACTAGATGAATATGGCGGTGTTGTCGGTTTAGCAACACTGGAAGATTTACTAGAAGAAATCGTTGGTGAAATTGACGATGAAACAGATGAAGTAGAAAATTTATATACACAAGTGGCCGACAATGAATATTTGGTTCAAGGGCGCATGTTAATTGACGAATTTAATGAAGTATTTGAAACAGATTTACACATGAGCGATGTTGATACAATGGCAGGTTACTTAATTACAGCATTAGGAACCATTCCTGATGAAGGGGAAAAACCTTCTTTTGAAGTGGGCAATATTAAGTTAACTGCTGAAGAAATGGAAGGCACACGTTTGCTAGTCTTACGCGTTCATTTCTACGATGAAGAAACTGTCGATGAAGAACCAGAAGAAAATCGTCGTTTTTTCCGTAAAGAAATGGAAGATGACGAACCAAGACGTTAAAAATAACCTGTGACATCAGTCGTTTTGACTAATGTCGCAGGTTTTCCTTTTAAAAAACAGCCAACAGCAGCTCTTTATTCTCAAGGCTTGACATGATATACTAGCAAAGGTTAATCAAAAATTATGCTGAAGAAAATAAATAAATAAACATCACAAGTGATAAGGAGATTTTTATGACGATCAATCAAAAAGAAGCAGTCGATAGTCGCCGTACGTTTGCGATTATTTCCCATCCGGATGCTGGGAAAACAACGATTACTGAACAATTATTATTATTTGGGGGCGCCATCCGCCAAGCTGGAACAGTCAAAGGGAAAAAAACAGGGAACTTTGCCAAATCTGACTGGATGGAAATTGAAAAACAACGGGGAATTTCGGTAACGAGTTCTGTGATGCAATTTGACTATCAAGATAAACGGATTAATATCTTGGACACCCCAGGGCATGAGGATTTCTCAGAGGATACGTATCGGACCTTAATGGCCGTGGATAGTGCTGTGATGGTTATTGACAGTGCCAAAGGGATTGAAGCACAAACGAAAAAACTTTTCCAAGTTGTTAAAAAACGTGGTATTCCAATTTTTACCTTTATTAACAAATTGGACCGTGATGGACGGGAACCATTGGAACTTTTAGAAGAATTGGAAGAACTATTGGATATTGAATCTTATCCAATGAACTGGCCAATTGGTATGGGAAAAGGCCTAGAAGGTCTATACGATATTTATAATGAACGTGTGGAATTATATCGTCCAGAAAATAATGGCGGGGAGCGTTTTATTCCTTTAAAAGATGGCGATATCCCAAGCGATTTACCATTGCACAATAACAGCGTTTATCAACAAGTGTTGGAAGATGTTGAGTTATTGGTAGAAGCAGGCGATGAATTTAGCGAGGAAAAAATCGCTCGTGGTGATCAAACGCCAGTCTTCTTCGGTTCTGCTTTGACAAACTTTGGGGTTCAAACATTTTTAGAAACCTTCTTACAATTTGCGCCTGCGCCACATGCGCATAAAACAGAAGAGGGTGGCGAAGTAAGTCCTTACGAAAAAGAATTTTCAGGCTTTGTCTTTAAAATTCAAGCGAATATGAACCCAGCCCATCGTGATCGAATTGCCTTTGTTCGAATTTGTTCAGGTGTTTTTGAAAGAGGCATGGACGTGACTTTAGGTAGAACAGGCAAAAAAGTCAAATTAAGTAACGTGACGCAATTTATGGCGGATGCCCGCGAAAACGTCACAGAAGCTGTTGCAGGCGATATTATCGGCGTGTATGACACAGGAAATTACCAAATTGGCGATACTTTGTATGAAGGGAAAATGAATGTTCAATATGAAGAGTTGCCGTCATTTACCCCTGAATTATTCATGAAAGTAACTGCCAAAAACGTGATGAAACAAAAATCTTTCCATAAAGGAATTTACCAACTGGTTCAAGAAGGAGCCATTCAATTATATAAAACATATTTAACGGAAGAATATATCATTGGCGCCGTAGGTCAATTGCAGTTTGAAGTTTTCCAATACCGAATGTCCAATGAATACAATGCTGAAGTAGTAATGACGCCAATGGGTTCTAAAATTGCCCGCTGGATTAATCCAGAAGATTTAGATGAACGCATGAGCTCTAGCCGAAACATTTTGGCACGGGACCGCTTCGACCAACCATTGTTCTTATTTGAAAACCAATTTGCGGAACGCTGGTTTGCGGATAAATATCCAGATGTTGAACTGAAAAGTTTGATGTAAAATTAATTTGTAATCAATCAGTAGCTGAATCTTTAGAAGATTGAAGCTCGGCGCAATCATTCTCAAGATGATTGCGCTGAGCTTTTTCTTCTTATAAGGCACTAAAGCAGGCGTGATTATTTTTTTTGAGATAGAATACTTACTATAACGAACCTATCAAGGAGTGGACAAGAACATGAATTTTTATGGCATCGAGTATTTAAAAAGCCAATCTAATTTAAATGATTACTTAAAGTATTTTTTTATTTTTGCTTTGTTAATCGGGCTAGTCATTGTGTTTAGTTTTTATGTGCGACATCAAATTCAAACGAAATATCGTGAATTAAGTATTATTATTTTTTTATCATTATTATTTGTTTTAGGGGTTCAATATTCCAATTATCAACTGAACCAAAATCAGCATTCACAATCTTCACAAATGGTACATTTTGTCGAACAAGTGGCACAGGAAAAAAAGGTTTCTCCAGAAAAAGTTTATGTCAATGGTACACAATTGGCTGACGGAACCATAGTTAAAATTGACGAAGTGTTTTATAAAATGAGTTTAAGTACGGATCAGCAGTCTTATACGTTACAAGAAACGTATTTATTAACACCAACGATTGAAATAATAAAGTAAAGTGAGGGAAAATTAATGCAGTTTTATAGTCCAATTATTATTAAATTTGCTTTAGGTATTATTTGTTTAATTGTCCAAATTAATTTGATGGGAAAAGGCAATTTGGCGCCCACATCGGCCATGGACCAAGTGCAAAACTATGTATTGGGGGGCATTATTGGTGGTGTTATTTATAATGATTCAATTACGGTGCTTCAATTTGTATTAGTGTTAATTTTGTGGACATTATTAGTCTTAATTTTAAAATTTGCAAAAGAACACAATCGCTATGTGAAGCAAATTGTGGATGGTAAACCCATTACTTTAATCAAGGATGGACAGGTTGTGGTGAAGGAATGTTTGAAAAATGGTATTTCTGCAAATGATCTGATGTTTAAATTACGAGCAAATGGTATTTATGAAGTCCAGCTTGTTAAACGGGCGGTTTTAGAACAAAATGGTCAATTAACAATCGTCGAATATGGCGATGAAAGTATTCGTTACCCGATTATTGTGGACGGTCAAGCCAACATGGATGTCCTAGAGTTAATTAAAAAGGATGAGCACTGGCTATTAACGCAAATCCAAGAACAAGGATTCCAAAGATTACAGGAAATCTATCTAGGTGAGTATTTATCTGGGCAGTTAAGTTTATCGCCATATGAAGAAAAAACGATTACTTAGCTATACTTTTTATCCTACTTATATTAGAATTGAATGGTAATTCAATGAGCTTTAAAAGGAGGAAAAATGAAAACTAAAAAGATAGTTGTCGGGTTATTTTGTTCAATGATTGTTTTAATGGGGTGCCAACCAGATCAACGAACTGAAAAAATGAAAGAAAGTACTGAAGCAGAAGCAGGCCAAGTAACGAGT
The DNA here is from genome assembly GCF_051711985.1 of Enterococcus sp. DIV1758. NCBI lineage: Bacteria > Bacillati > Bacillota > Bacilli > Lactobacillales > Enterococcaceae > Enterococcus > Enterococcus sp. DIV1758. Next base: position 504,069 of record NZ_JBIOOA010000001.1, read on the forward strand.
GGTGCCTCGGAAGCCACTAATGCCACTTCTGTAAAGCAGGAGGAGCAGGCAAACACGAATGATCAACCGAAGGAGAGTGCTGCCAAAGTGAGTTATGAGCGTAATGGACATACCTTTGAAGTTGATGCTGTTTCTGGCGCTACAGTAGAAGCTAATAATGGACAATCAGGAATTAGCCCAGAAGAAAAAGCCCAGAAGATGTATTGGTCAGGTCGTCCAGAAATCGGAGAAGTTCAAGGGGATTATTATCATCATGAAGTCGTGTTTGATGGCGGCTATACGGCTTTAATTGATGTCGTTGTTAAGGATCAACAAATTCAGTTAGTGGAATTTGATGAACGTGGACCTAAAAACTATTATTCTGAAGAATGGGCAGGAGTGACAAAACGTTTATCCGGCTATGCAAATTTTCAAGCGAACAACGCCCGAACCGATCAATCGTTAGTGACCGTTGTTAATACGATGACTTTTTTAGAAAATCAAATGGTTGCTGAAAATCGTCTAGATGGTGCCTTCCAGACAGCCAAAGGTCAATCCAATAGCGCTAATAATGGCTATCTTCCTGCTGCTAGGGCTTTAGCTAAGGAAATCAAAGAACCCTCAAAAGAACATTATACAAGTCTAACAGAAGATTTTGGAGAGGGGCTTTCTGGACGTTTAACTGTTATTACGTTAAAAGATTCAGGGAAAATAACCGATCTTCGTTATGATGAATATTTTGCAGATACAGAAGAAGAGATTAAAGATGCGAAACTGAAGGCTTATTCTCGCCAATCAAAATATTTTTCTAAAGATTATGCTCAAAAATCGGGAGAAAATTTCAAAAAAGAAGTGGATGACTTAAGAAAAAAAGCAATCGAGGAAAACAAATTAGTCAGTCCGACAAATGAGGAAGCTTGGTCGGAAAATTATCAAAGTCTTGTAAAAAAAATAACGTCACAATAAATTAAAAAAACTGCCGAAGTGGGGAAACTTCGGCAGTTTGTTTAGTTTTCCATGAGGGAAACTTTTAATGGAACAGACACTTCGGTCACATGGTTTAATTCAATGATAGAAATTTCATCTGGGTCATAAGCCTCTTTAGGTAATCGTTTCAACAGTTTTGCTAAAATTTCTTTTACTTCTGTCGGACGAATGCGACGATTTTTATTCATAATCAGAACTTCCACATGGTGAGCTGCTTCTGAATAGACAGCGGTCGTGTTTCCTGCTGAGTAGACTTTTACAAAGTAAGCATCCGTGTTTTCCAATTGTTTATTTACTAATTGTTTGTAGCTATTGGTCACATTCACTAATTTCATTTTATCACCTCATTATAGTTGTGTGCTGCAAAAGAGCGTTTCCAATTATGTACAGGAGTTCCAGATTGAATTTTTTCTATGAGGAACAAGTATACGAATATCTTTCTTCTATTATAGTTTTTTTTGATGAAAATAAAAAGTGAAAAGCATAAAAAAATCCGCACGCATTGTTATTAATGCGTGTGGATTTTTGATTATTCTGCTTGGTCAGATGTTGAAGTTTCTGTTTTAGTCACTTCTTGTGCGCCAGTTACGATAATTTTACCTTCGTTATCTAACGTTGCGACTAATTGATGATTTTCAGGATGATCTAGATAGTATTCAGCAATGCCGTCTTCAATTTGTTCTTGAATCGTTCGGCGTAAAGGACGAGCGCCCATTGCAGGATCATAACCTAAATCAACGATTTTCTCTTTGACTTCTGTTGGAACCTCAATGTGTAATTTTTGTTTAGCTAATAAGCCATTTACTTCTTCTAACATCAAGCTGACAATGTTCATCAGGTTTTCTTTGCTTAATGCTTTGAATTCGATAATACCATCGAAACGGTTAAGGAATTCGGGGGTGAAGAAGTTGTTCAATTGACCTAAAACAGATTTAGTCACACCTTCACGGGCAGCGCCAAAGCCAACGTTGGCTTCCACAGCTCCTGTTCCAGCATTACTTGTCATGATAATGATGGTGTCTTTAAAGCTGACTGTACGACCTTGTGCATCTGTTAAACGGCTATCGTCGAGAATTTGTAAAAACATGTGTAAAACATCAGGATGCGCTTTTTCAATTTCATCCAATAAAATTAAACTATAAGGATTACGACGGACTTTTTCTGTGAGTTGTCCAGCTTCGTCATACCCAACATAGCCTGGAGGAGAACCAATCAGTTTAGAAACACTGTGTTTTTCCATATACTCACTCATATCAAAACGAACCATCGAATCTTCTGAACCGAATAGCTCAAAGGCTAATTGTTTTGCTAATTCTGTTTTACCAACGCCTGTTGGCCCAACAAATAAGAAGGAACCAATTGGGCGGTTTTGTTTGCCTAGGCCTACACGATTGCGACGAATCGCTTTAGCTACTTTATCGACGGCATCATCTTGTCCGACAACATGAGCTTTTAAGTCAACAGCTAAATTTTTCAATTGGGTTTGTTCTTTTTCTTTTAAGTCACCGACAGGAATGCCAGTTTTTTGTTCCACAATGGCTTCAATATCTTTTTCAGTGATGACGGGTGTTTCTTCATCGCTGATTTGTTTTTCTTTCATTGCTTGTAATTTATTGATTTGATCACGATAGTAAGCCGCTTTTTCAAAATCTTCTTCTGCGGAAGCTTGTTGTTTTTGTTGTTCCGCTTCTGCTAATTTTTTATCAATTGTTTTTGGATCGACGAGTTGAATAGTTAGATTCATTTTTGAACCAGATTCATCTAACAAGTCAATCGCTTTATCTGGCAAAAAGCGATCTTGAATGTAACGGTTGGATAAGTTTGCTGCTGCGTTAATCGCTTCATCTGTATATTTAACATGATGATAATCTTCATAACGTTTTTGCAGACCATGTAAAATCGTTATGGTTTCAGCAACGGTTGGCTCATCTACTTGGACTGGTTGCATCCGACGTTCTAAGGCAGCGTCTTTTTCAATAATACGGTACTCATTTAAAGTTGTGGCACCGACTAATTGTAATTCACCACGTGCTAAGGCTGGTTTTAAAATATTGCCAGCATCCATATTGCCATCACCAGCAGCACCGGCACCCACAATTTCATGGACTTCATCAATAAATAAAATGACATTTTCAGCTTCAGTGATTTCTTCAATCAATTTTTGCATCCGTTCTTCAAATTGTCCGCGAATACCAGTTCCTTGAACAAGTGAAACCACATCTAAACGAATGACTTCTTTGTCCAATAATTTTTGGGGCACATCGCCATCGACAATTTTTTGGGCTAAACCTTCGACAACGGCTGTTTTACCAACACCTGGTTCACCGATTAAAACGGGGTTGTTTTTTGTACGGCGATTTAAGATTTCAATGACACGCTTAATTTCTTGGTCACGTCCTACCACAGGATCGATATCTCCTTGGCGTGCCGCTTCGGTGATGTTAATCCCATACTCGCCTAGTAAACCTTGACCAGCGCCAGCGCCTCCGCGAGGGGGTTGACCGCCATTACCACCATCACCAAATTGAGTGGGTGGTGTTTGTTGTTCATAAGGATTCCCTTGTTGCATTTGGCGAGAAAGAGAGCGATATAAATCGTCTAAACTCCCAAAGCCAAAAGGGTCTTGTCCCATATTTTGAGGGGAATTATTTGCTTGATTTTTTAATTTTTGATAGCAGCTTTGGCAATAGTCCAGTTGTTTTCTTTGACCATTCACATTTGCATATAAATGAATTGTTGCTTCATTTTGTTGACAATTTTGACAAATCATTGAATGAAACACATCCTTTCAAAATAACTGAGGCCAGAAAAATAGCTGTTTGCTCTATTATTTCTAGTAAACAGACCATTTTTCCTCAAACCAGCCAAGTACTAGATAGCAAGAATAAATTCTGTCTATAAAACCACTTGACCATTTTTGACCTTTGAGGTTATTATAGCATTTTTTGTAAGAGAATCAAGTAAAAGACCTTGTTTAAAAAAAGACAAAGATTCGATTTTTTTACAGACAATTGCGCCATTTTCAAGTAAACTATAAGAGTTGATATTTAAGAGAAAGAGTGGTGAAATCAATGGCTGAAAATCCTTTTGTAGAAAAAATTGCTTCATTAAAAGCTGGAGAAATCTCTGAATTAATCGTGGAGCAAAATGAATTTTTCCAATTTCGTGATGCTTGGATTTCTTTGCCTGACCGCGCGGAAATTGTTGGAGAAGCGGGGTTAAATGGACGAATCATTTATCGTTACCAAAAAGAGGAAGAATAGTCAGTGCAAAACATCACGAAATTTAAGTAAAAAGTGTTGTGTAAGATAGAAAAAAATGGTAATCTTAGAAACTGAAAGGGTCTTTTTTCGAGTAGACGTTTGATTTTAGCGTATCAAGAAAGGAAAACCCTAACATAAAAATTTTTTATTTACGAAGGAGACCGATTTATATGGAAAAGAAAGAATTTCACATTGTAGCAGAAACAGGAATTCACGCACGTCCAGCTACTTTATTAGTACAAACTGCAAGCAAATTTAACTCAGATATTAACTTAGAATACAAAGGTAAATCTGTTAACTTAAAATCAATCATGGGCGTTATGTCTTTAGGCGTTGGTCAAGGTTCTGACGTAACAATCACTGTTGATGGTGCTGACGAAGCTGAAGGAATGGCAGCAATCGTTGAAACATTACAAAAAGAAGGATTGGCTGAATAATGTCTGAGATGCTAAAAGGGATTGCCGCAAGTGATGGCGTTGCTGTTGCTAAAGCTTACCTGCTAGTTCAACCTGACTTGTCTTTCAACAAAACTTCCGTAGAAGATACTGAAGCAGAAGCAACTCGCTTAGACGATGCTTTAGCAAAATCTACTGAAGAGTTGCAAGCAATTCGTGACAAAGCAGCTCAAAGCCTTGGTGAAGCAGAAGCGCAAGTTTTCGATGCTCATTTAATGGTTTTATCTGACCCAGAAATGGTTGGTCAAATCAAACAAAATATCCAAGACAACAAAGTCAATGCAGAAGCTGCCTTGAAAGAAGTTACGGATATGTATATTGGTATGTTTGAAGCAATGGACGATAATGCTTACATGCAAGAGCGTGCAGCAGATATTCGTGACGTTGCCAAACGTATCTTAGCACATTTATTAGGTGTGACTCTTCCAAATCCTTCAATGATTAACGAAGAAGTAATCGTGGTTGCCCATGACTTAACACCTAGTGATACTGCACAATTAGACCGTACGTATGTTAAAGCCTTTGTGACAGACATCGGCGGACGTACTTCTCACTCAGCAATCATGGCTCGTTCGTTAGAAATCCCTGCAATCGTTGGTACAAAAGAAATTACTGACAAAGTAAAAGCAGGCGATATTTTAGCAGTAAACGGAATCATTGGGGATGTTATTATTGACCCAACAGATGCTGAAAAATCTGAATTTGAAGCAGAAGCAAAAGCTTATGCAGATCAAAAAGCAGAATGGGATAAACTAAAAAATGCAGAAACAGTGACAGCTGACGGCAAACATGTTGAGTTAGCTGCAAACATTGGTACACCAAAAGATTTAGCAGGCGTACACAAAAACGGCGGCGAAGCTGTTGGTTTATATCGTACAGAATTCTTATACATGGATTCATCTGACTTTCCAACTGAAGAGGACCAATACCAAGCGTATAAAGCAGTTCTTGAAGGAATGGAAGGAAAACCAGTTGTGGTTCGTACAATGGATATTGGTGGGGACAAAGAGCTTCCTTACCTAACATTACCACACGAAATGAACCCATTCTTAGGTTACCGTGCATTACGTATTAGCTTATCAGAACTAGGTGACGGCATGTTCCGTACACAAATGCGTGCATTATTACGCGCGTCTGTTCATGGTAACTTACGTATCATGTTCCCAATGGTTGCTACTTTGAAAGAATTTAGAGCAGCGAAAGCAATCTTTGAAGACGAAAAACAAAAATTAGTCAACGAAGGTGTTGAAGTTTCAAACGATATCCAAGTAGGTATTATGATTGAAATTCCAGCAGCTGCCGTATTAGCTGATAAATTTGCCAAAGAAGTAGACTTCTTTAGTGTTGGAACCAACGACTTAATCCAATACACGATGGCTGCAGACCGTATGAACGAACGCGTTTCTTACTTATACCAACCATACAACCCATCAATCTTACGTTTAATTAAAAATGTAATTGATGCAGCACACGCTGAAGGTAAATGGGCTGGTATGTGTGGTGAAATGGCGGGCGATCAAACAGCTGTTCCATTACTATTGGGTATGGGCTTAGATGAGTTCTCAATGAGTGCTACATCTATCCTTAAAACACGTAGCTTGATGAAACGTCTAGACACAACTAAAATGGCTGAACTTGCTGACCGCGCATTAAAAGAATGCGACACGATGGAAGAAGTCGTTGCATTAGTTGAAGAATATACAAAATAATTAAGCGATTATGAAAGCACATCGACAATTGTCGATGTGCTTTTTTACTGTTGCGATTCACGTATTTTTTTCTTGAAATAATAAATCGTGCTTCCCAAAATGAATAGAAAAACTAGCGTGATGCTAAACACCAGTTTCCAAGGGAAATTGGTGTGCTTTTCAGGTGGGAGGTTGACGGCGGTAGCATTGTATTTTTTAGCTTCTTTTTCTTGGATGACTAAGTGTTTTTCCCACGAATAGTCTTGATAGCCATCGTTTGCTTTGATTTTTACAGTATAATTTCCAGGAACAAAAGGTTGTTCCTTTAAGTCAATCCGATAATTAAAATTTGTATTAGGGGCCATTGTTAACGACTCTTGGTGATTTTCGTAGCGAGGTTTAGCTTCTTTTTCATAATATAAAGAGGCATCGACTTGTAATTTTTTAATCATAGCCGCTTGTTTGTTTTGGAGATTCATTAATACGCGGTTACGACCGTTAGCTTGATCGGTTTTTACTTCATTTAAAGATAATTTTGGCTGAACAGGTTCATCTGTTTCACTAAGTAAGACACCGACTACATAAGAAAAACGATTATTGATGGCCACGCCGTTTTCTGAGTGAGCAGGTTGTTCATCTGACTTTTGTTCAAAGTAGAGTCCTCCTAAAACATAACCATTAAATGGTTTTTCCGGTAAAGTAAGCTGACATTCAACAGTCTTGGTTGAGTGTTTAGGTAGGTAGATTTCTTTTGGTAATTGCGCAATCTCATTAAAGGTAAAAGGTGCAGATGGATCTTTTTTTGTTTCAGCATGAGAATAATCTGCCAAGCCATTATCATTAGTAATCGCTGCATTGGCTGAAGCTAGCACGGTAATGTCGTTGGCTGTTTGATTCGTTAGTTCGATTTGTAGCTTTTGTGTTTGGTTTGGAGCGACACGTAGATCAAAATAACTTGTCTCTTTGGTTCGTTGATTGTCGGGTAAAATGGCTTTTACAGAAAAAGTCATTTCGCTTGCTTCTACAGAATAAGAGCCAATAAAAAATAAAAAAATGATGACGCTAATAGCATGGAGCCATTTAAAAAGCTGCTGATTCATAGTGTGCACTCCTTTTTGACAATTTTTTATAAGAAGGTATTGCATGAAGTTGTTTCATGCAATACCTTGTTTGTTTTCTTTTAAAGTGGTGTATCATCCAAAATCCAAGTAAGCGTTGTTTTATATTGTTTAGCTGCAACTTTTTTCGTTGTCGCAGGAACAGTTAATTGAATGCCTTGAGCAGCGGTCGCTCCGTTACCAAAAGCTAATGTCCAAGTGCCCATTCCTGTTGAAAGAGCGGCAGTCGCCACAGGAGAAGTAGCGGCACCAGTTGGATCCAAGGTTACTGGGACCGTTAATGGCGCCAAAGAAAGTAACTGTGTTGAATTGGGTGTTGCTGCTAAAAAGGTCAAGGATGCATTATCCAAAACAGCGGGTGTTGAATCACTTGTAGCAAATTGCGCACTCTGTTTAACTGATAATTTCCAGCCAAGATTTAGACCACGTTTGTCAGTTACTTGAACATAGTTTGGCACGCTAATTAAATCGCCAGTACTATTTTGTACTTGGTCCAGTTGTGCCGAATAGATTGCTGTTCCGGCTTGAATTTGTTTTGATCCAAAATGGATATTTGAAACATAGTCAATACTAAGGGGTCCGGCTGTACCAGGTTGATGAGGATCAGCAGGATTAGGTGTCACAGGCTGAGAAGGGTTCGTCGGGTTGACAGGTGGCGTGACAGTATTATCAAGAGCAAACGTAATATCAGCGTTGGATTGAATAGAAGCGACTTGAGCTGCTTCAACTTTTGGACTATTTAAAAGCATAAGAGGCGTAGCAACGAACAAAATGCTTGAAATGCGCACGATCTTTTTCATTTTTTTATTCCTTCTTTCTTGTTTATTTTTAACTTTTAAAAAAGCTAAATCCTAATTAGAGGGGTGTATCAGAAAGAATCCATTGTAATTCGGCAGTGTAAGATTCTTTGACCGTTAAATTAAGGTCAGGAGCAACGCTTAAAAAAAGTCCATTTTGTTGGTTCCAAGGAATTTCTACATTGTTATCGTCCGTTGCGGTGTATTGATAAACTTCGGTTGCTAAAGAGGAGATAGGGAAATCACTGCCATTTTTTCGATAAATGAAAGCTTGCTGGATCGTTTTATTTGTAGAAGTTGAATGCATGGGCTGACTCTCTCTTACCAACAAATGCCATGGTGTTTTTGCAACACGACCATCGGCAATGAGGAAAGGAGCGCTGATGGTCGATGGTGAGTATATGGTTCGTTTGCTGGGAAAAGGTAAATTTTTAAAGGAAACTGTAGTTGGCATCTGCACAAAACGGAGGGTACCGTTTTTGATAGGTAAAGACTGTTCCTTAGTAATTGGCGTAATTGGCGTTCCGCCACCATCATTGCCAGTAACCGTGCTAGAAAATAAAAGAAATTGGTTTATCCATTCTTCTGTAACCGTTGCTGTATATTGTAAGGTGAATTGTGTATTGGCTTCCGTAAAATTATCTGCTGGCAGCGAATTATGATAACTCCAATACGGCAAACCAGTGGAACTATCAGTTAAAAGTTGAAGCCCAGCTATTGGCGTACTTAAACCTGCTGCTGATTGTTTTGTTAATGTAGCAGCTGAAAGTTGAGCCAGTCCTTTAGGCACCGTTGCTCGTAATTGCTGATTCATCCACGTTGCTGGTTGATTGGTTAAACGTGTGATTAACGTGAAACGAATGATTTGACCACTTACGACAGAGTTTGCAGCTTCCCAGAGCCCTTGTGCATTTTTCCGCTCAATGGTTTGCGTGACCGTTAGTTGAGGCACAGGATAAGCAACTGTTTGAGAAACAGTAGAACTGGTTAGCAAAGGCAGGCCAGTGCGATTGCTGAGACCTTGGACCCACAAGCTGACCGTTTCTCCCCCTTGGAAAGTGGGTAAATTAGCAAACTGAAAATGGCCATTGGAATCTAAGGACGTTGTGAAAATAGAACCACCATTTATTTGTACTTTAACTTGATAGGTTCCGTTAGATGCTTGAGAAGCTTTACCTGAAAGTTGAGTTGATCCGGCATTAGCGACTACGTTTGTGACTGGTTGGATTGACCAATTGACACTTTGGTCAGCTGAGGGGCTGCTTTGAATATAGTCGGTTGACGTTTTTGAACGAGCAAAGACAATTGTAGAGAGCGTGTCGCCATATTCTAATGGTGAAGCTAAAGATGTCGAGAAATTTCCGGCTGCATCGACAGAAATCCCTTTCACCACAATGGGGGTAGTGGTGCCATCATGGCGGTTCAAGGTTAATTGAACAGAGTAGTTATAGTTTGGGTCTTGTACTTGTTGAATGGTCCCTGTTACAGTAGTGTCCAGATGATTTGGTTGAGTTAGTTTGGCTGGTGTGACTTGAGGAACGGGGTAATTCCCTAAACTAAGTTGAGCTTTGCTAATTACGCCTGTTTTTGTATTGTTTCCAATAATAATATTAATTGCACCTAATCCAGTGCCGACATCTGTAAAGGTTCCTCGAATCGGATAGTCTTTGCCGTTAAGAGCAGGAGGGATTGAAATTCCTCGTTTATAAAGTGCGCCCACATCAAACGAAATGGCGGCAGACCATTTGGTTCCGGGAAGTAACACCAAGGTGCTACTTGGAAAAGTTAGATAAACAGAATGATAAGTGCTACTATAAGAGAGGCTGACGCCGTTAGTTGAACTGTGAATATCTTGAGTGGCTGTTCCTGGATAACTAACAGTCCCTGTTAAAAGAGTCAGAAAATCTTGTTGCTTTAGAGTGTCGTTATCTAACTGGCTTGAAATTTCTGTAGGAAGTTGAATAGCAATAATCGGCCGATCATTAATTGCTAAGCCGATAAGTGTCACACTGTATTCATATGAAAGTGTGATAATATCTTGGTTATACGTTCCCGTACTTAAGGTACTTTTCAAGGTGCTATTACCAACAGAAACACTAGCTGGCATAGGTGCCATAGGTTCATCGTTTTCAGAGGAAGCATGGGTTTGCTCGGTTTCTTGTTCCACGATATCGGTTGCTTGAGTTGTTTGTTGTTCTGTTGAAACTGAGGTAAATGTTTCACTAAAAGTAGAGGCGTGAGTTGTAGGGTTCAGTGTTTCAGAATGAGCCATCAAAGGTTGAGTCAGCGATAAAAAAAGCCATGATATGATGCAAGAAAAGATTCCCCAGACGAACTTATTCAAAACCATCCCCTCCTTTTTTGATATTATATGTATAATGACGAAAATATATAATACGTAAATATTGAGTACATACATTCTATAATGGGCCATTCATAAAGTAAAGCGATTACATCCGATGATGAACAAGATATTTTGTTCACAATCTTTTAGGGTTTTAAGAAGGAAATTTCTCGAAATTCTATGCTTTTTTAATCCGAAAAAATTAAAAAACTGATAGTTTGCTAAAAATCGAGTCTTTCTTTCACTTCTTAGCACTTAAAATATTTACATTTTCCTAGGGATAGTGTACTATTTAAAGGTATGCATAAATAAAGTTTGATGTATAAAATTAAATGTTATTCGGAGGGAAACAAATGTCTGCGAAATGGGAAAAAAAAGGCACTAATGATGGTGTATTAACTTTTTCAATCGAACAAGCAGTAATCGAAAAAGGATTAACGCAAGCGTTCAATAAAGTGAAAAAAAACTTAAACGTACCTGGTTTCCGTAAAGGAAAAGTATCACGTACTGTTTTTAACCGTATGTATGGAGAAGAAGCGTTATACGAAGATGCGTTAAACGCTGTTTTACCAGAAGCATATGAAGCGGCTGTATTAGAAGCAGGAATTGAACCAGTAGCACAACCAAAAATTGATGTTGAAAGCATGAATAAAGGGGAAGACTGGGTTATCACTGCTGAAGTAACTGTAAAACCTGAAGTAAAATTAGGCGAATACAAAAACTTAACAGTGTCTAAACAAGACCGTGAAGTAACAGATGAAGACGTGGAAGCACGTTTGAAACGCGAACAAGAATCTCAAGCTGAATTAGTAATCAAAGAAGATGCCACTGCTGAAAATGGCGACACTGTAGTTATCGACTTTGAAGGCTTCTTAGGCGACGAAGCATTTGAAGGCGGCAAAGGCGAAAATTACTCATTAGAATTAGGTTCTAATTCATTTATTCCAGGCTTTGAAGACCAATTAGTTGGCAAAAAAGCTGGCGAAGAAGTAGAAGTAAACGTTACTTTCCCTGAAGATTACCAAGCAGAAGATTTAGCTGGTAAAGAAGCAGTCTTCAAAGTAACTGTTCATGAAGTAAAAGCAAAAGAATTACCAGAATTGGATGATGAATTTGCAAAAGACGTTGACGATTCAGTAGAATCATTAGACGAATTAAAAGAAAAATTCCGTAAAGAATTGACAGAAGCAAAAGAAGCAGCAGCTGAAGAAGCAAAAGACGAAGAAGCAATTCGTTTAGCTGTTGAAAATGCTGAAATCGTTGAATTACCACACGTAATGGTTCACGACGAAGTTCACCGTTCAATGGATGAATTCTTAAACAACATGCAACGCCAAGGAATTTCTCCTGAAATGTACTACCAATTAACTGGTTCTACAGAAGAAGATTTACACAAACAATTTGAAGGCGAAGCAGAAACACGCACAAAAACAAACTTAGTGATTGAAGCAGTTGCCAAAGCTGAAAACATCGAAGTAACACAAGAAGACATCGATGCTGAAGTGAAAGATTTAGCAGAACAATACAACATGCCTGAAGCGCAAGTACGTAAAGTATTAAACAACGACATGTTAGAACACGATATTCGTATGAAACGTGCTGTTGAAACAATTACTGAAACAGCTGTTGAAAAATAAACATTTTTAATAAGCTCTTCATTCGATAGAGTTTTCTAAAACTGTAGATGGAAGGTGTCTTTCATCTACAGTTTTTTTCATATAAAATAACTTTTGAAAGGGTGTGTCAAAATGGATAAAAATTATTCGAAAATTAAATATGGATTAGTGGTGTTTGGCATCTTATGCTTGACGTACAATCTCTGGGAATTTTTTACGGCCAAGTATTCAACAAAACAAGGTGTGACGTTTGTTATCGAATGTTTACTTGGAATTGGGCTGATCTTTTTACCGGATCTTGTCAATAAATTTTTAAAAATTATTATGCCACCGACCATCGTTTATTTTTACTGGTTTTTCTTATTTATTTCAGTATTCCTAGGAACCTCGTTGCATATGATTTCAATCATTTCGTTCTGGGATAAAATTTTACACTTTGTTAGTCCGATGCTGTTAACTGCTGTTGGTTATGGTATTGCTGGTTTCCTATTGAAGAAAACGAAGTACGCCGATGTTTCCCCGTGGTTGTTTTTATTATTTGGGTTTGCATTTGCAGGGCTTTGTGGCGTTTTCTGGGAATTCTGGGAATTTATCTGCGATTCATTAGGGAACATGAATTTACAACGCTATAATATGTCCAACGGCCAACCATTTATTGGGCGTGCTGCTTTAATGGATACGATGGGGGATTTATTTACCAATACCCTTGGGGCCTTTGTGATGGGCGTGTATACGTATATCAGAAGCAAAGGAAATCCTGAGTATTTAGAAAATTATGCGATAAAGAGAAAATAATAAAAAAGCGATTCAACCATGGTTGAATCGCTTTTTTGCTGTTTTTTTTAAGCAGGTACTTCGACAGGTTTTTTCAAAAGTCCGTAGACAATTCCTGAAATAATCGCCCCAATTAAGATGAACAATAGATATAGTAATGGATTACTTAATAGGAATACGACAAAGATTCCTCCATGTGGTGCCAATAATTTGATACCAAACGCACCAACCAACGCACCAGTAAAAGCAGAACCTACCACGAAACTTGGAATCACACGTAATGGGTCAGCTGCTGCAAAAGGAATTGCCCCTTCAGTGACAAAAGAAAGTCCCATTACAATATTGGTTAAGCCGGCATCTTGTTGATCTTTTGTAAATTTATTTTTAAATAAACGAGTTGCTACGAAAATTGCTAATGGAGGAACCATTCCGCCAGCCATTACAGAAGCCATGACCACGCTGCCACCTTCTGCAACAGTACTTGCTAGCGTAGCTGTACCGAAAACATAAGCAGCTTTGTTAACTGGTCCACCTAAGTCGATGGCCATCATACCAGCTAATAAAGCACCAAGTAAAGCTGCATTTGTGCCATCTAAGCCAAGTAGGAAATGATTTAACGCATCATTAATTGCTTTCATTGGGATGTTAATGACTAACATTAATAAGCCCGTAATAATCAAACCAAAAACTGGATAGAATAAAATGGTTTTAATTCCATCTAATGATTTTGGCAAGCCTTTGAAGACTTTACGTAAAAGAACCACTACATAACCAGCTAAGAAACCACCGATTAGGGCCCCAAGGAACCCAGCGCCTCCAGCGTTTGCTAACGCACCAGCGGCGAAACCAGCAACTAAGCCTGGACGATCCCCAATACTAGAAGCAATAAAACCAGCTAAGACAGGTAACATAAAGCCAAATGCTGCGCCACCAATTTGGTTAAACCAGCTAGCTACGTCATTGTAATTACCTAAGTTGGCTAATTGATCTTGAGGAACTCCGATAAATTGATCAATCATAAAGGAAAGAGCAATGGCAATTCCGCCACCAATAACGAAAGGTAACATATGAGAAACACCATTCATTAAATCTTTATAGATACGAGAACCGATTGAACCTTCCGCTGAATCCTCTTGGTCGCTTGCAGCCGAGTCACTGCCATGGAAAGTAGGAGCTTCACCACTAATGGCTAAGTTAATTAGTTCTTCGGTTTTACGAATTCCATCACTGACGGGACGATTGACTAATTTTTTACCATCAAAACGATTCATTTCTACTTTTTTATCGGCTGCGACAATTACGCCATCAGCACGAGCAATATCTTCAGCAGTCAAACGATTTTTAATTCCTTCTGAACCGTTTGTTTCTACTTTAATGTCTACGCCCATTTCTTTTGCTTTTTTCTTCAGTGCATCTTCAGCCATGTAAGTGTGAGCAATTCCTGTAGGACAAGCAGTCACAGCAATAATATATTTACGATTGCTTTCTGGTGCTGGCGTTGTTTGTTCTTGTTCTGCTTTTTCTTCCGCTTCTTTTTGATCTTCTGCTGCTTGGAAAAGAGCTTGGACTGCTTCTGGAGTTTCCGCTTCTTTCAATTTGCCAACAAAGTCTGGATCGATAAGTAATCGAGAAAGGGCCGCAAGCGCTTGGAGATGTGTATCATTAGCGCCTTCTGGAGCAGCAATCATGAAGAATAGATAAGTAGGTTGTCCATCTAGTGCTTCATAATCAACCCCTTTTTTACTTTTAGCGAAAAGAACTGTCGGTTCTTTTACGGCACTGTTTTTTGCGTGAGGCATAGCGATGCCGTCGCCTAAACCAGTCGATGTTTGTGATTCGCGTTTTAAAATTCCTTCTTTGTAAGTGTCAATGTCAGAGATGCGGCCGCCATCGTATAATTTTTGGACCATTTCATCAATCGCGCCTTTTTTATCAGTAGCTTGTAAATCCATAATCATGACATCTTTTATTAATAAATCATTAATGTTCACTCTATTTTCCTCCCTTAGTGGATTTATTCTGAAATTTTTTCAATTGTTACTTCGTGAATAAGTTCTTGGATAAAATCTTCTGAGGCTAAATCATCAGAAAATGCGGTCGCGCTACCGCAAGCGACACCCCATTTGAAAGCCTCTAAAGGATCTTGTGTTTTTGAAAAGTTGCCAATAAAACCAGCAATCATTGAGTCGCCAGCGCCGACAGAATTTTTCAGTGGACGTTCTAAAACGTTGGAACGATAAACACCTTCTGTTGTGAAAAGTAATGCACCATCACCAGCCATTGAGATAATTACGTGTTGCGCTCCTTCTTCTAGTAACCGATGTCCATAAGGTAAAATATCTTCAACACTTGTAAAGGTTGTATGATATAATTCTGCCAACTCATGATTATTTGGCTTGACCAATAAAGGCTTTTGTGACAAAGCGTTCATTAAATCTTCACCTGTCGTATCAATAACAAATTCTGCGCCTTTTTCCTTCACAATTTGGATTAATTCTTCGTAAAATCCTTTGCGTAGAGAAGCAGGTGTACTTCCTGAAAGAACAACAATATCACCAGCCTGAACACGACTAACTGCTTGTTTTAGTTCTTGAATTTCTTCGTTTGTTAGAGCAGGTCCTAAGCCGTTAATTTCTGTTTCAGTATCTGATTTCAATTTAATGTTGATTCGTGTATCAGCAGACACGGGAGTGAAATTCGTTTGGATTTCTTCTTTTTTCAACCAATCGGCAATGAATGAGCCTGTAAAACCACCTAAAAAACCTAAGGCAGTGGATTCTGTCTCCATACGTTTTAAGATACGTGAAACGTTGATTCCTTTGCCGCCAGGTAATTTAAAATCATTCGTCATCCGATTTAAATCACCAATTTGTAGATGATCGACATGAACGATAAAGTCGATAGAAGGGTTTAAAGTCACTGTGTAAATCATTTGTTTGCCTCCATTAAAATAGTTTTTTGCTGGAATCCTTGAAGCGATTCAGCAGGGCAGTAGTCAGTTAGTAAAGTAACTGACTCTAATTCTTCCACTTTGGTAAACGTTACTTCATTAAATTTTGTATGATCCAGTAAAACATAGGCTGTTTCTGCTTGATGAATAGCCAAGGCTTTTAGCGCTGCTTCTTCGGGATCAGGCGTCGTTAAACCAAACTCTAAATGTGCGCCGTTAGTTCCTAAAAAAGCTTTGTTAAAACGAAAATGTTGTAGCTGTTCCATACTAGTGGCACCAATGATTGCTTTAGTGGAGAGCTTCAAAGTACCACCAAGCATAATAGTGGGAATTTCCATATCGCTAAGTTTTGCAGCATGATGTACGGAATTCGTCACTACATGGATTTGTTTCCCAACTAAAAAAGGGATCATTTCTAACGTGGTTGAACCAGCATCTAAATAGATCATATCGCCATCTTGTACACAACTAGCGGCTAAAGAAGCAATCTTTTGCTTTTCGTGCGTGTTTTTGATTGATTTTTCCGTCATGTTTTGTTCAAAGCCTAAATTAAGAATACGCTTAGCGCCGCCGTGAATGCGTTCTAACAAATTGGCGTCTTCTAATTCTTGTAAATCGCGGCGTATTGTGGATTCTGAAGCATTGAACAAGCTAGCAAGTTCTTGTGATTTGACGACTGATTTTTGATCTAACAATTGTAAAATTTTTTGATGTCGTTCTTCCGTAAGCATTTTCATCCCTCATTTCATGGATATAATAGCACAAATGAAAACGCTAATCAATCTAAAACGGTCAAAAACATTCAAAAAAATTAAAAAACAGTCATAAGAAAAAAAGAAAGCTGCTGAACTCAGGTTCAGCAGCTTTCTTTAATTCACTAAATCATTCGGTAAAGTTTTTTGATAAATCTCTTTTTTGACTTGGTAAGCGAGTTTTTCATCGGTCAAAATAATGAGCACATCGCCAACATGCATAACAGTATCACCATGTGTTAAAATTTCCGATTCGCCACGGCGAATGGAAGTGAGCAACATTTGTTTAGGCCAGACAAAATCACGTACCATCGTATCATCTAAGGAACTTTCTGCAGTGATAGGTAATTCAATAATCGTTTTGTGGCCACGAATATTACTTACTTTAGAAGGAACCAAACGTTCTAATAAGCTTTCATAAATTGGCTTGCCGCCAAGACTATCGATGGTAATATAACTAACTAAAGCGACAACCCCTAAAGACATTAAATGAGAAAAATTGCCGACCATTTCTGTTACTAAAATAATCGCTGTTAACGGTGCTTTACCAATCGCAGTAAAATAACCAGCCATGGCAAAAATTAAAAAGTTTTTCACAAAAATTGGATCCATCCCTACGTACTGGACAAGTAGACTGCCATACAATGTTCCGATAATGGCACCTAAAGTTAGAATAGGCAAGAAAATACCACCAGGGAGATTCGAACCGTAAGAAACCATTGAAAAAACAAAACGTAAAACCAGTAAGCCGACTAAAGCCCAAATCGTGGCCGGTTGATTGCCTAAAGCTAAAACAATTTGATTCCCACCGCCAAGTAAATGTGGAAAGAAATAACCAATCGGTAAAATCAAAATAAAAGGAATAAAACCATAATAATTAGAAGAAAGGCCTTTGATTTTTCCATATACTTTTGGTAAGGACAACAATGTTTTTTGATATATCCAACCTAATAATCCTAGCAAAACGCCCAGCAGGACTAATGTCCAATAGTACTCTAAAGGCAAAGATTTAACGGGACCAATATAAAGAACTGGCTGCAATCCGAAGAAATGCAAAGAAACAAAGTTAGCGGAAATGGCCGCAGAAAAAGAGGTTAACCAAACTAAAGGTGAAAAGGAATGGTGAACCTCTTCTAGAACAAATAAAAGTCCTGCGATTGGTGCATTAAAAGCGGCGGCTAAACCAGCACTGGCACCACTACTGATTAAAATTTTTTCTTCAGACTTGGTGCTTTGCCGCCATTGACTATAGCCTTGTCCAACCACTGCACCTAGTTGAATTGAAGGACCTTCACGTCCCAAAAATAGCCCAGGACTAATCGCTAAGATCCCACCGATAAATTTTTTCCAAAGCACTGGAAACCAGTGAATTTCTAATTGACCTTGAAGTTGTCCTTCCACTTGGGGGATGCCACTGCCTTTAATTGCTGGTTCGCTCTTAATCAGTCGTCCTAATAAATAAGCAAGTACGAGAGAAAATAAGAACCAAGGAATCATCCAAAAGGGTTTTTCGTGAAACGTTTGATACAGATGAACGACTTGTTCGCCAATTTTTTCAATGCCTAAGCGAAATAAGCTGACAACAAAGCCGACCAGGATTCCGACGACGATGCCTTTAAGGATAAAGCCGATTCGGGTACCATCTAATTGTTTAATTTCATGTACATCATTATTCATTTCATTTTTAGCCTCCATCACTACTTACTAATGTACTGCGGTTTGACTTGATTTACAAGAAAATTTCATATAAAAAGAAAAAGATTTTTTGTTCTTTTCTAAAGAACTTCAAAGGGATTTTTGGTATACTGTATAAGATTGAAAAAAGAGAGAGGACGTTTAATATGACACAAAAACATGCCTTGGTTCAGGGAATGAATCCTCGACAAGAAGAAGCCGTTTTGCATACAGAAGGACCACTGTTAGTCATGGCTGGTGCTGGTAGTGGAAAAACGCGGGTTTTAACACACCGAATTGCCTATCTAATTGAGGAAAAAGAAGTAAATCCATGGAATATTTTGGCGATTACGTTTACCAATAAAGCTGCTAAAGAAATGAAAGAGCGTGTAAATAAATTACTGGAAACGGGTGGTGAAGATGTATGGGTCTCCACTTTTCACTCCATGTGTGTAAGAATTTTACGTCGTGATGTGGATCAGATTGGTTACAACCGTAATTTTACAATTATTGACCCATCGGAACAAAAAACATTAATGAAACGCATCTTAAACGACTTAAATATTGATTCAAAAAAATATGATCCTCGCTCAATTTTAGGTACGATTAGCAATGCCAAAAATGAATTACAAACGCCTGAAAAAGTTGCTGAAATGCAAGGTTCCTTATATGAAGAAATTGTCGCAAAATGCTATGAAGCCTATCAAAAAGAATTACGCAAAAACCAATGTATGGATTTTGATGATTTGATTATGAATACGATTCGTTTATTCAATGAACAACCAGATACGTTAGCTTTCTACCAAAATAAATTTCACTATATTCATGTGGATGAATACCAAGATACCAATCATGCACAATATACCTTAGTCAATTTATTGGCTGCACGTTTCAAAAATCTGTGTGTCGTAGGTGATGCCGACCAAAGTATCTATGGTTGGCGCGGGGCGGATATGCAAAATATCTTGGATTTTGAAAAAGATTATCCAGATGCCAGTGTAATTTTGCTAGAACAAAATTATCGGTCCACCAAAAACATTTTGGCGGCTGCGAATGATGTCATCAAAAATAACCGTAACCGCCGCGAGAAAGAACTGTGGACAGAAAATATAGACGGTGAAAAGATTGTCTATTATCGTGGAGACACAGAACGGGATGAAACACAATTTATTGTGAGCCAAATCCAAAAAGAAATGCGGGAAAATGACCGAATTTATGGTGATTTTGCGGTATTATATCGGACCAATGCTCAATCCCGTGTAGTGGAAGAAATGCTCTTGAAATCTAATATTCCGTATACCATGGTGGGCGGACATAAATTCTACGACCGTAAAGAAATTAAAGATATTTTGGCTTATTTAAGTTTGATTGCCAATCCAGATGATTCGATTAGTTTTGAACGAATTGTCAATGAACCAAAACGAGGAATCGGTAAAAGTTCAATTGAAAAATTACGGCTATTTGCGGATACGCATGGTTGGGCTTTGCTGGAAGCTGCCCAAAATGTTGATTTGGCAAATATTTCAGGAAAAGCGGGTAAAGAGCTTGGTAATTTTGGCATGATGATTCAAGACTTAACGAAAACAGTGCCCTATTTAACGATTACAGAATTGGTGAAAGAAACTTTACAACGTAGTGGTTATCGGGAAGCTTTGATGGCGCAAAATAATTTAGAGTCTCAAGCTCGCTTAGAAAACTTGGACGAATTTTTATCTGTGACTCAAGAATTTGATAAACGTTTTGAAGCGCAAAATAACGACGATCCAAATGGCGAAGAAACAAAATTGGCAGATTTCTTAACAGATTTAGCCTTGGTTTCTGATTTAGATAATTTAGAAGAGAGCTCTTCACAAGTAACCTTAATGACGTTGCATGCGGCCAAAGGGCTGGAATTTCCAGTGGTCTTTTTAATGGGCTTAGAAGAAGGGGTTTTCCCATTATCACGTGCCATGCTAGAAGAAAGTGAACTGGAAGAAGAACGGCGCTTGGCTTATGTTGGTATCACAAGAGCGGAAGAAGCCCTGTTCTTAACGAATGCTTATTCGAGAACATTATATGGTCGCACGCAATATAATCGACCAAGTCGCTTTTTAGAAGAAATTGAGGCGGAGCGTTTAATGAAACAAGGGGCGGCGGCCAATTTACAGAAAGCTCCAGCGCGCACCTTTGATCCTAAAGTATTCAAGCCCAGCGCAAGTAAACCAGCTTATACACAGCCAGCTACAAAATCAGTTAGCAACAAAGTGGCAAGTGGTGGGGAAAAAGTTTCTTGGCAAGCAGGTGATAAGGTCCAACATAAAGCATGGGGCGTTGGTACAGTCGTTCGTGTAGGCGGTTCGGCCAAAGACTTAGAGTTGGACATTGCTTTCCCAGAAAAAGGCATAAAACGGTTGTTAGCGGCATTTGCACCAATTGAAAAAATTTAACATGAAAAATAGGTCAGCAATTTAATGAGAAATCATCATTAGATAAATTCTTTTTATTTTCTATCTTAGTGTAAATGTGTTAAAAAGACGATAGGAGCATTACACTTATGAGGAGGAGTTCTACGATGGAACAACAACCATTAACATTAACGGCGGCGACAACTCGTGCGCAAGAATTAAGAAAACAACTCAATCAATATTCCCATGAATATTATGTCAAAGATCAACCATCCGTAGAAGATTATGTTTACGATCGTTTGTATAAAGAGTTAGTCGATATTGAAACGGAGTTTCCTGATTTAATCACGCCAGATTCGCCGACACAACGTGTAGGTGGCAAAGTTTTATCTGGTTTTGAAAAAGCTCCGCATGACATTCCAATGTATAGTTTAAATGATGGGTTTAGCAAGGAAGACATTTTTGCTTTTGATGAACGTGTTCGTAAGGCGATTGGTAAACCTGTTGCTTACTGTTGCGAGTTGAAAATTGATGGGTTAGCAATTTCATTACGTTATGAAAACGGGGTGTTTGTACGCGGAGCAACACGAGGCGATGGAACGGTTGGTGAAAACATTACAGAGAACTTACGAACGGTTCGCTCTGTACCAATGCGCTTAACGGAGCCCATTTCAGTGGAAGTTCGTGGCGAGTGCTACATGCCTAAACAATCCTTTGTCGCATTGAATGAAGAACGTGAAGAAAATGGCCAAGATATTTTTGCCAATCCTCGGAATGCAGCGGCGGGCAGCTTGCGCCAATTAGATACAAAAATTGTGGCGAAACGGAACTTAAATACGTTTTTATACACAGTTGCTGACTTTGGACCAATGAAAGCGAAGACGCAGTTTGAGGCATTAGAAGAGCTTTCTGCAATTGGTTTTAGAACCAATCCCGAACGGCAATTATGTCAGTCAATCGATGAAGTTTGGGCCTACATTGAAGAATACCATGAAAAGCGGAGCACTTTGCCATACGAAATTGATGGAATTGTGATTAAAGTGAACGAATTTGCGTTACAAGATGAATTAGGTTTCACTGTCAAAGCACCTCGCTGGGCGATTGCCTACAAATTTCCACCAGAAGAAGCAGAAACAGTAGTGGAAGATATTGAATGGACAATTGGGCGCACGGGGGTGGTCACTCCTACTGCGGTCATGGCTCCTGTACGAGTCGCGGGAACCACGGTTAGTCGGGCAAGTTTGCATAATGCAGATTTTATTCAAATGAAAGATATCCGTTTAAATGATCATGTTATTATTTACAAAGCCGGCGATATTATCCCAGAAGTAGCGCAAGTCCTAGTTGAAAAACGTGCAGCCGATAGTCAGCCTTATGAAATGCCGACACATTGTCCAATTTGTCATAGTGAGTTGGTGCATTTAGATGAGGAAGTGGCGTTACGTTGTATTAATCCAAAATGCCCTGCGCAAATTAAAGAAGGGCTGAATCACTTTGTCTCACGAAACGCAATGAACATTGATGGCTTGGGGCCAAGAGTGTTAGCACAAATGTATGACAAAGGATTAGTGAAAGACGTAGCGGATCTGTATTTCTTAACAGAAGAACAGTTAATGACTTTGGATAAAATCAAAGAAAAATCAGCAAACAACATTTATACTGCCATTCAAGGGAGTAAAGAAAACTCTGTCGAACGTTTGATTTTTGGCTTAGGGATTCGCCATGTGGGGGCGAAAGCGGCGAAAATTTTAGCGGAGCATTTTGGTGATTTATCAACCTTAAGTCGAGCAACTGCGGAAGAAATTGTGGCTTTGGATTCAATTGGTGAAACAATCGCCGACAGCGTTGTGACGTATTTTGAAAATGAGGAAGTTCATGAATTAATGGCTGAACTGGAAAAAGCCCAAGTGAACTTGACATATAAAGGTCTCCGGACAGAACAATTAGCAGAAGTGGAGTCACCTTTCAAAGACAAAACAGTTGTTTTAACAGGGAAATTAACGCAGTACACTCGCGAAGAAGCTAAAGAAAAAATTGAAAATCTTGGTGGAAAAGTTACAGGGAGCGTTTCGAAAAAAACTGACATTGTGGTTGCTGGCGAAGATGCTGGCAGTAAATTAACCAAAGCTGAAAGCTTAGGCGTGACCGTTTGGAATGAACAAGAAATGGTCGATGCGTTAGATGCAAGTCATTTTTAAGAAGAAAAATTAACGTTGTCAGATTTTATGTAGTAATTTGATGGTATACTTATTTTAGTCATAAAAGTTATATGAACGAGGACTTTCTGAGTTGAGAAAGGAGGTTGATGCTTATGCGCAATTCTTCTTACTTTAACGAAAGGAGCAATGTTTTTGTCCGTTGAAGCAGCGCTAGGACTGATGATTGGTTTTGCAACGCTTGTTGTGACCATTATCTTCGGTATCTTAGCGCTTGTCTTAGACAACAAAAATAACCGTTCATAAGCTTTGAGGAGCTGAACGGTTAAGCGTTTGAAATAAAACCAATAACTCAGTAAGCCACCAGTTCTTATAACTGGTAGTGGCTATTAGAGAGGTATGTTCCTGCATATCTCTCTTTTCATTTTCATAATAACATAGTTCCGTCATTTTTGCGAGCGACAAATTATCAATGAAATTCAAGGTTTCATCTAAAATATCCGACCATTTTATGGTAGAATGGGAACAGAGTGAACAGCTGTGCTAAGCTGTTTAAAGAAATACAATCCAATTGATTAATCTGAAAATGAAAATTTCAGTAAATGATAGAAAGAAGGGTATCTATGGCAATTACAGAAGAACAAGTCAAACATGTCGCTAAATTATCAAAATTATCTTTCTCCGAAGAAGAATTAGCGGACTTTACCAACCAACTAGATAAAATTATTGATATGGTGGAATTACTAGAAGAAGTAGATACAACCGGGGTTCCTTTTACTTCAAATGTGAATGAATCAATCAATGTCATGCGTGAAGACGTAGCGACACCAGGAATGGACCGTAAAGAATTAATGCGGAATGTTCCGGAATCAGAGAATGGTTACATTAAAGTGCCTGCAATTATGGATAACGGGGAGGCAGGAGCCTAATGGAAAAATTATACGACAAATCGTTAACAGAGTTACATGATTTATTGGTCTCAAAAGAAATCACTGCAGTTGATTTAACCGAAGAAACATTAAATCGTATTCAAGATACAGAAGAACAACTAGGTTCTTTTATCACAGTTAGTGAAGAAAAAGCAATGGCATTAGCCAAAGCGATTGACTTAAAAGGCATCACTGAAAGTAATCCTTTAGCAGGAATTCCAATTGGGATTAAAGATAATATTGTCACAAAAGACATTTTGACAACAGCTGGATCAAAAATGTTACACAATTTTGACCCAATTTATGATGCGACCGTGATGGATAAAGTCTATCAAGCAGATATGATTCCAGTCGGAAAATTGAACATGGATGAATTTGCCATGGGCGGAAGTACGGAAACGTCTTACTTCAAGAAAACAAAAAATGCTTGGGATCAAACCAAAGTTCCTGGCGGTTCTTCTGGTGGTTCAGCTTCTGCTGTCGCAGCCGGACAAGTCCCAGTTTCTTTAGGGAGCGATACAGGTGGTAGTATCCGCCAACCAGCCGCATTCAACGGTATTGTGGGCCTAAAACCAACTTATGGACGTGTGTCTCGTTTTGGTTTGATTGCTTTTGCTTCAAGTTTAGACCAAATTGGTCCATTGACACGAAATGTTAAAGACAATGCCTTAGCTTTAAATGCAATTAGTGGTTATGACGAAAAAGACGGCACTTCTGCAGGTG
Source organism: Enterococcus sp. DIV1758 (assembly GCF_051711985.1). Classification (NCBI taxonomy): domain Bacteria; kingdom Bacillati; phylum Bacillota; class Bacilli; order Lactobacillales; family Enterococcaceae; genus Enterococcus; species Enterococcus sp. DIV1758. The sequence continues at coordinate 528,658 of NZ_JBIOOA010000001.1, forward strand.
TTTCTGTTCCTGATTTTACGGCAGATTTAACTGGCGACATCAAAGGCATGAAAATTGCTTTACCAAAAGAATACTTAGGTGAAGGGGTACAATCGGATGTTCGTGAAGCGGTATTAAAAGCAGCAGAAACATTTAAATCTTTAGGAGCAACGGTGGAAGAAGTTAGTTTGCCACATTCTAAATACGGCGTAGCGGTCTATTATATTATTGCCTCTTCAGAAGCAAGTTCAAACTTACAACGCTTTGATGGCATTCGTTACGGGTACCGTTCCGAAAATGTCCAAAATCTAGAAGATGTCTATGTTAATTCACGCTCTGAAGGTTTCGGAACAGAAGTTAAACGTCGGATTATGTTAGGAACCTTCTCTTTAAGTGCTGGTTATTATGATGCGCACTTTAAAAAGGCTGGTCAAGTCCGTACACTAATCAAACAAGATTTTGAGAATGTCTTTGCGGATTATGACTTAATCATTGGCCCATCCACACCAACAGTTGCCTTTGGTCTAGGGGAAAACATCAATGATCCAATCACAATGTATATGAATGATATTTTAACCATTCCTGTCAACTTAGCAGGACTACCAGGCATGTCCATTCCAGCAGGCTTCTCAGAAGGCTTGCCAGTTGGTTTACAAATTATTGGAAAACATTTTGACGAACATACAATGTACAAAGCAGCGTACGCCTTTGAACAAGCGACAGATTTCCATACGAAAAAACCAGTCATTTTAGGGGGGAACGATTAATGAACTTTGAAACTGTCATTGGATTAGAAGTCCACGTAGAATTGAAAACCAACTCTAAAATTTTCTCCTCTGCGCCAGCGCATTTCGGAGCAGAACCAAACAGCAACACAAATGTGGTTGACTGGAGTTACCCAGGTGTTTTACCTGTCATGAATAAAGGTGCCTTAGAATTTGGCATGAAAGCAGCACTTGCCTTGAACTGTGAAATTTCAAAAGAAACACATTTTGATCGTAAAAACTATTTCTACCCAGATAATCCTAAAGCGTATCAAATTTCTCAATTTGATCAACCAATCGGACATGATGGTTGGATTGAAATTGAAGTCGAAGGCAAAAAGAAAAAAATTCGCATTGAACGGGTGCATTTAGAAGAAGATGCCGGCAAAAACATTCATGGCACAGATGGGTACTCTTATGTGGACTTGAACCGTCAAGGAACGCCTTTAATTGAGATTGTTTCAGAAGCGGATATGCGTTCACCAGAAGAAGCCTATGCGTATTTAGAAGCATTGCGTTCAATTATCCAATTTACAGAAGTTTCTGATGTGAAAATGGAAGAAGGTTCTATGCGTTGTGATGCCAATATTTCTTTACGTCCGTATGGTCAAGAAGAATTTGGTACTAAAGCGGAATTAAAGAACTTGAACTCTATGAACTTTGTAAAAAAAGGTTTAGCTTATGAAGAAAAACGCCAAGCCAAAGTCCTATTATCTGGTGGCGAAATTCAACAAGAAACACGCCGCTTTGATGAAGCAACTAGTACAACGTTGCTTATGCGTGTTAAAGAAGGCTCAAGTGACTACCGTTACTTCCCAGAGCCAGATGTTCCTCGTTTTTCAATTGATGATGAATGGATTGAAAAAGTTCGCGCTAGTTTGCCAGAAATGCCAGCCTCACGTCGTGCCCGTTATATCAGTGAATTAGGTTTACCTGAATACGACGCAATGGTCTTGACTTTAACGAAAGAAATGTCAGATTTCTTTGAAGCAACTTTAGCAAACGGTGCAGATGCGAAACAAGCATCAAACTGGTTAATGGGCGAAGTTTCTGCTTACTTAAACAGTGAAAAAGTTGAATTAGCCGATACTAAACTAACACCAGAAAATCTAGCGGGTATGATTACTTTGATTAACGATGGCACAATCAGCTCGAAAATTGCGAAGAAAGTGTTCAAAGAGTTAATTGAAAACGGTGGAGACGCTAAAGAAGTTGTCGAAGCAAAAGGCCTTGTTCAATTATCTGATCCAGCGCAATTATTACCAATGATTAACGAAGTTTTAGACAACAACCAACAATCAATTGATGACTTTAAAAACGGCAAAGACCGTGCAGTTGGTTTCCTTGTTGGACAAATTATGAAAGCAACTCGTGGACAAGCAAACCCAGGTGTGGTTAACAAGTTATTGCAAGAAGAGCTTTCAAAACGATAAGAAAGTAGCAGGCAAACCATGAAAAAAGCTAGAGTGATTTATAATCCAACGTCAGGAAAAGAGTTAGTTAAAAAGAACTTAGCCGATATTTTATCTATTTTAGAAGAATGTGGTTATGAAGCCAGTGCATTTGCGACCACACCAGAAGAAAATTCAGCACGCAATGAAGCACATCGTGCTGCGCGTGCAGGATTTGATTTACTAGTAGCAGCAGGTGGAGATGGGACCATTAATGAAGTCGTGAATGGGATTGCTCCGTTGAAGCGGCGCCCTAAAATGGCCATTATTCCTGCTGGAACGACGAATGATTATGCACGGGCCTTGAAGATTCCTCGTGATAATATCGTTAAGGCAGCAGAAGTGATTAAAAAAAATCAAACTGTCAAAATGGATATTGGTCAAGCCGGCAAAAATTACTTTATCAATATTGCGGCGGGTGGTCATTTAACGGAACTGACTTATGAAGTTCCGTCAGAGTTGAAAAGTATTTTTGGCTACTTAGCGTACTTAGCCAAAGGAGCCGAAATGTTGCCGCGAGTGAAGCCGATTAAAATGCGCATGACATATGATGAAGGTGTGTACGAAGGCAACGCATCAATGTTTTTCCTAGGGCTGACTAACTCGGTGGGTGGTTTCGAGCAAATCGTACCAGATGCTAAATTAGATGATGGTAAGTTTTCATTAATCATTGTAAAAACAGCCAATATTTTTGAGATTCTTCATTTAGTTGCGTTAATGTTAAATGGTGGAAAGCATGTTGAAGATCATCGACTAATCTATACAAAGACCAGCTATTTACATGCAGAAACGTTAGAAAAGAACAATAAAATGATGATTAATTTAGATGGTGAATATGGAGGCGATGCTCCAATGACCTTTAAAAATATGCATCAACACATTGAAATTTTTGCAAATGGTGATGCACTGCCGTCCAATGCAATTATGGGTTCTGTCTTAACTGGTAGCGATGAGATTGTCGTAGAATCAGAAGATGAAGAGGAAGAAGCATATAACGAAGCCAGCAAAGAATTTGTCAAAGAAGTTGAACGACTAACAGACGAAGATATTGATGGCGATGGAAAGATTGCCGAAAAAGAAAAGCACTAGGTAGCCCGTGAATAGCTAATGAAAGATTTAGTTGATAAGATCTTTCATTGGCTATTTTTTGACTAAGGGAAAGGATTTCATTCTTTTATTTACCTAAAAAGCCCAAACGAAATTGCTAAATCGCCATGAAAATTCGTTGTTGCTTTTCTTAGGTATTTTCATTAGAATGAGTGAAGTGTATAAAAAGAAGGAGCGACTTATGAAAAATTATCCAGTAAAGAAAAATGACGTCATTGAAGTAGAAATCGTTGACTTGACGCATGAAGGTTTAGGCGTGGCAAAAGTGGACCATTATCCATTGTTTATTGAAAATGCCTTACCAGGTGAAAAACTTGAAATCAAAGTCTTAAAAACAGGCAAAAGTTTTGGTTATGGGAAAGTATTGACTGTCCTAAAAAGCAGTGAACAGCGGGTGCCCGTGAAAGATGAAAACTTTACAAAAGTCGGGATCAGTCCGTTGCAACATTTAGCGTACGGCGCCCAACTATCATTTAAAACGCAACAAGTCGAAAATGTTATGCAACGTGTCGCTAAATTGCCAGAAGTTCCTGTTTTACCAATAATTGGGATGAATGATCCGTGGCATTACCGGAACAAAGCACAAATTCCCGTGCGTAAAATTGACAACCAATTACAAACAGGTTTTTTCCGGAAAAATAGCCATGATTTAATTCCGATGGAACATTTCTATATTCAAGACCCAGAAATTGATGCAGCAATTGTTAAAATCCGTGACATTATGCGTAAATATAGCGTAAAACCTTATAACGAATCTGATAATACAGGGAACTTACGCCATATTGTCGTTCGTCGTGGCTACCATACTGGGGAGATGATGGTTGTTCTAATTACGAGAACACCGAAATTATTCCCAATTAGTAAAATTGTGCCAGATATTTTGGAAGCTATTCCGGAAGTAGTCAGCATTGTACAAAATGTTAATCCCAAACGAACCAATGTCATTTTTGGCAACGAAACCATCTTATTACATGGGTCTGAAAAAATTACAGATACTATTTTTGATTTGAAATTTGAAATTTCCGCGCGTTCATTTTATCAAGTAAATCCACAACAAACAGAAGTGATGTATCAAAAAGTTAAAGAGTATGCGGCTTTAACAGGCAATGAAATTGTGGTGGATGCCTATTGCGGGATTGGGACGATTGGCTTAACTTTAGCCCAAGATGCAAAGCAAGTTTACGGTATTGAAGTAATTGAAGAAGCGGTCAAAGATGCAGAAAATAATGCTAAATTAAACAACATTGAGAATGCCACTTTCACGGCTGGTTTAGCGGAAGAATTATTGCCAAAATTAGTTGAAAATGGCTTGCAACCAGATGTTGTGGTGGTGGATCCACCACGGAAAGGGTTAGATGGTCAATTAGTAAACACATTAATTGAAACGCAACCTGAACGAATTGTTTATGTCAGCTGTAATCCAGCCACACTCGCTCGCGACATTGCATTATTAACAGAAGGTGGCTATGAAGCAAAAGAAATTCAACCAGTAGATAATTTCCCACAAACGACCCACATTGAATCTGTCACGTTATTAACAAAGGCGGTGGATTAAATGAATGAAAAAGAAAAAATGTTAGAATTAATTAAAAAGAAACAAGGTGGTGGCCGTTCTAAAAAAATGGAAACTCCCAAAAATGATCGTAAAAACATGCGCAAAGGGCCTAAAATTTTTAATAAATAAGCGGTTATCAGTAAAAAGTTGCCGCCCATTAATGAAATGGGCGGCAACTTTTTTGTTAAAGTATTCCTAGCTAAACAAATAAGTTGTTCTTTTGCTAGTAAATCTGTTATTTTAGACAAAAGACAAGGAGGGCTATTCAGTGGAATATGTAACAACATTAGAAGAATTAGAAGAAAAAATTACAGACAATCGTCTACAAGCCGTCTTTTTGACAGCAAAAAATTGTAGTGTTTGTACAGTTGATAAACCGATTGTCGAAAAAATTTCAACAAAATATGAATTTCCTACATACATTGCAGAAGCTGATAAAAGTCCAGAAATAATTGGACAATTAAATGCTTTTTCTGCACCGACCATTATCTTATACTATGAAGGAAAAGAAATTCATCGCCAAGCTAAAATTATTAACTTTCAAGAAATTGAAAAGAGAGTTCGACAAGTACAAGAAAATAGTTAATCAAAAAGGAAGCCACCGATCACGGAGAGGCTTCCTTTTTGATTATCTCGCTAAATGTTCAGTTTGTTGTTGAGAAAAAAGTTGATAACTGACAAAAACTTCTGCTCTTTTGTTTACTTCTAATTTAACGAAAATATTGTGGATATGTGTTTTTACTGTCCCGATTGATAGGAATAGTTCGTTGGCTATATCTTGATTTGTTTTGCACTCTAAAAGTAACGAAAGCACTTCTCTTTCTCGCTGCGTTAATTGATAGGCATCACAAAAAGGCGCCAAAAGTACGGGTTCATCTGATTGATTTTCTTCCAATTTAGCAGCGTCTTTTTCAAGAACCGACAGAGGAAAATCACGATTACAGAAGTAAATAATGGCGATGGAGAGAATGATTGTATAAATATCTTCAGAAACGTTTCGGTTGTTAATTTTAAAGACAATATCAGAATATTGGTCAATGTTAAAAATAACGAAGGTATCTTCCAAAAGAATTGCCACACCGAAACCAATGCTTAGCCAACCAATAAAACGAAGATATTTTTTCGCAAGGGCTGATAAAGGATCTATTCGTAATTGATAGAGCGCATAGCATCCAAGGTAAATTAAAAATAGCTGATTGGGTAAATAGTACAACCAAACTTTTAAGGCGGAATTTTGTGAAAATGGAATAGCTAGCATCCATAAACCAATTAAAAATAACCAGACAAATTGATAATTTTTAAAAGGACGCCCACTAATAGTATTGATAATAGCCAGATAGGCAAAATTACAACAAATAAAAATGATGGTCTTTAAAAAAGGTGCGGTCATAAAGGTCTGATTATATTCGGTTGCAAACGAATTAATGAACTCAGTCATATAAACAATCACATTGTCACAAATAAAAATAACCATTAAAAAGAGAAGCAATAAAAAAATCGGTTGTTTATTTTTCAAGTAAAGATTTAAGGTGAAGGTTGAAGTAAACGAATATAAAATAATCAATAAGATGTTATAAATAAAAACAAATGTCACGATTGGAAACCCCTTTCATCTTTTATTTTAAGTGAATGATTTTTCAAAATAATTATACCATTTTCAAATCTATGATTGGTCAGAAATTAGAGAGAAATCCGCCTAAACTTTTATAAACCCCTGGTGTACTAACGGTTTATAACCATAAATAAACTTTTTTTAATGAAAAATCACGCCAAAAAAGAAAACGTTTTCTGACTTTTGGTGGATAGTAAACTCTTCGCTAAACTTGGTAAAGTCAATGTGTAAACAAAAACAACTTTAGGAGGAACACATCATGAAAAGAGATTACGTTACAACAGAAACATATACGAAAGAGGAAATGCATTACTTAGTCGATTTATCATTAAAAATTAAAGAAGCGATTAAAAATGGGTATTATCCGCAACTGTTAAAAAACAAATCTTTAGGAATGATTTTCCAACAATCTTCAACTCGAACACGAGTATCTTTTGAAACTGCAATGGAACAATTAGGTGGACATGGCGAATATTTAGCACCTGGTCAAATTCAATTAGGGGGACATGAAACGATTGAAGATACCAGCCGCGTATTGTCACGTTTAGTAGATATTTTGATGGCTCGTGTGGAACGTCACCATAGTATTGTTGATTTAGCTAATTGTGCTACCATCCCAGTCATTAACGGTATGTCTGATTACAATCATCCAACCCAAGAATTAGGTGATTTGTGTACCATGGTTGAGCATTTACCAGAAGGCAAAAAATTAGAAGATTGTAAAGTTGTCTTTGTCGGAGATGCGACACAAGTTTGTTTTTCTTTAGGATTAATCACAACAAAAATGGGCATGAATTTTGTTCACTTCGGTCCAGAAGGCTTCCAATTAAATGAAGAGCATCAAGCGAAATTAGCAAAAAATTGTGAAGTTTCAGGCGGTAGCTTTTTGGTCACAGATGATGCAAGTTCTGTTGAAGGCGCTGATTTCTTGTACACGGATGTTTGGTATGGCTTGTACGAAGCGGAATTATCTGAAGAAGAACGTATGAAGGTTTTCTATCCAAAATATCAAGTGAATCAAGAAATGATGGATCGGGCAGGTGCCAATTGTAAATTCATGCACTGTTTACCAGCAACACGTGGGGAAGAAGTAACTGATGAAGTAATTGACGGTAAAAATTCTATTTGTTTCGATGAAGCAGAAAACCGTTTAACATCTATTCGTGGCTTATTAGTATATCTTATGAATGATTATGAAGCAAAAAATCCTTATGATTTAATCAAACAAGCAGAAGCAAAAAAAGAACTAGAAGTTTTCTTAGACACTCAAAGCATTTAACGGCCAACTGTCCACTGATTGAAAAAATGAATCAGTGGACAGTTTATAAAGAGAGGAAGAGTCTTCATGGAGGGGAAAAAGAAATTTAGTTTAACGAGTGCCATTTTATCAGTGATCTGTGTGGTTTTCGTTGCTGAAGCAGCGGCGCCTGTTGCTGCAATTGGTAATTCTCAGTTTTTTTGGTGGATTTTCTTATTAATTGCATTCCTATTGCCATATGGGTTAATTTCATCAGAATTAGGAACAACTTATATTGGTGAAGGGGGTATCTATGACTGGGTGACCAAAGCATATGGTCATCGTTGGGGTGCCAGAGTTTCTTGGTATTATTGGATTAATTATCCATTGTGGCTAGCTTCATTAGCCGTTATGACGCCAGAACTATTAACGACAATTACAGGTATTAAGTTTTCAACACCGATGATGATTATTGTTGAATTAATTTTTACTTGGATTGTGGTTTGGATTAGTTTTTATCCAGTCAGCGACAGTATCTGGATTCTAAATGGAGCTGCCGTAATCAAGATGGTTTTAGCAGTCTTAATTGGTGGGCTAGGATTGTATGTAGCCTTGACGAAAGGTGTTGCCAATGAATTTACCTTGAAATCAATGCTGCCAACGTTTGACTTAAGGAGTTTATCTTTTATTTCTGTAATCATTTTTAATTTGTTAGGGTTTGAAGTCATCTGTACGTTTGCAGATGATATGGAAAATCCTAAGAAGCAAATTCCACAAGCTATTGTAGCAGCGGGGTTAGTCATTGCGGCCATTTATATTTTTTCAGCCTTTGGAATTGGGGTAGCGATTCCCACCGATCAAATTAGTACCGGCAGTGGTATGATGGATAGCTTTAAACTATTGACAGGCTCGACAGAAGGTTGGTTCATTATGTTGATGGCTTTCCTATTCCTTCTTACGTTGTTTGGCAACATGATTTCTTGGTCATTAGGAGTCAATAATACAGCTTGTTATGCTGCTGAAAATGGTGACATGCCTAAATTTTTTGAAAAACGTAGTAAGAAAAATGACATGCCAATTGGGGCTGCTTTGATGAATGGCATTGTGGCATCGGTGGTCATTGTATTAGCACCAATTTTACCTAATCAAGATTTATTCTGGGCCTTTTTCTCCTTGAATGTCGTCCTATTCTTGTTATCGTATATCCCAGTTTTCCCAGCTTTTTATAAGCTTAGAAAAATTGATCCCGATACACCACGTCCGTTTAAAGTTAACGGAAAACCAGGATTTTTAAAAGTTTTAGTGGTTTTACCAATGATTATGATTATTATTTCACTGATTTTCACAGCAGTACCTTTAGATTTTAGTCCCGCAGCATTAAATGAAAAATTACCAATCACAATTGGGGCAATCATTTTTATTCTGTTTGGTGAAGTAATTATTTACGTGAAAAAAATTAAGAAGGGAACGAAAGAAAATGGCTAAACGAATTGTAGGAAGTACCCCTAAACAAGATGGCTTTAGAATGCCAGGAGAATTTGAACCACAAGAGAAAGTTTGGATGATTTGGCCAGAAAGACCGGATAATTGGCGTGATGGTGGTAAACCTGTCCAAGAAGCGTTTACTAATGTGGCCAAAGCAATTAGTCAGTTTACACCGATGAATGTGGTGGTTTCTCAACAACAATTTCAAAATTGCCGTCGCCAATTGCCGCCAGAAATTACGGTTTACGAAATGTCAAACAATGATGCCTGGGTCCGTGATTGTGGACCATCATTTGTCATTAACGACCATGGAGAAATCCGTGGTGTGGATTGGACATTCAATGCTTGGGGGGGATTAGTAGATGGTTTATATTTCCCTTGGGACCAAGACGATTTGGTTGCACAAAAAATTTGTGAAATTGAGCATGTAGATTCTTATCGTACAGATGATTTTGTTTTAGAAGGCGGTTCATTCCACGTAGATGGACAAGGAACAGTCTTGACTACAGAAATGTGCTTATTAAGTGAAGGTCGAAATCCACAACTTTCAAAAGAAGCAATCGAACAAAAATTATGCGACTATTTAAATGTTGAAAAAGTTCTTTGGCTAGGTGATGGAATTGACCCAGAAGAAACTAATGGTCACGTGGATGATGTAGCTTGTTTTATTGCACCTGGTGAAGTGGCTTGTATTTACACCGAAGATCAAAATAGCCCATTTTATGAAGCGGCACAAGATGCGTATCAACGTTTGCTTAAAATGACTGATGCTAAAGGACGCCAATTAAAAGTCCACAAATTATGCTGTCCTGTCAAAAACGTGACCATTCAAGGCTCCTTCAAAATTGATTTCGTGGAAGGAACCATGCCACGAGAAGATGGCGATATTTGTATCGCATCCTATATGAACTTTTTAATTACAAATGATGGCGTGATTGTGCCACAGTATGGTGATGAAAATGATCGTTTGGCTTTAGAGCAAGTTCAAACGATGTTCCCAGATAAAAAAATTGTCGGCGTTAATACGGTAGAAGTTGTTTATGGGGGCGGCAATATTCACTGTATCACACAACAAGAACCAAAGCGCTAGGAGGGAAACAGATGTCAAAAATAGTGATTGCATTAGGTGGAAATGCGTTAGGAAATTCTTCGAAAGAACAATTGGCAAAAGCACAAACCGCTGCAAAATCCATTGTTGATTTAATTGAACAAGGCCATCAAGTGGTGATTGCTCACGGCAACGGGCCACAAGTTGGCAAAATTCGCTTAGCTTTTGAGGAAACGAGTCAATCTCCAGAAGATGTCGTGCCGTTTCCTGAATGCACAGCAATGAGCCAAGGCTATATTGGCTATCATTTACAACAAGCAATTGATGAAGAACTAGTAGCCAGAAATTTAGGGGAACAACCAGTTGTTACGTTAATTACACAAGTCGTGGTGGATCCAAAAGACCCAGCGTTTACAAAACCAACAAAACCAATTGGTGGTTATTATGACGAAGAAACAGCCAAACAATTGATGGCGGAAACTGGGAACGTCTATCAAGAAGATGCGGGTCGAGGCTGGCGACGGGTAGTTCCTTCGCCAAAACCAGTTGATATTTACGAAAAGGTTAGCTTGCGAACACTTGTTGATGCAGGACAGATCGTAATTGCTTGTGGTGGTGGCGGGGTTCCTATTGCCTATGATGGTCCAGTCTATCATGGTGTAGATGCAGTCATTGATAAAGACTTTGCGGCAGCTAAAATGGCTGAACTCATTGAAGCAGATGTTTTTGTGGTATTAACTGCAGTAGAACATGTTTTTGTTAACTTTGGTCAAGCAAATCAACAAGCTTTGACCGATGTTACGGTTACGGCAATGCAACAATATATAGAAGAAGATCAATTTGCGCCAGGTAGTATGTTACCTAAGGTGGAAGCGGCCATCAGTTTTGCAGAAAGTAAACCAAACCGCCAGGCGATTATCGGGCTTTTAGAATTAGCTTCGGAAGCAATCAAAGGAGAAAGTGGTACACGAATTACACAATAAATTCTCAGTATTTAACTTTCACAAAAGACTAAAACATACGCATTTAGCGGACTAACTTAATCGTTAGAGAGTAGGACATCGGTCGTTTTGACGGATGTCCTACTCTTTATTTTGTCTTTTTAACGAACAAAACTGTTAGTTGTCATGCAAAAATAAACATAGTAAGATAATCTTTAAATGGTATAGGAGGATAAAAATGTCTAAATTTTTTAAAGTAATCGGAATAATTGCTGTTTTGTTAGTCATAATAGGCGCTGCAGCGTATTGGTTTATACTCAAAAAGTTCACTCCTGAGGCAGAAACCCCAGCAATGTACAATCAAGAGAGAATCGTTAAAACGATTGAAGACCAATTAAAAGAAACAGATGTACAAAAAGCTCGTACCAAAGCACCGTTGATTATTGAAAAAAATATCACTGAATTACAGCAAGCGATTGCCAACGGAACATTGACCTATGAAGAACTTACGGCGTTTTATTTGGACCGTATTTTACAGTTCGATCAAATAGATAATGGTATGAACAGCATCTCTGAAATCAATCCGCAAGCAATTAAGGAAGCAAAGGCATTTGACCAGCAAGCCTCTCAAACACCGAAGAAGCCTTTGTATGGTATTCCTGTGACTTTGAAAGAAAATATAAATACGACCAACATGATTTCGAGTGCAGGAGCTTATGCCTTACGCACGTTCAAGCCTAAGGAAGATGCGGAAGTAGTTAAGAAGTTAACAGAGGCGCAAGCTTTGATTTTAGGAAAAGTAAACTTATCTGAACTAGCGAATTATATGTCAATGAAAGCACCAAGTGGCTATAGTTCCAAACATGGACAAACACTTAATCCTTATGGGCCACTCAAAATAACACCTTCAGGTTCAAGTTCTGGGAGTGCGGCCAGTGTGACGATGAATATCGGCGCCTTCTCTTTAGGCACTGAGACGATGGGATCGATTGTTTCCCCCGCTTCTCATCAATCAGTGGTTGGTTTTAAACCGACCCACAGTTCAGTAAGTGGCGAAGGTGTTTTGCCATTGGCACCGTCATTAGATACAGTTGGCCCGATTGCCCGAAGTGTCGTTGATGCTGCACAAGGCTATAATGCGTTTAAGAAAGACACGGTTCCGAGCATTGATTCAACGAAATTTACTAAAAATAACTTACAAGGCCAACGCATTGGGTTGCTAGAAATGCCAAGTGCTGAAGAAGAATTTGCGACTGCTAAAAAGGCCCTCCAAAAAGCAGGAGCAGAAGTGATTCCGGTAACACCAGATATGGAAGGGATTGATGGCGGGAAAGTTATTTCCAATGAATTTAAGTTTGCATTGGAAGAATTTGCGAAACGTTATGATTTACCATTTAAAAAACTGGAGGAACTAATTGCGTATAATCAACAAGATAAAAAGGTTCGTGCCAAGTATGGGCAAGATTTATTAGAAGCAGATGTTAAAAAGAAACAACCAGATAAAGAAGTCATTCAAGCAACCATTAAAAAAGCACAGCAAACGTTTGATGCGTTGCTAAAAAAACAACAATTAGACGGATATGCTTTTATTGATTCTGAAGGTACGGGTTTAAGTGCCGTGGCAGGATATCCTGAATTGACTGTTCCTTTGGCGAAAAACAGTGAAGGACAACCTTATGGGCTGACTTTTACACAAACTGCCAATAAAGAGCAAACGTTATTTGAGCAAGCTTACAGCTTTGAACAAAGTACCAAAGGACGGATAGTGCTTTCAGACAACGAGCTATTGGCAAACAGTAAAAAAATAAGTAGAGATGAGCAGTAAAGGGAAACTAGGAATGGCGAAACATCCGTATCAAACCTAATAAAGATAATCGACCTACAAATGAAAGAAAATTATTTGTAGGTCGATTATTTAGGTGAGTCGTTTTTTTTTTTTTGCTTTTTTAGGCGAATGTTTTCATGTAATAAGTTAATAAGTGGCCAGATTCGAGAAATAAGGCCGTCAATTTTTAAGCATTTCAATAAAAAGAGTGAACGATGGCTGTGTTTGAAGCATAAATATGTGCGGTTGCTTCCGCTTTCGCAACATTAATTTGGAGCGCTACCGTCGTAAAGGGTTCTGCAGCAGGAATTATTAGATGGAAACAAATCCATGACTACATAGAAGATTAAAACAAGATGAAGAAAATATTGTGGCAATAAAGGATATCAGAAAGCTTACGAAATAACTATATGTAGTGTCTTTTTATTTTTTTAATCAATATATAGTATTAAAATCTTCTTTTTATTCCGAAATCTGATTGACTTGTTTTTTAAAACGGAGTACTCTTATTGAGACGTCAACAGAGAAAAGTTTGGTTTTAGGAAGGTCGGAAATTTGTCGTGAATAAGAATTTTTTGGTGAATGATTTTAAAGGTTGGGAAACGAGAAGTTACTTGTTTTTAGCTTTGATGGTGGGGGTACAGTTGATTGCATTTGCTATCAATCCATCGAATTGGATTACGTTAGTAGGTGGTTTAGCCGGCATCATTTGTGTGAATTTAATTGCCCAAGGAAAAGTCAGCAATTACATTTTTGGCTTAATCAGTGCAGTGATTATTGGCTATTTTGGGTTAGTAACACGGGTATATGCGGAAGTTCTTTTACAAAGCTTCTATATTATTATGGACATTACAGGGCTTTATGCTTGGCTTCGGGCTAGCGAAGATGGCTCGGGTCAAGTAACCGAAGTAAAAGTTTTAAAAGGTATTCAGTGGTTGTATGCCTTTTTCACGTGGCTGCTCATTGGCGTAGCTGCATATATTTTGTTAGGCTTTGTAAATGATGCGCAACAAACATTAGATGCAATCACGTTCAGTGTTTCAGCGACAGGGATGTTATTGATGATTAAACGTTATCAATCGCAATTCGTGTTTTGGTTACTAGGAAATATTTTTTCAATTTTGTTATGGTTCCGAGCAGGGACGCACGCTGGTGGTGATTATGCGATATTTGTTATGTATTGTATGTATACTTTTAACTCAATTTTTGGTATGTTTAATTGGTTGAAGATAAAAAATAAAATGGAAAAAAATAGGTAGGGAGTTCGATGGCAGTGATTGTTTTAGCAGGTACGATTGGCGCTGGTAAATCTAGTTTAACAGCTTTAATTGCAAACCGTTTAGGTTCAGAAGCCTTTTACGAATCAGTTGATGATAATGAGGTATTACCTTTATTTTATGCGGAACCGGAAAAGTACGCATTTTTATTACAAATTTATTTTTTAAATAAACGTTTTGATAGTATTAAACAAGCATTAACGCATGAAAATAATGTATTGGATCGCTCGATTTATGAAGATTCATTACTTTTTCATTTAAATGCAGATTTAGGTCGTGCCAACGAAACAGAGGTCAAAGTGTACGATGACTTATTACAAAACATGCTCCAAGAATTGCCTTATGCTGCGCATAAAAAAAGACCTGATTTGTTAGTTCACATTCGTATTTCATTTCCCAAAATGTTAGAACGCATCAAAAAACGTGGCCGTCCTTATGAACAAATTGAGACAGATCCAACGTTGTATGATTACTATCAAATGTTGAACGAGCGTTATGATCAATGGTACGAAGACTATGATGAAAGTCCTAAAATTCAAATTGATGGCGATAAATATGATTTTGTCGAAGATCCTGAAGCGTGTCAATATGTCTTGGCATTAATTGAGAAGAAAATTGAAGAATTAGAAAGATAAATAAAAAGAAGCAAGTCCGGACTTGCTTCTTTTTGACTTAAAATGTGGATAGATAGGCTAAAGTTGCTACTAAATAAAGGAGTGTAGTGCTAAATTATAGAATCGGATTTTAACCTTCCCCTAAGTTAAAATCGGATAATCTATCCATCGACAGTTTAAGTTTGTATAAAATAGCGGTAGCTATTATCAACGAAGTCATTCATCGGTTGACCTGACTTCTCTAGAAGTATACCATCGAAAATAACCAACAGTTGTTCAAAATTTGGACTTAGTAAGTGTAAATTTTGATTGAAAGTTTCTGTAAATCAATCATTTATTCAAAAAATAATGCTCGAAAGAAGGAAGATAAATGGGCCAAATTTGGTTTGAACGCATTCTACGTTGGCGCAAAAAAGCGCAACGATTTTTACAAGGACGTTATGCCCGGTTTGATGAATTGAATCGAACGCTGTTGCTAACAAGTGTTGTGCTGGCGCTCATCAATATTTTTACTGGCTATCTTTGGGTTCGATTATTGATTTTAATCACAGTCGCCTACGTGTATTATCGCTTTTTTTCAAAACATATTCACCCGCGATTGAATGAAAATCAACGGTTTATTCTTCGAAAACAACGCCTAATGCAAAAGGTTCATGCTTTTCGCAAGCGACACATGACTCAGAAAGGATATCGTTATTTTAAATGTCCAAAATGTCAGCAGTCATTACGTGCGCCGAAAGGACGAGGAACAATCAAAGTCACTTGTTCAAACTGCCAAAATCAATTTATCAAAAAAGTCTGACCTTCTGTGTTTTTTGGTCTAGGCAACTTTCGGACTTGTGGTATACTTGAGAAAAGAAACCATTGGATATTCTAAAAGGGGAATATCTTGTTAAAAAAGGAGAGAAAAAACAATGGAAATTAAACGCCAACAAGAAATTGTTGAAGCGTATCACTATGATATGCGAGTACCTGATTCAGAAGTAGAGACAGATTTACGTGTCAGTTTTTCACCAATTGAAGTAGAAGAAGAAAATTATCCAGAAAATAGCTCAGCACTTGTTGCTCGCTTAGAATTTCGAATTGTCTTTGACGAATTTGTTTTATCAGGGGCGATTAGCCAAATTAATCACATTATTGATCGTAAAATTGAAAAACAAGAAGATATTTCGCAAGAAGAAGTCGATGAACTTGTACGTCCTTTATTTAGCATCGTCGAACGTTTATCTTATGAAGTAACTGAAATTGCTCTGGATCGTCCAGGTGTTCAATTGAATTTTCAACAATCAGAAGAAGCGTAACCTTTAAAAACAGCGTTTATAACGGATTCCGTTACAAACGCTGTTTTTATTCTTGTGAAGATTTAGCAACCAAAGCTTTTTTAAACTGTTCATAATTTTTTGTAGCGATATCCACATAAGCAATCGGCTGACCAACTTTGGTGATTTTTTCGGGAAGATAGGGAGCGAGCATTTCATTGTACAAAATGAACGCAGCTTCTGGTACTTTCTCTGAAAGAACATCATAACTGATAAAGTCAATTTCATAGGTTGGTTGAAAAAAGGCTTTGATGTTTTGCTGCTCTTTATTTGAAAAGAGCCAAGGACCTCCATTTGCAGGGCTCCCAACATACAACATTGCTCCATCACGGTTGACAGAAAGGATCCAACAAATTTTTCGCATACGCTTACACCTCCTAGAACTAAGTATATCACGTCAGATTAAAAGAAAGAGGACAAAAAACAAATTATTTTTACAGTGACTAGTAAAACAACGCTTGGTGATAGTTTTAAACTATCACAACGGTTATTTTCTATCAAAAAGTAAGCAAATTATCCCACTATTTGCTATAAAATAAGGTACAATAGAACTATCACTGGAAACAGTTTGCTGTTTTCAGGGTATTTACTGGAGAGTGAGTACCGGGAACCTTTACTTCCTTTGATGTACTTGTCATTAAAAACATAGGGAGGAACTAAAATGACAACATTCATCACTGTATTAGTGATCCTTGCATTTATTGCTGTGTTATTCGGTTTCTACCAAATGCAAAAGAAACATTTAAAATTCTCAACACGTGTCTTTTCAGCATTGGGCGTGGGGATTGTTTTAGGTGCAATTATTCAATTTGCTTTTGGTACAGACAGTAAAATTACTACGCAATCAATGGAATGGATCGGGATTGTAGGTAATGGTTATGTAGCGTTTCTACAAATGCTCGTAATTCCGTTAGTATTTGTATCTATCGTAGGTGCATTTACAAAAATGAAAGAATCCAATAAATTAGGAAAAATTAGCTTTAATGTGTTAGCCACCTTACTAGGAACAACAGCAGTAGCTGCCTTGGTGGGGATTGGAACAACCTTAGCGTTTGGTCTTCAAGGGGCAAAATTCACGCAAGGTGCTGCAGAAACGTCAAGAATTGCCGAGTTAGCGACGCGTCAAGATGCGATTCAAGATTTGACGATTCCCCAACAAATTGTTTCATTCATTCCTAAAAATGTCTTTGCTGACTTTGCGGGAACACGACCAATGAGTACCATTGGGGTGGTAATCTTTGCTGCGTTTGTTGGTGTCGCTTATTTAGGCGTTCGTCGTAAAGCGCCAAAAGAAGCTGAATTTTTTGCAAATTTAATTGATAGTTTATATAAAATTACCATGCGAATTGTTACCTTAGTTTTACGCTTGACCCCTTATGGCGTGTTAGCGTTAATGATTAATGTTGTAGCAACAAGTGATTTTGTTGCGATTATTAACTTAGGTAAATTTGTGTTGGCATCGTATGTGGCCTTAATTATTGTTTTTGCCATTCACATGTTGATTTTAATTACTTTAAAAGTCAATCCAGTTACGTATCTAAAAAAAGTTTTTCCAGTCTTGAGCTTTGCTTTTACTTCTCGTTCAAGTGCAGGAGCTTTACCATTAAATATTGAAACACAAACCAAAGCATTAGGTGTTGATGATGCCACAGCAAACTTTGCTGGTAGTTTCGGTTTATCTATTGGACAAAATGGTTGTGCCGGCGTTTATCCAGCTATGTTAGCAACCATCGTTGCACCAACTGTTGGAATTGATGTCTTTAGTTTACAATTTATTTTAATGTTAGTAGCAGTTGTCACAATCAGTTCATTTGGCGTAGCCGGTGTCGGCGGCGGAGCAACCTTTGCTTCTCTAATCGTTTTAGGCGCAATGAACTTGCCAGTTGCAATTGTTGGTTTAGTAATTTCGGTTGAACCACTTATTGACATGGCGCGGACAGCTGTTAACGTTAACGATAGTATGGTTGCAGGTGTGTTAACAAGTGCTCGTATTCATGAATTAGATCGTGATGTCTTAAATGATCGCGACGTTGTCTTAGATGCAAATATCTAAATCAATAAAACGAAAAGTGTTTGAGCAATGTCTTGCTCAAACACTTTTTTTGATTTTAAGCGAAAGTGCAGTAATTATTTAAAAGAACGTATATAATAAGTTGTTAACTAAATTCAAAAGGACGTGAAGGAATGTTTTCAAACCAAGTAAAGATTATGTTATATGTGAATAATGTTGAGGAATCTAGTCAATTTTGGCAAACGTTTGGCTTTGTTGAAAAGGAAAGAGAGGAAGTTGACGGCACATTGGTGGTAGAGATTGCGCCAAGTGAATCAGCAGAGACGATTATTGTTTTATATGATTTGGCCTTTATTCAAAAACATTCACCAGAAGTGGCGGGGAATACCCCTTCTCTAATGTTTGCTAGCGATGATATCATTGGTCTCTATAAAAAAATGCAAGAGGCTGGCGTTACTGTCGGTGAAATGGTTCAATTGCCAACAGGCTTAGTTTTTAATTTTGCAGATAACGATGATAATTACTTTGCTGTGATGGGGCAAGAAAGTAAATAAAAAACAGCTTGGCACCAGAATCAATCTAGATTCTGGTGCCAAGCTGTTTTTTATAAAAGTTGAAAGTTTTATAAATTTTACTAAAATCTGTAATTTTCATGAAAATATAGCGTATGATAATGCTGTTAATAGAATAGGCGGAGGTAAGCGGTATGCGTAAGCGACATGCAAAGAAAAGACATGGAGGAGTGAATTGGCTTTTTATAGTATGTTTGTTGGTGGTGATTGGTGGTAGTGGTTATTTAATAAAAACGTTCTTTTTCACTAGAGATTCACAAGTTAGTCAAGAATCGAAAGTGGTCTTGGAAGAAGATCGCCGAAGTGATAATTATGCGAATTTAACGAAAGAAATAGTTGCACCAGATAGTGGCGAACTTGATCAAAAAATTCAAGAAACAAATTATATTGGTTCGGCTTTGATCATTAAAGATGATCAGGTTTTAGTAAATAAAGGATATGGCTTTGCCAATTTTGAAAAGCAACAAGCCAACACGCCAAACACAAGGTTTCAGATTGGCTCAATTCAAAAATCTTTTACCACAACTTTGATCTTAAAAGCGATTGAAGAAGGTAAACTTACATTAGATACAAAACTCGCTACGTTTTATCCGCAAGTTCAAGGTGCTGGAGATATTACGATTAGCGATATGTTGAATATGACAAGCGGTTTGAAGTTATCAGCAATACCTAATAATATCGTTACGGATGAAGAAATTATTCAATTTGTTAAACAAAATACCATTCAAGTCAATAAAGGAAAATACAATTATTCCCCAGTAAATTTTGTCCTTTTAGCAGGAATGTTAGAGAAAATGTATCAACGTACCTATCAAGAATTATTTAATAATTTTTATCATAAAACAGCTGGTTTAAAGAATTTTGGCTTCTTTGAAACCTTATTGGAACAACCCAATAATTCAACAAGCTATAAATGGACAGAAGACAATTCGTATAATCAAGTGCTCTCAATTCCCGCAGCTAGTTTTGCCCATGAATTTGGGACTGGTAATGTGGATATGACGACAGGTGATTTGTATTGGTACTTACATCAATTAACGAGTGGACATTTAGTTTCCACCGCACTTTTGCAAAAATTATGGACGTCTTCTCAGCAAAGTTCTTATCATGGGGGCATCTATGTTCATGATAATTATTTACGCTTACACGGCGTTGAAGCGGGTCAACAAGCCCTAGCTTTATTTTCAAAAGATATGAAAACCGGGGTCATATTGCTAACTAATTGTGTGAATCCAGCGAAATACAAAGAATTAATTGGTTCGTTGTTCCATGATGTAACCAATTTAACTGTTAAATTTTAAAGCAGAAGCAACAACGATCACTCCAAAGCCTTTTTAGGTTTCTTCTGAGAGACTTTATATTAAAATAAAGGGAAGAACAATCAAAGGGAGTGACGAAGATGAAGCAATCAAAAAATAAACAAGTTGTTATTGGTGAATCAACGAAAAAAAACATTTATCTTCAAGATATAGAACAGGAAACGCAAGCTTTTATTCTCCAAAACAATCCACAATTGACAGCTGAATCGATGATTACATTGGCGGAGTTACTTAATTATCGTTTGGATTACATGAAACAATTAGTCGCAAATGATTCTGAAAAAATCCAACAACTGAATGAGTTGGTGGTTCAACATATCAAAGAAGATAAGCTGATTTCCAATAATATGAATGAAAAGATGGAAAAGAAATTAACCTTTGGCCAACGAGCAGCGGATACCATTGCTAAATTTGGCGGTAGCTGGGTGTTTATTGGCTTCTTTTGCTTCGTGTTGATTGCTTGGATTGTGATTAACTCTACCACTTTATTGGGACAACCATTTGACAAATATCCTTATATTTTGCTAAATCTCGCCTTATCTTGTTTAGCAGCTATCCAAGCACCGATTATTATGATGAGTCAAAACAGACAAGAAGCCCGTGACAGAGAACAAGCGAATAATGATTATAAAATTAACTTAAAAGCAGAAGTAGAAATTAATTTATTACATGAGAAAATGGATTATATTATCAATAATCAACTAGAAAATTTGGTAAAAATCCAAAATATTCAAATTGAACTTTTAGGTGAGTTGCAAGAACAACTCGCTGCGACTTCTGAAAAGGAGTAGTATATAGAAGTAGCTCGTTGTTGCGTAATAATTATTACGCAACAACGAGCTACTTTTTTTATTGTGTGTAAATACACAAGCAAAATAATCGCTTTCCCTTTTTTATTCACCGTATAATGGGATAGAATGACTTTATACAAAAGGGGAAAACAAGATGAAATACCAAGTATTACTTTATTACAAATATACAACAATTGAAGATCCAGAAGCTTTTGCGAAAGAGCATCTAGCTTTTTGCAAATCATTAAATTTAAAAGGCCGTATTTTAGTAGCGACAGAAGGGATTAACGGAACGTTATCTGGTACTGTCGAAGAAACAGAAAAGTATATGGAAGCAATGCAAGCAGATGAGCGCTTTAAGGATACATTCTTTAAAATTGATCCAGCAGAAGAAATGGCGTTCCGCAAAATGTTTGTTCGCCCACGTTCTGAATTAGTGGCGTTGAACTTAGAAGAAGACGTTGATCCATTGGAAACGACGGGGAAATATTTGGAACCTGCAGAATTTAAAGAAGCCTTATTAGACGAAGACACTGTTGTAATCGATGCTCGTAACGATTATGAATATGATTTAGGCCATTTCCGTGGTGCCGTGCGCCCAGATATCCGTAGCTTCCGTGAATTACCAGAATGGATTCGCGAGAACAAAGAACAATTTATGGATAAAAAAATTGTTACCTATTGTACTGGCGGGATTCGCTGTGAAAAATTTTCTGGCTGGTTATTAAAAGAAGGATTTGAAGATGTTGCTCAATTGCATGGTGGTATCGCCAACTATGGAAAAAATCCAGAAACACGTGGCGAACTTTGGGACGGCAAAATGTATGTCTTTGATGACCGAATCAGTGTCGAAATTAATCACGTTGATAAAAAAGTTATTGGGAAAGATTGGTTTGATGGAACACCTTGCGAACGCTACATTAACTGTGCAAACCCAGAATGTAATCGTCAAATCTTAACTTCAGAAGAAAATGAACATAAACATTTAGGTGGCTGCTCATTAGAGTGTAGCCAGCATCCTGCCAACCGTTATGTAAAAAAACATAATTTAACAGAAGCAGAAGTTGCTGAACGTTTGGCTTTGTTAGAAGCGGTTGAAGTATAAAAATAATAAAAAAAATAAACAAAAAAACTTCGAAAATTATTTTTTGAAGTTTTTTTTGTTTATTTTTTTTGTCTTTAAAAGTGTTGATTTTAAAGCTTTCTTAGCTAAAACCATTTTATTTTTTAAAAGCGTTTGAAAAAAATAAAAAAATCTAATAAATATTTCTTTTATATAATGTTTATTGGCTGGGCCAGTCAATGTTGAAAATGGGGAAGGAGGAATTCAGATGAAAATCATAAGAGGGTTTAGTTTGGTATGTTTAGGGCTATTGATCATTGGGTTGCAAACAAAAAGCGTTATGGCTGAAGAAAATAATTATGAATCAAATGGTCAAGCGAGCTTCTATGGCACCTACGTTTATGAGAATGAAAAAGAGTCAAATGACGTAGCGTATACCCAACAATCAGAAGAACAGGGAAGAAACAATTTAGCTGCTTCTGGACAAGCAGTTTTACCTAAAACAGGCGCGTCTGAAAATCCGCTGTATTCCTTGATAGGAGTTAGTTTGTTGGGGGTAGTCATTTATTTAATTAATAAAATGAAACGAGAGAAGGAGCTTATTTAATGAAAAAAACTATTTTACTTACATCGGCAACCATACTTTTAGGCGTAGGGTTTCAAGCAATAAACGCATCAGCAGCAGAAACTTTTCCGAAAGAATACAATACGGAAGGCACAATTACTTTTGAAGCAGGCGATAACGAAATCACACCGCCTGTTGATCCAGAAAATCCCGATCCTACTGATCCAGTAGACCCAATTGATCCTCCAGGGCCAGGAACGGGTGGTGCCTTATCAATTGATTATGGTTCAAAATTTAAATTTGGCACACAAAAGATTTCTACGGCAGATCAAACGTATTATGCTGCGCCAGATGAAATGAAAGATGGTTCAAAAAAACCAACCTATGTACAAGTAACTGATAAAAGAGGAACGTTAGCAGGATGGAAACTAACGCTTTCCCAACCTGAACAATTTAAAACAGCTACTGGAGAGGAACTAGTCGGCGCTCAATTAACGTTTACAAAGGCAGAAGCTGCCTCAATGGTGGATGAAAAATATAAACCTACTGAAGTCAGTAGTACTATTTCCTTAACACCTGGTGTAAATAATAATCTAGCGATGAACGCTAAAAAAGAAACAGGTGTTGGGACTTGGGTTTATCGCTTTGGTTCAAATGAAGCAACAAATAAAGAAGCTGTCCAACTATTCGTTCCCGGAAAATCTGTAAAGCTTGCACAACAATATTCAACGAAGTTAGTTTGGGCATTAGAAGATACTCCCGCTAATAATTAAATAAAGGAGAAAAGCAATGAAAAAACAATTCACAGGAATCGTTCTATGCAGTACATTTGCAGTTGCTGGTTGGTCCTTACAAGCGAAGGCAGAAGAGCCAAAAGAGTATCGTTCGAATGGTTTAGTAGAATTTATTCCGAACGTAGATCCGACAGAGCCAGTTGATCCAGAAAATCCCGATCCAGAAAAGCCAGTCAAACCAATTGATCCAACAGACCCAGAAGGTCCCAATCCTGGTACCCAAGGACCGCTATCTATTGATTATGCTTCAAGTTTTGACTTTGGGAAAAATCGTATTTCGAATAAAGACCAAGTATATTTTGCAAGAGCACAGCAATATCAAGAAAATCAAAAAGATACACCAAATTTTGTGCAAATTTCTGATAATAGAGGAACCAATAGTGGTTGGTCTTTAACGGTTACGCAAAAGGAGCAATTTAAAGCAACAAAGGCGACTTTAAATAGTCAGTTGACAGGTGCGCAAATTTCTTTAGCTAACCCGACTGTTAATAGTAATGCGCAAAATGTTGTGAAACCAGAGGCAACAAATAAGATTGCCCTTGTTCCAGGGACCGCATCGCTGGTGGCAGCTGCGAAGCAAGGAACCGGTGCAGGAACTTGGGCTACTTATTGGGGAAAAGTAGAAGTGGTTGCAGAACGCGATGAAACCAATACGGTACACAATGTTAATGTTACAAAAGATGTTGCGCTATCAGTACCAGGGTCAACCCCTAAAGATGCCGTGAAATATCAAACAAAATTATTGTGGACGTTGACGGATGTACCAGGAATTTAAAAAGTAGAGGTGAAGAGAGATGCGAAACAAACAAAGCCTAGTCTTTTTGGCAAGTAGTTTATTCTTACTACTCCTTGCGCCTATTACTAGCGAAGCGATTAGTAATCCTTCGACAAATATCAACGAAGTCAATCGGGAAATAGTGGAGGAATCGGCCAATGATCAGGCAACTAGCGCTCCTTCTCACTCGGAAACATTAGAGCAAGAACCTTCCCTAGAAACGACAACAACAACCGATAATCATCCAGCAGAAACAGACCAATCAACGGCTACTTTAGAACCTAGCAAACAACAAAAGGATGACGATAACAGTGCAACGGAATCGGCGATAGTTGAACCACAGCCGCGCATGTTGGCTGCGCCATACGCTACTTCATTGCCTGATGATCCTAATATCATTCCAATCGACAAGGTATTTCAAGAGCCAATTGGAAATGCAACAAGTATTTTAGAAGGTGGGAAGTTATTACAACTAAACCCAGCTGTTAAATCACAAAAAGGAGCTATTTGGTCAAAAAAACCAATCAGTTTATTGTCGGATTTTACCTTTAAAAGTTATTTGTATTTAGGAAACGAGTATGCAAATGCTGGTGATGGTATGACCTTTACCTTAACGAATGATCCTAGAATGTCCACAACGCCTCAAGAAGTCATTGGTTCACCTGGGATGGGAATCGGCGCATACTCCACGAAAGCGGGGCAACCCTATGTTAGAAATGCCTTATCGATTGAGTTTGATACCTATAAAAATACTGGTAGTTCCAACCGAATGGACCGAGAAATTTCACAAGATAAGGGAAATGGACATTTAGCTTTTGTCACTCCGAAAGCTAATAACAACAACTATACAGGGGAGCATTCAGGCGTCACTGTTGCGCCAACCTATCTATCTAATGGAACCTGGCGCATGTTGACTGTTCATTGGAATGCCGCAGCCAAAGCATTAACATATGATTTAGAAGGTGTGGGCACGAATACGTATGTAGTTTCAGATTTAAATGCACAATTTGGCGCAACAACAGTTTATTGGGGCTTTACATCATCCACAGGTGGCAAATACCAAGAGAATGCTTTAGCAATGACACAAATTCCTACCAACGTTACGTCACAAGCAGCCCTTAGCGTGAACGGTCAGGAGTTTAGCTCAGCTGTTGAAGCAGTGAAAAATGATCAGGTGATACTACGGAATACGTTGAATATTGACAATGACTTTATCGAAGATCGTCAACCGCAAGTAAGCATTGACTTACCTGATGAATTAGCATATGAAGAAAATTCATTAACGATTGATGGTAAAAAGGTAGCAGCCAAAGATCTGACACAAACAGGGAATCACTTAACAATTGCTTTAAATGACTACCTAGTTTTAAAGAAGGACATGATGATTGAATTAAAAACAACCCTTCAAGATAATACGCCCGAAAAAGTTTTAACTATGAACTTTGACTATTATGAAGAAGGAACCTTACTGCAAAAGTCAAATAATGTAACGATTACTATTCCTAAACCAACAGAAAAAACAGTAACCGTTTTTTATAAAGACGCGGAAGGTAAAGATATTGCTCCACCTAAAAGTGTAACAGGGAAAATTGGTGCACCCTATCAAGAAAAACCCCTAGATATTTCTGGCTATGTTTTTACAAAAGACTCGGGCAATGCGGAAGGAACAATGACAGAGGAAACAAAAGATATTTATTTTTACTATCGTTTAGGGGAACTATATTTTAAAGAGACACCAAAACAGATTACTTTTGGTACGGAAAAGATACGTAATCAACCACTAATTAAACTTGGGCATCCCACCGAAGGACTCAAAGTCGTGGATGAACGTAACGCAAATAATTGGCGCTTGCAACTAAAGCAAACGCAACCGTTAACAAATGATTCAATTGTAATGCCAGATGTTTTTTCTTTCGTTTCAACTGCTGGAAGCTCTCAGATTACAAATGAGGCAATTACGCTTTTAGAAAGTAATCAGAAAGGTGAAACAGATTTAACAGCATTACTTGATGAATCAAAACAACAAGGAATTCAAATCAATGTTCCTGTAGCTTATCAAAGAGTTGGAACATTTAAAGCTCGTTTATCTTGGGCGTTAGAAGACGTACCAGGAAATTAAAGAAAAGAATGGAGAAAAGAAAATGAAAAAAGTAACAACAGTATGTTTATCCACATTTATTTTAGGGAGCTTAGGCATGACTTCTCAAGCCTTTGCAGAAGATGGCGGTAGTTATACATCTAATGGTATCGTAGAATTTACACCAAGTGAAGAGCCAACTAATCCGGTTGACCCAACGGATCCAACTAATCCAGTTGATCCTATTGACCCAACAGATCCTGAAGGTCCTAATCCAGGAACAAACGGTCCGTTGTCAATTGATTATGCGTCAAGTCTAGACTTCGGTGTTCAAAAAATCACGTCGAAGGATCAGACTTATTTTGCTGCTACCCAAAAATACAAGACGGTAGGCGCAACCGATGAAGTCAAAGAAGGGCCTAACTATGTCCAAGTAACAGATAATCGTGGAACCGAAGCTGGCTGGTCATTAAAAGTGAAACAAGAAGGACAATTTAAATCAACTTCTGGTAAAGAATTGACTGGGGCAGCTATCACGTTTAAAAACGGAAATGTAGTGACTGCTTCAGATTCAGGCAAACCAACAGGCCCAGCCACAATCACGTTGAACTCAGATGGTAGTCAATCAGATGTAATGAGTGCAGCGAAAGGAAACGGTGCAGGAACTTATTTATTTGATTGGGGAACCGATGCAACTACAGCCGCTAAAAGTATTGAGTTAACTGTTCCAGGTTCTACAACCAAATACGCTGAAAAATACGCCACAAAATTAACATGGACGTTGACAGACGCTCCAGGAAATTAAACGAATTTTAAAAAGAAGAATAGCGGGGAACATGGTTACCTGCTATTCACTACATATAGAAAAGGAGTAAATAATTTGAACAGAAAAAAACAACGATTTCTTTTTTTTCCGATACTACTAATTCTTTTAGCGTTAGTACCTAGCAATGGTTTTGCCAGTGAATTTAATTTTGCGGTTACGCCTATTCCATCAGAAAAACAAGTAGATAAAGAAAAAACTTACTTTGATTTATTACTAGAACCAAATGAAGAAACTGAGTTGAAAGTGAACTTACGCAATGATACAGATAAAGAAGTAAAGGTAGGTATTTCCATCAATAGTGCCATTACCAATTCAAATGTAATCGTGGAGTATGGTGAAAATAAGGGGGAAAAAGATCAAAGTTTAGCGTTTGATATAAAAGACTATGTTCAATATCCTAGCTCAGTTCGTTTAAAACCGAAAAGTGAACAAACGGTTTCTATTAACGTCAAAATGCCTAATACACCCTTTGATGGAGTGTTAGCTAGTGGTATCACTTTTAAAGAAGAAACGTCGGATGAAGGTAAACGCCAAGACGATAAGAGTCAGGGGTTATCCATTAAAAATGAATATTCGTATGTCGTTGCATTATTGATGCAACAAAATAAAAAAAAGGTTGAGCCGAATTTACTTTTGAAAAAAGTCTCACCAGGACAGATTAATGCTAGAAATGTGATTTTAGTCAATCTACAAAATGATCAAAAAACATATATTAACCAAGTTGCCTTTTCGGCAGAGATTACCAAAAAGGGGCATGAAGAAGTTTTATATAAAGAGGAAAAAGCAAACATGCAAATTGCACCAAATACCAATTTTTCTGTTCCCATTGCGCTAAAAGGGCAACCGCTTAAGCCAGGAGATTACCATTTGTCTATGACCGTTGTTGGGAATAAAGATGCTGCAGGCTCATTTAAAAAATCAATAAACAATGAATCGATATCTTTTAGAAATCAATGGCAATTTGAAAAAGACTTTACAATTAATGGTGAAGTTGCCAAAGAATTAAATGAAAAAGATGTGACCTTAAAAGAAAATCATTCAAATTTATATTTGCTGATTGGCTTACTACTATTATTGATAGTGATTTTAATCATTGCCTGGTTGATTTGGCGAAAAAAGAAACAGGAACAAAACGAAAGAGAAATATAAAGAGTAGTTAATTTTTGATTTGATTATCGGCAACGTTTTTGTTTGTTTTTACTTATCAAACATGCAGTTTATTCAACAAACCTAACTCAAAAAAAGAAATAATAAGAAGGAGTATTGTTAAATATCGTCTGATACCACTTTACTAGTTATATTTTTTGTTTTGTTATGTAGCTAAAGTATTTGGCAATATATGTGAGAAAAATGGATAAATACAAACATTTACTATTATGGAGTACATTGTTACTCTCGTTTTTTCAAGTAACCAATGTGCAAGCAGCAGAAGAACGGAATCCAATTTATAATCCGACCAATCCAACAGAAGAAATTTATCCGATTGAGAATACTGGCACACCAGAAAAAATGGAAGAAACAAATGAAAGTACCATTACTAGCGAAACGCAAGCGGAAGAAAGTAACGAAGACGTTAGTAAAAAAGAAGTGAAAACCAATAATCCAAAAACAAATGAAGAAAGGCCTTCTTCCAAGAAAAGTCAGCATCAAGTATTTTTCACGGATGAATTATTTGATGCTAGCCATATCACCATTGTACCAAATAGCACAGGCGGTGCTGGAACGGAGGGGCAAAACACTTTTTACTTGAATTTCATACGGGAATTAGTAGGAACGGCTATTTATGGGAGAAAGAACTGATAAATGATGAATTATGAAATTTTTTTAAATAAAGAAGATCAACGAAGTTATTCCTTGCTAAGGCATTTAGAAGAAAGTCCCACGCTATCAGGTACTTTTATTGCACTTCGCGAAGAATTATCAATGTCGAATTTTTTAGTCAAAAAAACATTAGAAAAATTAAAAGCAGATATTGACAATCTAAAGTTAAGCGACAGCTTAACTTTAGTCGTTTCTGATGTAGATGTTACACTTGAAATTGATGGAAACTATTCAAGTAAACTTTTGCTCACGAAATACTTAACAGAATCGCTCTCTTTTAAATTAGTGTTGTCTTACTTTAGAGGAAATTATAGTTTGACAAAGTTTGCTGAATGTAATCATGTCAGCACCTCTGTGGCGTATAGTACCTTACAGCGGCTAAAAAAAGCCTTAAAGGAGTATCAGATCTATTTTAGTAAACGGGAAATTGTCGGCAATCAAAAAGCAATTTCATTTTTTTTGTATAAATTGTTCACGCTTTCCAATCAACCAATTTCCGAACTATATTCGGTAAAAGTCTATAATGAAGCGAAACGTGTATTACAGTCTGTTGAGTTAAACTATACTTTCACCACCTATGAGCGACGCAATTTTTTCCATTATTTAGCTATTATGATTAACAACGAAGGACGTGCGGTGGAAGGGATCGATACACGTGCACTAAATACATTTTCAGAAAAATTAATAAAAAAATCGCAAGTGGCATGGGCATTGTCCTCAAAATCATTAACGTATACGATTGTTTTTTTCTTGTATTTGCATGGCAAACTAGAGAAAAAATATGTCATTCATGAAGATCCTACGATTGAAAGCCTAACTCGTGTTTTCATTGGAAGTTTTGAAAAAACATTTAATTGTTTAGAGGAGTCAACAAGGAATACTCTAGAAGAAGGGTTAGCAATTATTCATTTCAATGTTATTTACTTTCCGATTAATATGTTTGACGATTTTGAAATGGATTTACAGTTTTTTAAGCAAACATATCCGGAATTTTATTTTTATTTAATTGAATATATTCGTTGGTTAACAGCAAAACATAAAAAAATTGCGAAAGCCAATCACTGTTTGTTTTTTAACTATCTATTGTTGCTAATTAATCATGTTCCGGTTCATTTAATTGCAGAGCCAGCCAAGGTCCTAATTGATTTTTCTTATGGAAAAGAGTATAACCAATTCATCAAAAAAAATTTATCCGTCTATGTGAATTTAAATGTAGAAATTATTGACCCGTTATCAGATACCTTACCAGATGTGGTGATTACCAATTTAAATAACTTGTATCAAGAAGAACAGAGTAAAGTTATGGTTTGGCTGGATCCACCTCGTTCGATTGATTGGGTCAATTTAACGCAATCATTATTGACTATTCAAGAAGAAAAATATCAACAACAAAAAGAATCAACAAAGACAAGCGGTGATCCTATCGAATAGAATCATCGCTTGTCTTTGTGTTTAAGTCTTTACAAAACCACCCAAGTGTTTTATAATATGAATATACATTCATATGAATAGAAAAACATTAATGAGGAGGCGCATAACAATGTCAAAACAAACAGGTGCACACACACATGAAGAAAAAGGTAAAAACGTTCCAGTTATTCTCTTTTTTACAGGATTGGCTCTTTTCTTTATCGGTTTATTTTTAGGGAACATGCTCTTAGTGAAAAATATTCTTTTCTCGTTAGCTGCTATTTTAGCTGGTTATCATATTATTGGGGAAGGCTTTGGAGATACGTATCGGGATACGAAAAACAATCGAAAGTTTTCACCTAATATTCATTTGTTAATGACCTTAGCTGCAGTTGGTTCAGCATTAATGGGAAGTTTTGAAGAATCAGCATTGTTGATTTTGATTTTTGCGGCGGCGCATTTCCTTGAAGATTATGCCCAAGGCAAAAGCCAACGTGAAATTACAAAACTATTAAATTTAAATCCAACAGAAGCTCGCTTGATAACAGACGACGGCTCAATTCAAACTGTGTCAGTTGAACAATTGAAGATTGGTGACCGCGTGCAAGTCCTCAATGGTGCGCAAATTCCGACAGATGGCGTCGTGATTGAAGGAAGTACCGCTGTGGATGAATCATCTATTAATGGGGAAAGTATTCCCAAAGAAAAAAATAGTGGGGACCCAGTTTTTGGTAGTACTATGAACGGTTCAGGCACAATTGTTGTTGAAGTAACGAAAGATAGTTCAGAAACAGTTTTTGCAAAAATCGTACAGCTCGTGAACCAATCACAAGAAAATCAATCAGAAATTGCAAGCAAAATTAAACGATTTGAACCAAAATATGTCACACTAGTTTTAGCAGTTTTTCCACTAATTGTTTTAGGTGGCGCATTACTTTTCCAATTGACTTGGGCTGAAAGTTTTTACAGAGGCTTGGTCTTCTTAATTGCTGCCTCACCTTGTGCACTAGCAGCGAGTGCCGTTCCGGCAACTTTATCAGGAATTTCCAATTTAGCGAAACAAGGCGTTTTGTTTAAAGGTGGCTCATTCTTATCAAATTTAGCTGAAGTGAAAGCACTCGCTTTTGATAAAACAGGCACGCTAACAAAAGGCAAACCAGAGGTAACAGATTATCTTTTTATTGATGGCTTAGAAGATCGCCAAGACGAATTAGTAGCTGTTTTAACAAATATGGAGAAAAAATCCAATCATCCATTGGCGACGGCGATTGTTAATCGCTTTGAAGCAGAAACAACGGCTTTAAATTTAGAAGTAGAAAATATTGTTGGGGTGGGTTTAGTAACGACCATTGCAGACACAACTTTTAGAATTGGTAAACCATCTAGTTTCGAACAAGTGCCAACAATCATTGAGAAGCAAACAACGAAATTAGCGAGTGAAGGCAAAACGGTAGTGTACTTTGCCGAAAATGAACAAGTGATTGGTTTAGTGGCATTGATGGATGTTCCTAATGAAGAAGCAATGAACGCCATTCACTATTTCAAGTCACAGAATATTGAAACAACAATGATTACAGGAGATGCAAAACTTACGGGTGAAGCAGTTGGCCGCTTAGTAGGCGTGGACCAAGTTTATGCTAATGTTTTGCCTGAGGAAAAATCAGCGATTGTTGATCAATTAAAACGCGAAGTAGGAATGACAGGGATGGTTGGTGATGGCATTAATGATGCACCGGCTTTAGTGAATGCTGATATCGGAGTGGCAATGGGGGATGGTACAGACATTGCTATCGATGTTGCAGACGTGGTAGTGATGAAAAATGATCTTTCTAAATTAGGCTATGCTCACCGTGTCTCAAAACGCTTGAATAAAATTGTGCAGCAAAATATTGTTTTTTCAATGTTAGTGGTAGCAACGTTAATTATCTTGAACTTTTTAGGTATTGCGAATATCGCATTTAGCGTACTTATTCATGAAGGAAGTACCTTAGTGGTCATTTTTAATGGCTTGCGTTTATTAGTTAATACAAAATAAGCCAAATAGTCACTTGCAAGAAAGGAGAGAAAGCGATGAATTCTTTAAAAATGATTGAACTTTCTCTCACAGACGTTGTCATTCGGATGGCTCTAGCCGTGGTTTTTGGAGCTTTGATTGGGTTAGAAAGAAGTATTAAAAGAAAAGGCTTCGGTATTAGTAGTAATGCCATTTTATGTTTGGCCTCCTGTACGATTTCCATTTTACAGATTCAATCGGTGGATATTTTAGTTGATGTGGTGAAACAAAATAGCGCCTTGGCGTCCATTATTTCTATGGATATTACACGATATGGCGCCCAAGTGATTAGTGGGGTAGGCTTTCTCGGTGCGGGGATTATCGTTTTTAGAGAAAGGAAAGTCTCTGGGTTAACGACAGCAGTAATGATGTGGAATGTTACTATTATTGGTTTAGTCATTGGGATGGGCTTTTTAACCATTGCGTTTATCAATCTCGTGGCGACTTTGCTAGTATTAGCTCTGGCCCATTTTAAACGAAAAACTCCTTTAAAACGATTGCAGCTTATCGTAAAAATGAAGGAACCCATGATTAAAGAAAGCCGCCTGCATGAACAACTTCAAGCTTCTTTAGAAAAAGGGGAGCGCTTAGTAGAATTGACTTTGGAATCCGAACAAGAGGCAGTGACAGCAAAGATTTCTTATGTAGGCAAAGAAGATTTCTGGCATTCCAACTTGCACCATCTCTTAAAAGAAAAAGGGCACGTTCAATCTGTCTCTGTCACGGAAACAATTTAACCATAAAATAAAGCACTTGGGCGCTAGCGCGCGCCAAGTGCTTTTGTTTAAATATTTAATACTTTATCTAAGAAATCTTTTGTTCGAGGGTTTTGAGGATTTTCAAAGACTTGCTCTGGCGAACCATCTTCTAGGAAGTTACCGCCATCAATGAACATTACTCGGTTAGCCACTTCTTTTGCAAAGCCCATTTCGTGAGTAACTATGACCATTGTCATTCCTTGTTTTGCTAAATCTTTCATTACACCAAGAACATCGCCAACCATTTCTGGATCAAGAGCTGATGTTGGCTCATCGAAAAGCATAATATCAGGATTCATCGCTAACGCACGTGCAATTGCGACACGTTGTTTTTGACCACCAGATAAAGAATCTGGATAGGCATCTTTTTTATCTGCCAATCCAACACGTTCTAAAAGTTCTAACGCTTTTTTCTCCGCTTCGTCTTTTGACAAGCGACCTAAATCGGTTGGTGCTAAAACAATATTTTCTAAAATAGATAAATGTGGAAACAAATTGAAATGTTGGAAAACCATGCCGATATGTTGACGGACTTGGTTGATGTCCGTATTTTTATCTGTCAAGTTCGCACCATCAATAATAATGTCTCCGCTAGAAGCTTCTTCTAATTGATTCAAGCAACGTAAAAAAGTACTTTTACCAGAACCAGAAGGACCGATGACGCAGACTACGTCGCCTTCGTTAATAGAAACATTAATGTCGTTTAAGACCGTGTTGTCACCATATTTTTTTACTAAATGTTCAACTAAGATTTTTTCAGTCATATTAGTTCACCTTCTTTTCAAGGTTTTTCGCTAATTTAGTTAAGCTAGTAATTAAAATTAAGTAGATTAACGCAATAACGAAGTAAACCATTGTACTTTGTAATGTCCGAGCAACAATAATTTTTCCTGTTTGTAGTAGTTCGATTAAGCCAATTGCTGAAAGGATAGTTGTATCTTTCAATGAAATAACAAATTGGTTAATGAATGAAGGAATCATAATGCGAATCGCTTGTGGTAAAATAATTTTTTGCATTGTCCGATTATAGGAAAGACCTAAACTTCTTGAAGCTTCCATTTGGCCAACTGGAACAGCTTTGATTCCGCCGCGCACAATTTCAGAAATATAGGCACTGGCATTTAAAGTTAATGTGATAATCCCAGCAATGAAGACCGGGATATTAAAGCCAAGCACACCAGGTAATCCGAAATAGATGAAGAACGCTAAGACCATTAAAGGAATTCCACGAATTAAATCAACATAAATGGTTGAAAGTACACGTAATGCTTTGATTGGTGAAACGCTGAATAATCCGAAAATAACGCCGACAATTAAAGCAAGTACGAAGGAAATCAACGTTAATAGAATCGTCATCCATAAACCGTGTAACAATTGTTTCCAGTTGTTTTGCATGAAGCCAACAAATGTAGATTCGTCAGCTGTTTCTTCTTTGGTTTCGCTGCCATCTTTCACGTAAGTACCGATAATTTTATCGTATTCACCTGTACGTTTCATTTCTTTTAAGCCTTCGTTAAACATTTCAAGTAGTTCAGGATTTTGCCCTTTTTTGACAGCAAAACCGTAAGAACCACCTTTTTCACGAGGAATTGGTGTCGCTAGTGGTTGATTTTGCGCAACCCCATAGCCAATGACAGGATAATCATCCATCATGGCATCAACTTCGCCAATTTCTAACGCACTGTATAATGCATCAGTTGTGTCTAAATACTTAATTGAGTAATCATATTTCTTTTTATTTTTTTCTAAGAAATCAGCACTTTCAGTACCAATTTTTACGCCGACTTTTTTGCTTTTTAAATCATCATACGATTTAATTTTGTCATTGCCTTTTTTGACCGCAATTTGAATGCCGCTATCAAAGTAAGGAACAGAGAAGTCGAAGGCTTTTTTACGATCATCCGTAATCGTCATGCCTGCAACCATCCCATCTGCTTGACCAGATTCAACAGCTTGGACAGCAGAACTAAAACCAATAAATTTAAATTCAACAGTAAAACCTTGCAATTCAGCTGCACGTTTGACTAAATCAACATCAATTCCGACATAATCGCCTTGAGCATTTTGGAACTCAAACGGAGCAAATGTAGAATCGCTAGCAATCACATATTTCTCTTTTTTAGGAGTGATTTTTTTCATCTGTTCGCCAGCGTCTTGTGTATTTGTTTCATCGCCTGTCGCTAAGTAGTTGTTTAAAATTTTATCATAAGTACCATTGTCTTTAAGATTTTTCAAACCAGCGTTGAACTTTTTGATTAATTCAGGGTTTTGGCCTTTTTTCACTGCGAAACCATAAGAACTGCCTGTTTCTTTATCGCCAACTAATTGTAATTTTTGACCATTTTTAACTGCGTAGCCCAATACAGGATAATCATCAACGATTGCATCCGCTTCGCCGTTTTCTAAGGCTTTATAAAGACCCGTTGCATCGTCAAAATTTTTGATGGTGTAGTCATATTTCTCTTTATTTTTTTCAAGGAAATTGGCACTTTCAGTTCCAACTTTAGCCGCAACCGTTTTGCCTTTTAAGTCATCATATGATTTAATTTTGTCATTTCCTTTTTTAACCGCTAATTGTAAACCGCTATCGAAGTATGGATCTGAAAAATCAAAGGATTTTTTTCGCTCATCCGTAATACTCATTCCAGCAATCATGCCATCAATTTGTTTAGATTGAATCGCTTGGACTGCACTATCGAAGCCTAATGGTTTTAAATCCACTTCAAAACCTTGATCTTTGGCAATCGCATCTAATAAATCAACGTCAATACCAATGTATTTTCCTTTTGAGTCTTGGAATTCAAAAGGGGCGAATGTTAAATCCGTTCCGATTGTATATTTCTTTCCTTCTGCATGTGCTGAAGTGCCACTAATGAATGTTAGCAGAGTTACCATCATCACAAAGAAAGAAAGTAAAAAGTGTTTCCTTTTCATAAAATACCTCCTAGTTTTGCATATTGAACAATTATATAGTAAGAAATAGGAAGCTGACAAGTATTTGAATGCTAAAAAGAGAAAAAAACTCTAATTTCCTTACATTACATGTTATAAAATGTAACATCGGAATTAAGAACAAAAGATTAAGATCAGTTGAAGTCCGAAACAGCAAAAGTGGCGAAAATATGTTCGGTATGTTAAACTAATAAGTGGACATTCTGCCAGAATGGGCCGATAATTTAAGAGAAATTAGACACTTTGAGGGGGAGTTATAAATGATCGAAAGAGAAACTTCCAATACCTTTCATTTGGCTTCTAAATATGAGCCTGCCGGAGATCAGCCAGCCGCTATTGCTGAACTAGTTGACGGTGTCAAAGGTGGAGAAAAAGCTCAAATTTTACTTGGAGCGACCGGAACAGGTAAAACATTTACAATCTCTAATGTGATTCAAGAAGTGAACAAACCAACATTAGTGATTGCACATAATAAAACACTAGCTGGACAATTATACGGGGAATTTAAAGAATTTTTCCCAGATAATGCGGTCGAGTATTTTGTCAGTTACTATGATTATTATCAACCAGAAGCATATGTACCCTCAAGTGATACATATATTGAAAAAGATTCCAGTATTAATGATGAAATTGATAAACTACGCCATTCAGCGACAAGTTCTTTATTGGAACGAAACGATGTCATCGTGGTAGCGTCAGTTTCTTGTATTTTTGGTTTAGGGGATCCGCGGGAATACAGTCAACAAGTTGTTTCATTACGTGTGGGAATGGAAATGGATCGTAATGAGTTACTAAAAAGTTTAGTCGATATTCAATTTGAACGAAATGATATTGATTTTCAACGGGGGCGTTTTCGTGTCCGCGGTGATGTGGTTGAGATATTCCCAGCTTCACGGGATGAGCATGCGCTACGTGTTGAATTTTTCGGAGACGAAATTGATCGAATTCGTGAAGTAGATGCGTTAACTGGTGAAATTGTCGGCGAAACAGAGCATGTCGCTATTTTTCCAGCAACACACTTTGTGACGAACGAAGAACATATGGAACACGCCATTTCGCAGATCCAAGAAGAATTAGAGGCACGTTTGAAAGTGCTTCGCAGTGAAAACAAATTATTGGAAGCCCAACGTTTGGAACAGCGAACCAACTATGATATTGAGATGATGAGAGAGATGGGCTACACGTCAGGGATTGAAAATTACTCTCGACATATGGATGGTCGCCAAGAAGGGGAGCCGCCATATACGCTGTTGGACTTTTTCCCAGATGACTTCTTACTTGTAATCGATGAGTCTCATGTAACAATGCCGCAAATTAGAGGGATGTATAATGGCGACCGAGCACGGAAACAAATGTTAGTGGACTATGGTTTCCGTTTACCAAGTGCACTTGATAACCGACCGCTTCGTTTAGAAGAATTTGAACAACATGTAAACCAAATTGTTTATGTATCGGCAACACCAGGACCTTATGAAATGGAACAAACAGAGACTGTTGTTCAACAAATCATTCGACCAACAGGTTTACTAGATCCAGAAGTAGAAATTCGCCCAATTATGGGTCAAATTGATGACTTGGTGGGCGAAATTCATGAACGGATCGAAAAAGATCAGCGGGTGTTTGTCACAACCTTAACGAAGAAAATGGCCGAAGATTTAACCGACTATTTCAAAGAATTAGGCTTAAAAGTTAAATATTTGCATAGTGATATAAAAACACTGGAAAGAACGGAGATCATTCGCGATTTACGATTAGGCGAATTTGATATTCTAATAGGTATTAACTTATTACGTGAAGGAATCGATGTGCCAGAAGTTTCCTTAATTGCGATTCTAGATGCGGATAAAGAAGGCTTCTTACGTAGTGAACGCTCGTTAGTGCAAACGATGGGACGGGCTGCCCGGAACGCCGAAGGAAAAGTCATTATGTATGCAGATAAAATCACCGATTCGATGCAACGAGCTATGGATGAAACGGCACGACGTCGGGCAATCCAAGAAGCATATAATGAAGAACATGGCATTGAACCAAAAACAATTATTAAAGAAATTCGTGATTTGATTTCTATTTCCAAAACAGCTGATAAAGATGAAACAGTGGTTCAATTGGATAAATCATATGAAGATTTATCAAGACAAGAAAAAGCTGATTTATTAATGAAACTTGAAAGAGAAATGAAAGATGCAGCCAAAGCATTAGACTTCGAAACTGCAGCCACATTACGAGATACCATTCTTGAATTGAAAGCTGCCAAATAAGTCAACCAACGGATTAAGTAAAAGATACGATGAACCATCGTATCTTTTACTAATCTTTTCTCTATAGAATGACTTGAAATGATTTGACGTAAGAGATTTAGTAAAAGGAGAACATATATGGCAAATGATAAAATTGTGATTCATGGTGCACGCGCCCATAACTTAAAAAATATTGATGTCACGATTCCTCGTGACAAAATGGTTGTTGTAACTGGACTATCTGGTTCTGGTAAAAGTTCATTAGCATTTGATACGCTTTACGCAGAAGGGCAACGACGTTATGTAGAGAGTCTCTCTGCTTATGCGCGACAATTTTTGGGACAGATGGATAAACCAGATGTTGACAGCATCGATGGTTTAAGTCCAGCTATTTCAATTGATCAAAAGACGACAAGTAAAAACCCACGCTCAACAGTAGGGACGGTCACAGAAATCAATGATTATTTACGATTGTTATTTGCTCGGGTAGGTCATCCAATTTGTCCTAACGATCATATTGAAATTACCAGTCAGTCTGTTGAACAGATGGTTGATAAAGTCTTAGAGCTACCAGAGCGAACAAAAATTCAAATTTTGGCGCCTGTTGTGGTCAAGAAAAAAGGCCAACATAAAAAAGTGTTTGAAATGATCCAACGTGAAGGGTATGTCAGAATGCGGGTGGATGGTGAAACCTATGATGTTAGTGAGGCACCAGAACTTGAAAAAAATAAAAAACATGATATTGCGATTGTGATTGACCGTATCGTTGTGAAAGAAGGCATTCGCTCTCGCTTGTTTGATTCGTTTGAAGCGGCTTTGCGTTTAGCTGAAGGTTACGCAATTGTTGATGTGATTGGTCAAGAAGAAATGTTGTTTAGTGAACATTATGCTTGTCCTTATTGTGGGTTCACAGTCGGTGAATTGGAACCGCGCTTGTTTTCATTTAATGCACCATTTGGCGCTTGTCCCGATTGTGATGGTTTAGGTGTTAAATTAGAAGTGGACAAAGACTTAGTGATTCCAGATCCCACTAAAACCTTGAGAGAAGGAGCCATTGTTCCGTGGAACCCTATTAGTTCCCAATATTATCCACAAATGTTGGAGCAAGCAGCCACCAGTTTTGGGATTGATATGGATACGGCGTTTGAAGAATTACCTGCAGAGCAACAAGAAATTATTTTAAATGGTTCTGGCGAGAAAAACTTTCATTTTCATTATGAAAATGACTTTGGTGGTGTTCGTGATGTGGAAGTGCCATTTGAAGGGATTTTAAAAAATATTAAACGACGTTACCATGAAACAAATAGCGATTTTACACGAGATCAAATGCGGTTATACATGACAGAATTGACTTGTCGAAGCTGTCATGGATATCGTTTGAATCCGCAAGCTTTAGCTGTAAAAATCAATGGCACGCACATTGGTGAAGTCAGTGAATTAGCAATAAAAAATGCGGTCCAATTTTTTGAAGGTGTATCTTTATCTGAACAAGAAACAACGATTGCTCGGCCAATTTTAAAAGAAGTCGAAGATCGGTTAACCTTCTTAAAAAATGTCGGTTTAGATTACTTAACCTTAAGTCGAGCTGCTGGTACACTTTCTGGCGGAGAAGCACAAAGAATTCGCTTAGCAACACAAATTGGCTCAAACTTATCAGGCGTCCTTTACATTTTAGATGAACCATCAATTGGTTTGCATCAACGAGATAACGACCGCTTGATTGACTCATTGAAAAAAATGCGGGACTTAGGCAATACATTAATTGTGGTGGAACACGATGAAGATACAATGATGGCTTCGGATTACTTGATTGATGTGGGACCTGGCGCTGGACATCTGGGCGGTGAAATTGTAGCCGCTGGTACGCCGGAAGAGGTTGCTAAAAATCCGCATTCATTGACCGGACAATATCTTTCTGGGAAAAAAGTGATTCCTGTACCAAAAGAACGTCGCAAAGGTAATGGCAAAGCGATCAAAGTCACTGGTGCCAGTGAAAATAATTTAAAAAATGTCAGTGTTGAATTTCCGCTCGGTGAATTTGTTGCTGTCACAGGTGTTTCAGGTTCAGGGAAAAGTACTTTAGTCAATCAAATTTTGAAAAAAGCACTGGCCCAAAAATTAAATCGTAATTCCAATAAACCTGGGAAACACAAAAGTATCACTGGTTATGAAGCCATTGAAAAGATTGTTGACATTGATCAAAGTCCGATTGGCCGAACACCAAGAAGTAATCCAGCGACTTATACTAGTGTTTTTGATGACATTCGCGATTTGTTTGCCCAAACAAATGAAGCCAAGGTTCGTGGCTATAAAAAAGGTCGCTTTAGTTTTAACGTCAAAGGTGGCCGTTGTGAAGCTTGTCGCGGGGATGGTATCATCAAAATTGAAATGCACTTTTTACCTGATGTCTATGTGCCTTGCGAAGTTTGTCATGGCAAACGTTATAATTCTGAGACGTTAGAAGTTCATTATAAAGGCAAAAACATTTCTGATATTTTAGATATGACGGTGGAAGATGCCGTAGAATTTTTCAAACATATCCCTAAAATTCATCGTAAATTGCAAACAATTGTGGATGTAGGCTTAGGCTATGTGACATTGGGGCAGCCAGCAACTACTTTATCTGGTGGGGAAGCACAGCGGATGAAGCTAGCGAGTGAACTTCATAAAAATTCTAATGGGAAAAACTTTTATATTCTGGATGAGCCAACAACAGGCTTGCATACCGATGATATTGCGCGGTTGCTTCTAGTATTAGAGCGTTTAGTGGAAGCGGGCAATACCGTTTTAGTGATTGAACATAACTTGGATGTCATCAAATCTGCGGATCATGTGATTGATTTAGGGCCAGAAGGTGGCGACGGTGGTGGGACGATCGTGGCGACAGGAACACCAGAAGAAGTTGCTAAAGTCAAAGACAGTTACACAGGATATTATTTAAAACGTGTTCTGAAATAAACATTAATGATTAGATAAAGAACCTTGTTTTTATGGGAAACAAGGTTCTTTTATTATAAAATAACAAAAATTTTTTAATGAAAATTAAAAATAAATGTTGACTTAATGTGTAATTAAAAGATATACTATGTTTGTTAACAAAATAACAATGAACACGAAGGGAAGTCTTAAATGAAAAACAAAAAAATAACAACAAGTTTATTAACAGCAGGAATGGTCTTAGCTATCGGAATCACACCTTTTGTACATAGTAACACAATGGAAGCAGCGACTTTAATTTCACAATCAGACCATGAAAAAGTAATGAGTTTTACCAAGAAAGACTTAAAAGAAGCAACGGGCATTCAATTGGAGCCGGCGACAGTACAAGCCGTTCATCAGGAATTAAAGCAACAAATCACCTGGGAAACATTAGGCTATTCCACAATTGATGCGCAAAATATTGCGACACGTTTTACACAAAATACATATCAGGCTCTGGGGATTTTAACAGATATCGCCAACCATTCAGACCTTCAATTGAAAGTCATTACCATTAATAATCCCTATCTAGCAACAGCTAAAATTGGTACCTTTAAGTGGGAAACCGTAACTCCTGAAGTTGGCGGGGACCATGAAACAGCAGACAATGAACTAACCACACCGACACCGACTGTTGCCAGTCTTCAAGAGATTGACGTAGAAATCGAATACGATGAAAATGAAATTGAATTCACCTATGAAATAAAATCGAACGGGACAATTGAAGCAACGTATGAAGATGAATTTGCTGATTTAGAATTAGAAGGTAAGGCAGCACAAGACAAAATCATGACTCTTTTAGATGGATTGTCAATCAAAACAGCTACAAATGAACAAATTAAAGAACACATTACGAAAAAGTTAGCCGTGAATGAACAAGTAAAACAATTTGAGTTTGAAGCTAATTTTACTGATAAAACAGAAATTGAGTTTGTATTAAAATAACACAGAGTTATATAGTATAATTCAGCAATTAAAACAGCATTGACAAAAATGTCAATGCTGTTTTTCTATGAAAGAATAGAAATCTTTATAAGAATGATTGAAAAGCTTTCTTTGATACGCCCGGGGTGTTATAATATAGTGATGCAAGTGAAGGGAGTGTTGAATATGCCAGAAAATTTACAACTGGTTATTATTACAGGAATGAGTGGCGCTGGAAAAACAGTCGCTGTTCAAAGCTTTGAAGACATGGGCTATTTCTGTATCGACAATTTACCACCAAGCTTAATCCCAAAATTTTGGGAATTAATTAAAGAATCTGGAAAAGTTACCAAGATTGCGTTAGTGATCGATTTACGTTCACGGACCTTCTTTAGAGAAATTCAGGATATGTTAGTCGAACTTGAAAATACTAATTTTATTGATACAACGATTTTATTTTTAGATGCCACCGATGAAGAGTTAGTTTCTCGTTATAAAGAGACACGGCGTGCGCATCCAATGGCGATGGATGGTTTAGTGACAGAAGGTATTCGTAAAGAACGTGCAATGCTGGAAGAAATCAAGGCGGATGCTCAGTTGGTTATTGATACCACGGACTTGTCCCCTCGTCAATTGCGGGAACGTTTGAATAAAGAACTAGCAACGAGAGAGACACACGAATTTCGAGTGGAAATGGTGTCCTTCGGCTTTAAATATGGTTTGCCGATTGATGCAGATATCGTTATGGATGTTCGCTTTTTACCTAACCCCCATTATATTGATGAACTACGACCGTTAACTGGAATGGATCAACCTGTTTATGATTATGTGATGGGCTTCCCAGAAACAGATGAATTTTATACAAAATTTATCGATTTACTGCGAACAGTCTTACCTGGATATAAAAAAGAAGGTAAAAGTAGCGTCACCATTGCAATTGGCTGTACTGGCGGACAACATCGCTCTGTTGCATTGACAGAACGTGTTGGCGCTGAATTAAAAGAGGAAGATTACCATGTAAATATTACCCACCGCGACCGCTTAAAAAGAAAAGAAACGGTTAATCGCTCTTAATGAAAACCTATCGAATTCGTAAACCGAAGATCGTGGTTGTTGGTGGTGGAACAGGCTTGCCAGTAATTTTGAAAAGTTTAAGAAATCAAAGTGTTGATATTACTGCCGTCGTAACGGTCGCTGATGATGGCGGTAGTAGTGGCGAGCTTCGTTCCTCTATTAATAACATGACACCTCCGGGAGATTTAAGAAATGTTTTAGTGGCATTGTCAGATATGCCACAATTATATGAAGATATTTTTCAATATCGTTTTGATAAATCAGATAGTCATTTTGCCAATCATGCAATCGGTAATTTAATCATTGCTGCTGTCTCAGAAATGAGAGGAAGTACGTATGAAGCGATTCAATTGCTTTCAAAAATGATGCATGTTGATGGACGGATTTATCCATCATCAGAACGGCCATTAACGTTACATGCTGTATTTAAAGATGGCTCAGTGGCGGTGGGAGAATCAAAAATTGCACTGGATCGCAAGACGATTGACCATGTGTTTGTAACAAATACACACGGAGAAGAGCAGCCAAGAGCTGCGCGTAAAGTCGTCAAAGCAATTGAAGAAGCAGACATGGTCGTGTTAGGGCCAGGGAGTCTTTTTACAAGTATTTTGCCTAATTTAGTTATTACAG
This sequence comes from Enterococcus sp. DIV1758, assembly GCF_051711985.1. NCBI lineage: Bacteria > Bacillati > Bacillota > Bacilli > Lactobacillales > Enterococcaceae > Enterococcus > Enterococcus sp. DIV1758. The sequence continues at coordinate 572,503 of NZ_JBIOOA010000001.1, forward strand.
AAATTGGTGAAGCCATCAAACAAACGGCAGCCGAAGTAGTCTATATTTGTAACATCATGACCCAAAAAGGGGAAACGGAACATTTTACGGATGCAGATCATGTTCGTGTCTTAAACGAGCATCTACAAGCGCAGTTTGTTGATACAGTGCTGGTTAACACAGAAAAAGTACCAGAAAATTACATGGATCCTGAAATTTATGATGAATATTTAGTTCAAGTAAAGCATGATTTTCAAGGATTACGTGAAGAAGGATGCCGAGTTATTTCGACAGACTTTTTAGAATTAAGAGATGGCGGAGTTTTTCATGATGGGGAAAAAGTTGTTGAAGAACTTTTCCGTATCGTATTTGGAACGAAATATTAATTAATCAAAAGAATCAAGAGAGGAGGAGCTTAGATGTCTTTTGCCTCGGATGTCAAAAAAGAGTTGACTGGTTTAGAAGTCCATCGAGAACACGCGAAAGCAGAATTAGCAGCATTAATTCGGATGAACGGCTCACTTAGCTTAGTTAATCAACAGTTTGTCTTGAATGTACAAACGGAAAATGCTGCAATTGCTCGTCGAATGTATTCATTGCTGAAAGATCATTACCATGCACAAGCAGAATTATTAGTTCGTAAAAAAATGAAACTAAAGAAAAATAATGTTTACATTGTGCGTCTAAAACAAGATACACAAAAAATTCTAGCTGATTTGGATATTATGGATGGGGTCGTTTTTAATGGCAATGTGTCAAATGAAATCATGGGTAACGCACAAAAAATGCGTTCCTATTTACGCGGGGCCTTTATGGCTTCTGGCTCAGTTAATAATCCGGAAACAAGTCGCTATCATTTAGAAATTTTTTCAATTTATGAAGAACACAATAATGATATTTGTAAGATGTTGAATTACTATGACTTAAACGCTCGAACATTGGGACGCCGAAACGGGTATATTTGTTATTTAAAAGGTGCTGAAAAAATTGCCGACTTTTTAACGTTAATTGGTGCCACGAACTCTATGTTGAAATTTGAAGATGTCCGGATTGTCCGTGATATGCGGAATTCAGTAAATCGTTTAGTGAATTGCGAAACAGCGAATTTAAATAAAACCATTGATGCGGCTTCAAAACAAATTGAAAATATTCAATTTATTGAAAGTACAGTAGGGCTGACGTCATTACCGGAGAAACTTCAGGAAATCGCAGAATTACGGTTAGAGTATCCGGAAGTTAGTCTCAAAGAACTAGGGGAAATGATTCCTTCAGGAGCTATTTCTAAGTCAGGTATTAATCATCGTATTCGAAAAATTAATGAATTTGCAGAAAAATTACGAGAAAAAAGTGCGTAACTTTTCTGCTCCAGAAGTGAAGAATAACATTTCCGTTTGAAGTGCTATCCTTCACTTTTTCTTTAAGCGTGTAAAAAAAATTAAAGTGTGCAAAAAGTGTGTAGCGCTGAAATGTAGTGTTGACCTGTGTTTTAAAGAAACGATGTTGGCACGAATGTTGCATGTAATGAAATGCAAGCGATTACTTATTGCTGTTTTTAACTAAAACATTAAAAACTATTGGAGGGGTCAAAATGGTTCAACGATTAATTAGTGCAAATGCATCAGAAATCAAACGGATGTCAAAAGAAGAGCTGTTTCAGAGTATTAAAGCGAGCGAAGGGCGCGTAATTTTATCGGAAAATGTGGTAGTTCATCCATCCGTAGCAGGTGATATCACTTGTGCGGAAATGTCAAAAGCATATGGCGCAGACATGATTTTATTGAATGTTTTCGATGTTAATCAACCGATTGTAGTAGCCGCTTATGAAGGGCAATATACTGCGGAAACATGTGTCCCTAATGATGAGGTTGTTCATCGTTTGAAAGAACTAGTCGGTTTACCGATTGGCATGAATGTCGAACCTGTTGATGAAAATTTAGACTTAACTTCAACAAGAGTTTCAATCGAACCAGGTAGAAAAGCATCAGCAGCTACTTTCAAAAAAGCCAATGAACTGGGTTTGGATTTTATCTTATTGACAGGTAATCCTGGAACTGGTGTGACCAACGACTTGATTGCTAAGAACGTGGCCTTAGCCAAAAAACATTTTGACGGCATCATTATTGCCGGAAAAATGCACAGTTCAGGCGTAGATGAACCAGTGGTCAGTTTAAAATCAGCTGAACAATTTATTGAAGCGGGCGCTGATATTGTCTTAGTCCCAGCAGTTGGCACGGTTTGGGGCATCACTGATCAACAAGTCAAAGAAGTTGTAGATTTTGCACATTCAAAAGGAAAATTAGTTATGAGTGCCATTGGAACTTCACAAGAAAGTGCTCAACCTGAAGTTATCCAAACTATCGGCATTAGAAATAAAATTTTAGGCGTAGATATTCAACATATTGGCGATGCCAATATGGGCTTAGTTGGTATTGAAAATATTAAAGAGCTTTCTGATGCGATACGTGGGAAAAGACATACTGTTGCTAGAATGGCTCGTTCGATTAATCGTTAAAAAAGTGAACAGAGGCACGAATTCAGAAAATTTGAATTCGTGTCTTATGATTTTTTTATTGAAAAACGGTATACTAAAAGAGAAATAAAGGTTTGAAAGGATGAGGTTTTTTATGGATATTTCAGTAATTGATGCAACAAAAGTTAACACAGAAACAGGACTTCACATTGGTGAGAGCAATGCCCCTATCAAAATGATAGAATTTATCAATGTTCGCTGTCCTTATTGCAGAAAATGGTTTGAAGAGTCTGAGGAACTGTTAGCACAATTTGTCAAAAGTGGTAAAGTTGAACGTATCATTAAGTTGTTTGATAAAGAAAAAGAAAGTTTACAACGCGGCAATGTGATGCATCATTACATTGACTATTCAGCGCCTGAACAAGCACTGTCAGCATTGCATAAAATGTTTGCTACGCAAGATGAATGGGGAAACTTAACCTTAGAAGAAGTAGCGACGTATGCTGAAAAAAATCTTGGCTTAAAAGAACAAACAGATGCAACGCTTGTTTCCGCAGTGATTGCTGAAGCCAATGCGGCGCACATTCAATTTGTACCAACGATCATCATTGGTGAGCATATCTTTGACGAAAGTGTCACTGAAGAAGAATTACGAGGATACATTGAAAAATAAAAAAATGGAAACAGCGACGGTCGCTGTTTCCATTTTTTTTTTTTTAATTTAAGGCGCTACTATTTTCCATTACTTCATCGATTAAACCATATTCTTTTGCTTGTTCGGCAGTCATATAGTTATCACGATCGGTATCACGTTCAATCACTTCAATTGGTTGGCCAGTTCGTTCAGCTAAAATTGAATTTAAACGTTGACGAGTGTCTAAAATGTGACGAGCAGCAATTTCAATTTCTGTTGCTTGCCCTTGAGCGCCACCAAGTGGTTGGTGAATCATGATTTCCGCATTTGGTAAAGCGAAACGTTTGCCTTTTTGACCAGCTGTTAATAAGAAGCTACCCATTGAAGCCGCCATTCCTAATACGATCGTTTGGACATCCGCTTTAACGAAATTCATGGTATCGAAAATCGCTAAGCCTGCAGAAACGCTGCCACCAGGAGAGTTAATGTACAAGTAAATGTCTTTTTCTGAATCTTGGGCATCTAAGAATAATAACTGTGCAATCACTGAGTTTGCCACATTATCATCGATAGGGCCGCTTAGCATAATGATGCGGTCTTTTAATAAACGAGAGTAAATGTCATAAGCACGTTCACCGCGAGATGATTGTTCAATAACTGTTGGAATTAAATTCATAAGTAAATCCTCCTATATAAAGAAACTTTTAAAGTCATTCTATCACAAAGCACTTTGAATGCCTATGAAAAGTATACCTCTTTGGTCAATAAAGGTCAACGAAGTCGCTTGAAAAATTTTGTGTCATTTTTTATCCGAAACTTTTGGATTATGTTATACTAAAATGGAAAATTAGAAAAAGAGCGAGGGGAAAAATATGTTTGTTTTTATCGCCGGAATGGTCGGTGTAATCATCGGTGCGCTAATAGTCACAGCAAGTGCCGCCTTACATTCATCTTACAAAGAGCGAAAAGAAGTACGTTATCGTGAACTAGAACATTTGGTTAAAGAAATTGAATCATTGAATTTATTAAATAAAAAAGTCAAAGAAATTTTACAAAAGCGTGAATTATATATAGACAGATCAATTGAATACTTATCGATGGATGATTGTTTCATCAGCATCGATGATTTTATTTATTTGGAATCATTTTCTGCTCAAAATAATTTTTACTTACCAACGTACTTAATTGAAGAATTTTTCAAAAAAATTGCGCATCGTAAAGTCATTTTGACGGCCAGCGAAGTTGCTGAAATGGGTGGGCACACCTATAAAGGCGGCCGTGTTATTTTAGAAAATTTTTCAGACGAGATTCTAGCAATTATTGAAGATAAAAAACGTAAAATGCAGCGTTTGTCTAACGAACCACTTCATTATTTTAAAGCGATTAAATAAAAAAAGAACCAGCGTACCCGCTAATTTTTTGGGGTATCTGGTTCTTTTTCTTGTTGTTCCATATCGGTCATAGTGTCTTCAATTTCTTTATGTAAGAAATAAGAAATAACTGTACGGATAATCACTAAGGTTGCCAATTTCAAAATATCTTGAAAAGTTGGTTTAACAATAGATTCAATAATATCAGCAGCAATTAAAATTTCTAAACTTAACAGAATGTAGCTACCAAGGAAGTTTTTGATGAACGTATTCATTTTTGTTAAGGTAAAGCGGCTTTGATTTTGTCGTTCACTTTTAATGAAATCTTTTCCTGCTAAACAAACACCCCAAACTAAAACAATAATTGAAAAAACATTCAGTCCTAAAATACATAGCTCAAAAAGTGGGGTTAAAAGCGTCATTAACTGATGGGGCCACTCATTCATCGTATTCACTCCTACCAAAAAGCCTTTTCTTTAACTATAACGAAACGGTTGACTAACGTCAAATATTGTTGAAATAAACGGGCTAAACTATTCAGCTTATAGAACAAAACTAAGAAAATTATGAATAGCATCTAACAATTAAGTAAAAGGACTGTAAAGGTTCTTTTACTTTTTTTGTGTAAAAAAAGAGTCTTGAAAAGAATCAAGTAGCAAAAAGTAAGTGAAAACCAACTTTGTCAGTGGATAGTCTTTTCATTAATTTTTAAAAGACAAATTTTACGTTTTCAAGAGCCGAATACTGCCAAGTTTTAGCCTATAAAGGTGATAGAATCAGAAATTGAGTAAGAGATGTGTCACAAAAGCAAGGAGACACATCGACTTGATGAAAGATTTAAGGAGCTGTAGTTGAAGTAAAGAGAAGCAAGTGTCCCAAACACTAGCGAAAGAAAATAGGGAGGATTAAAATGTTTAAGAAAGCAACGAAATTATTATCGACAATGGTGATTGTCGCTGGAACAGTTGTGGGAAATTTCAGTTCCACATTGGCTTTAGCTGAAGGAGCGGTTAAAGCAGGAGATACAGAAGGAATGACCAATACGGTGAAAGTAAAAGACGACAGTCTGGCTGATTGTAAACGGATATTGGAAGGACAAGCTACTTTCCCAGTTCAAGCGGGTGAAACGGAACCGGTTGATTTAGTGGTTGTTGAAGATGCCAGTGGTAGTTTTTCAGATAATTTTCCACATGTAAGACAAGCGATTGATGAAGTTGTTAAAGGCTTGTCTGACCAAGACCGCGTGATGCTTGCTTCATATCGCGGCGGAAAACAATTTATGTTTCCTGATGGAAAGACAAAAATTAATTCAGCTGATTATGACATGAATGTGCGTGTTGATACTCAATTAACCCATGATAAAAGCCAGTTTGTCTCTGGTTTTGGAGACGTTCGGACGTATGGTGGTACGCCAACCGCCCCAGGATTGAAACTCGCTTTAGATACGTACAATCAAACACACGGAGATTTAACGAATCGAAAAACGTATTTCCTATTAGTGACAGATGGGGTCGCTAATACACGTTTAGATGGTTACTTGCATAAAACCAATACCAATGATTCAATCAATGAATATCCAGATCCAAGACATCCTCTTCAAGTCTCAGTGGAATATAGTAATGACTACCAAGGTGCTGCAGCAGAAGTTTTAGCGTTAAACCAAGAAATTACTAACCAAGGCTATGAAATGATTAATGCGTATTGGGAAAGTGTCGAATCTTTAAGTTCAGTGAATTCATACTTTGATAAGTATAAAACAGAAGTGGGTCCTTTTGTAAAACAAGAGTTGCAACAAGGATCTAGCACACCAGAAGATTTTATTACAAGCCAATCTATTGATGATTTTACAACCCAATTAAAACAAATTGTCAAAGATCGTCTGGCGCAATCGACACCAGCAACAGCTTCATTAACGATTGCCAATCAATTTGATATTCAATCGGCGACCGCTACGGACGATGCTGGAAATGATGTGCCTGTTCAAATTAACGGACAAACCATTTCAGCAACTAGTACAGAAGGTTACGTAGGAAACATCACCATTCACTACGAAGTCAAAGAAAATACAGCGATTGATGCAGCAACCCTTGTAAGTAGTGGGACAATGAATCAAGGAACAATTGCTAAGGAATTTCCAGAAGCGACGATTCCTAAAAATGACAATGCGCATGCGTGTGACGTGACGCCAGAAGATCCAACGATTACAAAAGATATCGAAAATCAAGAGCACTTAGATTTAACCAATCGTGAAGATAGTTTCGATTGGCATGTCAAAACAGCCTTTGGCAATGAAACAAGTACTTGGACCCAAGCCAGTTTAGTAGATGATATTAACCAATTATTAGATATCCAAAAAGTCGTTGTCACTGATGAAAATGGTAAAGATGTTACAGCTAATGGCACAGTAACACAAGAAAATAACAAAGTAACTTTTGCAATGAACAAACAAGCAGACAGCTATGACTATTTGAGTGGTCATACATACACAATGACCATTACCACTAAAATTAAAGCAGACGCAACGGACGAAGAATTAGCACCTTATATTGAACAAGGTGGCATTCCCAACCAAGCCGACTTAAACTTTGGCAACGAAGGGGACGTGTTGCATTCCAACAAACCAACGGTAACACCACCTGCACCAACGCCAGAAGATCCAACGATTACAAAAGATATCGAAAATCAAGATCACTTAGATTTAACCAATCGTGAAGATAGTTTCGATTGGCATGTCAAAACAGCTTTCGGTAACGAAACCAGCACATGGACCCAAGCTAGCATGGTAGATGACATTAATAAAGTGTTAGACATTGCAGACGTGAAAGTCACTGATGAAAATGGCAAAGATGTTACAGCCAATGGCACAGTAACACAAGAAAATAACAAAGTAACTTTTGCAATGAATAAAAAAGACGACAGTTATACCTACTTATCTGGTCACACATACACAATGACCATTACCACTAAAATTAAAGCAGACGCAACGGACGAAGAATTAGCGCCTTATATTGAACAAGGCGGGATTCCCAACCAAGCCGACTTAAACTTTGGCAACGAAGGGGACGTGTTACATTCCAACAAACCAACAGTGACACCGCCTGCACCAACGCCAGAAGATCCAACGATTACAAAAGATATCGAAGGTCAAGAACATTTAGATTTAACCAACAGTGACACCGCCTGCACCAACGCCAGAAGATCCAACGATTACAAAAGATATCGAAGGTCAAGAACATTTAGATTTAACCAACCGTGACCAAGAATTTAAATGGAATGTCAAAACAACTTTTGGCAACGAAACCAGCACATGGACCCAAGCTAGCATGGTAGATGACATTAATAAAGTGTTAGACATCACAGACGTGAAAGTCACTGATGAAAATGGCAAAGATGTTACAGCTAATGGCAAAGTAACACAAGAAAATAACAAAGTAACTTTTGAAATGAATAAAAAAGATGACAGCTACTCATACTTAGCTGGACATACGTACACAATGACTATCACCACTAAAATTAAAGCTGATGCAACGGACGAAGAATTAGCGCCTTATATTGAACAAGGCGGGATTCCTAACCAAGCGGACTTAAACTTTGGCAACGAAGGTGACGTGTTACATTCCAACAAACCAACTGTAACACCACCTGCACCAACGCCAGAAGATCCAAAAAAACCTGAACCTAAACAACCGCTAAAACCGAAAAAACCGTTGACGCCTACAAATCATCAAGCACCAACGAACCCAGTCAATTTTGGGAAATCAGCAAGTAAAGGAATTCATTTACCAATGACTAATACAACAGTAAATCCACTTTACATGATCGCAGGTTTAATTGTCCTTATAGTGGCTATTAGCTTTGGCATAACAAAAAATAAAAAAAGAAAAAATTAGACAAACTAAAAAGGAAGAAAAAACATGAATAAAAAAATTTCGTTCAGTCTGTTAATTTTGTTACTTAGTTTGTTGGTAGGTTTTACATTTATTCCGCATAAAAAGGAATTAAGTTTTAATGAGTATCAAGAAAAAAAACACTCTGGCGAAACATTTTATGTTGTTTTAAAAAAGAAAAACTGTTCAGATTGTCAGGATTTCGAGAAACTACTGCAAGCACCTAAACAGGTTTACTATGTAGAATTAACCAACAAAGAGACCATGAAAGAATGGTCAACATTTATCCGAGAAAATAAAGTTTTACATGTGCCATCTATGTTTAAAATAGATAACGGCCATCTCAAGAAAATTGATGGAGAAGGAGATGCGAATCAATTATTCGCAAACTATCCAAAAATAACGAAGTAAAAAGAATAAAAAGACAAGGCAAGTTTCCTTTATAGGAAACTTGTCTTTTTTCTAGTAATAGTCGTTTATTAAATAACATGTGAAATGTTTTACAAATTCATTTTGGTTTGATAAAATAAATTTGAACATATGAATTTATTTTCATTTGTTTTGGAAGGAGGAACGAATGATTGAATTGATTTTACTTTTGTCGGTGATTCTTTTAGGTTTATTGATTGGAAATAAAAGAGTGGATAAGTGGCTTTTTCTTAAAGCATTGCTTTTGTTTTCTGTTATGCTAAGTGTGAGCATCTTAATTTCGGTAGCTATGTATTTATTATTAACAATAGGCGTTGCAAGCGTAATAGGGGAGAAGTTAGAGTCGTTATTTCTTTTAGGGATAGTCGTTATCATCAGTACGAGTCTTTTATTATATTTTTTATTGAATTTAACGACGAAAAAAATTGTTTTACCCATCGCTTTAATGAAAATAATTGAATATTATATTCAATGGGTATTGATTTATGTTACTATTTATCAAGTGATTTTTGATCAGTTTATTGTTTCTTCAGAAGTAAAAAATACGTTAAAAGGAACTATTAATGAGCCAGTCGCAATCATTATTGTTATTTTGCCATCATTTATTTCAATTTGGATTGCCGTTGTTTTATTTAGGATTCGTATGGAAGAACTTTAATCAGATACTTTTAGAATGGAGGAGTTTGTATGTCTGCTTGGCAAACATTTAAAAATGGAACAAGGCAATTTTTTAAAGACATCTTGCAGTACTTATGGTTATTTTTTACTTTAAATGTTTTATTATTATTGGTGGGTGGGGCTTTTAGTTGGGCTACTTCCAACGCACTAAAAACTCAAGGTATTCCTTATCTTTCGTTTAATAACCTGAATTTACTGTTAGAAAAGCCGCTTGCTCTGGTGTTATTAATTCTCTTGTTGTTACTTTTTTTAGGTGCAGTTTTTTATCAGTTTACCTTTTTATTATTAGGGATTTTTCAAATACGGCAAGACCATCGCTTTCATTTTAAAGGAGTTACCAAGGCATCTTTTAAAGTTCTTAAAAAGCAAGGTGCCCGTTCGTGGTTATTCTTTTTCGGTTATTTTGTTGTCATTGTCCCTTTTGGTAACCTAATTTTCCAAAGTAATCTATTGACGAAATTCGTGATTCCAGATTTTATTGTTGAATTTTTGTCCCAACGAATTCCTTACTTGGTGGGGCTACTGGCTTTTGGGTTATTAGTCTGGTATTTAGCTATTCGTTTCATTTACACGCTTCCATTAATGATTTTGGAGAGAAAAAAAGCAGGCGAGGCAGTTAAGGCTAGTTGGTCAATGACAAACAAACGATTATGGTTCATTATTCGTAATATTGCATTTGTGACGATCGCGGTATTTGTTTCAACGTATGTTATTTATGTGTTACTTTATCTTCTACAGTTGAAGTTAGATACCTTGAGCGACACCATTAGCTTGCTAGGTGGTATTTTAAATTTAACGGTTGTCCAATTTTTACAGTTTGTCTCTAATGCTTGGCTTTCAGTATTACTGATTAATTTCTTATATACACAATTAAATGTTCAAGCAGAAACGACGACAAAAGTTGCCTTTGACAAAGAAACGAAACGTAATAAATTAGTGACTATCGGAATGGGCCTAGGACTATTCACCATTTTTGGCGGCTATATAATTTTCAACGCTGTTTACTTAACAGGGCTATTAGAATCAAAACCTTTGATTATTTCGCATCGAGGGGTCACCAATAGTAATGGCGTACAAAATACCATTCCTGCTATGGAAAGAACCATTAAATTTAAACCAGATTATATTGAAATTGATGTTCAAGAAACCAAAGACCATCAATTTGTTGTGATGCATGATGCAAACCTTAAAGAACTCGCCGGCGTTGATGGCACGCCACAAGAATTTACGTTGGCTGAATTAACAAAAATGATTGTTAAAGAAAATGGCCAAGAAGCACCAATTGCCAGTTTTGATGATTATTTAGCGAAAGCAAACCAAGCCAAACAAAAATTACTAGTAGAAATTAAAACGTCTAAACAAGATAGTCAAGGTGCGCTTTCTAACTTTATTGAAAAATATGAACGTCCTTTGATAAAGAATAACCATCAGGTTCAATCTCTCGACTACAATGTGATCAAAGCGTTTAAAAAAGCCAAATCAAAAGTAAAAGTTAGTTTTATTTTGCCCTATAATTTCACTTTTCCAGAAACACAAGCTGATTTGTATACAATGGAAGCTACTACGTTGAATGATACCTTCATTTTAAAAGCTGACCAACAGAAAAAAGCAGTTTATGCTTGGACAGTTAATGACTCAGAGGTACTAAGTAAAATGCTCTTTATGGACGTTGCTGGAGTGATTACCGATGATTTGGAGTTAGTTAATGAAGAAGTCAATGACTTTGAAAAAAATCCATCGTATGCGGATCGTATTTTGCATTATATTTTTATGCTGCCAAGTGTGGCTTCTCAATAAAAAATGAAGAAGAGGGTTAAACGAAATGAAAAAAGAATTTTCGCGAGTACTTCTTAAAAATCAATCTGATGAAATTCTTATCTTAAAAGATCGGCCAGACACATGGAATTTCCCTGGCGGAAAACAAGAACTTGGTGAATCAGCGCTGGAATGTGCGATTCGTGAAATTAAAGAAGAATTAGCAGTGGAAATTACTGAACTTGAAGAAATTTTTACTGGACCACTCGTTTTTGATTCAATCGTTTGGCAAGGACATTTTTATTTTGCTAAACAAGCCCAAGGAAAAGTTACGCTGAACGAACCAAATAAAATTAAAGGCGTACAATTTATTAAGCGGTTTGAGGAAGTAAATTTTTCACCAGGATTAGCTCCGCTATTTGATTATTTAGCGCGTAGTGATTATTTAAAGTTAAATAAAACTAACTGGAAATAGAGAGCATAGGAGTGTTTTTTGCTAGGGCTTTGTCAGAAAATTTGAAGAAGACATAGTTATTTGTTTTATCTTTTTACAAATAAAATTTTTCAGATATATTAGCATCAGAAAGTACAGAATCTAAAAAAGTTGCCATTGTTCCATAAACGTTGGAATGATGGCAACTTTTTATTAATAATTTGTTTGAATTAAGTAGTGGTGGTTAACCATTTAGAGTAGTAACTGGCAATTTCTTCTAATTGAGCATTTGTGGGAAATAAAGAGCAACAGATGATGTTTCGTTCTACCACATCTGGAATTGGAATATTCGTTAATAGTAAATCATAGGACGCTACAACTTCTTTTAAATCAACAGAAGAATCTAAAGTGAATAAGTTGTCAATTGCTAAGATATCCCTAAAACGCTCAGTAAAAAATTTTTTCATAAATAAATTATGTTCAATATCTGTAAAAAAATAGATACCCGTTTTCATTTTCGGAGGCAGTTTATTTAAAGAGGCTTGTAATTCATCCCAACGAATAATTAAGTGATAGATAAATTCATAAAATCTATCAATAGATTTATCATTAAGTATTTTTTTTAGAAAAGGAACACATTTGTCGTAAAAATAAGGATAATGATGAGTTAAATTTTCTAAGAAAAATTTATATTTTGGGAAAAGAATAAAAGCCTCTCCATAATCGGAAACAGAAAGATTATACAAATAAAGAACTATTGCATGGTAATTAGGATTACTGATTGCTAATGCTGTGGCTAGATAATCCAGTAGTTGCTCGATCTGTCTCTTTCTTGTAAGTACTTGTTGATTTTCTTTAGATAAGAAAACTAACTCTTTATAAGATTTCAGATAATGACCATTAAAGAAAATAGATTCTAAGCTATGAAAGAAAGAGGTATCCGTTTTGATAGAAAAGTAGCGGTCGAATAAATGAGAATAATCAGCAAGATTGGAATAAAGTTGTCTATTTTCAGGAAAGAATGCTAAACTACCTGCTTGTTTAAATCTAAGCACGATTGAATAGACATAAAAACTAAATTTATCGATATCAATGTTTCCAGCAAATTTGAGAATAGGTAAAGACTCCTCAAATAGTTGATTAAAAAAAATATTCTGTTCTTTTGAAAGAAGTTGAGTAGATGTCACATAGGATTCTTTCAAGAATGCTATAAAAAAATTTATTATTTTCGTTTCATCGCCACTGAAAGTAAGTGGTGTCGTTTGAATTTTAAAGCTAAACTTTTCTAAAAGTATCTGATTGATACGAGTAATCATTCGCTTAACTGTTGAATTGCTGACGTATAGTGCTTCTGCTAACGCCTCAGTCGAAGGATAGGTGTTGAAAATTAGTTGCTGTAGGAGCCTAAATTCAGGGGCCACTTGTAGAAAACAACTATATACATATTCTATGTTTGTATTGTTAGGAAAATGTAAAAAATATTCTAGGTTTGCAGTTTTAATAATTTCACAGGGAGAAATAATGCTGTTCAAATCAGCTAAATCATTAAGCAAGGTTGTATGATTATATTGGAAGTACTCTTGGATGGTTGTTAATTTTTGATAAGGATTGTCGTACAAAAAATCAATTACTGTTAATTTTCTTTGGAAAGAATCAGATAATAAAGCTCTCATAAATATTATCCTCCATGTTTTCCGCTCAAAATTTATAATTTTTCTTCTATTTTTTGAGCCAAAATTTTTATGCGAATAGAATATACTGTATAAAGTAAAACTATTTGTGGAAAAGATAGTAATTTAATTAAAAAATTTTTTTATATGAATTGGAGTTTTAAGATGAGTAAAAATTTTATTACATATGAAAAATTTGAACAATTTTTAGAAAAACAGGATAAAAATGTTTATGATATTTTAAAATTCATTGCGAGCAGTGAAAAAGTATCGCTTACATATGAAGAATTATATGAAATAACAAATTTATCGGTTCAGACACTGTATGAATTACTTCGTAAATTTATAGAAATACTTCCGGTGATAGATAAGAATCAATCTTTAAGTGTTCACATAGAAAGTTATAATTGTTATTCATTTCATAAAAAACCAAGTTTTACTTTGGATTATTATTTTGCCGTTTTTCTCAGAAGAAGTCAATATTATCGTCTCCTTATAGATTTATTGTATGGGAAGCAACGGACGATTGAACAGTACACTGAAAAATTATTTATTAGTGAGTCTTCAGTCAAGCGAACGATGAAGCAGTTAAGAGAAATTTTGGATGGATTTTATCTGAAAATCATTAAAAAAAATAAAAAGTATCTCTTAGTAGGCGATGAAGAAAAGATTCGCTATTTTTATTTCATTTTATTTAAAATTAGTAGCAATGCACCGGATGATCTATATTCTGAAGAATCAATAAAACGAATACAAACAGATTTTCAAAAAATCTATCCTAATATTACCCAGAATACGTTAGAAAACTTTTTATATTTTTTACATGTTACTAAAATCCGAATGGCGCATGACTTTCGTTTGCAAGCAAAAGAAAATCACTTTGAAGTAATTAATCGATTATTTACGCTGAAAGATTTTGAAACCCAGTTAGGGAAATATATTTTTTTTAATGATGCGATGAATAATCAAGTTGAATTAGAATGTTTATACTTTTTTATCAGTACTGATGAATTGTTAACAATTGAAACAATTTTAAGTGTTTCCGCTTATCTTTCTCCAGCTATCTTATCGGAAGAAGCTTTTTTGATTGGGAATACAATTCTTTATCAGCTTTCTCAATTTTTTGACATAAAGTTTAGTCCAGAAGAATATTTCTATCTCGGTGCAAATTTTTATTTAAAAATAAAAAAGAGTGAAATTTTTTATTACTATCACTTTGAAAAAAAGTATTTAGATAAACCTATTGAGAAATACATCAATAAGTTATTTTCCGATTTTTCAAAATACTTTGAACGAAATACTGGAGAAAAGCTGCCTTTACCAGTTGACTATCTTCAATTAATTCTCTTAGAAATACTTTTAGAAAAAGATAAAAAAATTAGTGTGTTAGTTTACAGTGCGCTTGGAGATAGGGACAAAGTTCGGATTGAGAAGAAACTACAAAAGTTTATTACAATTCCTATACGTTTTGTTAATCGTTTAGAAGAAAACCCACAATTGATTATCTCTAATCGTTATCTGAAAAGTAATCAGAAGATTCCGATTTTTTATATTAGAAATTACTTTATGAACACTGAATTAAACAATATCTCAAAGTTTGTAGAAGAATTGTATTTTTTAGAGAAAGGATATAACCAATGAAAGTGAATATAATTTGTATCGGTAATAATTTGAATAGTATTTATAAAGATGAAATAGAAGAATATTTTGCGGAAAGTAACCATTATTCAGAGAAGGAATTAAAAAATATCAAGCCAAATAAAGAGGAGATTTATCTTATCTATCACTCGAATGAAGTAGAGAATGATTTGAAATATGAAGTGATTATAGCATTGTGTAAGAATTTTAAAGTACCTATCTTTGTTTTGTCGGATTGTCTGTCCTGTTCCGAGCAAATCATCTATTTGAATTTAGGGGTCATGGGTTTTCTGACAACAAAATTTACACCAGCAAATATCAAAACAATTTTAGCGAATAATTATTCTTTTTTCCAAGAATTGAATCAACAAACTGAGGCGATAGAGGCTCCCTTAAATTTTCAAATAAATTCACAAGAAAGAAGTCTGCGCATAGGTGATTCAAAACAAGTTCAATTAACAAGGTTAGAATTTAAATTTTTTAATTCTTTGTACCATAAAAAAGGCCATGTTGTGAATTATGAAGAAATCGCAAAAAATATATGGGAAAAAGAAACGTTTGAGAAAAAAGATACAGTTCGTTTGTCAATTATTGCTAAGCACGTCAGAGAAAAACTACGAGAAATTGCTGGGAATTCAGACTATATTTATACGGTGCGCTCGATTGGTTATAAGTTTAAAGAAAGTTGTTAAGGAGGAGTTCTTATGGTAAAAAAAATTAGTTTATTCATGATGATTTTTATGACAATTGCTGGTTATGGTCTTTCGGTCTGTGCTGAAGAAGATCAAGCAATTCCATATAGTGCCACAGCAATCATTCCTGAGAACCAACTAAATAAAAATGTCAGTTATTTTGATTTACTTGTTTCAAAAGGAGAAAAACAAATAGTAACTATTCAAATAAACAACAGTAGCGACAAAAAAATAAAAATAAAAATCACACCCAATACAGCTAAAACAACTAGGAATGGAACGATTGACTATTCTGGTATGGATTTAAAGAATACGGATAATCTAAAGTATCAGTTTGATAAACTCGTATCAAAAGAGCAAGTGGTCTCGATTGAACCTCATACAAAGAAAAACGTTGATTTTGTATTATCTATACCAAGGGAGGAGTTTCCAGGGATTATTTTAGGTGGATTTTATATTCGAGAAGAAAAAGATGAACAACAGGTACAGTCTTTAAATAAGACTGTTCAAATTACTAACGAGTTTTCTATGGTTATTGGCTGTCAATTAAGAATGAATGAGGAAAAAGTGCCCAAAGATTTTCAATTAAACAAAGTTAAACTAGGTACGTATGGTGGCTATTTTTCAATTATTTCTTCTATTTCTAATGTTTCTGCGTCGTTAGTTTCATTCTATTCTGTTGAAAAAACGATTCAAGATATGAATAGAAAAGAAATAGCAAAGTTTAAAAAAGAAGGGATTTCCATCGCACCTAATAGTATTTATGAAGCGCCAGACAAAATTGAGGAAAACAAGCTTAAACCAGGTAAATATAAGATGCTACTGACGATAGAATCGAGAGATAAAAAAAACAAGTGGCGTTTATCTGAGGATTTTGAAATTACATCTAAAGAGAAAAAAGGTGTCCAAAATGAAGCAATACCGAGTACCAAAATCAGTAATCGAAAAATTATTTATTTAGTCACCTGTATCTGGTTTGGGCTAGTTATTTTATTACTTATGATATTACTTTTAAGAAAGAGAAGAAATAGGGATAGATAAGAACGAGTTGTTCTTATTTATATATATATTATTTAGGAGGAAGAAAGATGAAGAAAACGATTTTATTTTCAATGTTAGTAGGATCAACATTATTTTTAGGTAAGGAGGCTTTGGCAGTTACACCTGCAATTTCAGAAGGAACTGCGACATTACAAGCACTTACGGAAGAGGAGGCTGGCCCAATTACGCCGCAAATTACAGATCCAGAAAACCCCAACGGAACGGGTCAAACTGGCCTTCTAACATTGGACGCTGTTCCTAGTTTTGATTTTAAGGGGGAAGGATTATCCGGTCAATTTATGGACACATTAACACCAACCCAAATTGAAAATGGGTATGAAAAAAATGCTCAAATTACAGATCGAAGAGGAACTGGAGCAGGTTGGAATTTAAGTTTAAATATCTCAAGCTTTAAAAGCGCGGATGTCGCACTCAAGGGAGTTAACATCACAATTCCCGTTAGTCTTGAAGCGGGAACAGATAATACCTCTGTAGCCCCGTCAATTGTTAAATCAATTTCTGGTATCGTAGATCCGGTTTCAGGATTTGATGTGGGAACGGTTATGTCAGCCAATGTCGGTGAAGGATACGGGACTTGGATTTCTAAATTTTCTGGTGCATCTTTGAATATTGCAGACGGGAATTCAGCTGGTAGTTACAAAAGCACTTTTACTTGGACAATCGCGCAAGTTCCAATTGGTGAATAGCAAACAGACGCATCCAACTTACTATAGTAGATTTACTTGGACGTTGTCACTCATTCCACAATAGGAAAGTGAAGAAACCATTAGGAGGGATTATTAATTGAAGTGTAATTTAATAAAAGGATTTAGTTTGTTGTGTTTACTCGCTTATTTTTTAATATTTTCAAGTAGTGTTCAAGCAGATGAGACAATACCAAACAGAGTCTCACTAGATGGAATTTTTACAACAAATTTGGGAGTATCTAATAATTCCTCCGAAGTGGTTGATGATGTCGGCGTTATTACGAATGGTCTGCCAAATCAAGTAGGAGCACTCTGGAGTACAGAAGATAATTTATTGGATTTTAAAAAAGATTTTAATATGGTTGCTTATGTTAAACAGACTGGGGTTGCTGGTGCTGCCGGTGATGGTATGGTTTTTCTCTTACAAGGGGCCACGCCAGAATTAAAATGGTTTACCTATTCGGGGGCTTCAATGGGAGCGCTTGGGGAAAATAAGTATAAAGGCACCTTAGGTATTCCTAATTCTATTGGGATAGAGTTTGATTTATATGGCAATCGAAGTTCACAGGACGGTTTTTTTGATAATGGCATTTCTGGCGTATATAAAAATAGTCATATTGCAGTCATTTATCCAGGAATGGAAGCAGGTTATCAAGATAATTATGTACTTTTAGGCACGTCAACAAGATATGTAAAGCATGATAATTTGATTACAGATGTTGACTTAGCTAACGGAAATTGGAATAGGTTAGATTTACATTGGCAAACAAACGAGTCGGATTTTACGAAGGGCGTTTTGGCGTATCAAATTAATGGAGGTACGCCAATCATCATAAACTCTGAAATATTGAACGCGCAAGTTTTTTTAAATGGCAGTGTATCAACGGCTTATTGGGGATTTACTGGATCAACAGGACCTACATATAAAGCTGTTCAAAATGTTGTTTTTCAAAGAGTACCAGGTTTGGTGGACGCAAAAGTAAAGATGAACGTAGTAAACAAAGACGGTCAAGAATTACCAAACGGTGCAGTGCTAGAAGGCAATACAACCTATACAGTAAATG
The DNA here is from genome assembly GCF_051711985.1 of Enterococcus sp. DIV1758. Taxonomy (NCBI): domain Bacteria; kingdom Bacillati; phylum Bacillota; class Bacilli; order Lactobacillales; family Enterococcaceae; genus Enterococcus; species Enterococcus sp. DIV1758. The sequence goes on from NZ_JBIOOA010000001.1 coordinate 590,950, forward strand.
TTACAGCAGACTGGTTGGACGGCAAGCAGAACTGGCAAAATATTTTACTAGAAACAACTTTACCTGAAGGAATAGAAATAGTTCCTGATACGACGACCATTGATGGAAATAACATATCAGATACTTTAATTTGGTCAGCGAATACGTTAAAGACGAGCGACAATCAAATTCCGCCATTAGGTAATAAACAAGAGAACACACAAACTTCTTCTACCATAAGTTTTAAAGTGAAAACTAAAAATGATAATTTTACCAATCAGAATATTACAAATCGTTTTTCTGGAAGAAATGCGATTTATAATTTAGAACCTTATACGTTTACTATCAAGCCTGTAACGCTAAGTGCTACAATTACATCACCTAAAGATCAAGCGGTTATTGTAGATAATAATTTAACTGAATTATCGATTGAAACCAGTTGGATAGCGAAAGGTACCGCTTCTATTACGCAAGCGATTGGTTATGCGCAAGGCGGAGAACTTCAGCTTGTTACATTAAACCAAGAAACGATCACGAATGAAGAAGGTAATTTTTCTTATGATATGATCGAAGCATTCAAAAAATTGTCATATGGTGAATTTTCGGTTGAGTATTTATTGAAAAATGAAAATAATTTATCCACTTCTTCTAAAATCACATTGTTTAAACAGAATGCTCCATCAGTTTCGTTAAAAGAAACTGAGCAAAGTAATACTTTTTACAAGGGCAGTCCAATAAAAATACCTGTTTTAGTAGAAGATAAAGATAGTTCTTACTTAGATATTATAATGGAGGTAGAAGGGCAAAGTGAACCATATCGACAAACAATTGAACATATTCCTGGTGAGACACAAGAAGTAGAATTGAACTATGATACCTCACTTTTAACACCAGGAATCTATACGTTGAAGATATATTGCATGGATTCAGAAAAAAACAAATCTGAAATTCTCTCTTTAGATGATATATATCTAGAAGGATTTTTAGCATTTGAAAAAGTGCCACAAGCATTTAGTAGCGATGCATTGAAAATTGGTGGAAATCCTGAAAAAGTTACTAATATAGGGGAAATAGCGATAACTGATAGTCGTGTAAAACGTGACAATTGGCTATTGGAAGCCCATTTAGTAGATTCAAATTTCGTCAATACAGCAAGCGGAACGTCAAAAGCGTTAACTGCATCTAATAATTTTTTCTATTATCAGTTAGATGGACAAATTACATCCATTAGTACGGAACCAGTGACTATTTTACGGAGTAATCCTACTGATACAGCAACTAGAATCACAGTCAATCAAGAACAAGCGAATGGTTTTTATTTTAATCCCAATAATGCAATGGGAATCGGAACGTATCAAGGGAAAATCCAGTGGAATCTAATCTCAGCCCCAACATAAGTTGAAAATAAGTAATTTTTCTTGTTTAGAAAGTCCAAGGAAAAGTCGTGGGCATTGTTTATTCCTAATAAATATGTTATAGTAATTAAGTAATCAATTTTGATAAGTAATTTGAGTTATATATTTAAAAACTATACTTCTCCTTTTGCCACTCAACATTTTTTGCAATAACTTGCATATTTTTATGCACTAGGAGGAAATATATATGAACAACGGTACAGTAAAATGGTTTAACGCAGACAAAGGTTTTGGATTTATTACAGGTGAAGATGGCAATGATGTATTTGCACATTTTTCAGCTATTCAATCAGATGGATTTAAAACTTTAGACGAAGGCCAAGCAGTAACTTTTGATACTGAAGAAGGTCCACGCGGCTTACAAGCAACGAACATCGTAAAAGCTTAATAATGAATGAAAACGGACCACGTGTTGGTCCGTTTTTTTGATAGCTGTTGTCTGATATCGCCATTAATTACATAGCAAAACAAAGCAGAGGCCATTTAAAGGAGGAGAATCTGAAGATGACCTTAACTGAGCTGTTACTTGTAAGTGGATTATTTTGGCTAGTAATCATAATTGCTGTGATTGCTGGTAGCATATTTCTAATTAAGTATTTTAGAGGTCGGAGCTGAACGGTTCTGTTCCCGCCAATTATCAGGTTTTAAGCCTGGGACAAAAATCCAAAGTGATTTTTGCCCCAGGTTCTTTATTTAATTAGGGTATTAAGTTTTAGGTAAAATAATTAACAAATTAAAAGCAATTTACTATATAATCAGAAAGGGATCTTTAAGAGAGAAGCAGGTGTTTGCTTGTCGTAATACTTTGTTTAGCAGATAGAAAAAGGAAACGTTATGCGTTACAATAGGAACGGAGGAATTTTAACCTTATTGGATTTGTAGCTGAAGCAGAACAAATGTTGTCGCGTTAAGTGCGATTGAGCTTGCCACAAGCAACATTTGAAAAAACTACGGATAGAAAAATCATTCCTAAACAAGAAAAAACACTCTTTAGATGAATAAAGAGTGTCCAGAAACGTTGATAAATCAACATATTTAAATAACGCGCCCTGAGGGAATCGAACCCCCGTCTCAAGAACCGGAATCTTACGTGATATCCACTACACTAAGGGCGCGGCACGAATACTAGTTTAGCTGATATTGACAAAAATTACAAGAGGGAGGACGAAAATAATGAAATTTGAGCAACGAATGTCCCAACAACAAAAACAAGTCCAGAAGTTGGCCATGACTCAACAGCTTCAACAATCCATTCAAATTTTACAATTTAATACGGAAGAACTCGCTGCTTTTGTTGAAGCGAAAGCACTAGAGAATCCATTGATTGATTTACAAGTAGACACGCAGTACACCACAGATTTTCCGATAACTAGTCGTTCTTACACCAATCAAGACGAAGAAAATAATTATATGAATCAAATTCCAGACTATCATTTATCATTATTTGAGTCTTTAATTGATCAAATTCATTTGAATTACCGCGATACATACTTGCGAACATTGGTATTGTTTTTAGTAGAATATATAGACGTGAATGGTTATTTAACGATTTCGTTAGAAGAAGCGGCAGAGAAAACCGAAGCAAGCGCCATTCAAATGCTAGATGCATTAACTTTGTTACAACAGCTAGATCCAGCAGGTGTGGGGGCACGCAATTTACAAGAATGTTTGATGCTACAAACAGAACGAGACGATACCGCGCCTAATTTAGCGTATATTTTATTGGAGGAAGAGTTTGATGCCTTAGTGAGTCGTAAATGGGGCCCGTTAGCTAAAAAATTCGGAATTGAATTAGCAGAAATTCAATTGATTTTTGATTATATACAAACGTTATCGCCAGCGCCAGGGAATATTTTTGATGCGACCGAGGAATTGTATATTCGACCAGATTTAACTGTCCGAATCAAGGAAGATCGAATAGTGGTGATTTCCAACAAAGCTGGTCGACCGACATTAAATTTTCAAGAAAATTATTTCAAACGAATGCAAGAGACTGACGACAAAGAAGTCCAAGAATATATTAAGGATAAGAAAAACGAATTTGAATGGTTAGAGCGCGCAGTGAATCAGCGGGGGGATACAATTTTACGTGTAGGGCAAGAAATTGTGCGCCGTCAAGAAGCTTTCTTTTTAGAAGCAGATCGGCCATTAAAACCAATGACTTTAAAAGAAATTGCGGATGCTTTGTCTATTCATGAATCGACAGTTAGTCGTGCGGTCAATGGAAAATATCTAGAAACCACGTTTGGCGTCTTTGAATTGCGCTCATTCTTCTCCACAAGTATTCTTTCATCAGAAGAAGATGGCGAGGATGTCTCAACAACAATGGTTAAAAAGCAACTACAAAAATTAATTGATGAAGAAGTAAAAAGTAAACCGTTATCTGATCAAAAATTAGTCGAGCGATTAAAAGATTCAGGCATGGAAATATCCCGGCGAACGGTGGCAAAGTATCGTGAAGCCTTAGGGATTCCATCTTCATCTAAACGAAAACGATATGAGTAAACAACCAAAGCTTATGAGTGATTTTCATAAGCTTTGGTTGTTTTTTTACAATTTAAAAAATGTTGGTTTTTTGAATTGTAAAAAAAGCCTAAAGGAGACAAAGTTTGCTTGCCATTTCCTAGGAAAAAACGTATATTAAAGTTACTTGCTTCTTTAAATAAAGGAAAAGAATAATTTTATAGAAAAGTTGGAAAGCACAAATGAATCAGACAGCAAATAGCAAGAAAAAACGCTATATTACAGGTTTTGATGGCATTCGGACGATCGCTGTAATTGGCGTGATTTTGTATCACCTTTTTCCCCAAGTCATGCGAGGTGGCTACTTAGGTGTTCCGATTTTCTTTGTTGTTTCAGGTTATCTTATTAACGACTTGTTGCGGCAAGAATGGGCAGAAAATCAGACCATTGATTTAAAAGGATTTTATGTGCGAAGGATGAAACGGCTGTATCCAGCATTAATTGTGATGCTTTTAAGTGCAGTTAGTTATATTACACTCTTTCAGCAGGATTTATTAAACAATATTCGCAGCGTTGTCGCTAGTAGTGTTTTTTATTACAACAACTGGTGGCAAATTTTTAAAGGGTTTTCTTATTTTGATGGATTTGCGACACAATCGCCATTTGTACATATTTGGTCATTGGCAGTTGAAGCGCAAAATTATTTAATTTGGCCATTACTTTTTATTCTTCTGGAACGCTTTGTTCGTAAGCGCGGTCGAATTTTCAGTTTAGTTTTAATCGGCGCCTTAATTTCGGTGACACTGATGGCCGTTTTATATGTTCCTGGCGCAGATCCTACACGTGTCTATTATGGAACAGACACACGTGTTTTTTCTATTTTACTAGGTAGTGCATTGGCGTATGTTTGGCCAAGCACACGTTTGAAAGAAGAAATTCCAGAAGCCTCTAAAAAAATCTTAAATGGCGCTGGGTTAAGTGCCTTAGTTCTTTTAGTATTAGCCTTTTTAACATTATCAGATCATACAAATTTTGTTTATTATGGCGGCATGTTTTTAATTAGTTTGGCAGCCACTGTCTTAGTGGCCGTCACTGCACATCCAGGGGCAGATATGAATCGTTGGTTAACGAATCCAGTCTTTACGTGGATAGGTAAACGGAGTTATGGCATTTACTTGTATCAATTCCCCATCATGATTTTTTATGAGGCCAAAATTAAGACCTTATCGGACCATGTTTTTCTACATTCATTGGTTGAAATAGCATTAATTTTAGTCGTGAGCGAATTGTCTTATCGTTTTATCGAACATCCACTGACACGATTGTCTTATAAGGATGTCTGGACTCAATTCACTGAGTTCTTACGGAAACCGTGGGACCTTCGTGAAAAAGGGACAATGGCCTTTATGACAGTGATTAGCGTGATTGCAGTATTCGGTTTAATTGTGGCCCCAGCAAACGCTAAAAGTGCGCAACAAGAGCAACTAGAAAAAAATATTGCGAAAAATCAGCAAAAAATTGAAGAACGTAAAAAAGAAGTCCAAGAAAGTGGCACGAAAAATAGTAGCACGTCCACAGAAAGTAGTACAAAACCGAGTGAAAGCCAAGATGTTCTACCCACACAACTCACACCAGAGCAAGTAAAAAAAGCGCAGAATTTAGAAATCACAACTATTGGTGATTCTGTTATTCTAGATGGTGCTAGCGGGTTACAAGATATTTTTCCTAAAATGATTATCGATGGGGAAGTGGGCCGTCAATTGTATAGTAGCATTTCACTAATTGGTGAACTAGACAAAAAGAAAATGCTCAAAGATACTGTTTTAGTGAGTTTAGGTACGAATGGTCCTTTTACAGAGGCACAATTTGATGAATTTATGAAAGCGTTAGGTAATCGAAAAGTTTATTGGATTAATGTTCGCGTTCCAACTAGAAGATGGCAAAATCAAGTGAATAGTTTACTTAGTCAAATGGACAAAAAATACGATAACTTAACGGTCATTGACTGGTTTAATTATAGTAACGCCCATGATGATTGGTTTTATGATGACCGAGTTCATCCAAATGTGGCAGGTGGCGAGCAATATACACACTTTATCGCGGAGAAAATTTTACAGTAGCAAGAAACTTCCAGCTCAGATGAAAGGGGCTGGAAGTTTTTTGTTATAGGAAAAGCAAATATAGGTAATTTAATGATTTTCTTGAAAACCTAAGCTTTTTTTTTAGATATCTGGTATACTGTTTTTGTTACAAGTTCCCGAAAGGATTTAGCAAGTAATTGTCGTTACTTACTAAAGATGCCTTGTAACCGAAACTATTTAGGGGGAATAACATTATGACAGAAAGACATTTATTTACATCAGAATCCGTTTCAGAAGGACATCCAGATAAGGTAGCTGACCAAGTCAGTGATGCAATTTTAGATGCGATTTTGGAAAAAGATCCGATGGCCCGCGTGGCATGTGAAACATCCGTAACAACTGGTTTAGTCCTAGTATTTGGAGAAATTTCTACAACAGCTTATGTAGATATCCAAAAAATTGTTCGTCAAACTGTGAAAGATATTGGTTATACACGAGCAAAATATGGATTTGATGGAGAGACTGTCGCAGTTCTTGTAGCAATCGATGAGCAATCACCTGATATCGCTCAAGGGGTTGACGCAGCCTTAGAAGTGCGTGATCAAGATGAAAAAGACGATATTGGCGCTGGTGACCAAGGCTTAATGTTTGGTTTTGCCGTTGACGAAACACCAGAATTAATGCCATTACCGATCGCGTTAAGCCATCGTTTGGTTCGCCGTTTAGCAGAATTGCGGAAGGAAAAAGTCTTACCTTACTTACGTCCTGATGCAAAATCTCAAGTAACAGTGGAATATGATGATCAAGGTCAACCACAACGTGTGGATACGATTGTCATCAGTACACAACATGATGATGAAACAACCTTAGAACAAATCGAAAAAGACATTAAAGAACAAGTAATCAATGAGGTGATCCCTCATGAACTTTTAGATGATGAAACAAAATACTTTATCAACCCAACTGGTCGCTTTGTAATCGGTGGCCCTCAAGGAGATGCCGGCTTAACTGGTCGTAAAATTATCGTTGATACTTATGGCGGTTATGCTCGTCATGGCGGCGGCGCTTTTTCTGGAAAAGATGCAACCAAAGTTGACCGCTCTGCTAGTTATGCTGCGCGTTATATCGCGAAAAACATTGTTGCTGCTGGTTTGGCGAAAAAAGTAGAAGTCCAATTAGCTTATGCAATTGGTGTGGCGCAACCAGTGTCTATTTCTATTAATACGTTTGGTACGAGTGATCTTCCAGAAAGTAAATTAATCGAAGCAGTTCGTAAAAACTTTGATTTACGTCCAGCAGGTATTATTGAAATGCTAGATTTACGTCGCCCAATTTATAAACAAACTGCGGCTTATGGTCATTTTGGTCGAACAGATATTGATTTACCTTGGGAACAAACAGATAAAGTTGAAGCGTTAAAAGCTAGTTTAGCTGAATAATTAAATAAAAAAACAAGAAGTCAGCCAATACTTGGCTGACTTCTTGTTTTTTTACAATAATTTTTTTATGAAAAAGCATTTTTTTAAGACATTTTGTTCTTTTTTGTATAGAATAGCTATGGAGCAATTTAGAAAATTGACAATTGAATAGAAAAGGATGTGAACAAATGGCAAAAGAAACAAATGTTAAGTTAGTCACGGTGAGTGTTTTTGTGGCAACATTTATGACAGCCATTGAAGGGACCATTGTGTCTACTGCGATGCCAACGATTGTCGGCTCGTTACATGGCATGGAAATTATGAACTGGGTATTTTCAATTTATTTATTAACGAATGCGATGTTAACACCGATTTATGGGAAACTTGCGGATAAAATTGGTCGTAAACCTGTCTTCATGATTGGCATTATCATTTTTATTTTGGGCTCCTCGTTGTGTGGCTTTGCTCAAGATATGTTGACCTTAATTATTGCCCGCGCAATTCAAGGTGTGGGGGCAGGCGCAATTTTACCAGTTGCGTTAACGATTATTGCCGATATGTATTCATTGGACAAGCGAGCGAAAATTTTAGGTTTAAACAGTGCCGCCTGGGGAATTGCTAGTATTTTTGGTCCGTTAGCAGGTGGTTTTATTGTAGATACAGTCGGTTGGCATTGGATTTTCTTCATTAATGTTCCTATTGGACTTGTTTTATTGGGCTTGATTAGTATTTTCTTAGTAGAGCCAAAGCGGGAACGGACCAAGATGCCAATGGATATTTTGGGCAGCGTTACTTTGATGGCCGTGTTGCTAACGTTATTGCTAGGTTTTCAAATGATTAGCGATAATGGTTTTACACTAGTAACATTTGGTTGTTTGAGTTTAAGTGTGCTCTTTTTTGTAGCGTTTGTGATGATAGAAAAACGCGCGCAAGACCCAGTGATTGATTTGCATTTATTTAATCAACCAACGTTTGTTTTAGTGAATCTTATTGCGGCGCTTATTAGTGGTTTCTTAATGGGGATTGATGTCTACATTCCGATGTGGATGCAAGGTGTCTTAGGAAAAAGTGCAGGAATTGGTGGCTTAGTTTTAGCGCCTATGTCGTTACTTTGGATGGCTGGATCATTTATAGCAAGTAGCTTTATGGAAAAATATGCTATGAAAAAAGTCTTAACGATTGGGTTATCGATTCTATTAGTCGGGGCCATCTTTTTAGTGGTAATGCCAATGGCCGTTCCGTTTTGGCTTTTCTTTGTAGTTTCTTCTGTCTTAGGAGTTGGTTTTGGGATTACTATCACAACGACTACGGTGACCGCACAAAGTACAGTGGAGCCCGAAAAAATGGGGGTTGCAACATCGTTTAATACGTTGGTGCGTACAATTGGGCAGACTGTGATGGTGTCAATTTTTGGTGTGATTTTAAATGCAGGAATGTTTGCAAAATTGGAAGCGAGCGCGTTAAACGTCGATGCAGATGTCATGAATCAATTAGTGAATCCACATACTGCAAATTTAATTCCAGCTACGTTGTTAAAACCATTACGCGGTATCCTCTATGAAGGTCTGCATAATGTTTACTTAGTCGGTGCGGGCTTAGTTGTTGTTGCTCTTTTGTTAAATATTTTCGCAAAAGCGCAACGAGCGAAGGTTTAGTGGTACACTAATAGAAAGAGTATTGGAGGGAAAAGTAGATGGCCTTTTTACAAGCAAATATTTATTCAAATGTATTGGAAATGGAAGTGAATGTGAACGTAATTTTACCACAAGAAACGGTAAAAAAAGTGGGCACAAGTACCCAAGCAGCATTGACAGATATTCCCGTGTTGTATTTATTACATGGGATGGGAGGAAATCACAGCGTCTGGGCTCGCAGAACCTCTATTGAGCGGTATGTCGCTGATTTGGGGATTGCTGTCATTATGCCGTCCACGGATTTAGCTTGGTATACGGACACGCAATACGATATGAACTATTGGACGTTTATCTCAGAAGAATTACCGAGAATTTGTCATCAACTCTTTCCACAGTTAAGTACAAAACGAGAAAAAACCTTTGCTGCTGGTTTGTCAATGGGTGGTTATGGCGCCTTGAAATTAGGCTTAGCGAAACCAGAATCTTTTGCAGCCGTTGCTTCTTTGTCTGGGGCAGTTAGTTTATCATCCACTAGTTTTGGGGAATTATTAAAAGTCCGTAAGCGAAGCTATTGGGAAGGTATTTTTGGCCCGTTAGATCAAATTGAAGGTTCCATTCACGATCCGCTGTATTTATTACAACAATTAGTAGAAAGCCAAACAGAAATGCCCCAATTTTATCTTTGTTGTGGGGAGCAAGATATGTTACTTTCTGCTAATCAACAGATGGCTCAAGCGTTGGAACAGGCACAGGCAAGTTACACTTTTGAAACTGGACCAGGAGAACATGACTGGGTGTTCTGGGATGAATGGATTCAAAAAGCCTTGGCTTGGCTACCAATACCAAAATAGAGAAAGTAGTTTTCGCTATTTATTTTAAAAGTTAACCCTTGGTCCGTCAGTCATTTCGACTGACGGACCAAGGGCTTTTTTTATTTAGATGAAGAGGTGTTGTCTGCTTGCAACCCATCTAAGTAGGTTTTAACGGCTTGAATAAAGGCGGATTTTTGGTGAATGGAGCGCCGAAATTGAATGCTTTCCTCCATGTATGTTAACCCATTGTCGGAGACATATTGTTTCATGTGCAGCACTTGTTCTTTTAGATAGTCATCTCCGTTCAACACTTGCGAAACGAGCTGTTTTTCCTCCGTTGCGTCCATAATCATCCCAAACAAAAGATGTTGTAAAGACGTTACTGCTAAATGAGTCATTTCTGGTGAAAAACCTGCTTCTCTTAAAATGCCCATCATTTGATTCAAATGGCGTAATCGTTGGGGATAGGCAGGAACGGTTTGGATTTCGATGGCTACGGCACAGGGAAATTGTTGATAGAGATCATAATAGTTTTCCATGAAGGCCAGTAAGTCAGAATACCATTCACCACATAATACAGGTTCTTGAAAGTGCTCTTCAATCGCTTCAGCCATACTTTGAAGTAAGGCTTGCTTATTTTTAAAATACCAATAAATTGCGGGCGCCTGTACACCAAGCTGTTTGGCGACTTTACGCATAGAAAGTTGTTCTAAAGTGGGACTTTTTTCTAACAAAGAAAATGCGGCTGCAATAATCGTGTCTTTTGATAATTTCGGTTCCATGATTTTAGCTCCTATTAAACGTTATCTTCGTAAGTTTATCAAAAAGAAGGTACACTTTATGATAGGAAAAACTTGTGAAAAATTAACTTGTTCGCTTGTATTTTACCACTAAAAATGGTAAATTATGAATCGGCCTTATTTTACAGTGTTAAATTGGTGAAGTCAATGAGCAAATTGATTTTTTTGTAATGGGGAAGAATTCGCAGACCAACACTGAAGAAGCAGGGAACTATTTTAAGAAAGTAGGGATAAGATGGACCTTATTATTCAACACGCCAAAAAATACAAAGGCTCGGTAGTTATTGCCTTGTTGGCGGTGATCGTAATGGTTGTCTCAGCACTTTGGCAACCAAAATTGTTACAACAAGTGTTGGAAGCAATTATGAATGATGATAGCGACAAAATGAAAAACTTAGGGATTCAATTAATTGCCATTGCAGGATTAGGACTCGTTGCAGGGGTTATTAATACAATTTTTTCTGCCAAAGTTGCCCAAGGTGTCAGTGCTGACATTCGTGAAGCAACTTTCCGCAAAATCCAAACCTTTTCATTTGGCAATATCGAAAAATTTTCAGCAGGTAACTTAGTTGTTCGTTTAACAAATGACGTTACTCAAATTCAAAATGTCATTATGATTGCGTTGCAGACACTATTTAGAATTCCTTTTTTATTTATCGGGAGTTTTATTTTAGCGATGCTAACCTTACCGCAACTATGGTGGGTGATTGTTGCACTTGTCATCGCAGTTATTTTGATTTCTATGCTGTCCTTTTCGCAAATGGGCAAGCATTTCATGATTATTCAAAACTTGATTGATAAGATTAATGGCATCGCAAAAGAAAATTTGTTAGGCATTCGTGTCGTCAAATCATTTGTTCAAGAAAAAAATCAATTGTCACGTTTTACAAAAGTGAGTGAAGAATTAACCACCCATAACTTAATCGTAGGTAGCTTATTTGCTGTGATGATTCCAGCGTTTATGTTGGTGGCGAACTTAGCCGTTGTAGGCTCGATTTTCTTTGTGAGTAACTTAGTCAAGGACGATCCAACTTTAATCGGTGGTGTCGCTTCCTTTATGAACTATTTAATGCAAATCATGATGGCGATTATTATCGGCGGAATGATGATGATGATGACTTCTCGTGCCGCTGTTTCCATTAAGCGGATTAAAGAAGTGATGGAAACAGAACCAGATGTTACTTACAAAAAAGTCCCAGAACAAGAGTTAATTGGTAGTGTTGAGTTTGATCACGTATCTTTCCGTTATCCTGGGGATGAAGAAGATACCTTGAAAGACATCTCTTTCTCTATTCAGCCAGGTGAAATGATTGGGATTGTGGGCGCAACTGGCGCTGGTAAATCTACATTGGCACAATTAATTCCACGTTTGTTTGATCCAACAGAAGGAAAGATTGAAGTTGGTGGTGTCGATTTACGAGAAGTGAACGAACACAGTCTACGAAAAACAGTTTCCTTTGTGTTGCAAAAAGCAATCCTGTTCTCTGGGACGATTGCACAAAATCTACGCCATGGTAAACGTGACGCTTCTGAAGCGGACATGGAACGGGCTTCAGGCATCGCCCAAGCCAAGGAATTTATTGAAAAATTAGCAGAAGGTTATGATGCACCCGTCGAAGAACGGAGTAATAACTTCTCTGGTGGCCAAAAACAACGGTTATCAATTACTAGAGGTGTGATTGGTGAACCTAAAATTTTGATTTTAGATGATAGCACCAGCGCGTTGGATGCTCGTTCGGAGCGGTTAGTCCGAGAAGCGTTGGATAAAGAGTTAAAAGAGACTACCACGATCGTTATTGCCCAAAAAATTTCTTCTGTTGTCCATGCAGATCGTATTTTAGTATTGGATAATGGACGTTTAGTCGGGGAAGGCACGCATGAAGAATTAGCAGCTACGAACCCCGTGTATCAAGAAATTTATGAAACTCAAAAAGGAAAGGAGGAAGCTTAATGACTGATTTAATAAAAGCTAGTAAATTTTTCTATCATTATTTAAAACGTTACAAAGTTTCTTTCCTCTTTATTTTCTTAGCAATTTTCGCAGCGACTTATTTACAAGTCAAAGCGCCGCAATTCGTTGGGGAAGCTATTCAGGAATTAGCGAAATATGCGGTTAATGTGATGCAAGGAAAAGACGATAAAAGTGCGTTCGTTTCTGTCATTTGGAAACTACTCATTTTTTATGTCTTAACTAGTGCCGCTAGTTTCATTTATAGTATTCTCTTTACACAAGTCGTGGGGAAATCGACGAACCGCATGCGGATTGGTTTGTTTAACAAACTAGAAAAATTGACGATTCGTTTCTTTGATTCTCATCAAGATGGTGAAATTTTAAGTCGTTTTACTAGTGACTTAGACAACATCCAAAACAGCTTAAACCAAGCGTTGCTACAAGTATTAACCAATATTGCCTTATTGGTTGGTGTCTTAATCATGATGTTCCGTCAAAATGTGGAACTGGCATGGGCTACAATTGCTTCTACGCCGATTGCGATTTTAATTGCGGTCTTTGTGATTAGCAAGGCGCGCAAATATGTCGATTTACAACAAGATGAAGTGGGGAAATTAAATGGCTATATGGATGAAAAAATTAGTGGGCAACGTGTGATTATCACTAATGGCTTACAAGAAGAAACCATTGACGGCTTTTTAGAGCAAAATGAAAAAGTTCGTGCAGCTACGTATAAAGGTCAAGTGTATTCAGGATTACTTTTCCCAATGATGCAAGGAATGTCATTAGTCAATACGGCAATTGTTATTTTCTTTGGTGGTTGGTTAGCAATCAATGGCTCTGTTGATCGTGCCGCTGCGTTAGGTTTAGTCGTTATGTTTGTCCAATATTCTCAACAATATTATCAACCATTAATGCAAATTTCTTCAGGTTATAGCATGATTCAATTAGCTGTTACAGGCGCTCGTCGTTTAAATGAGATGTTTGATGAACCAGATGAAATTCGTCCCGAAAATGGCGAAAAATTAGAAGAGATTAACAAAGCTGTAGCTTTAAATCATGTTGTTTTTGGCTATAATCCAGAAACACCTGTGTTGAAAGATGTTTCTATTCATGTGGATAAAGGTGAAATGGTCGCTTTAGTTGGACCGACAGGCTCAGGAAAAACAACGATTATGAATTTAATGAATCGCTTTTATGATGTGAATGAAGGCGCCGTGACGTTTGATGGTGTGGACATTCGTGAAATGGATTTAGATAGCTTGCGTTCACATGTAGGCATTGTTTTGCAAGAGTCCGTTCTATTTTCAGGAACAATTCGTGAGAATATTGCTTTTGGTAAGCCAGAGGCCACGGATGAAGAAATTGTTCAAGCAGCGAAACAAGCGAATATCCATGAATTTATTGTAAATCTTGAGCAAGGCTACGATACTGAGATTACGGAAGAGAATAATCTTTTCAGTACGGGACAAAAGCAATTAGTAAGTATTGCACGAACGATTATTACCAATCCAGAATTATTAATTTTGGATGAAGCAACAAGTAATGTTGATACAGTAACAGAAGCCAAAATCCAAAAAGCGATGGACGAAGCAATTAAAGGGCGCACCAGTTTTGTGATTGCCCATCGTTTGAAAACGATTCTAAATGCGGATCGGATTATTGTTTTACGAGACGGTGAAGTCATTGAAGAAGGTAACCACCATGAACTAGTTGAACAAGATGGATTTTATGCGGAACTTTATAAAAATCAATTTGTTTTTGAATAAGTTGAAAGAGGTCGGAACAGAAGTGTTTAACTCCGAGAAATAAGAAGGAATTTCCGAAAATTGTTCTATAATTTTTGGAGAATTTCGGCTTATTTCCGAAGGAGTTGCTTCTGTTCCCGCCGTTTATCAATTTTTAAGCCTGGAACAAAAATTCAAAGTGATTTTTGTCCCAGGCTATTTTTTCTATGCTAAATAGAAAAAGGAGATATATCAATGGGGAAAATGAGGAATGTACGACAATTACGGCGCACGTTTTTGGTGCTAAATACTTTATTTGTACTGAGTGTATTCAGAGAGAATCAATGGACAAAATCGGCACTACTTTTTTGGTTTTTGGCTAATAGTTTTTTATATGGACTGCAGTGGTTGATTTATCTTGGGGGCGAAAAAGGCTGGCTGACACATCTGCAGCGGTGTTATTATTGCGCGGTTCTTCTCCAAATAGCAGGCACATTGATTGTATATTTTTCGTTTTTTGTATAAAGGTCTCTCGTTTCTTGCCGGAGAATATGCTAAAATAAAAAGCAGCAGGGGGCGAGAAAACCATGGAAAAGCCAAATAAACGCAAAGCTGATTTAGAACGTACACGGCAAATTATTTTGTCTGTCGCTTCTGAATTATTCATGACAAAGGGGTTCAAAAATACCTCCACTCGTGAAATTGCTTTAAAAGCGAACATTACCCAACCGAATCTCTATCACCATTTTAAAAATAAAAAAGAACTGTATTTAGCTGTGATTGAAGAATTAACGTCCCGTGTTCAGGAAGAATTAGTCCCAATTGTTTCTGGAAATGCATCAGTAGAAGAAAAACTTTATCAATTAATCAAAGTTTTGTTAGATGAACATCCGACCAATCTTTTCTTAATGTTGAACGACATGTTTCAAGAAATGGGCCCTGATTACAATCGTACGCTGTATCAAATTTTCAAAAAAACCTATATCAATAATATTGCGGCTGTTTTTGAAAGTGAACCTGAAACCAATTGCTTACAAGAGGGCATCAGTGTAGATGATGCAACTCGGTTTATTTTATATAACGTTAGTGCATTATTAAGTATTGAAAAAACGTACCAGCGGAAAACAGTGGATGACGATGTCAAAAAATTCATTCAATTTATGCTACATGGCGTTCTGAAAAGTCACAAATAAAAAATAGAGAAGCCCTGTTGAAAAACAGACTTCTCTATTTTTTTGTAAAATTCACTTATCAATCGATAAACAATTATTGATTTATCGATTGATAAGTGATATAGTTTATTTCGAAAAGAAGAAAGAGGTGAACCATTCATGTTTTTAGGATTTAATGAAATGAAGTATTCAAAAGGACGGTACGTCCTTGTAGTCTTAGTAATGGTCTTGATTGCTTGGTTAATTTTTATTTTGTCAGGTTTAGCGAACGGTTTAGCTCAAGGAAATCGTTTAGCGGTAGATCAATGGCAAGCGAATCAAGTGGTTTTATCAAAAGAGGCCAATAGTAATTTAAATGTATCAGTGTTAGATGAAAACGTGAAAGAAACGATTTCAGGAGGCAAAATTGCACCGATTGGTCAACAGTCGTTAGCTATCCGCCCAGCAGATGACAAAAAGGCTGAATTAACGAATGTTAGCTTATTTGGGATTGAAAAAGAAAGTTTTTTAATGCCAAAAGTGATTGAAGGAAACGCATTTACTGATAAAAATCAAGTGATTGCTTCAGAAACATTGAAAAATCAAGGATTTAAAATTGGCGACAAATTAACTGCAGGGAAATATGATGAGCAATTAGAAATTGCCGGCTTTATTTCTAAAAGTAGCTATAACATTGTGCCGGTTATTTACACTTCTCTGGATACTTGGCGGTCAATTAAATATGGTGACAATCCAGCAATGGCCAAAATGGTTAATGGTTTCATTGTTCGCAGCAAGGACAACGCGGAAGTTAAAACGACTAATAAAGACAGCCAAGTTCTTTCAATTTCAGATTTTATTGAAAAACTGCCAGGATACAGCGCTCAAAACTTGACCTTGGATGGCATGATTTATTTCTTGATTGTGATTGCAGCGTTCATTATCGGTATTTTTATCTTTGTGATGACTTTACAGAAAACAGCAATGTTCGGTGTCTTAAAAGTTCAAGGGGTACCGACAAGTTTCTTAGCAAAGGCAGTCATGCTACAAACCGCTTTATTGGCTGTTCTAGGCGTGGCGATTGGTCTTGCTTTAACGGGAATTACCGTGCTCTTTTTACCAGAAGCGATGCCTTATGCAACTAATGGACCACGCATGATTTTGTTTAGTGTACTATTGATTTTATCTGCATTAATTGGCGGGGCATTTTCAATTCGAACGATTGCTAAAATTGATCCGTTAATCGCGATTGGAGGTTAAAGACATGGCAAATGTTTTAGAAATGAAAAATATTTATAAAAAATATGGTGAAAAACATACAGAAGTGATCGCGTTAAAAGAATTATCTTTTGCGGTTCAGCCAGGTGAATTTGTCGCAGTAATTGGTCCTTCTGGTTCTGGTAAAAGTACCTTTTTAACGATTGCAGCTGGTTTACAGGCACCGACAAGTGGTGAAGTCATTGTTGGCGGGCAATCACTAAATAAGTTAACGAAAAAACAACGTTTGGCGCAACGTTTTCAAAAAATCGGCTTTATTTTACAAAGCTCTAATTTGGTGCCATTTTTAACAGTGGAAGATCAATTTCACTTAATTGAAAAAGTTGATAAGTCACGTAAAAATAGTGAATTAAAAGAGCAATTGTTAGAGACGTTGGGTTTAAAAGAATTACGAAATAGTTATCCTCGTGATCTCTCTGGTGGGGAAAGACAACGGGTAGCCATTGCGTGTGCATTGTATCATGAGCCAGACGTAATTTTGGCAGATGAACCAACGGCTAGTTTAGATACAGAAAAGGCGTTTGATGTTGTCCAATTACTAGCGAAAGAGGCCAAAGAGAAAGATAAAGGGATTATCATGGTGACACATGATGAGCGTTTGTTGAAATACTGTGATCGAGTGGTTCGTATTCGTGATGGTGAATTGACAGAGTAACAAAACAAATAAAAGAGAACATGATCGGATTGCTGGAGACAATCCGATCATGTTCTCTTATTTCTTTTCAATACAGAAAAGAACAGGTGGCTGATTTTTTTGATTGATAAACTCATAACGTAAGACACTGTAAACATCTTGTGGTAAGGCTTGCGTGTAATTCGTGACCAAATCAAGTTCCTCTGAACCACCTTCGTGGCCATAATAAACGACTAAAATAATGCGACTTCCTTTTACCAAATGAGGCAGTAACCCATCTAACGCCTGTTTAGTCGTAGTGGGTTTTGTAATAATTTCCTTATTACTTTTAGGTAAATAGCCTAAGTTAAAAATAGCGGCAGTGATTTCTGTTTCTTCATCTAGGACAGCATGAAGATGTTCATGTCCTAATGGAAATAACGTAGTTTGTGGGAGTAAATTAAGTTCTGTTAACTTTTGTTCTGTATTGATCAACGCTTCTTTTTGGATATCAAAGGCGAAAACTTCACCAGAAGGGCCAACCAGCTCTGCTAAGAATGCTGTATCATGACCATTTCCCATTGTTGCATCAATGACGAAGTCGCCAGGTTCCACCACTTCTTTTAAAAGTTGGTGACTAAAATGTAGGGCTGTTTGTAGCATTAATTGAAAACTTCCTTTCCTGAAATGACAGTATATTTTCCTTGATAACTGTTGCGGCGTTTCATTTCCGCATCAATCGCATTGAGGACTTCCCATTTTTTCAAGCTCCACATCGGTCCGATAATTGTTTCAAAGGGGGCATCGCCTGTTAAGCGATGAATAACAATTTCGGGTGGAATCATTTCTAACTGATCACAAATCACTGAAACATAGGCTTCTTTGCTCATCAATTGTAAGCGTCCTTCATTATAATCTCGCATCATTTTGGTATTTGTCATTAAATGAAGTAAATGCAGTTTAATCCCTTGGATATCTGAATCCTGAATAGTTCGCCGCACATTTTCGCGCATCATGGCAGGTGTTTCACCAGGTAGCCCGTTAATTAAATGTGTACAGACCCGAATCCCGTGTTTCCGTAATTTAGCCACGCCATCTAGATATGTTTGATAATCATGAGCGCGATTAATGGCAGCGCTAGTTTCCTCAAATGTGGTTTGCAAACCCAACTCTACCCATAAATAAAAGCGTTCATTTAATTCGGCTAAATAGTTCACTACCTCATCAGGCAAACAATCAGGACGGGTACCAATGGATAAACCAACGACGCCTTTTTCATTGACTACTTGTTCAAACCGATGACGAATAACGTCAACGGGCGCATGTGTATTGGTGAAATTTTGGAAGTAAACAATGTATTGATCGACAGTTGGCCATTTTTGATGCATCAATTGGATTTCTTTTTGAAATTGAAGCGGCAGGGGATCGCTAGGTGCAACAATCATGTCGCCTGATCCAGAAACACTACAGAACGTACAACCACCTTTGGCAACCGTCCCATCACGATTGGGGCAATCAAAGCCACCATCAATTGGCACTTTAAAAATCTTTTCACCAAACTGTTGACGAAGTGCATAGTTCCAAGTGTGATAGCGTTTATTTGGATCATCTGAATAAGGAAAAATTTGCATAATCAAGACTTCTTTCTAGCGTTGTTTGCTTTGAAATCGCCAAACAAAGCGTTTTTCTAAATAAATAGGGTAACTTAATAACAACCAAGCTAAACCAAGACAAAAACCACCTAAGATATCGCTAGGGAAATGGACACCTAAATAGATTCGACTAACCCCAATCATGAAAATCCCAATACCTAGTAAAATTTGCACACAAAGGCGGACCGTTTTATTTTTAATGAAAATTGGCAGAATCAATAAAATAGTGCCGTAGAACAAGGTACTTCCTACAGCATGTCCGCTAGGAAAACTATACGTATGTTCAGTTACTAAATGCTCCAAAGTAGGACGTTGGCGCATAAAGAATAATTTTAATAAAGAATTACCTACGCCAGCAATTAAGGCAGTATTAATAAAGAGCCATAATGCTTCAGCATAATATTTCCAAACAATAAATAGGGCAATGACAACGATCGCTAAGATGATAATCGTCAATGAATTGGCAAATTTGGTGTACCAAATAAAAAAGTTATTTAGCTGTGGAAAAGGACGACGAACAAAAGAAGTAATCGTTTGATCAAAGCCTCTGAGCCAGGTTGGATAAAAACGAACAACATAGCCTAAAAACATAAATACTAAAAGAAAACAACTACCTGCAAATTGATAATAAAGTTTGTTTTTCATAAAAAATCCTTTCAAAATTTAATCGCAACAATCCGTATTATACCATCAAAAGGGTAAAAAATTAAAAGATAATTTCATTGCCTGATTGGAGGGTATACAGATATTAAAAAAGTTCTGGCACCACAATCTCTCATTGTGGTGCCAGAACAGATGTTTTAAATGGCACATGTTTATTGATTATCATCATCAGGAGTATCAACGGTAATATCGCCGAATTCGCTAGAAAGGTTAAACTCTGTATCCGCACGACCATTCTTATAAGATGTTCGCTCTTTGTTTAAAAGTTGAACATCGCCTAATTTTGATTCACCTTTGATTGAAATGTTACGCAAAATTTCTCCAGAATTTACATAAATGTCTCCATGGACAAGAGCGACAGTTAATTTTTTAGGCACAGCAGGCATGTCTAAAGAAAAATCACCATTTTCACTTGAAAAGTTAGCTTCTCCTTTGAAATCATAGACGCTAATATCGCCATCTGTCGTTGTTGCTTGGATGTTTCCACGAGCATTTTGCACTCGAATATCACCAGAAGTAGTCGTATTTTTGATTTCATCGAAATAGGCTGAATCCAACGTTATATCGCCGTCAGTGGTTTCAACTGTTGCTGTTTTAGCGGAAGTATCCGCTGAAAGGTAGATACCATCTGAAGAGTTAAGCGTCATTTTTTTGGCTTTAACGCCCGATAGACTAACATAAGAATTTGGTAGATTAGTTGTTAATTCGTCTACGTTAAAAGCATTCAATGAAACTTGTGAATGGGTTGAGCCATCAATCACTAACTTTTTCACATTATTAGGAATCTGGACACTCACGTTCGGTGTGAGGTCATTAAAAATGCCAATATTAAAAAATGACAACTCGGGTTGGTTTTGTGTACGAGTGGTATTGATGGTTGCTGTTATTTTATTTTTTTCTTCTTTGACATCTAAGGTGCCTTCAGCTTTTGAATAAAAGGCATTATTCGGTGATCGTAATCCCATGTTGTTACTATCAGTTTTATAAATGGTATAAGGGCCTTTGCCTTTTAAGGATAAGTGAAGTTCTTCGCCTGCTTGTTTATTTTTTAGTGTATAACTTTCTTTTAGCGGTGTGACTGATTTTTCCGCTTGCTTGTAATAATAGACGGCGCCAGATCCACCAATTAGCATCGCTAAGACAGCAATGGATAAGAGAATCCCTGTTGTTTTTTTCATTAGATATCACCTCGTAAAACAGCAATGTTCCATTGGAAATAACGCTTAAAGACATGTGCTGAAAATTTTAAAATTGGTAGAAACAGTAACCAACCAATGATTGATGCACCAAATAAAAAGAGACTCATAGATAATTGGAAAAAGGAAGCGGCATTTGCTTGGGTAATAACACTATAAATACCATAAATTGGTGAAAATAAAGTTGCAGCTCCGGCAATGCCACAACCGACGTACATTAAGGCAATCCCTAAAATAACCCAAAACATGAAGAAAAAATTTAAACAGAAAATACCAAGCACTTGGAAAAATCGGGTTAGCGGCCGATGCTGTGGTCGTTGATAGTAAGGAGAATCATTATCATAGTAAAATTCAGATTCTTCTTCATAGGGATGATCATAAGCAGGTGTAGCCGCTGGAATTTCTTGCCAGCCATTATTTTCAATTTTTCGTTCCGTCAATTCGATGCCTTGTTCTTTTAAAATTTCTTCTGCGATAACTCGTGGTTTCCCCAATGATTTTGCCACTTGTTCTTCTGTTTCGCCTTCCGCAACACGAGCATCAAATAACGCCTTGTATTTCGCAAGAATAATAGCTTGATCTTTTGGATTTAATGCTTTTAAATAAATTTTCAGCTCAATAATAAAATGTTCTTTATTCATTCCGCTCCCTCTTTCTACACGATTCATTTCTCATCTTAAACTATAATTTCTTTTTGGGCGAATAACAAGAGGAATTAAAAAAATCAGACTAAGGTAAAGAAGCGTCTACAACTAAAGTCGCAGTTTTTTCCGAGTAGTAACAAGAGAGTAAATCTATGTTAAAAAACATTACTTCTTTACAATCTAGTTACAGTAATATGAAATTTTGTTGAAGTGTTTTTAATTCGTCAGAAAAAAAGGTATACTTGTTATAATAACAAAACTAAAAAATTACATTTACATATAAGTTAAAAAAGGAAAGTTGGGGACGTATCAATGAAGAAAGAATCAATGTCACGTATCGAAAGAAGGAAAGCACAACAAAGAAAGAAAACGCCAGTACAATGGAAGAAAAGCACTACTTTATTCAGCTCGGCGTTAATTGTTTCATCTGTAGGAACGCCCGTTGCGTTACTACCAGTGACTGCTGAGGCAACAGAAGAGCAGCCAACAAATGCAGAAGTTGCCCAAGCATCTACTACGGAAACTGGCTTAGTAGAGACACCAACAACAGAAACTACGCCAGGAACTACGGAACAACCGACAACGGATTCGGCAACAACGACTGAATCGACAACTGAATCATCAAAAGAAACACCAACAACACCAAGCACTGAGCAACCAACAGTTGATTCAACTACACCTGTGGAATCGGGAACGACTGATTCTTCAGTAGCAGAAATCACGCCAGTAGCTCCTTCAACAACCGAGTCTGAAGCAGCGCCTGCGGTTACACCCGATGATGAAGTAAAAGTACCAGAAGCTAGAGTAGCTTCTGCGCAAACTTTTTCAGCATTATCACCGACGCAAAGTCCTTCAGAATTTATTGCCGAGTTAGCTCGTTGTGCACAACCTATTGCGCAAGCCAATGATTTATATGCATCAGTGATGATGGCTCAAGCAATCGTTGAAAGTGGTTGGGGAGCAAGTACGTTATCTAAGGCACCAAACTATAACTTATTTGGGATTAAAGGCAGCTACAATGGACAATCTGTCTATATGGATACATGGGAATATTTAAACGGCAAATGGTTAGTGAAAAAAGAGCCTTTCCGTAAATATCCTTCTTACATGGAATCATTCCAAGATAATGCGCACGTGCTAAAAACAACTTCTTTCCAAGCGGGCGTTTACTATTATGCTGGAGCTTGGAAAAGCAATACAAGCTCGTACCGCGATGCAACTGCTTGGTTAACAGGTCGTTATGCGACAGATCCTAGCTACAATGCTAAATTAAATAATGTCATTACCGCATATAACTTAACTCAATATGATACACCATCTTCTGGTGGGAATACTGGGGGCGGAACAGTTAATCCAGGAACAGGCGGCTCTAACAATCAATCAGGAACGAACACCTACTATACTGTAAAATCAGGAGATACCTTGAATAAAATTGCCGCGCAATATGGTGTGAGCGTTGCTAATTTACGTTCATGGAACGGCATCTCTGGCGATTTAATTTTCGTTGGTCAAAAACTCATCGTGAAAAAAGGTGCTTCAGGTAACACTGGTGGCTCAGGTAACGGTGGTTCTAACAATAATCAATCAGGAACGAACACGTACTATACTGTAAAATCAGGGGATACCTTGAATAAAATTGCTGCGCAATATGGTGTGAGCGTTGCTAATTTACGCTCATGGAATGGCATCTCTGGCGATTTAATTTTCGTTGGTCAAAAACTCATCGTGAAAAAAGGTGCTTCAGGTAACACTGGTGGCTCAGGTAACGGTGGTTCTAACAATAATCAATCAGGAACGAACACGTACTATACTGTAAAATCAGGGGATACCTTGAACAAAATTGCCGCGCAATATGGTGTGAGCGTTGCTAATTTACGTTCATGGAACGGCATCTCTGGCGATTTAATCTTCGCTGGTCAAAAAATTATTGTGAAAAAAGGTACTTCAGGTAACACCGGCGGCTCAAGCAATGGTGGTTCTAACAATAATCAATCAGGAACGAATACGTACTACACGATTAAATCAGGGGATACCTTGAACAAAATTTCTGCACAATTCGGTGTTAGTGTGGCTAACTTACAAGCCTGGAATAACATCAGCGGTAGTTTGATTTTTGCTGGTCAAAAGATTATCGTGAAAAAAGGCGCTAACTCAGGTTCAACGAATACGAACAAGCCTACGAATAATGGTGGTGGTGCGACAACATCTTACACGATTAAATCAGGCGATACGTTGAATAAAATTTCTGCACAGTTTGGCGTGAGTGTTGCTAATCTACGTTCATGGAACGGGATCAAAGGCGATTTAATTTTTGCTGGTCAAACAATCATCGTGAAAAAAGGCGCTTCTGCAGGTGGCAATGCTTCTTCAACAAATAGTGCATCAGGCAAACGCCATACAGTTAAAAGCGGTGATTCACTTTGGGGCTTATCAATGCAATACGGAATCAGCATCCAAAAAATCAAACAATTAAATGGCTTAAGCGGGGATACAATTTATATTGGTCAAACTTTAAAAGTTGGTTAATTTAAGATTGAAAAAAATAGCTATCTTTGGTAACATGAGTCTTATAATAGAAAAAAACAATGAGAAGGAATAGTAGAAAGAACCATGTGATAGAGAGCGTATGGCTGGTGGAAATACGTACAGAAGCTTTTGAACTCGCCTTTAAGTTACTTTTTTGAACAAACCAAGTAGGAAAAGTCGGTGACGATCGTTAAGACGTTTGAGGTTAAGGTGACGGTGACTGACCGTTTCTTTGACGAATTTAGGTGGTACCACGTTGCATTTGTATGTTCACGTCCTATAGGAATTTTTCCTATAGGACTTTTTTTTATCACTAAGTGGCTAGTTTAAGTCAGAATAGTGAAAATGGCTGCAGGTGGAAAATTTTAAGAATGAAAAATTTTATATTACTAGGAGGAATAACATGAGCTACAATCACAAAGAGATTGAGAAGAAATGGCAAAAATATTGGGCTAAGAACAATTGTTTCAATACATTGGATGACCCAAATAAAGAAAAATTTTATGCACTAGATATGTTTCCCTATCCATCTGGACAAGGCTTACACGTAGGTCACCCGGAAGGCTATACAGCAACCGATATTCTTTCACGTATGAAACGTGCGCAAGGTTATAATGTTTTGCATCCAATGGGCTGGGATGCGTTTGGTTTGCCAGCAGAGCAATATGCGTTAGATACAGGAAATGACCCAGCTGAATTTACTAAGAAAAATATCGAAACATTCCGTCGCCAAATTAATTCACTAGGATTCAGCTATGATTGGAATCGTGAAATTAATACCACTGATCCTGAATATTACAAATGGACACAATGGATATTTACAAAATTATATGAAAAAGGGTTAGCTTATGAAGCAGAAGTTGCGGTTAACTGGGTACCTGAACTAGGAACTGTTATTTCAAATGAAGAAGTCATTGATGGAAAAAGTGAACGTGGCGGTTATGATGTGGTTCGCCGACCAATGCGTCAATGGATGTTGAAAATTACTGCTTATGCAGATCGCTTATTAGAAGATTTAGAGCTTGTTGATTGGCCAGAAAGTATTAAAGATATGCAACGAAATTGGATTGGACGTTCTGAAGGAGCCAATGTGACCTTTAAAGTCGCTAGCACAGAAGAAAGTTTCACGGTGTTTACAACCCGTCCTGATACCTTGTTTGGTGCAACCTATACTGTTCTAGCTCCTGAACTAGAACTAGTGAAAAAAATTACGACACCTGAACAAACAGCAGCTGTAGAAGCATATATTGAAGAAACCTCAAAAAAATCTGATTTAAATAGAACGGATTTAGCAAAAGAAAAAACAGGTGTTTTCACAGGTGCGTATGCGATAAATCCAGTCAATGGCCAAGAAATTCCAATTTGGATTGGCGATTATGTTTTAGCAAGCTATGGTACAGGCGCAATCATGGCGGTCCCAGCGCATGATGAACGGGATTACGAATTTGCGAAAACATTTGGCATTGATATCCTACCAGTAATCGCAGGTGGCGACATTACAACAGAAGCCTATACAGGGGATGGACCGCATATCAATTCTGATTTCTTAAATGGATTAAACAAAGCAGAAGCCATCGCTAAAATGAATGAGTGGCTAGAAGAAAATCACGTAGGGAAAAAAGAAGTATCCTATCGTTTACGTGACTGGTTATTCTCTCGTCAACGCTACTGGGGTGAACCAATTCCTGTGATCCATTGGGAAGATGGAACAACCACAACGGTTCCTGAATCTGAGTTACCTCTACGTTTACCAGTAACATCGGATATTCGCCCAAGTGGAACTGGGGAATCGCCATTAGCAAATATTGATGAATGGGTCAATGTCGTCGACCCTGAAACTGGCATGAAGGGAAAACGTGAAACGAATACTATGCCACAATGGGCTGGAAGCTCTTGGTATTACTTACGATTCATTGATCCTCATAATAAAAATGAAATTGCTGATTTTGAAAAATTAAAACGTTGGTTACCAGTTGATATCTATATTGGTGGTGCCGAACATGCGGTGCTGCATTTACTTTATGCTCGTTTTTGGCATAAATTCTTATATGATATTGGCGTGGTTCCTACCAAAGAACCTTTCCAAAAATTATACAACCAAGGTATGATTTTAGGAGAAAACAACGAAAAAATGTCTAAATCACGTGGCAATGTTGTAAATCCCGATGATGTGGTGGCTAAATATGGTGCGGATACGTTACGTCTTTATGAAATGTTCATGGGCCCATTAGATGCTTCCATTGCTTGGAATGAAAATGGATTAGAAGGAAGTCGTAAATTCTTAGATCGCGTTTGGCGTCTGATTGTTGATGAAGAAGGCAAAATGCGTGACCGAATTACCACAATTAATGATGGCCGTTTAACGAAAATTTATCATCAAACGGTTAAAAAAGTGACAGAAGATATGGCAAACTTGCACTTTAATACAGCGATTTCTCAATTAATGGTTTTTGTGAATGAAGCCAATAAAGTGGATGCCTTACCTTATGAATATGTGGAAGGATTTGTCCAATTACTTGCACCAATCGCGCCACATATTGGTGAAGAACTATGGCAAATTTTAGGTAACGAGGAAAGTTTAACTTATGTCCCTTGGCCAACCTATGATGAAGCGGCCTTAGTAGAAGATGAAGTGGAAGTAGTTTTCCAAGTGAACGGAAAATTACGTGGCAAACAAAATGTCGCTCGTGGGTTAAGTAAAGAAGAATTAGAACAAATTGCAATGAACCATGAAGCTGTTAAAGAATTTATTGAAGGAAAAACAGTGCGCAAAGTGATTGCTGTTCCAGATAAATTAGTAAATATTGTTGCAAATTAAGTTTACATGTTTTTATTAAAAAAAGAGCCGGACGTATCAAAACGTCCGGCTCTTTTTAAGGTTGTTTTGTTTTACCTTTTTGATTCATATGTTCTTTACATGTGATTGTTATAACTGAAAGCAAGGCGATGAAGAGAAAAAAGTAACCGAGCGGCGTACAGAAAAAGGCGGGTTCTTTTAAAAGTCCATCGCTAGATAATGTTGATCCAACTAAAATAGAGATCATAAATAATAAAAGACTAATCAAGCCAAGAAATAAGCTAATACGATATTTTTTCAACTTCAGTTCCTCCTTTAATGAACTATCACTAAGATAAATCAAAAAGGTTAACTTTTTTTTAGGCAACTGTTAAAACTTAGATAAGAAATCTATTTTCTAAGTTTGTCGTTGTTGGTAATTGGTTAAGATCATACGTGAAAAGGGACCGACAATCAGCAATTGATAAGGAAGCGCAACAATAAAGTTCAGGCCCCAAGCTTGGAAATACGCACTTAGTGACAACGTCTGGCCTTCCATTAATAAGCCAAATAAAGACATACAAGTCACCATGCCGATAATCATGAGACTCGAAATGGTCAGAATAAGTAATAGCCGTTTTTCTTTATTAAAGGGTAAAGAAAAAGCGATTTTCTTAGCTAAGACACCAACGATGAAAACGTCTAAAATAAAAGCAACGATAAATCCAGGAAGCAAACCTTTTGATAAGGCGTACAATGAAAATTCTCCATGCAATAATAAATTATAGGTGCTCATTCCGAAAACCATCAGAAAGCACATTAACGTAGTAAAAAGCATTCCTTCTTTTTTATTAGTAGGCATTTTTTTCTCCTTTCATTTATTGAGAGTAATGATTGTTCTAGGCAGAAAAAGGACAAATTCTCTCGACTTTTACTAGTGTAGCAAAAATAAAAGTTCTTCATAAGTTAGAATTTGCTAAGAATTTGATTCAAATAAAAAGGTGTACTAAGTCAGCAGTACACCTTTTTATTCGTTATTTAGTTTATTTTTGTGTTATTTGTAACGTCCTCTCCAAACCATTTTTGAGAAATTTTACTAAGGGTGCCATCTTTTCGTAACGTTTCAAAGGCAGTATTGATTTTTTTGACTAATTGATTGTCTGATTTGCGGACGCCCACAGCAAAATCTTCATTGTCATAGCCGACATGAGAAATAGTATAGTTTTTTAAATTATCTTCGTGGGAAAGATAGTAGTTGGCGTAGACGCGATCAATTAGGAGCCCATCAATTCGGCCAGATTTTAAATCTAAGAAAGCTTCATTAAACCCGTCATATAAAATAGGTGTTTGGTCTTTAACAAATTTTTTCAAAACGTCAGGCTGACTTTCGAAGCCATCATAGCCAGAAGAGCCATTTTGAACCCCTAAAATTTTGCCTTGCATGTCGCTCGCTGTTGCAATGTTTTTTTCTTTTAAAGAAACAAGTACTTGGTCGTTCGTCATGTAGGGTTGTGTGAATTGAACTTTTTCAGCCCGCTCGCTCGTTTTAGTGTAGCCGTTCCAAATAAGATCAATGGTTTGATTTTGTAATTCTGTTTCTTTCATAGACCAATCAATCGGTTGGAAGTCAACGGAAATGCCATAAAGTTTAAAAACCGCTTTGGCTAAGTCGACATCAAAGCCGACAATGTTGCCTGATTTATCTTGAAAACCCATGGGCACAAAGGAGTCATCTAAGCCAATAATAATCCGTTTTTCTTCGTTAATCCGTGTCCATTGATCTTCGTTGCTTTTTCTTTTACCACAACCTGCAAATAGGAGTAAACTACAACAGATAACCAGCAAGGCTAAAGAATATTTCTTTTTCATCATAAACTCCTTTCTATTGGACGGGGGCAACCGTCAAAAGATTGTCTGCAATTTTTTCAGCGAAAGCCATATCGTGGGTCACGACAATCTGTGTCATGCCTTGTTTCCGTAAATCTAAAATAACTTCTTCCACTTGTTGGCGTAAAGCTGGATCTAGCGCGCTCGTTGGTTCATCGTACCCAAGAACTTTTGGCTTCATTGCTAAGGCACGAGCAAGTGCAACTCGTTGTTTTTGTCCACCGGAAAGTTGGTACGGATAGAGTTTTTCTTTACCAGCCAAGCCCAATTTTTCCAGTAATTCTAAAGCTTCTTGCTGACTTTTTGCTTTTTCTTCTTTTAGTACTAATGTAGGTGCTAAGGTAATGTTTTCTAAAACTGATAAGTGAGGGAAAAGTTGGAAATCCTGGAAAACGACCCCAACCACTTGATCGGCATTGTCCATTTCAGCAGGATTGAAAGGAACACCATCCAACAAAAGCTCACCAGAATCAATGGTTTCTAAACCAGCTAAACAACGAAGTAAAGTGGTTTTTCCGCCGCCTGAAGGACCAACAATCGTTAAAATTTTACCCTCTGGAATTTCTAAATTTAAGTGATCAATGATGGTCCGGTTATCAAAATGTTTGGTTAAATTTTTAATAGTTAACATGGTAGAGTCCTCCTATTTATAATATTGATAGAATTTTTCAATTTTCTTAGAAGCAACAGTCAAAATTGCCGTAAAGAGTAAATAAATCACTCCCACTAAAGCTAATGGTACTAATGTAACATCACGGCTCATCGCAATTTTACCAGCACGTAAAAGATCGCCTAAGCCAAGAACATAAATAAGAGAAGTATCCTTGACCAAATTGATAATTTCATTTCCTACGGAAGGCAGCACGATTTTAACAACTTGTGGCAAAATAATCCGGGTGACTGTTTGAAAACGTGTTAAACGTAAAACCTTAGCAGCTTCATATTGACCTTGGGGAATTGCTTGAATCCCCCCGCGGAAAATTTCAGCAAAGTACGCAGCATAATTTAAAATAAATGCGAATAAGGCCGCATCGTAACGTTCAAAGACAATACCAATTAATGGTAAGCCGTAAAAAACAAAAATTAATTGTAACAATAGCGGAGTGCCGCGCATTAACCAAATGTAGAGGTTAATTAAGTAACGTAAAGGTTTAAACGAACTTTGTAAAATAAAGGCAATGATAATCCCCAGTGGAATCGAGCCAAGGAGCGTAAAGAAAAAGACTTTCAGTGTCATGCCAGCTCCGCTAACTAAAGCAGGTAAAATTTCTAAAATATAATCCATCATTTTTTTCCTCCAACAATTTTTATTAAAAAACAAAAAAGCCTCTTGGCTGTGAGCCAAGAGGACGAATCGCATTCGTGGTGCCACCTCAATTTACTTATCTTTCACAAGATAAGCCTTATGTAGTTGCGTTGACAACTACTCTTTGTTAACGATAGAGTCACCGGTTTTTCTTACTAAAGGATTCAGAAAAACATCTTTTAGGTGTGAGTAAAGAAGAATCCATCTTTTTCTTTCAGCCAATGAAAAAGTCTCTGTAAAGGAAGAGCTAAATTACTATGTCCTAAGCCTTGATTGTAAGTATGAAATTGTTCGAACGGAACAGAAAACCTGTTGCTTTTCTAGCTTATCCCATTAAGGATATGGAAAAGAGGACAACAGACTTGAGCAGTTGAGGCACTCTCTCAGGTTGAAAAGCGCATCTAAAAAACAAAAAAGTCCTTTGGCTGACTAGCCAAAGGACGAATAATCAATTATCGTGGTTCCACCTTAGTTTATTCGTGTTTCGCAACACGAACCTTATGAAGTTCATAACTTCGCCTGTTAACGAGTGGTCCCGGACTTTCCTACTAAGGGTTCAAAAAGTCAACTCCCAGATGTGGTTCGCTGTTTCTTTACGTCTTTTTCCACCAACCAAAGACTCTCTTCACTAAAGGAAACAGTTACTCTTCTGTTCTCTGTTTTTCAATACTGTACCACCAGAAAAAATATCTGTCAACTCTTATTCTTAAAAAAATATTTTTCTTTCAAAAAGTAAGTGCTGAAAAAGGACAAATGTATGGAAAATCATGTAAAATGTAAGTAAGTTGTTTGAACAGAAGGAGGAGTTTTGGTATGAAACAGAAAAAGTGGTTAATCGGACTTGTTGCACTGGGCTTGGTTTTAGCAGCATGTGGAAGTGGCGGTTCGAAAACGACCTCGAATGAACCAGCTACACAGAAAATTAACGTCGCATCTGGTGGTGAACTCTCGACATTAGACAGCGCTCATTATACAGATGTCTATAGTTCCGATATGATTGGTCAAGTAGTTGAAGGCTTGTATCGACAAGATAAAAACGGAGATCCTGAGCTAGCTATGGCGAAAGCAGAGCCACAAGTTAGTGAAGACGGGTTAGTCTATACATTCAAGTTACGAGAGGCAAAATGGACAAACGGGGATCCAGTTAAAGCAGGGGATTTTGTAGTTGCGTTTAGAAACGTGGTCGATCCAGCGTATGGTTCAAGTAGCAGTAATCAAATGGATATTTTTAAAAATGGGCGTGCGGTGCGGGAAGGACAAGCCACGATGGAAGAATTTGGTGTCAAAGCAATCGATGACCAGACACTAGAACTAACATTGGAAAATCCAATTCCTTATTTAGCCCAAGTCTTAGTTGGAACACCTTTTATGCCTAAAAATGAAGCCTTTGCCAAAGAAAAAGGTACTGCCTATGGGACTTCTGCAGATAATTTTGTTGGCAATGGACCGTTTGTAATTTCAGGCTGGGATGGCAATTCCGAAACTTGGAAATTGAAGAAGAATGATCATTATTGGGATAAAGAACACGTAAAATTGAATGAAATTGATGTTCAAGTAGTGAAAGAAATTGGCACAGGAGCCAATCTTTTTGATAATGGCGATTTAGATTACACTGTTTTAGCAGATACTTATGCACTTCAGTATAAAGAGTCAAAACAAGCGCATTTTGTGCCTAAAGCCATGGTGGGTTATTTAAGCCCAAATCATCGCCGTGAAATTACCGGCAACGAACATGTTCGAAAAGCTTTTTTACAAGCGATTGACAAAGAAACTTTTGCAAAAGAAATTTTAGGAGATGGCTCGACAGCTTTAAATGGTTTTGTACCAGCTAATTTTGCAAAAAATCCAGATACAGGTGAAGATTTCCGCAAAGAAAATGGTGATTTATTGCCATATAATATTAAAGAAGCCCAAGCTAACTGGAACAAAGCGAAAGAAGAGTTGGGCAAAGATAAAATTGAATTGGAACTAATCTCAGCGGACTCAGCGATTGCCAAGAAAACCATTGAATTTGTTCAAGGGCAATTGCAACAAAATTTACCAGGTTTAACAATCAAATTAAAATCATTGCCTTTGCAAAATCGTTTGGATTTACAAACAGCAGGTAATTACGATTTAGCCTTTGGAACATGGACACCTGACTATGCTGATCCCATTAATTTTTTAGAATTTTATGACTCAAAAAGTGGCTTAAATACTTCTGGTTATAACGATTCAGCGTATGATGCGGGTCTCCAAAAAGTTAGAAAAGATTACGCCAATGAACCTGAAAAACGCTGGAATGAATTACTAAGTTTAGAAAAAACATTAATTGAAAAAGATGCCGGTGTTTTACCCTTATTCCAAGGAGCCATTGGTTACTTGAAATCAGATCGCTTACAAGGCTTGCAAGTATTTTCTTTTGGTCGTACAGTATCCTATCGTTTAGCTTATGTAGAAGAATAAATTGACTTCTGAAAAGTCCTATCTTTTGAAAAAGTCTGCTTTCTGTTTTATCCTTAAAGTAGGAAAATTAACTAAAAAAATCAACTATGAAAGGTAGGTTTTTCAAATGTTTAGCTTTCTATGGGCATTAATTGTCGGAGGAATTATTGGCGCAATTGCTGGCGCAATTTTAGGAAAAGACGTGCCAGGTGGCATTATTGGAAATATTATCGTGGGCTTTTTAGGAAGTTGGGTAGCATCACTCTTGTTGCCTTCTTTAGGACCAGTCATCGGCGGTTTTCCAATTATCTCAGCGTTGCTAGGAGCGATTATCTGTATCGCTATTTACTCTTTTATTGTAAACCGCAAGGCGTAAAATTGTATCAAAATGATATCTTGAAAAGCATCATAAAACTTGTGAAGGTTGATCAAACCATTACTTTTGATGTCTTTTCTCTCATATTTTAAGTCTATGACAAAAATTTCTTTGGATTTTTGTCATAGACTCTTTTTTTAAAATATTTATTATGAGAATTTCCTGCGTTAGACTGCTTATTTTTCATTTATTATTCATTTTTGATAAAGGAAGTTTTGTTGGATAAAGTGAATAGCTCAAGGCTCAACAAAAATAAAGAAAAAATTAATATGTTAAGTTTAGGAAAGGGGAAATTCTGCTCTCATAATACGCCGTTTTATTCATTAAACGATAGTTGAAAAAAATATGTGCCCTTGTTATTCTTTGAATTAAACTAATGGGGGCGAAAAGCATGGAATCGTTAAAAAGTAATCTTTTTTTGACCAGAGAAGCATATTTGGAAGCTTTTGAAACAATCATGACACCTTTAAAAACGGCTATTTTAACATCAGAAAAACCTGGCGTGAATTTTGGGTCCAGTGGTGCTGTCTATGATCAGCAACATGCTGAAATGGAAGCGCTCATTCGACCATTATGGGGAATTGGACCGTATTGGGTTGCTTGTAAAGATGATGTTTTAAGAGATGCTTATGTGGAAAAATTAATCGCAGGAACTGATCCGTCATCCCCAGATTATTGGGGCGATATTGTTGATTATGATCAATATATTGTGGAAGCAGCAGCATTATCTTTAACTTTATTGCTTCATAAGACATATTTTTGGTCCTGTTTTTCTGAGAAACAGCAAGAAAATATCATGGTTTGGTTAAATAAGGCACTTGGTTGTAAAATTCCTAAAAATAATTGGACGTTTTTCAAAGTGCTCATTCGTTTGGCACTCGAGGGATGTGGACAAGTGATTAACCAAGCGGAACTAGAGGAAGAATTGGCGTTGATTGAACGCATGTATTTAGGTGATGGTTGGTATATGGATGGTAAAACTACGCAAAGAGATTATTATATTTCGTTTGCTTTTCATTATTATAGTTTGATTTATGTCAAATTTATGCGAGAAAGAGATCCTATTCGTGCGAAACGTTTTACAGAACGAGCCGTTATGTTCGCGCAAGACTATCTGTACTATTTTGATGAGGAGGGCGAAGCGTTACCTTACGGACGTAGTCAAACGTATCGATTTGCTCAAGGAGCGTTTTTCGCAGCTTTGATATTTGCAGAAGTAGAGGCGTTACCTTGGGGACAAATAAAAACGCTGTTAGCAAAACATTTACACTGTTGGATGCAACAGACTATTTTCACTTATGATGGTCGGTTGTCCATTGGCTATCATTACGAAAATTTAGTAATTGCAGAAGGTTATAACGCACCAGGCTCTCCGTATTGGGCTTTTAAAACATTTTTGTTGCTCGCTGTGGATCAAGACCATCCGTTTTGGCGTGCTGAACCGCTGGCGATAAAACGAGAAGAAAAGCGTTTGATAGAAAAGGGAAACATGTTATTAATCCATCCTAAAATGAAAACGCATGTCCTCGGCTATCCTGCAGGACTATGGCTTGAAAATCAAGCACATGCTGCGGCTAAATATAGTAAATTTGTCTATTCTAGCCGCTTTGGTTTTAGCGTTCCCAAAGCTGGTGCGCGTTATGAGGAGGGGGCTTTTGATAACGTATTGGCTGTTTCTCGTGATGGTGAATATTTTCGTGTTAAAGGGAAAGTTCATGATTTTTATTTAACAGAGGAGCAAGTTTATTATAAATGGCTACCATTTCAAGAAGTAGAAATTGAAACAACCATTTATCCTTTTGGAGAATGGCATGTTAGAGTACATGAAATAGTGACATCGGTTCCATTAAAAGTGCGCGAAGGAGGATTCAGTCTACCGTTACTTGGAAAATTTTCAGAAAAAGAACTGGGTAAAGAGTGGGCTAGAGTCGATTCAGGAGAATTGTGTTCGCAAATAGTTGCAATTGAAGGATATGACCACGCAGGTATTCTTCAACCTGAACCCAATACATCGTTGTTTTTCCCAAGAACAAGTTTACCTTATTTGCAAAAAGAGCTACCAATAGGAACGCATCGCCTGATTTGTTTAGTAGGTGGTGTGACAAGGGAGGAATAAAAAATGATAAAAATCGAATTGAAAAATAAAGACAATCAGATTATTACTGGCCGAATCGATCACGAGAAGCCAGAAGCGCCATTCATGGCGGAGGGAGACACGTTAGCGGTATTAGCAATTAAACAGTATCTTTATCAAGTTGGCGATAAAATTGTAGTGACTTATACAGGGGCTACCCCTTATTTGATGGTTCAATTAGATGAAACTTTGGCTCCTTCATTGATTTATCTGAAAGAAAAAGTTTGGGAATATCAAATTCCATTAGAAGAATCTGCTCGAAAAGCTTTTGTTGATACGGCCTTTCATTCAGCAAGGCACCAAATAATGGTTCGACAAGCGCACACGTTTGAAAAAGACAATTATCAAAATCTTTCTATGAATACACATGACCAAAAAGAATATTCAGGAGCCTATCCTCATGCGTATGCAAACGTTGAAACGAGAGACGATGCTGTTTTCTTTGCGAAAAATGCTATTGATTCTAAGTTTGGTAACCTTTCTCATGGCTCGTATCCGTTTGCTTCTTGGGGAATTAACCAACAAAAGGAGGCACAGTTAACGATTGACTTTGGCAGGCCTGTAGAAACGGACTGGATCCGCTTGCTATTTCGGGCGGATTACCCACATGATAGCTATTGGGAGGAAGTCACTTTAGCCTTTTCAGATGGAGAGGAACGAGTAGTTGCCACAACGAATACCGCCTGTTTTCAAGAAATAAAGTTCCCAATGAAAACAACACAAACTTTGACATTAAAATGCTTACGAAAAGCGCTGGACTCTTCTCCATTTCCAGCGTTGACCCAAATTGAAGTATTCGGTCGGAATAAATAACAAGAGGTCGGGACAGAACCGTTTAGCTCCGAGAAATAAGAAGAAATTTCCGAAAATTGATCTTTGATTTTTGGAGAATTTCAGCTTATTTCCGAAGGAGTTGGTTCTGTTCCCGCCGTTTATCAGTTTTTGAGCGTGGAACAAAAATCCAAAGTGATTTTTGTCCCACGCTCTTGTTTTTAAGAGAAATAATTAAGAAAGGTCGCTTTTTATTTTCTTTTACGTTATAATACAATAAGTTAATATGTTAATAAGTTAAGGAGTGGTGGAGATGTGTAGTCAAGAAAATAAACAAAGACTGATCTCTCTAGGAGAAAATGTCACAGATGAATGGATTCAAACGCAATTAAATGAATGCGTTTCAAAAATTGCTAAAAATATGCAGCGTTTCGGAACACAGTTTCCTTCAGCTTGTGCTACGAATGGTCGATATCGTCTCAAAGCTAACGATGTTTGGACCAATGGCTTTTGGACAGGCATGCTTTGGCTAGCATATGAGTGGTCTCACCAAGAAAAATTTCGTTTACTAGCAATGGAAAATATTGACAGCTTTCAACAACGATTAGAGGAGCATTTTGTTTTGGACCACCATGACATTGGTTTTTTATATAGTCTATCAGCGGGTGCTGGGTATAAAATTACCGGTGATGAGCGCTGTAAACAAGAAGTGCTAGCTGCCGCTGAAGTATTGTCAGCACGATTCCAAGAAAATGGCTCCTTCATTCAAGCGTGGGGTCATTATGGTGATCCCAAAGAATATCGATTAATTATCGACTCATTAATGAATTTACCGCTTTTATTTGAAGCAACTAAATTATCTGGAAATAGGATTTATGAGGAAATTGCCTCACGTCACTATCATACGTTAATGAAAACGGTGATTAAATCCGATGCGACAACTTATCATACCTATTATTTTGATCCAGAAACAGGCAGACCAAAACATGGAGCTACGCATCAAGGACATAGTGATACTTCCATTTGGGCACGAGGCCAAAGTTGGGCAATTTTAGGGTTTCCCCTAAACGAAACATTTCTCCATTCCCAACCATTTCCAGAAATTTATCCACAAATAGTGGAGGTTTTTCTAGCTCATTTGCCAGCAGATTTAATTCCCTATTGGGATTTTGATTTTAATGACCAAATGCCATCTGACAAAGATAGCTCGGCACTGGCAATTGCGGCATGTGGTTTATTGGAAGCAGACAAACTACAGGCTTTTCCTCAAGCGAAAGAGCTTGCCAAAGGAATGATTTATCAATTAGGAGAATATTATCGTACGCAAAATGATTCCGAAAATGAAGGACTGCTACTCCATGGTGTTTACGCACATGCAGAAGGAAAAGGGATTGATGAACCCAATTTATGGGGCGATTATTTTTACATGGAAGCCTTAATGCGTTTAGCAAAACCATCATGGCAAAGATACTGGTAAAGGGGAAAAATGATGCAAACGTTTGAGATTAAAGAAGACTTTTTATTAAATGGACAACCAATAAAAATTATTAGCGGGGCGATTCATTACTTTCGAATGACACCTAGACAATGGGAAGATAGCCTCTATAATCTGAAAGCTTTAGGAGCTAATACAGTAGAAACCTACATTCCTTGGAATATTCATGAACCAGAAGAAGGCGTATACGATTTTGAAGGAATGAAAAACATTGAAGCATTTGTCCGCTTGGCAGAAAAACTGAATTTACTAGTTATTCTGCGTCCTTCGGCTTATATTTGTGCAGAATGGGAGTTTGGTGGCTTACCAGCATGGCTTTTGAAAGAAAAAGGTGTGCGATTACGTTCGACAGATCCTATTTTTATGACTAAAGTTCGTAACTATTTTCAAGTATTATTGCCTAAACTAGCACCGCTGCAGATAACACAAGGTGGACCAGTGATCATGATGCAGGTTGAAAATGAATATGGGTCCTATGGCATGGAGAAAGCGTACTTGCGACAAACCAAGCAGATAATGGAAGAACTGGGGATTGAGGTTCCTCTTTTTACATCTGATGGCGCTTGGGAAGAGGTTTTGGATGCGGGGACGTTAATTGAAGAGGATGTTTTTGTGACAGGAAATTTTGGTAGTCATTCGAAAGAAAATGCTGCCGTTTTGAAAAAATTTATGACTCGTCATGGTAAAAAATGGCCGTTGATGTGCATGGAATACTGGGATGGGTGGTTCAATCGTTGGGGCGAACCAGTGATTCAGCGAGAAGGTACCGACTTGGCGAAGGAAGTAAAAGATATGCTGACAGTGGGTTCTTTAAATCTCTATATGTTTCATGGAGGAACAAATTTCGGCTTTTATAACGGGTGTTCGGCGCGAGGTGCAAAAGATTTACCTCAAGTCACTAGCTATGATTATGATGCTTTATTAACAGAAGCAGGAGAACCAACAGAAAAATATTATGCCGTTCAAAAAGCAATTAAAGAAGTCTGTCCAGAAGTTTGGCAAGCACAACCACGCACGAAAAAACTGGGGAATTTAGGAAGCTTTCCAGTAACTGCTAGCGTATCTTTATTCGCAGTAAAAGATCAAATGATGACACCGAAGACCACCGCGTATCCATTAAGTATGGAAGAAGCTGGCTCAGGCTATGGCTACTTGCTTTATTCGTTTGATTTAAAAAATTATCATCATGAAAATAAACTAAAAGTGGTTGAGGCCAGTGATCGTTTACACATTTATGTAGATGGAGATTTAGCTGCTACCCAATATCAAGAGACAGTGGGAGAAGAGCTACTGATTTCAGGGCAAACTGAAAAAGACACACTTGCGTTAGATATCTTAGTGGAAAATTTAGGTCGCGTTAATTATGGCTTTAAATTAAATAATCCGACACAAAGTAAAGGAATTCGAGGTGGAGTGATGCAAGACATTCATTTTCATCAAGGCTATCAACACTATCCCTTAACTTTTTCACAAGAGCAATTAGCCAAGATTGATTACACAGCTGGAAAAAATCCATTGCAGCCTTCGTTTTATCAAGTAACATTTGAATTAGAACAGCTAGCAGACACGTATATTGACTGTCGAGGCTACGGCAAAGGATTCGTTGTGGTCAATGGTCATCATCTAGGTCGTTATTGGGAAATAGGACCCATTCATTCGCTGTATTGTCCCAAAGAATTTTTACAGCAAGGACAAAATGAAGTAGTAATTTTTGAAACAGAGGGAATTGAAATTGAGTACTTGAAATTTACGAATCAAGTAATCATAGATTAAAAAAATAGAAGTAGAAGCTGAAATTTATTCGGCTTCTACTTCTATTTTGGTTTTGAAATATTTCCAATGTTTATAACTAATAATATATTCAGCAACACTACCATCTGCGAGATAGGAATGTTTAACTTGTTTAACAGCGGGTTCACGAAAACTTAATTGAAGTAAATTCAATAACTCAGCATCTTCGGGAAAGACAATTTCATTTGTTTCTACAGAAGCCAACGAGAAGAGGTCTACTGAAAAATCTTTACGGACTCGTTCATACACACTTGCATAAGCTGTGAGGTCCTTTGAGAGCGGCTCTTTAACAAGCTTTTTGGGAAGATGTGTGATATGTACGAGAAAGGGTGTATCTTCAGAATAGCGTACACGCTTGATTCTATAATAAGAAGCGTTAGCTGGTAAGCCTAATTCCTTTAAAATTTCGGCTTGATTTTCTTCTTCAATTGAAAGGACTTTAACTTTTTCAGAGTCTAAAGAATGCAACTCGATATCAGAAAATTTTACATTTTGAGAAACTTTTGATTTCGAAACAAAGGTCCCTTTTCCTTGGATACGATACAAGTAACCTGCACTGGTCAGCTCATTCAGTGCTTTGACAGCTGTGATAGAGCTAACAGCATATTTTCGTTTAATATCGGCTTCAGAATAAAATTTATCACCAGGAATAAAGGTATGATTTTTTATTTCACGTAAAAGGTCTTGTTTAATTTGTTCATATTTAGGTAACATGCGATTGCCTCCATTCTAGTAATCGAATGAATTAAGCATAACATGTTAACTAGCCTTTAGCAAACACTTTGAAAAAGAGGAAAGACAATTTTTATTTAAAGAATTCAAAAAAATAAATTCAATATATTAAGATATTAGGTTTACGGATAACTTAGTATGTGTTATAGTAAGTTCGTAGAGAACATAACATGTTAAGTAGGGTCACCTACATCTAGGGAGGGAAATTCGTGGAAAACATTGTACTAATTAGTCATGGTAGCATGGCTGAAGGCGTCAAAGTTAGCTTAGAAATGATCGTTGGTCGGCAAGAACACGTGCATACAGTCTCATTACGACCAGATAGCGACAATCTTCAATTTGAGAAAGAGCTAAATGAAAAAATGAAAGCCCTTAACGGTACGACACTGATTATTGCTGATTTACTAGGAGGAACGCCATGTAACGTGGCAACTAAGAATTATTTGAACGTTGACGGAGTGGAAATTATTGCAGGGATGACGCTCTCTGTTGTGATTGAAGCAGTGGTTAATCAACAGGCTTCGATTAAAGAATTAGTTTGTTTAGCACAAGAAAATATTGTTGATGTAAAGGCTGGAATGAATCAAGCAGAACAAGAGATTTCAGAAGCCAGCAATGAAAAAGAATTAAGTAACTATAGTCAATATGCTGGAAAAGAAAATATTGTAAACACACGGATCGATGAACGGTTAATTCATGGACAAGTAGCGGGAATTTGGTCGACAAGTCTTAGTACACAGCGAATAATTGTAGCCAATGATGAGGCGGCTACAGATCCTTTACAAAAATCATCTTTGAGAATGGCAGCGCCTTCTTCAATGCGTTTATCTGTTCTTGGAGTAGAGGCTGCCGCTAAAAATATTCAATCAGGAAAATATGGTAAACAGCGTTTATTTTTATTATTTAAAAATCCGAAAGATGTGCTCCGCTTTATCGAAGCGCAAGGACCTATCAAAACTGTAAATGTTGGGAATATGAGTTACAAAGAAGGAGCACGCGAAGTAACAAAAAGTATTCAAGTTTTACCAGAAGAAGAACAAATTTTTGAAACAATCGCTTCAAAAGGCGTCACTGTGACAGCCCAATTAGTTCCAAACGATCCAGTCGTTGATTTTATGAAAAAATTACGCGGCTAAAACTGTCAGACTAAGAAAGAATATTTTTAAATTTAGGAGGAAATTTCAATGCATTTAGCAGCGTATCAAATTATTTTAATTACTATTTATGCGTTTATTGCTATTAATGACTCACTTATTTCAAATACGTTGACGCAACCAGCTATTGCTGGAATGATTTCTGGAATGATTATGGGAGATTTAAAAACTGGTTTAATGGTTGGCGGCACTCTTCAATTAATGCGTTTAGGAATTGCTGCTTTTGGTGGAGCATCGGTACCTGATTATTTCACAGGGGCTGTTTTAGGAACCGCTTTCGCTGTAATCTCTGGAAAAGGAGCGGAGTATGGTATTGGCTTAGCTGTTCCTGTTTCTCTGTTGATGTTGCAACTAGATGTAGTGGCCCGTTTTTGTAATGTCTTTTTACTTCATAGTGTCGATAAAGCGATTGATAAGATGCAAGTAAAACGGATTCCACGCTTAGTTTTATCTGGTTCTGTTCTATGGGGACTGTCTCGTGCCATTCCAATTTTATTAATGTTATTAGCGGGGGATGCTGTAGTAACAACGATTACCGATAACATGCCAGAATGGCTAATGACGGGCTTAAAAACAGCTGGAGGAGTATTACCTGTTGTCGGTGTAGGGATTTTATTACGTTACTTGCCAACGAAGCAATATATCCCCTATTTACTATTAGGCTTTTTCTTAGCGGCTTATTTAAAAGTTCCAATGTTAGGTGTTTCGATAGTTGGGATGGTAGCAGCGATGCTTGTATTTAAACGTGATGGGGCAAAAAGCACGACACAAGCAACAACAGGAAATGGTGATTTTGAAGGAGGATATGACGGCGATGAGTAAGCATAAACTGACAAAAAAAGAATTAAATGCAATTAGCTGGCGTTATATTTTAGGAAGCCAATTAAACTGGAACTATGAACGTATGATGAGTTCAGGATATTTATACGGCATCTTACCTGTTTTAAAAAAATTCTATGGTCATGATGAAGCACAATTTCAAGATATGATGCGCACACACAATCAATTTTTTAACACCAATGCTATTTTTGGGAATTTAATTATGGGGATTGATGTGGCGATTGAAGAGCAAGATGGTTATAAAGCGAAAGAAACAATTATTGCGTTAAAAACAGCTCTGATGGGTTCTTTGGCAGGCGTTGGGGACTCTTTATTCCACGTTATTTGGGGGACGATTTTCGGCTCTGTTGCAGGGACACTGGCTCAAAATGGTTCGGTGGTTGGCTGTGTTATTTGGATTATTGCAAATATTGCACTATTGTTTGGTCGGGCCGCGCTCTTACCACTTGGTTATAAGCAAGGGGTCAAACTAGTGACGACCTTAAAAGACAAGTTATCTGCCTTTACGAATGCAGCAACTGTTCTTGGTGTGACTGTGATTGGTGCCTTAATTCCTTCAGTTATCAAGGCGACAGTTCCTTTTGTTTATAAAAAGAACGGGGTCGAATTAGTTATTCAAGATACGTTAGATGCAATTTTACCTTCCTTAGTTCCAATCTTACTTGTTCTTTTAACTTATTGGATGTTAGGTCAAAAGAAATTAAATTCCACACGAGTGATTTGGATTATTTTAATTTTATCGATTGTTTTGAGTGCCTTTGGTATTTTGGCGTAAAAAGTATATTAAGTGATTTTCAGAGAGTCGGAGAGTGTAGAAAGTATTTTTCTTCACTCTTTTTCTCTAATTCGGATGTAAGCGTTTTACGATAATTTTTTAGGAGGAGAAAGAATGAAAAACAGGAAAATATGGGTAATGCTGGTCGGACTGTTTACTGCTTTGACGAGTGGATTTATGGGAACCACCCTTACTTTTGCAGAAGAAAACGAAGCGAGCCAAACGATTGAGCAACCCTCTTACATTTCAGATTTCCCCAATCAAGTTGGGCATTGGCAAGATTTGGTGGGAACAGCAGAAAAAAAGAATGATTCTACTGGTTTATGGATCGCAAACACGAAGCAAGGGACAAACCTCGAATCTGTCTCTATCAATCTTGATGCACGCGAACAATCTTCAGGAGATCTTGAACTAACCTTTTTATATGAAGGACAAAGTAACTTCGGATTGGTTTTCCGCGGAGATAAACAAAAGACGAGTCAATGGCAATCTTTTGCTTATAATCGTGACGGCCGCTGGCAATTAGGACAACCAGGCGGTAAATGGCTAACTAATATTCCGGGGCCAACATTACTAAGTGGCCAACAATATAAACTGCTGGTTCGCTATGACGGAAAAAAAATTCAGACATTCCTGAATGATCAATTATTTTATGAAAATGAAGAGGTTCATTATCCTGATGGTACGTCCATTAATGATGACTGGACGGGCGCTGTAGGAATTAGACTATTTGGTAATCTATCAAAGCTGAATATCATTTCTATGAAAAGTGGCTCCGTTGGTAGCATTCCTGTTATCGATTCATCTGCAGAATACCGAGGATTAAAAGAAAAATGGCGAAATCAGCTTGTTTCCAAAGAATATGATTCAACTAACCAAGCGCTTGTAGACTACGTCCAAAAAATCTCCAATGAAGCAACAGAACTCGATCAAACGATGAATAAAGAGCCGAACCGCAGCTATTTATGGCCACTAGAGCCTGGCAATACGCCATCTGCTGATTTAACGACTCAATTTACCAAATTGCAAAAATTAGCGTTAGCCTATGGAACGAAGGGGAGTACGCTTTACCAAGATGACAAATTGGCAGCAACCATTATTGATGGCTTAGATTTTATGGTAACGCAAAAAGGATATGATGGGAAAAAGTACCATGGAAATTGGTGGGACTGGCAAATTGGTGTGCCACAGAAGTTTCTTAATATTCTAATGATTTTAGAGGATAAAGTTTCTCCGGAAAAGCAACAAATCTATACAAATGCGCTGAGCAGTTATGTCCCAGATCCATTTAAACAGTTGTATACAAAACCACAAGGAACGTTTGTGGATTTAGCTTTTATCCCAAATTTTGTGACATCAGGAGCGAACCGAACGGACTTAGCTTTAACTGTTTTGGGGTTAGGAATTTTACAAAAGGATAGCGGGAAAATTAACCAAGCATCCAGTAGTATCGTCGATGTATTTAAATTAGTAACAAAAGGTGATGGTTTTTACCAAGATGGTTCTTTTATCCAGCACAATAACATTCCTTATACAGGTTCGTATGGAAATGTTTTGGTGAAAGGGGTTGGACAAATTTTGGCCATTACAGCAGATTCATCTTTTCAAATGGATGCAACTCTTGTGACAGAATTTGTTGAAAATGTTGATCGGGCCTTTCTTCCTTTGATTTATAAAGGTGAAATGCTACCAACTGTGAATGGCCGTTCCATCTCAAGAGCCCCAGCAGTTGGAAAAACAGGCTATGGCTCAACTACCATGTATAATTTATTAATTGTGGCTAAATTTGCCCCTAATAATTATCAAAAGAAATTTCAAGAAGCCGTTAAATATTGGATGAAGGAGAACCCAGATTATTATTTGACCAATGCTCGTGATTTTAATGATTTACAGATGACTATGCAACTTTTAACTAATCCAGAAAT
Source organism: Enterococcus sp. DIV1758 (assembly GCF_051711985.1). Classification (NCBI taxonomy): domain Bacteria; kingdom Bacillati; phylum Bacillota; class Bacilli; order Lactobacillales; family Enterococcaceae; genus Enterococcus; species Enterococcus sp. DIV1758. The sequence continues at coordinate 635,339 of NZ_JBIOOA010000001.1, forward strand.
TACGGGAGGGCAACTTCCTTTTACAGGCACGAAACTTTATGCTTCGATGGATCGATTTGTCCAACGAACACCTAGTTATATGTTTGGGCTAGGCTTGTATTCAAAGCGCACTGCATCTTTTGAAGCAGGGAATAAAGAAAATAAACGTGGCTGGCACACTGGTGACGGAATGATGTACGTATATAATGATGACGAGGTTCAATTTAATTCCAGCTATTGGCCAACTGTAGATCCCTATCGACTACCAGGAACAACGGTAGATACCATTTCTTTGGCAGATGAAGTTTCAGCATTTACAACAATCACATCGAAAGAGCAATGGGTTGGTGGAGTAACGTCAGACAATCAGGCAGTAGTAGGGATGGCTCTTAATAAAGACGGGACCAAAAATAATGGGAAACTTTTACCTATGAACCTACAAGCTAAAAAATCTTGGTTTGTATTAAATGGGCAAATTATCGCATTAGGCGCAGGAATTAAAGGCGATACAGAAGCTTCGATTGAGACAGTTGTTGATAATCGTTTGTTAAATGATGCGTATCAGTATCAAGTGTTATCAAATATTGGGGAGATTCATGAGAAAAATGAAACGAGTAAAAAACAATGGTTATTACTAAAGTCGGATCATTCCAATGCTAATATGGGTTATTATTTTCCAGAAGAAACAACGGTAAATGTTAAAAGTGAAACTAGAAAAGGAACCTATAAAGCAATTAATGAAGCATTTCCAAGTGATAAAGAATATGTAGGTGATTATCGAACATTTACGATTCAACATGGTCAACACCCAACGAACGAGCATTATGCTTATGTAGTTTTACCAGGAATCGATGAAACTGATTTAAAAACATATGCTGCCAAAAAAACAGTAGAAGTTCTCTCAAATACAGAAGAAATTCAAGCAGTTAAGCAAGAAGAAGAAGGCTATCTTGGGGTTAATATTTGGTCAGAAACTGGCGGTACAATAGCAGGGATTACCTCAAATAAAGCTATTTCTTTAATGAGAAAGACACAACAACACCAAAAAACGTATACTTTCTCTGATCCCACACAAACAACTAAGACACTGACTTTAAAAATACCAAAAGATTACAGCACAGTAATTAGTCAAAGTGACGGAATCACTTATGATGATGCAACAGAAACCTTTACTATTAATTTTGAAAATGCTGCAGGAAGTAGTAAACAAATTATTGTAGAATAACTAAAAGAAATCAAAGTAGCCTCAAATTCCAGTTTAATCGGAATTTGAGGCTACTTTGTTGAAATTATTTAAGATTCTAACATTTCTGCGGGTAATAATATCGTTTCACGATGGCCATCATCAAAAGCAAAAATTCGCGACGGATATGCCGTAGAATAACTAAATGGTAAGTCGATGGCCATTTCTACTGAACTATTTTCTTGAGAAAAATGGACAGTCACTTTGCCATTATTGTTCAACAAATCAAAGTGAAGTAAGTCGTTTAAAGGGATAACCCCTTTTAGATTTAAGTCAATAATCAACCAAATACTATCAATTAAGCCACTAGGTAAGCTAGAAACAACACCTAATGAAGCATAGCGGCTACGGTCACTATCAAAACGTTCAAACATATGGATGACCTCCTTTTTGTTTACTTACTTTTAGTATACTGCAAATTTTAAAAAAAGAAATTGTTTCGTTTGAAAATATTGCGTAGATTAGCAAAAATTTAATATTCCTCTGTAGCTTCCTAGCTTTGCAGGTGTCATCATTTATATAAAGAAATCAAGACATGCAGTAAAAAGAAAATGGGACGTACGTTGTTTCAACGTACGTCCCATTTCTAAAACTTAAGAGAATCAGCTGAACAAAAGTGTTTTCTTTATTCGGCTAATTCTGGTTCAGTCGTTTCAGCAGCTGTTCCTTCTTCTTCTTCAGGAGCAGTTTGTGCTTCAACAATAGCAACTAGTTGTTCTTCTGGATCAGTTAAAATTTCATAGTCTTTGTGTTCAGGTAAATCAGCGATTGTAAGAGCATCACCAATTTCTAAGTTTGTAATATCTACTTCAATTGATTCTGGCAATTTATCTGGTGTGGCTGCCACTAAAACAGTGTACAAGTTTTGAGCTAAGGTACCCCCAGCTTTCACACCTGCAGATTCACCAATTAATTGAACTTCTGCTTCGACTTCTGTTGTTTCTTTCATATTTACAGATAAGAATTCAACATGAAGCATTTGACCAGTAAAGGTATCTAATTGTGCTTTCGACATTAATGTGTTGATGTTTTTGCCATCAACTGTCATTTTAATAACGGTGTTAGCACCATGTTCGCGTAAAATTTTTGATAAGTCTTTTTCTTCAAAATAGATTGGTGTACTTTCAATTTGGTAACCGTAAACAATGGCAGGTACTTTCCCTTCGTGACGTAGCTGATTTCTTAGTGAACGTGGACGGATAGCTCTTTCTTTAACTTCTAATTGTACTGACATAACCTAATTCCTCCTTGAAATAATGAGTGATTTGGTTAAACTCAGAAACAAAACATAATGGAAAAAAGAAACTCTTTTTTCAGTTGTTCTTGTCTAGAAAAATGCTAACAATAATCAAAAAATCCCCACAAATATTGCCAGGCAACACTCATGGGAATGGTTCATTGTTATCGTTGTTCTCTCCCAGGTCATTACGCTGTTTTTGAGAAACCTTTATTTACTTTACTTATTAACCGTAACACTTATATTTTTATACGTCAAGGAATTACCTTTTTCTACTTTTCATCTTTAACGGATTCCACTATACTAATACCAGAATGGAGCGGAACAATGCGATTAGATAAATTACTAGAAGAACTTCAGTTTGGATCACGCAAAACGGTGAAACGAATAATCAGAGGCAAGCAGGTCACTGTGGATGGCATCGTGACATTAAATGAAAGCCAAAACGTCGATGCGCAATTACAAATGATTAAAGTAAAAGGACAATTAATTTCGCATAAGACACATGTGTACTATATGTTGAATAAGCCAAAAGGTGTGGTTAGCGCTGTTTCAGATGCATCTAAAAAAACAGTCATTGATTTGATTGCGCCACAAGACAGACGCCCTGGTCTTTATCCAGTGGGAAGACTCGATGGCGATACGGAAGGGTTACTTCTATTAACAGATAATGGACAATTAGGGTATCAATTAATTCGGCCAAATAAAGAAGTAGCGAAATGTTATGAAGTGAAAGTCAATGGTTTGGTCTCTGCAGAAGATTGTGCTAAATTTAAAGATGGGATTGTTTTGCAAGGAGGCATTCAATGTAAGCCAGCAAAAATAACTGTTCTTGCAGCGACTGAAACGGAGAGTCATGTTTTCCTGACTATTCAAGAAGGAAAATTTCACCAAGTGAAAAAAATGTTTTTATCTGTGGGGAAAAAAGTGACTGCTTTAAAACGCCAAACTATGGGGCCGTTGCGGCTAGATCCGCAATTACCTTTAGGTGCTTATCGTTCATTAACAAGAGAAGAGTTACAATTGCTATTGCCTTATTTTTTTATTGAAAAACAACAAACAAGCAAAGCGTTACCGAGTAATTTGAAAAGAGAAGAGGAACGGAAATGAAAACATTGCTTTTTGATGTTGATGATACATTGTTAGATTTTAAATTGGCTGAAAAGAAGGCGCTCCATGCCTTATTTGAAGAAGAAAATGTACCATTTACATCTGAAGTCGAGTCAACATACCACCGAATTAATCAAGGATTATGGCGTTCATTTGAAGAAGGAAAAATAACAAAAGATGTTCTCCTTGATACACGGTTTGGTTTATTGTTTGACGCGTTTAATCGAGAAGTTGATAGCGTTAGAATGGGAGAAAACTACCGAGAATATTTAAGTCAAGGACATGACTTGCTTGGCAATAGTCAACGTATTTTGGAAAAATTAGCACCCCATTATGATTTATATATTGTGACAAACGGAGTGGCAAAAACACAGTATCGTCGGTTGGAAGATTCGAAATTAATGCCTTATTTTAAAGATATTTTTGTTTCAGAAGAAGTGGGTTATCAAAAACCGATGAAAGAGTATTTTGATTTTGTTTTTGAACGGATTCCTAATTTTAGTCGAGAAAAAACAATGATTATTGGCGATTCTTTGCATTCAGATATTCAAGGAGGTCAACAAGCGAAAATTCAAACTGTTTGGCTCAATCCGACCTCCGCTCCAGCAACACCAACCATTCAACCCAATTATACGATTCAACAGCTAGATGAGTTGTTACCAATTCTTGGGCATTAAAAAACAACATTTCCTGTACAGGAAATGTTGTTTTTTAACTTAAATGTAACCGTAAGCGAACCATATCCTTTAAAGGCAAGCCGTTTTCTATAATAGGCTCATCATAATGATGGATAAAAAAATCTGGTTCAATATGTGTCATTCGAAAGCCGACTTTTTGGTAGAGATATAGCTGTTGAAAGCCTGTGCTCCCAGTCCCAATCTCCAAGGAATCATACTTTTCTTTTTTGGCAAAATCAATGGCAAAATGTAATAATTCTTGCCCGATGCCCCGCCCTCGGCTTTCTTCTGAGACAGCGATGTTTACGATTTCCAATGTCCGTGGGTGAGTCGGCAACAGGACTAAAATTCCTTGAAGTTCTTCAGTCTGATAGTCAAAGCAAATGCCGCGGGTAATATAATCTGCCACCATTTTTTTTGCTGGATCTGCCTCATAAAGAAGAGCGTAATGCGCCGTTGTAAGTGTTTCTTTTTTGACTTTTTTAATCATAGGTAGGATTCTCCTTTTATTGATAAGTATACTGTAATTGAAAGAAGTGTGGGCAGATTTTTCATAAGAAGATAAAAATCACATGAAAAGTCTTGGAAAAGGTCTGGCATTCTTCAGAGTTTTCATTATAATAGTAAAAGACAATGAAGTTTTTGAAAAGAAAGAGGTTTATACATGAAAGATAGTCAGCCAATTATCATTGGTGTTACTGGCGGATCAGGAAGCGGAAAAACCAGTGTTAGCCGTGCGATTTTTAATAATTTTCCCGATCATTCAATTATGATGTTAGAACAGGATTCTTATTATAAAGATCAGAGCCATTTGAGTTTTGAAGAACGTTTAAATACCAATTATGATCATCCTTTTGCGTTTGATACAGATTTATTGATTCAACATGTTGAACAACTGTTAAATTATCAAGCCATTGAAAAGCCAGTTTATGACTACGTTGCGCATACAAGAAGTACAGAAACGGTGATCCAAGAACCGAAAGAAGTAATTATTCTTGAAGGGATTTTAATTTTAGAAGATCGCCGCTTAAGGGATTTAATGGATATTAAAGTGTATGTGGATACAGATGATGACATCCGTATTATTCGTCGAATCAAGCGTGATATGGAAGAACGTGGCCGTACGTTGGATTCTGTGATTGAACAATATTTGACAGTCGTCAAGCCCATGTATCACCAATTTATTGAACCTACGAAACGTTATGCAGATATCATTGTGCCAGAAGGTGGCGAAAACCACGTCGCTATTGATTTAATTAATACAAAAGTGGATAGTATTTTAACAAAAATGTAATAGTCAGCTTAAATAGCCGTCTCTATATCAGAGTCGACTGTTTAAGCTTTTTTTGACTTTTAAAGGGTTGTTTTATCAAATATTTTAAGGGATAGCTAAAAAGTTGAAAATATTGAAAGAAACAATATGCTATAATTTTTTAAAGGAAAAGGAGGGAAGGGAATCTGAATGATAAAAAGAGGTGAGGTTTTTTATGCGAATCTCTCACCAGTTGTTGGTTCTGAACAAGGTGGGATTCGACCTGTCCTGATTATTCAAAATAACAAAGGTAACTTATTTAGTCCAACGTTGATTGTTGCACCGATTACCCGTAACGTAAGCAAGTGGCTGCAACCAACGCAAGTCCTCATCGAAATTCCCCATAACGAATGCAGGACGCCATCACTTATTTTGTTAGAACAAATTCGAACATTGGATAAAGAACGAATGCTACACAAGGTTTGTCAACTTTCTCGTGAAGAGATGGAACAGGTCAATCAAGCTTTAAAAGTTAGCGTTGGTATCCGTTAATTTACATATAAAGAAATCGTTTTGGGGAAACGGTTTCTTTTTTTGTTGAAATGGTTTCCAAATATTCGTTTTTCTCGTATAGTGAAAGAGGAGGCGATCACATGGATAAAATTCGTTATGGAATTATGAGTACTGCCCAAATTGTCCCAAGATTTGTAGCAGGGCTTCGAGAAAGCGCGCAAGCTGAGGTGCGCGGGATTGCATCAAGGCGTTTAGAGAATGCTCAAAAAATGGCTAAAGAATTAGCGATTCCGGTAGCTTATGGCAGTTATGAAGAGTTATGTAAGGATGAAACAATTGATATTATTTATATTCCCACCTACAATCAAGGACATTACTCAGCAGCTAAGCTTGCGTTATCACAAGGAAAACCCGTCCTACTGGAAAAACCATTTACATTAAATGCTGCTGAAGCAGAAGAACTCTTCGCAATCGCACAGGAGCAAGGGGTTTTTCTAATGGAAGCTCAGAAATCTGTCTTTTTACCAATTACCCAAAAAGTAAAGGCGACGATTCAAGAAGGGGGATTGGGAGAAATTTTATGGGTTCAGTCAGTTACTGCCTATCCCAATGTGGATCATATTCCCTGGTTTTACTCGAGAGAAGCGGGGGGTGGAGCGCTTCATGGCTCAGGAAGTTATCCATTACAATATTTACAATACGTATTAGGGAAAGAAATTCAAGCGGTTACGGGAACCGCAACGTATCAGCAAGGGGCGACGGATAGTCAATGTAATTTAGCTTTAAAATTTGCTGAAGGGACACTGGGCAATATTTTTATTAATGTTGGTTTAAAGATACCTAGTGAAATGACCATCTGTGGGACAAAAGGGCAAATCGTTATTCCTAATTTCTGGAAAACAGATTGTGCTTATTATACAGATGCTCAAGGCAACACTGTCAAATGGTCTGAACAATTCACTAGTGAATTTACGTATGAAATCAATCATGTGAATCAATGTTTACAAGACAAAAAGTTAACTAGCCCCGTAATGACGAAAGAATTAACGATAGCAACCGTCAAAATTGTTGAAGGTTTTTATCAAGAATGGTTTGATAGCGAATAATTACCACCACTTGCTATCCATACTATTCTGTGTTAAAGTGTGTTTTATGCGACGAGTTGACTCAATCAGATAGCTTCGGCTATTCCGTTTTGACGGCTAGTGATTGTCAAACACAACGACACCAGATAGTACGGCTATCAGTTACCGGATTTGTAACGTGTCGGACAGAATACTTTTGTGGAGAAGGTCTCTGTCTATTTATGCAAATAAATAGTGTGGTATCCCTTAACAGTTACTACTGTTAAGGGATTTTTTTGTATGAAAAGAGAAGTGTTGCACTTTTATAAGTGCAACTTTTTTGTGTTGTGGAACAGATAAAATAACGCTATAGTTTTAAGTGTAAAGGGAAAAGAAAAGAGGTGACAAGGCATGACCGTGTTGTTGTCCAAAAGAGCGATAAATATTTTATTGATGCTTTTGGATTTGGAAGGGAGCATTACCACGCAAGAATTAGCTGAGAACTTTACTGTCAGCGTTCGAACAATTAAGTATGATTTAGAAGATATTCGTGCTTGGTTTGAACAGCACGATGAGACACTTTATTCAAAACGAAATAAGGGAATCTGGCTAGATTTACCTGACTCTAAACGCTTACTGTTAAAAAATGAAATTATCGATGTCGATCGATTTGAAACCTATCCTGATCAAAAAAGACGAGTCAATGTATTGATTTTTCAGTTATTGTCAGTCAAAGGGTACTTAACGGCACAGCAGCTAGCAGATGAATTATTAGTGAGTCGAAACACAATTGTCAGTGATTTGGAACAGGTTGAACGGTTGCTGCAAGCATATGATTTAACCTTAATTCGCCAAGCACGGCAAGGGTTTACAATTAGTGGTGAAGAAAGCAATGTACGATTACTGATGGAATTTATCACTCAAAAAGAACTTACAGAATACGATATTTACCAAATTATGAACTATGTGACAAAGACAAAAGGGGCTGAAAAAATCCCTAAAATTAAATTTGGGTCAGGGACATTGTTTCAAGGTTGTTATCGTAGTGCATTGAAAAAAATGCGAAATTTAATTAATCCACTCGATCAAAATCAATTTGATTATGCCGAAATATTATCTATTACGTTGAGAGTGGCAATTGCCGCAGCACGTATGCAGATGGCACATACAATTGGGACTTACCGAGTGTTATCGCAAAAAACACGCTTTGAACAACGGAACGAAGTACCACTTTTACTTTTACAAGAGGTGTTTGAACGGTATGACTTGCCTTTATTAGCGGATGAATATTTTTATATTTATAGTGATTTATTCGGAACCCATCAACGGCAAGATATGGTTCAATTAACAAAGGACGGATTGTCAATAAAAATGCGAAAAAAAAGTTTAAAAAAATTTTTAGCTTAAGAATTAACACTTTTTACGTCAAGAAAAAGCTGTTAACTGCATCACAAGATAGAGGGTTAAACATATTGTTTTTTTCAACCCTCTAATCAAGTATTCAATTGTTATAATTAACACAAGTAAACTTGTTCAGCTGTTTGGAAATCAAGAACTTTTCTAGGTCTATGATTAATTAGAAATACAAATTGTTGTAACTGTTCTTCTGTGAACGTTCCAATGTCTTTTCCCTTTGGGATAAATTCACGCAACAAACCATTGGTATTTTCATTCGTTCCACGTTGCCAAGAGGCGTAAGGATCAGCAAAATACACATCTGTATTCAATGTTTGTTCAACAGTGGAATAATCAGAGAACTCTTTTCCATTATCGGCTGTCAAAGTGTGGACTACCTCAGTCTTTAACAACTGATTGATTGCTTTGGCAACTCTAAAGGCTTTTCTATCAGGTAAAAGTGTTGCTTTCAAAAAACGACTTTTTCTATCAACAATCGTCACTATACATGTTTTAGTGCCTTTACAGCCTACAACTGTATCAAGTTCCCAGTCGCCAACCCTTGTACGTTCTTTAGCTTCTTTCGGTCGGTCATGGATACTTTTCCCTCCAGACATTCGATTTACATCTGTCCTACGTTTATACTTTTTCCCTTTTCTTCTCAAAACAGAAACATCACCATTCAACAATTTTCCTTGTCGTATCCATCGATAGATAGTTTTGTGACATACAAATTTTTCTGTTTCGTCTTTTCGATAATAACCGACAATCTGCTCAGGAGACCAGCGTTGTAATAAACATTTTTCTATGTTTCTTTTTGTTTTAATAGTAAATTTCACATGATTCTTTCTAGTAGTTTGTCGCATATTTGCTTTTACTTCCGCAAGCGAAGGGTCATAATTACCCTTATCATCTGAATTTCTTTTTATTTCACGATAAACAGAAGAATAGTGTCTTCCAATCAATTCCGCAATTGTCGTTATTGATATCTTTTGCTTAAGGTAAAGAGCTATACACGCACGTTCATCTATGGTAAAATGCGAGTAGTTCAAAAGAAAACTCCTTTCTGTATTTTGTTTAAACTAGACACTTAAACTATACACAAAGGAGTTTCTTTTTTCTATTCTTTTTTATCTCATGTCTAAATCATCGGATACTAAAGTTACGTTGTTTTCTTTATAAACAGGCTCTTCATTGTTATTTAAAAATTCTTTTATTTTTGTTCGAGTAGCAGGAGAAGAATCCCATTTATTATTGCTTTTCCCAAGTTTATATCCATCACCATAAACGACTTTTTCATCATCACCTAAAAAACTTTCCCTATTTTTCCGAAGATAAACAAAATAATTATTTTCATCTTCCCAAATCATAATATTAGATTTTTTACGGTCGAAAATATTTTCTTTATCCCCAGCGTTTTCGGCAACAAGTTCCTTATTCGCTTTTACAGCAGTATCAACAACTTTAGAATAGTCAGCCTTTGAAGTACCTGAACACCCAGAAACAACAAACAAAGCAAGTACTAACAAACCGTATATACGTTTTTTATTAATCATTTTTACACTCCTTGTGCTTTTCTTTTATTTTACCAAAAGACAAGTAGGTTGAAAAGGATACATAAAAATTATTGTGCCAAATTTGTTAAAACTTGTGTGTCTACTTGAAATACTCCAGAAGAATCTTTTATCGCTGAACATTCCACTAATTGTTGATAACGATTCGGTGCAAAATCACCGACTTTTGTTTCAACTTCAATTTTGCCTACAAGCTTCGCTTCATTGTCGCTTTCTTGTTTCACTTGATAGACCGTGATAGATTTCACTGTACTTGAAAACGAAAAACTAGGGTCTTTTTTACCTGCTTTATCAACAAGAATTGTATACATTTTCCCAGTAGTTATTTTTTTCAAAGCTTCGTTATCTTGTTCAAACTCCGCATGAATAAACGAAGTAAAAAGACTGTCTAATTCTTCATCATAGCTATTTTCTTCACTTGATTTCGATTCTTCATCGATAGAAGAAGTAGTATTTTTTTGTTTTTCGTTTTCAAGCAATAACTCGAGTTCTTTCTTTTCATGTTTCAACATTTGAATTTGTTTACTTTGCTCTTCAATTTGAGCAGTGTTATTATCACTCTTAGAACAACCACCAAGAGTAATAAACAAGACTAGGGATAAGCCAATTAAGCATAGTTTTTTCATCATTGCAACTCCTTAATCGCAAATTTACCGTCTGAAACTTTTTCAAGAATCAAATGATAGGGCATTTCTAGTAAAAGTTTTGTATCATTATCACGATACGTAACAACACAGTTTACTTCCACTTGTTGTTTAGATTCGTTCATTTGAGCGTTATTTAATTCTAAAAAGGTTAGATTATTCTTTACAGGTTGTAGGTTTTTACCATAATAAATCAGTTCTTTTTCTTCCGCTTTAGGATAAACACTAAAGAACGTATCCAAAAAACCTTCTACAGATTCTCTTGTTGTAGCTTCAACAGTAGTAGCTGTTTGCGTTTTTTCAGGTTCAACACTTGCCTTATTTGGCAATGTCGCAAGCGTGGGTAACTTAACCACAGTAAACTGATTATCCTTACAATAAACATTAATTGAATAGGAACGTGTATAGGCATGTTTGCCTGTAGCTAGTAATAGCTTCAACATTACACTATACACGTTTTTTTGATTCTTCACTGTTTTTATCTGCCAAACCTCAACATCTTTTACCGTCACTTTTTCTTTCAACTCTTTGTAGGTTGAGTTAGAAAAAGAAAGATTTTCAGCTAAGTATTTTTCTAACGCTTCTTTTTGAATCTGTTGATCTTTGCTCGTAGGCGAGATAGTAAAATAAAGCCTTGCAAAATCCTTTGCATAGGCTTGTAGCCCTGTTGTATCTGTTAATTGTTCTTTTACAATTTCTTTTTCGTGAACGGTATGTGTGGATACAGCAGTAAAATTATTATAAACACCTAAGCCAACGCTAAAAATCAAAACCGCCCAACCACCGTACAAAATACCTTTTGATACTCGAGAACGTTTTGACTTTTTCTTCTTTGCTTTTTTAGGTTCTAGAGATTCTTTTTTCTTTTTCAAAAACATACTTTTATCACTCCTTTATTTTGCTTGTTTTCTTACGATACTAGAGATATATTGGCTCCATGAACGCTCATATACAGCTACAATTTCGCCTTTTTCGCCGTTTTGTTCGTAACTTTGTATTGTTTTCTTTGATTTATTCACAGATTTAATTACGCCCGTATGCCCAAAAATTGAGGTAGCGACATCTCCCTGTACCCAATTAATCACATCACCAGCTTTTAAATCTTCAAATTTTGGCTTTAGAATGACTGTCCAGCCATAACTATTCCAATCGTAATCCGTTCCAATATCACCAGCATTCATGAAACCCGAACCCATCATTTGTGGACCGCCTAATTTTTCTACATAATACGCAGTCATGCCGTAGCATTGCCCATTTAGTACACGTTGTCCTAGAACACTATCTAAAATAGCAATAGAGCTTCCTGAACTGCCAAGATATTGTTTAACTAAGTCAACATAATAAAAATTTCCACCGTTTAAATAAAGGTAATTCCCGTGACTATCTGCAATCGGATTGCCATAGTAATATTTTTGTCCTGTCGTATTTCCTAAACTTGGTGCTACGACATCATGTGAAAATTTTTCTGCAACTACTAACGTATGCTTTTTTCCGTTTTTAACAACGAAATCTATGTAGCCACCGCCAAAATTATAAGAACCAATGGCTACATCATCATCGCACCCTTTATCACGTGCAGAACGCAAAAGAGAGGCGTAATACTTAACACCTTGTTTAATACTATCAATCGGTTGTAAGCTGTTAGGTGGCAATCCTAAACTTTCACTTGATTGCATAACATCATTACCTCGACCGCCAGTTTCAACCGCCATGATAGCAAGTAATGTTTGTGTTTTATCAGGAATTTTTTCATTTTTTGCCTCTTGTTTTACAATTTTTTCATATTGTAAAACTTCTTTAGGTAACCCAAGGGTTACAGGGGCTTCGGAATCAGAATCGGTATTTTTCTGATTCCCAGCACCGCTTATAAGAATAAAACCCATTCCTAAGCCCAAAAGACTAATTAGGAACAAATAGAGGTATTTTTTCATTTCCGATTACCTCCTTTAACAGAAGGATTCTTTGATTTCCTTACATTATGTTTCACAACATTTATCGTTTTCTTTGATTGTTTATTTGTTGGAACAATTTGTTTAGAAGGTTTTTCTATAGTCATTTTTGGCGAACGAGTAGTTCTTTTGCTCTTTGAATCAAAAGAATGTCTATCAGATTGTGCCTGTTCAGAACGATTTTCATTAAACCGTACAGAAGCATTCTTAGTAGACTGCTTCATTGCTGTTTGTTTAGGTTCTGTTTTATTCAAATGTTTAGGTTCTTTTAATTCTGTATTTGGTTTTATTTGTTTTGAATTAAAACTTGTTTTTGCCACAGGCAATTGACGTCTTTCTTTTCCGTCATTAGAACGCACAGGAGATTTTACACCGCTTTTTTCTGTAGGAATATGCTTTTTCACTAAATCCCTTGGAGCAGTAGAAGATAATTGATTTCTTACATTATCTTTTTTATGTTGTTCTACTTGTTGAAGTGCATTTAAGCGTTGTTGTTGAGCTAACTGCCGTTTTGCTACTCGATTAGAGCGTTGTTGATTATTTTTCATTTCAGTTCCGATACGTCCATCATCGTAATTATTTCGCATTTGCAAAGCTTTGTATTTTGCGTTTGTAGGCGCATGTTTAACAGTGTCTTTCACAGCATTAGCTTTTTCAGCAAAATTATTAGGAACGTCTTGAAGATTAGAAATTTTTGTTCCAACTCGTTTAGAAATAGGTTGTTTCGTCTGTCTATTATTTTTAGGCAGTGTTTTTGTTTGTAATGTTTTTGAAAGTTGGCTAGGTTGAAAAGCTGTACGTCTCAACATATTTCTGGCAACACCCGCAAACATTAGATTCTTTGCCATACGTCCAAAACGTCCACCTTGTCGAATATCTGCACCCCCAAGGTTCATAAATCCTAACAACTCATTTACTTTATTTACAGTTGTCAGCCATGTAGCTATCTGTAAAAAGATTACCCAGATATAACCTTTTTCTGTAGATAAAGAAAAGAATGAGTGACTAAGTGAAAATACCACCGCAAGAATTAATGTAATGCCCATTTTCGTCATTAATGCTTGTGCTACTTTTTGCATTGCATTAAACAATAATCGGTTGGAATTAGGAAAAAGAGAGAAGACCATTGCCACAGGTAAAAACGCACAAAACAATAAGAATAAAATCTGTGAAGTAATCATTGTTATTGTAAGAACAGCAACACTGTAGCTCACTACAGCATTAGATACAATTACCAGTAACGTCATTCCAAAGCGAAGAAATGCTCCTTTGACTGAAACGTTCATATTATTATGTTTTGTGGCTTCTTCTTCAACAGTTTTTTCTCTGTTACTACCTTTAATAAATTGTGATTGAGATAGTAAACTATTAATTCTTTTAGTACCTATGGCATCAGAATTACTTTCACCATATTGTAAGAGTAGATATGGCGTGTATACCTGTAATTCAAATAAGTTTTCACGAATGGCGTTTGTTGCACTTTTCGTTTTTTGTTCTCCTTCACTAGGTCTATCTGGAGCAAGTACAATATCATTTCCAACCGTTGAGTTGGGTATTATATCTTTAGCAATTACCAACATTTCACTATTAATATCCTTTTGGGCATCATTTACTTGCGTGAGATACGTTTTTGCATTCATCAAAAAGACACCCGATAAAATGAAGATAACTGAAAAAACGATACCGTGTTTAATCGCTCGAGTAGTCTGTCGTTTAACTCCAGCCACATAAGCGATATAACAACCAGCAATCAGAACAAGCCATTTTCCATACATGGGAAATAAACCCGTTGCTCGAATGCCGTTTTCATCGATACCCGCAATGTGTTGCATATTTGAAGCAACACTAGAAACAAGATTTGTAATGAAATCCAAGTCAAAAGCTTCTTGAACAATGTAGCCAATAAAATAACTGATATAAACATTGAGCAACCAAAGAACATTAGTAAATGCGTACAATCCATAAATGACCGCATCACCAATTCCTTCGCCCCATTTCCACGGAAGCCAATTCCAAGAAGTATCCACATAAAAATCAAGCGAGTAGTTTTCTAATGGATACTTTTGAAAATTAAAAACAGCGCCATCTTGACCGATGGTTTCATTCACCCAACCCGTTGCATGGGCAACAGAAGGAGCTAAAGCAAAGCATAAGAAAAAGAGCAGTAAAAAAAGACTGCTCCAGTAAACTTTTTTTCTCATAATCATTCCTCGATTTCTTCCATTGGCGGGCGAGTGTCAAACGCTTTGAATAGGTCTTCAAACCAATAATAAACATAAATGATACCCACGTTCCCGTGAATATCTGAAAACAAACATTCGCCATTTTGTAGACCCATAACACGAGCGATGTTTTCGTCTGTCGCTTCCAAATTACAAAAAGCTAATGCTTTTTCAATCTCGTCACGATCGTTTGAACGGAAAATAAACTTCATACCGATATTGTTTTTCATTTTTTCATCGCCTAAATCATCTGTGTTTTGCGTTGAAAAATCAATACCTGCATTCATTGAACGCCCTGCACGTACCAGTTTATTCCCAAGGATTTTTCCTTGTGCCACATTCAACCATGCCCAACTCTCATCAAGACCTAGAGACTTGAAAACAGACCGATTCAGTTTAATAAAATCAAGAGAGTAGGTCGCAAGAATCATCATGATTGCTACACTCAAGATTTCACTAGGGTTGTAATCTTCCATTTTTGTTTCTTTTTCAGGTAAGGTTAAATCCTGAACTAAAGCAATATTTAACGGAGAAGACATATCCAATGCTCTTTGTTTTTCTCCATTTCCGAACAGTAAGCCAGCGATAGATAACTTTTTGAAACTATTGATATGTTTAGCAAGGCTTTCTGAAACGGGGTCTTTTTGAGCGTGTAATTCATCAATAACAAATAATAAGCCTTTTTTCTCTCGCTGAGAGACGGCTTCAACCGCAGATTGCAGAGGAGGGAATCGGTCTTCATCTCGAACACTAACACCTGTAATGTACGTCAAAACATCAAGAGCTAAAGCCTCTTGGTCTTTTGCTTTTGACATAACAGAAAACGGGTCAAGAAGCCCTAAATTTTCCTCGTTGTTAGTAATATTTACTGTTTTTAAATGCTTGCTAAAATAAGGTAAATCATCTTTCCAGTTCGTCCGTTCTCCTTTAGGGTCAATGAGAAAACCGAGTGCTCCAAAAAGAACGCTCCAGAAAGTAATTAGGTTTTCAGTTAGTGATTTACCGCCACCAAGAGACCCTATAAGGGCTTTTGCAAGGGCATTTGTATTTGTTCCAGCAGTTCCTTGCGCTGCTAGCCATGGACGAATATAAACCGTTTTTCCAGTATCTACATTAAAACCAAGTGGAATCCCATAGTCATCACCAAGTTGTTGCGTAGCACCAAAGCCACTACTTGCGATAAATTCCGCTTCAACGTATTGAATATAATCATCAATTGTTCGTTTTCCAGAGGGAAAACATTCATAGTGTAAGAACAATTGGTCACCCCTAGAGGTTTCTAAAATCATTTTATAATCATCAAAGAAACTACGAACTTCACTTTCTCGTTTTAGTAATTCTTCATGAGTAGAAGCTGATACCCGAGCAACTAGCGACACTCTATACATATTGTCTTTCGTGTCTTCTAAATCGGCTTCTAATTCACTTGCCATCTGTCGGGCTTCCAGTACATTGTTAGCTACATCATGCCCACTTTCAAGCCCGCTTTCGTCAATATCTTTTAAATCCATTTTCTTCCCTCGAATTTTGGAAAGAGCAGACTTATTTTCTAAAACATCAACATCAAGACTAATATCTACAGGATAATCAAATTCCGATTGTTCATAATAAAAGAATTCCGAACCAAAAGGAAAAGTAATATCTCCTGTTACATGAGAAAGAGCAAGGTAAGAAGTATATTCTTTTTGCCCATCTTGAATGATTTCTAAGTATTCATCATGTTCAGTAATTTTTGCGGAGGCTAATTTTAAGGTGTCATATTTAAATACATTAGTTTCTTCATCTGTTTTGAATGATTGAGTAAAGTAATTGGTTTCTTCCATAGCATGATTTCTTTTTCCATTTAAATGCGCAACGAGATAAGCAATATCTGAAGGTTCAGTTTTCCTTAAGGTGAAATGTTTAGAGATACGACTTGACAATAAGCGTTCTAAACGTTTGTAGCGCTCGATTTCTTTATTCGATATTTTTTCAAAATCATTAAATAACACAGAGTTCGAACGATTAAAAAAGTTTTCAATTCCCACAACAACATCATCTAAAAAACGTCCTTTTCCGAGTTTTTCTTCATCAAGTAATAATTCAAACCCAATAAAAAAACGGGTAGACAATTCATACTCGCCATTCATTTGTATTAGAATATCTTTTACACCGTCTAAGTGTTGCAAAGCTAATTCTTTCAATTCTCCCGTTGATTTTACCTCTTTTTTTGAACGTGCAATGACATTTTCAATTCGTTCCTCTGTTGAACACATATACAAACGAAAACGACCTTTTTTGTATTGTTTAATCAATCGTAAAAGATTGTTTTTTATTTGAAAAGCCTTATCTTGTCCTACGAATCCATAGGAATAAGGCGTAAATTCATAGTAAGCATAAACTGTGCCATCTGTATTAAATACCAAATTTTCTTCTAAATATCTAATAGGAAACTTTGGCACGAACTTAGGTATATTCATTTTCTTCGCTCCTTTCACGAATCAACACCGTATGTTGAAAATCATGTTCATATAGCTTTCTTGCACGCCGTCCTCGTCTTGTTCTTTTTGAACGAATTAAGAAGAATAGCAGTGTTAACAAATAATTATATGGCTTTTTCCCTTGAAAGGTTCGTCTATTCAACAAAAAGGCAATCCCAAAGGGAATGCCTAAATGATTGACTAATGCACTAGAAAACATGAATGGAAAGATACCGTTCATTTTTAGCGAACAAACAAATAAAATAATAAACCATGTTAAAAAAGTTTGTGTGATTGGACGGGGTAAAGAGATTTCATTACTTATTTTGTAAAAAACACGTTCAATTTTCCAGATTTTTGACCAGTTTTTTATTTGTTGCATAATTATTTACCCCAAGCTTTCATGTTGTTTAATAGCCAATCAAACACACCCGCAGTATCACCAACAAACCACACGGCGACAGCGACAGCTAAAATAACAGGAATAGCTTTACTTGCTTTTCTTTCTAGCGCAAAGTAACCAGCTGCTATTAACATACAAATCATAACGAAATACTTTGCTTCACCAACTACGCTATTAAATACATTTTGAAAAAAATTCATTTTTTCAACGTCCTTTCTTAATAAATATCACTTGTACGAACACATTCTACTTCTTGACAATAAACAATTTGACACGGTCGATTCATAGAGAATTTTATTCTAAATTCTCTATCATCGAGACTAACGATGTAATACCCGTCATTGTCTTCAATGTAGTAAGTAAATTCGTTTTTATTACAGTTAAATTTGTTGCAGATTGCTTTAATTTGCCTACGGGATTCCATAGCAAAAAAGGCGTCTATTTTGGAAACACTGCTTGCTCCCACCAAGACACCTAACACAAATATTAATAATGTACTCATATTATTTTCCCTTTCCATCAAGTAACTGTTTCATAAACGCAACGTGACTTGATACTTTTTTATACATCACTGTTACAGGAACTTTATTACAATAAATTTTGTATCCGTAGCTTGTCCCGCTACGTTTATCAAACTTCATTGAATAAAAGTCATACAAATAAATACCTTTTGATTTGTCTAAAAACCCCTCAATCACTAATGAGGTTCTAGGGTGGCAATTCAACCATATACAATTGATAGGTTCCTCTTGACATTGTGATAAACCCTAGTTGTTCTAAACGATCAGATAACGTAATGAACATGTAATCTTTCCTTTCTTTTAGCATTCCTTATATTTTGACATAAAAAACCTCTTTCTATTTTTTTGACGGCAATCGTTTATACAAAGAACTTAACGTCAATTCTTTAAATTCTTTCATTCCTTGATAAATAACGTAAAAACAAACAAATAGTAGTAACACACTAGACAGAACGAAACCATAGCTTTCCAGAGTGATACAAATAAATATAAAGGGAAGTAATAGAACAATCACTCCACTTAAAACAACAATCATGAACAGTAAAATTATCTTCAAAAATAAATACAATATTTTTAGCAACATTATATTTTCTCCTCTCTAAAAATAAGACCTTGCCCTTTAAAAAGGGCAACCCCCAAACTTTGTTATTAAAAGATTAAGAATTTCAGAGCGATTTTATCCGTTCTTGCAACGTGTAGTCTATGGCTCATTTTCTCTCGACCAGCTGTTATCCTCGGCGTTGGTGCTTATACACCTTCCGCAACGGGAAAAAAAGGGGCGTAAAAAAATATTTGTGGGCAACTTTCAGTACAAATATTTTTTTTACTACAGCATTCCCTTTTTTTCCCGTTTCTACAGGTGTAGTTCATAAGCACGCCGAAGATAACAGCCGAGAGAAAATGAACCATAACCAAATATACACGGGGCAAAGACTAAGAACGGAAAAATTGAAATTCTTTAAAAACCTTTTCCGCCTCTGAAAAACGCCTCAAAAAAATGGCTGTGGCAAAAACCAAAAAAACAAAAGAAAAGGACTGGTAAACATGACAACAAGACTAGAACAAGCAAGAGCAAAAATGGAGCGCATCAAAAACGAACAAACAGAGTTAACACAAGCAATCAGAAAAGAACACGATATGATACCGTTCGGACAGCCGAACATCATCGGACGTTCTGACATTTACAAAAATGTAAAGCGCCACTACGCTAAATCAACCAGACTAGTAGAAGAACAGGAAAAACAAGAAAACAGAATTGACATGTTAGAAAAGGTTGAAGACTTTAAAACAGAAAACGTACTACTAAAAGATATACATGTTGTTGGTAAGTCTAGTTATGCAACAGTTGGAGCAAGAACAAGCGTGAACAATTTAGACTATTTTAGAAACAAATTGAGCGAACTAGAGAAACAAAACGAGGAAGCAAAAGCATTTAACAAAACAAAACCAGCAAGAAAAATGAAGACATACGGCGCAGAGATAACAAAACTAAAAAGAAAGATTGCTTCATTGGAAGAAATGCAAGAAAAAGACCAGAACAAAACAGTAAGTACTAAAGCACAGACGCTAATTGACAATGGAGCAGTTACACAATGGAAAAAGAAACCTATTTATTATTTTGTTAAAGGACTAAAAAAAGTAGCTTTAGAGCTTGACGAAAACGGCGAGTTCTTCATTTCTTCACAATATCCAGCGTACAGCGAGGAAGACAAACAATCGGTAGTGGAATTACTGAAATAAGCGAAACACCTCACAGAAAGCCTTCTGTGAGGTGTTATTTTCAATAATAAACAAAAAAGACAATAGAAATTATTGTCTTTTTAATTCATTATTCTTATTATGAATTCGCAAGAACAAACATACCGCCACCAATTAAAAGCATAGCAAATGTAGCCAATACAGGATTCCAAAATGTAACTAACAAAACTTGTAAAATCACAAGATTTACAAGAATAATAATAAGCGCATGTACATTGAAAAGTTTTTTTACGGTATATACAGTAAACGCAACAAGTAACACGATAAAAAAGCCTCCAGTTAAAAGATAAGTGAAATATTGGGGCTCTGCAGCGATTTCTATCGTTTGCTGTATTTTATTTGCATACTGTTCTTGTATTTGATATAACACTTGATTATAAGCCTTTAACATAAAAATAAACCAAATTGTCGCTCCAGCTATAGCTGATTCGCTAATATAATACCACTTATGTTCATTCAAAGTCTCCACTATAAATCCCAACACCAAAAAACCTCCTTTTATTTAAATAAACCTAAAAGAAATACAATTATTGCCCATATAAAGGTAAGTTTCGCAACATCAATTTGATTTTTTTCAGTTTTATCTATTTTTGTCCAAGCATAAGCTATTTTTAAAATATCAAGTAACAACCAAATTAAATAGACACACAGTATTGTAGTACAAACTATAAATAAATTTCCTATTTGTTGACTAACACAAACAGACAAAACAGCTACCATTTCTACAAATAATAAAATAATCAGCCCCACAACACTATAATTTTTTTTTGAATCATTTAAACTTAATAATGGGGCTGAAATAATTGAAACCATACTCACAATAAAAATTATTATTTCAATATTTCCAATACTTAGTATATTATTATCAGCTAAGACTTCATGTAATTTATTGAAATTATTTAAGTGAGGTAACATTTTCACTTTAAAAAATTCCACTATATATAATGAAATTAATCCACCCAATCCTAAGGAAAAAACAAACTTACTACCAAATCGTTTTATTACAAATTGAGTTTTTGATAAACTATCTTTCAAAACCTTCATTTGAAAACCTCCTATGTTAATTTTATCACAATTCCACTACTTGACAAAGATTTATTCATAATATTCAAGTATGTTTTTTTCCATACTTTCAATTCTATGAGGTTTAAGTTTCAATCGTTCCACTTGTTTTTCATAATTTTCCACCATTTTCCCATGTTTCTCCGTCACGTTTGCATGGTCAATTAGCCATTTCAATTGTTGGGTATTATGAATCCTATCTAATTCCCTTAAAACCCAGAGAGAAGGAGCGACAGACTTATAAAGCCAAGAAAACAACTGCTCAAAAGATTTTTCTTGTGGATCAACAGATAATTTTATTTTGCTTACGTCTTTCATGAACCAAGCCCAAGGTTGCCAAACGTCCCAGCGACGTTTATTTGAATCCGTGCCATTTTCTGGAGGTACGACAAACCGTATTTCTTGATTCAAAACGGAAAGAGCCACTTCATCAACCCGTTGGGTTTTCACTAACTCTTTCACAACGGCTACAGCTTTCTCTTGTCGGAATCGTATTTCATAACGATTCCATTTAGGAAGTCCTTCCTCGAGATTAAATTTATTTTCTTGTTCATAGTTTTTTTCATAAAAAACCATGAATAACTTACTTGACCTCGTACCGACGTTCAACGTTTCGCCTTTATTTTCTCCGTCTTTCAAAGCAAAAGAATCATTACCAGAACCGATTTTTAAAGAACCCACAGTATAGCCTTTTTTTGCCATTCTTTTAAGAGTTGGAATTTTAAAATATGTTTTTTTATCATCAATCGCCAAATCAAAACGAGGAATATTTGCGCCAAAAAATAACACTCTTTCTAAGAAATCGTACCACGTTTCGTTGTTTGCTTCTAAAAAAATTTCATAGTTTCGGCAACCCGCACCAGACATCAATAATTGAATACCATTTTCTGCATTTTTACCGCTACTTTCAAGAATTCTAATGTCATCATAACAGTATGAAGCATGATACCCCTTGATACCTTTACGCTCATCTTCTCGCATTAGTTCAAAAGGAATGTTCAATAGCTCATTACATATCGTTTGAACATCCATGTCCTTAATGGTCACTTGGCACCAATCAATTAAAACACGTAAAGGGAATTCTTCACTTGTACGCCTAGCCCCCCTATTAGTAGTGGGGGCGTTATTCGCTTCGCTCATAACTATTCTTCTCCTCAAAAATTATTTCTCGTACTTCGTAATCGCCTGACGGCTCATTTTGTTGGTCTAATGAACTCGAACTAGCATTTGTACGCTTCGCTCCAAATGCGTTCGGTTCGTCGACCAACAACTTGCCGAGTTCTTCAATAAAATCAAATCCTTTCGGGACTAACGGACTGAAAAACTCCCGTATCATAAAACTTCCAGTCAATTGAATATAACCACGTCCTTTTATTGCTTTGTTAATTAACGTTTGCCCAGTTTTTCCAAACGCCATTTTATAGCCATCGTCACTCATTTCTCCTAACGTGATACGTAAGCCCAATTGGTCACGAATATCGCCAACTAAAAACTGTGCATCAGGTCGTTGGGTTGCAAATATACCAATAACGCCCACTTGGCGACCTTTCAAAATGATTTGCCTCAATGAGTTCAGAACTGTGTCACGGTCTTTTTTCGCTGGAATACTTGTTAACCAAGCCACATATTCATCAATAACTATGACAAGCGGTGTTAAATCATAATACGTGAAATCTTGACCCGCTTTATAGTCTTGACGTTTTTTTAGCTCTGAATAACGATGGTTCATTTCGATTACTGCATTATCAACCATTGTTGTAATTTCTTTCGGGTCTGAATAAACATGGGGCATATATTTCGCCATATCTGCTAAATCACTATTTTTAGGGTCACCAATTCTTATATCAGCTTTCATTAAAATAAAAGCACGTAACAAAATAAATAAAAAATAAGACTTTCCGCCTCCAGTACCGCCAGAAATAAGGGCATGAGGCACTTTAGCAATTGCCCAAGAAATGCCCTTCATTAAAGGAATGGTATAGTTTTGTGGCACTACATCAGTAATAGAAAGTCGATTCTTGATATTTTCCGCTTCAAAAGTGTACGTAAAATAGCCATTTTTTTGCCCCATTCCAACCAAATCAATAGAAAATAAATCCTCAAAAATCCCTGATAATTCTTTTAGTTTGCCCGATTGATGAAATTGACTACCATCTAGTCGAACGGTAATAAGAACTTGCTCGCCTTTAAGTTTTGCATAAAAACGAGGAAAATAGATAATATCCTTTTTCATGCGTTTTTGATTAGATTTCATCATATTCGGCGCTTCAAAATCATTCACCATATAAAAGCGTGAGGAATAAACCATATTACAGATACGTTGAAGAACTAAAAAACGTTTAAACAAAGGAAACAACAGAACGAACAGTAGCAAATCACTTGCCAAACCATAAAACACAGATAAAAAAACAGCATGCAAAAGAGACGTAAATGGTATAGCCGTTAAAATTGCAAAGTATTGCTTATTCCATGATTGATAAATAAGAAACGAAAAGAAGACAAAGAGAAAACAAACGGATAGAACACGCCAAATCAAATGTTTATGCCATGTTCGCACACGTAACCCTTTATAGCGCCAGTCTATAAAATGCAAAAGAACACCTCCTATTTGATTAATCACTGTCAAATGTCAATAGGGGTAGTATTTTTTTCAAGCCCACAAAAAAATCTCCACCCTTATCTATTGACATTTAACACTTTCCCCCTGTAACTCGAATCGCCGAGCGATAGACCAAGTTAGAAACTAATTTAGCTATCACTCGGTCGAGATAGTATAAGGGGGAAAGTCCGTTGTCGTTAAGATTAAAGTTTGGTTCATTGTACATCGCATATCGTTTATTTTCTTGGGGCTTGCCACCCCAAACCCCAGTCGCCTCGCTCATCCCAAGTTAGGAAAAAACAAGACCACTAGAGACTATTTTTTTGTGTCTTTGTTGTCTTTAGGTTCTCGAGAATCAAGTACTTGACCATTTTCATCGGCTTTTCTATCGGTTGGTGCTAATGCTTCAATACGAATAGCAGTGAAACGATCATTAATACTACCATACGAGCGTTGACGCCCTGTGTTTCGGTCTTCAAAAGAATTTGCAGTAGCAGAAGGCGAATAGACTAACCCAGCCACACGTACTTTTGCCCAGCGTTTAACGTTAGGCATTTCTTTTTCTTCTAATTGAACAGTGATACTATTGTCTAAATTGGTACAAGCCAGATTCACAGTAATTGAATCAATAATTGATTCATCATATTCACGAGTAGTTTCGTTATAAGGGTGACGAGCATTAACTCCTAGTAACATTACTTCACCTAGATTTTCTTTTACACACGCTTCATTCATAATAATTTTCATTGTTAAATTCCTACTTTCGTTATTTTTTTTATAAAAAGAAGAAGACTAGTGATTTTCTAGTCTTCTTTATTACCAGATCTTTTGTTTTTCTTATTTAGTAAATACATAGCACCGCCAACACCTAAAATCAAAATAACACCAGCAACAGTTAGAGAGGTTTTAATTTGTTCACCTGTCATTGGAAGAGAGGCTTTAGGTGATTCTTTAGGGGAAGGAGTATCTTTAGGTGTTTCTTTCATTACAGGGGTTAAATCCTGTGTTTTTTCTTTTCCATCAAAATTGTGTTCTGTATCCTTTTTATACTCATTATCATTAGGCTTACTATAGCCAATTTCTTTGAAGTAGTAACGAGTACCTTTAGGGTCTTTTCTGTAATCATAATCAGCTTTTACTGTTTGGATAGTTTCTTTATCAGATACTTTATAATCCACTTTTCCAGAAGACCAGACATCTTTTTCTTTGTTGTCAGGTGTGACTGCAACTAAGATTGTTTCAAACGCACGTTCTGTGTCTACAGCAATATTTTTATGTGATATTTTTACATCATCGTATTGCGTAACTAAATCACCCCAAACGAATGTTTGTGTTTTGTTATCTCCAGTATGCGCCTGTGTAGAAATAGATACCTCAGGATTTTCAGGTATTTCAGGGGTTAAATCTTGATTTTTTTGTTTTCCATCAAAATTGTGTTCTGTATCTTTTTTGTATTTTTTATCAGAAACCTTACTGTACCCAACTACTTTGAAAAAGTAACGAGTGCCTTTTGGGTCTTTTTTATAGTCATAGTCAGATTGAACACGTTGTGTAGTGTTGTTTTCTGTTACTTTATAATCAATTTTCCCAGAAGACCAAACATCTTTTTCTTTATTATCAGGTGTGACTGCAACTAGAGTATCTTCAAACGCACGTTCTGTGCCTACAGCAATATTTTTATGGGAAATTTTTACATCATCATACAGTTTTACATCATCACCCCAAGTAAATGTTTGTGTTTTCCCGTCTCCAGTATGAGCTTGAGAAACAATATCCACGATTGGTGTTTCTGCTGGTGTTGCTTTGTCTTTAAGCGTGTAGGTGCCAAGGTCAACATTTTCACCTTTCGCTAGTTCTTCTTGTGTGAATTGTTCTGTGTTTAAGACATTTCCGCTTTTTTGGTCAATTACTGTAAAGGTGAATGTATTTGTTTCTTTATCGTAAGAGTGTTTAATTTCCATAGGGTCAATGTTTTTATAACCATCAACGCCCTTTGTTTCAGTGAGTACATAATCATCAATCGCAAAATCCGCAAAACGGAAGTAGCCTTTTTTTCCGTCTACATTTGCCGTTGTTTCGGTTTGAGCTTCTCCTGTACGTTGATTTGTCAACGTGAACTCAACACCGTTTTTAAAGATTTCATTTGTATCGTTTTGAATCAATTTTTGTCCGTCTAAATTCATACGGATAACATCATCGTTACTTTGAGCATCGTTCACGACTACAGGTGTGTATTGGTCTTTATAGGTTAAATCAACCACGTGTTTTGTGGTGTCCAGTACATAACCAGTAGGAGCTTGCGTTTCGAGCCAATAATACGAACCTAATTCTAGTTTATCCATTGTAGCTGTCAATTTATCATCTAAGACGAACTCTTTTAATAATGTACCGTCAGACTTAAATAAACCATACTTAGCACCAGTCATAGGATAAGTAGGGTTTAATGGCTTGTTTGATTCAGTTGTGCTATCTTGCTTTATTAGTGATGTTTTAGCAGTTGCACGGTCATTTTTGAATTCAACACTTGCCGTTTTGCCAGCTTGAACAATAACTTCTTTTGTATTGTTTTTATCTAAAATGTAAGGCGAAGGAACAAAAGTTTCTGTTACTTTTACTTTAGTATCGTGCAAAATTCCTTTAACTACAGCTTCACCATTTTTATCCGTTGTGACACTTTGTGTTTTTCCGTCATGTTCTACATCAAATTTTGTTCCTGGAACAACTTGACCTGTGACTTTATCCACTTTTTTGATTTTCACATCACCAGTTTTTACGATGTTAAAATTCACTTTGAAATATGCTGGGTCAGAAATACCCGCACTAACAACTTCTTGAGAATTTGCTTTTTTCCACGCATAAGGTGTGCCACGTTCTAAAGATTTTTCTAACATTAAACTACCCGATTCTTTTGAATCTTTCTTAGGTGTCACCATTAATTTATTGCCTTGAATAGAAAAATCAACATTTGCGGTGTTACTGTCTAAAATATCAAACTTTGATAAATCGACATTGTTAATATCTTCAATAGGAGTTGTTTTACCTAAAGTAAGTTCAACCGTTTTGTTATGAAACGAAGGTTTCTTTTCATAATTCTTGATAACATTGTTGATTTTATCCTTAATTGCATTTCGTTGGGCTTCTGTCAAATCCCCATTTGAATGTACTTGCGCACCAATTGCATTGTACATCATTTCTTGCGTGACAAACATTGTATCTAAATCTGTGCCTGCATATTTCCATAGTGTACTAACTAAATTAGCTTCACGATTTAAAACAAACGGGTTACTCGAGTAACCTTCACCTTCAATTACATGGCTAAATGGATCCACGCAGAACACTAATTCTTTACCATTTCCACGGTCAAGATAGATAGGTGCAGTCCAGACATCCCTAGTTTCTCCTTTCCAAGTGATAGACATTGTTCGCTCATTATCATGGTCAAACGATACATCACTTGCAGACAAAGCATGTACAGGAACAGCAGATACTAAAGTTTGTATACTAATGACCCCTAACATAGCTAAGGTTTTCAGCTTATTTAATTTTCCTTTCAGATTCATAATTTAACCTTCTTATTCATTTATTTTTTTCTTTCCTATTTTAAATTACAGAAAGCAGTTAGACGGAGAACGGATTTTTTTCATTTAAAACACTTCCTTTCTAACAAAAAAGACAGCTCATCAATGAACTGTCTTTGTCTTCTTATTATTGAATTAATTACAGAGAACTTGCTCCCCAAGTCCCGATACCACCATTTTGCATACACAACGCTTTACCAGCTGCTAAAGCCTCAGCTTCTGAATTAAATGTTCCCGCACTGTGCAACTGTTTGCCATCGTTCCACCAGCCAACCCATTGCTGTGTAGGTTCAGGTTCTGGCGTAGGTTCAGGTGTTGGCTCAGGAGCTGGTGTAGGGGCTGGCGTTGGAGTAGGAACAGGTTGCGGTGTTGGTGCTGGCGTGGGTTGTGGAGTAGGTGAAGGGACATAATTAGATTCACCATTTCCGTTATTAGAGCCATCACTTACAGGCGTATTATTTGCTGGCACACCATTATCACTAGAAACCACTCCATCAACAGAAGGTTGATTTTGTACAATTTCTGATGATTCACTATTACTAGCCGAATTCAGTTGAGTATCTGGAGCTGTTGCAGATTCATTAATATTAGTATCTGTTTTTTCTGTATTCTGTACTTCTGGTTTTACCGAAGAACGTTCTCCCTTGGTTGATTTTTCTTTTTTATCAATTTCTGTTTTTACTTTTTCCAGTTGGGACTGTAAAGTTTTTTTTGCTGTTTCATTTTTTATCTTATTTACTTCTGCTTTAGCAGAATCATAATTTTTCCGTTCAAAATTGACAACTTTGTTATCTTTGAATACTTTTTCCACAGCAACTTTTGCTTTTGCTATTTGCTTTAATTGGCTATCAGCATTATTCACTAAAGCATTTACGGTTTTTTCCCATTCAGTAGAATCTTTAGATAATTTTACTTTCTTTACTTCATCAGCTGTTAAATTATCCTTAATTGCAACCTCATTAGTAATAGAATCACCGTTTAAAACAGGTTTTACAAACAAGTTGTTAACATCAATTTGCTTAATATATAATGCCATTGCTTTTTTTAAAGACTCCATACTTGAAGTATAGTTTTGTTTATACTTATTGACATCAACACCTGATTTAGGAATAGAGATAGAAGAGTAGTCAGCCTGAATTTTTTCTAAATCATTTTCAAGCGAATCAAATGTTTGTTTACTTAAATCCTTTTTTAAAAAACCAGATTTTTTTGCACTATATAATGCTTTGACTTTATCCTGAAACACTTTATGCTCCTTGGATTGTTCATTAATTAACGATTGCGCATGAGTAACTTGTTTTTTGATTTGACTATCAGCATAGGCTTTATACCCAAATCCACCACCAAACACCAATAAAACAACTGCCGTTCCAATGAGTGCCTTTTGTTTTTTTGATAACTTTTTCACTTGTTCGTTTAATTTCATTTTTTATTCCTCCTTATAATAATATTATTTCTTTCTTGATAAAAAAAGTCAATTGTTTTCCCGTTTTTGTAACTCCATAATTAAAGATTCTTTTTCTTCACTCGTTAATTCACCAGAAACATGTAAACACTCAAGCATTCCCATACAACCAGCTTGTAAATGAACAGAGCAAGCATACTCACCATTATCACGAAGCATATTCACTTGTTCATTTAGTTCTCTTACTCTTTTTAATAACACTCGAAACATTTCAATCCTCCTTTATTCCATAAAAAAATCTTTACTTACTAATAAACAATCATTCATCATTCATTAGTAAATAAAGATTTATATATATGAAAATTTATTTTGCCTGTCACTTGCCATACGGTTACGCTATCCTTGTAAATAGCTTGGTCACTCGTATCAATTAAAAATTAACACAATCCCGCCAAAGTAGAGTGCAGTTATGAGCTTTGATAAAGGGTGACATTGTCTTAAAGCTTGGTTATCGAATCAGACCAATGTATACTCGACCCTACACACAATTATGTGTCTATGATATTCAACTAGATACTGCACAAGATTTCATACTTTTTAAAAACTGTTTAAATTCACATTCAGGTATTTTACAACGCCTACGAATTTGTTCATCAGTCAAGAATTTTCTAAGATAAACATAACTCTTTCGAGTGAGTGGTTTCGTATTTCCGTTGTAATATTCCTCATACTCTCGAAGTTTCCAAAAAGGTATGTGGAGAATGTTCATGATTGCTTTTCGTGGTCGTTTACTCTCATACAATCGAACAAACCGTTGATACTTACTTACGTGATAGAATCCTTTGGATTCTAACCAACATATAGTGATTCTATGAAAGTCTTGATTCTTGTTTTTTAGAAACTTTTCAGTTTTATACTTAGCAATTTGAAAGACATCTTGCTTAGATTCACCGATTGTTTCTATCTCAAAAGAATAACTTTCAAGAGAATAATCATCTTTTAAAACGATTGTTTCGACAGACCATTTAAAAATTTTCATGTCCTTTCCTCCACAAAAAAATACTTTAAAATGCGTCAGTGATAAGTGTTTCTATCACCTTTGCACTTTAAAGTATAATCTGTCAAAGCAAGTCATTGAAAGCGTTTCAAAAGAGCTGGATTATCCTTTTGTAAATGATCGCCAATTATTTACGAACTTGTTTGCACACCTGTCCTTACGTTTTACAAAGAAACATTTATTTATTAATGAATACAATCCGTTTTCTGAAGAAATCAAAGGAAAACACCCAGCGTTATTTTTAGCTATTCAAAGTGCCTGTAAACAATTAATTCAACGTTCTGTTTTGCTAGTCAACGATTCTTTCTGCGCATATATTGCGTTGCATTTTTTGGCAGCTCAGGAACGACAACAGCAGGAAGCTAAAGTTGTTAGGATTGTGTATGTTTGCTCGACGGGCTTAGGTGTGACCAGTTTAATTGAACAAAAAATTTTAGAGGAAGTACCAAACGTTGAACTCGCGGGATTTGCTTCTGTTTTAAATGCAACTGAAGTGATTCAAGCAGAAAAGCCTGATTTGGTATTGAGTATTTTCCCAATTGAAGAAATGACATACCCATTTATTAAAGTTAGTCCATTGTTGACGGACACAGACTTAAGTTTGATTCGGGAAGAGGTCGATAAAATTTTATTAGGGAAACGTCAAGGGAAAGGTACCGCTCGCTCCACGAAATCTGATGTAATTGAAAAAAATGAACGGATACAAAGCCAAGATTTGTTAGTAAAAGCGTATATTATTTATGAAGAGTTAAAACGAATGTTTCAAACAAAGTTACTGAGCGAATATCAAGAAGCCTTTTTACTGCACGTTTTATTAATGACACATCGGATTACGTTTAATAAGCAATACGAAGAGATTCCTTGTAATGGAGAAGTATCGCGTGAAAGACAAGAAGAAATTCGGCAAATTGAATGTTTATTTGCTAAAAATGAGTTACCTGTCAATCATGCTGAAATTTCAGCATTACTTAATTATTTAGAACAACCAAAGGAGGAAGAGGATGGAACTAGCAATGGAAGCACAGGAGATCATTCGACAAAGTGCTGAACCAGAAAAGCTACAATCGATTATCAAACAAACCAGTGCGCGATTAGCAGAAGCACAAATTGAACCAACGGAATTACAGTGGACGATTTTGATCAACCATCTCAATGAGATGCTGAATCGTTCAAGAGAAGGAACGACATTATCTGGTGTTGATCGGACGTTATTTACGGAACTAACACCAGAAACGTTGAAAATTGCACAAGAAACAACAGAAGCAATTGGTCAGTTATCAGAAGATGAATGGTATGTTTTAGCTGTTCATTTTGAAGTTGCTAAACAAAACAATTAATAGGAGGAAAAGTTATGATTACAGTAGTTATCGCAGATCGTTTAGGAAAGGGACAAAATGTTGCAAAAGGAGTGGAGCAAGCCGGTGGTCGTGCGGTTGTTGTTCCAGGAATGGGCGCTGATATGCGTTTAGGAGATGTGATGCAACAAGAAAAGGCAGATTTAGGCATTTCTTTCTGTGGCAGTGGTGGTGCAGGGGCGTTAACGGCTGCTACTAAATACGGGTATCCCGAAAGACATGGCATGCGATCAATCGAAGAAGGGGTAACAGCAATTAACGATGGGAAAACTGTTCTTGGATTTGGTTTTATGGATCAGGAAGAACTTGGTAAACGAGTAACTGAAGCATTTATTAAGAAACACGGAGCATAGAAAGTAGTAACTTAGAAAGGAGCGGTAATTATGGATGCCACAAAACGGTCAACACAAACCGTGATTGTTTCTGGAAAAGGTAATAAGAAGAATGAAGCTTTTGCAAGTGCATTGAATGATGTTTCAAAAAAAGTATTAAAAGAAACAACAGAGGTCCTCATCCGGATTGAACCGAAAAAAGTAACTATTCGTCAGGCAAAAGAACAAGTTTATACAGAAAAATTTCTGTTCTTCTTCTTTCCTAGAAAGAGAGTGATTTATCATGTCGAACTAGCTGTAGAAGTGGAAATCCAAGCCATTGCAGTCGAAGAAGTTGATTTTTTAACGGAAACAATTAAAGAACCGAACGCAGTAGTAGTTCCGTTTCTTTCAAAAAGAGGCGTATAAAGGGAGGAAGAAGGAATGGAATTTGTAATCATTTTGCTGAAGTCATTGCTTATTGGTGGTTTACTAGGTTTTGCAGCTGGCGCAGGCGCTGCTCGGATGTTTCATGCACCACAAACGCAAGGGTTAGGGGCATTTAGAACATTAGGAGAAATGAACGCGGCACAAGGAGATCCGGCATCACACTTTTCTTTTGGTTTAGGTTTTTTCTTTAATGCTTGGGCTTCGGCCGTCGGAGCAGGGGCCTTTACACAAGATGTGACCCACCGGATTGTGCCTAACTGGGCTGCAGCAATTTTATTGGTAAAGGATAAAGATGTCACTAAAACGATGCATAATCCCAAAAAAATGGGGATTGTCGGGGCCTTTGTAGGAATGGCGACTGTGGCTTTCTTAAATAGTACAGCTGCAGCAATTCCAGAATCGCTACAAGTAACAGCAGTTGCGGTGTTGGTACCTGCAGCAACGATTTTAATCAATACTGTGATGCCCGTTTTATTCTGGCTAGCGGCTTTAGATGCAGGAAAACGGACGGGTTTTTGGGGAACGTTATTTGGCGGATTATCTCAATTAGTCATGGGCAATGCTGTCCCAGGAGTTGTATTAGGGATCTTAATCGGTAAAGGTGTCGATGATTTAGGGTGGACCCGAATGACACGCGGCATGCTTGGTGCCATTATCTTATTATTTATTTTAAGTGGCTTCTTCCGAGGTTTCGACTTAGAAATGATCGAAAGTTTCCGCTTGTCTATTCCCCAATGGTTAAATAATTTACACAATGTCTTCACCGTTAAGTAGAAAAAAGGAGGTCTCATAGATGGAACAGCAAGAAAAAAATGAATGGGCACAACAAGAACAAGAAATTCAAGAAGGTTTAAAAGGCAAAAGTTTTTGGTATGCTGATTGGGGCTTTCCCATTTTAGTCGGGATTATGTCAGCGGCAATTTTTGCAGGAACACATATGTATGTAGTTTATGGTGTGGGCGCCTTTAATGAAGTTTCAATTGTTGCGATGCTAAAAGCTGGTTTAGATGGTGGTTCTTATGGTGCTGCCGCAGCATTTGGTGCAAGTTTCCTGTTTGCACGAATTTTAGAAGGTTCCTTAGTCGGGATTTTAGATTTAGGTGGCTCAATTTTAACGGGGATTGGGATTGGCGTACCTGCAATTTTCCTCAGCATGGGAATTAAAGCACCTGTAGAAAACTTTGGCTTAGCCCTTTTAACAGGTGCGCTACTAGGGTTAGCAGTTGGTGGCGTAATTGTGTTGATTCGGAAATTTACTATCAATCAAGGAAATTCCACTTTTGGTGCGGATGTGATGATGGGGGCTGGTAATGCCTCAGGACGTTTCTTAGGTCCGTTAATTATTTTGAGTGCGGCGGGTGCTTCGATTCCTATTGGGATTGGTGCCACATTAGGAGCTTTAGGCTTTTACATTTGGAAAAAACCAATCGCTGGGGGCGCAATTTTAGGCGCAATGATTTTTGGTGCAATATTCCCGGTTTCTTTATAATAAGAAAAAACCTTTTGTTTTGCACTTTCTCTGTCACGAATAAGAATAAGCGTTTACATTATAATGTTACTATGTTATTATAAATGCGAAATAATTATTATTTTTATTAGTTGAACGGAGGAATTAACAAATGAATGGTTTTGTACAGTGGATGGAAGTTAAGTTAATGCCGATTGCGAATAAATTTGGTTCGCAACGCCATATGACAGCGATTAGAAAAGGATTAATTGCAACGATGCCTTTAACAATTGTGGGCTCATTCTTTACAATTTTTCAAAATATTCCAATTGAGGCATACACAAAATTGATTGAACCTTATCAAGCAATTTTAGATATTCCTTCCCGCTATACGATGGGGTTACTTGCACTTTATGCAACATTTGGGATTGCTTCATCATTGGCCAAAAGTTATAAGCTTGACTCTTTGACGTGCGGAATTTTAGCATTAATGGCCTTTTTAGTAACAGCGGCACCACCAACACGTGTCTTTGAAGATGTTGACAACGTCATTACAGCAGGGCGCTATATTAATTTAGCAAATTTAGGTTCAGCTTCTTTATTTGGTGCGATTGTAACAGCGCTGTTATCTGTTGAAATTTATCGCTTCTTTATTGAAAAAGATATTATGATTAAGATGCCAGATGGCGTACCGCCTGAAGTGTCAAATTCATTTATTGCGTTAATTCCAGGAGCAGTTATTCTTTTATTATTCTGGGTTATTCGCCACGTAATTGGTTTTGATTTGAATGGTTTCTTGAGTACGTTATTAATGCCACTTAAAGGTATCCTTGCTGGTAACAGTTTATTTGGCGGCTTACTAACAGTCTTCTTAATCTGTTTCTTCTGGGTTTTAGGGATTCATGGTCCAGCGATTATGGGCCCAGTTATTCGTCCTTTCTGGGATATGTCGATTGCAGAAAACCTTGAAGCTTTTACCAATGGCGCAAACGTTCATCAGTTACCTAATATTTTTACAGAACAGTTTTTACAATGGTTTATCTGGATTGGTGGCGCTGGAACTACGCTTTCTTTAGTTGTTTTAATGATGTTTTCTAAATCAACGTATCTGAAAAGTCTTGGCCGTTTATCGTTCTTACCAGGCTTGTTTAATATTAATGAACCAGTTATTTTCGGAACGCCTATCGTAATGAATCCTATTTTAGGTATTCCGTTTATCGTGGCACCGTTAATTACCACAACGTTATCTTATTTCTTAACAGTCGCTAATATAATTCCGATGATGGCTGCACGCTTAGCGTTTGCAATTCCAGCACCAATTGCTGCTTGGATGAGTACCAATTGGAGTTTTTCGGCCGCAGTATTAGTGATTGTTAACTTCTTAATTACAATAGCTATCTACTATCCATTTTTCAAAGTTTATGAAAAACAACAATTGGATAAAGAAGCAGAAGAATTAGCAGCTGAACAAGCAGCGAAAAATTAAAAAATGTTAGGGCGGGTGTTCTGATATGAATATCCTGCCCCTTCTAAGTCAGAGAAGAAGGTCAGGAGCGTATAAGATGATTATTTGGTTCATTTTCTTTTTTATCGTTAGTCAAATTATTATAGAAAAAGGGCAGTTGCCTACTGTTGTTTATCAACTTGGTTTAGTAAAGACGTTGGTTTTTACGGCAGTTTGTATTACTCTTTCCATGATAATTGGCGGATTTCTAAATCAACCAGTATTGCTCGTTGGCTCTACAACAATCCTGTGTAGCTCGGTGATTGCTTGGAAATTTCGAAATAAATTTGAAAATAGCGGAGTGTGAGAACGAAGATGAAAAGAGCATTAGGTGTATCAGTTTATCCAGATCATAGTGATATCAATCAAGATAAAGCGTATTTAAAAAAAGCCAGCGAATGTGGGTTTACTCGAATTTTTATGAGTATGTTAGAAGTGACCGATGGCAAAGAAGCGGCTCAGAAAAAATTTAAAGAATTAATTAGTTATGCGAAAAATTTAGGATTTGAAACAATTTTAGATGTCGTTCCAAGTATCTTTGATGAATTGGAAATTTCATATGATGATTTGACTTTTTTCAGCGAATTAGGAGCTGACGGGATTCGGTTGGATACAGGTTTTGATGGAAATAAAGAAGCCATGTTGACGTTTAATCCATTTGGCGTGGCTATTGAGCTGAATATGAGTAATGATGTTGCTTATCTTGATAACATTTTGACGTATGAAGCGAATCGACCTTTCTTATATGGTTGTCATAACTTTTATCCACAAGCGGGAACTGCATTGCCGTATGATTTCTTTGAAAAATGTAGCATCCGTTTTAAAAAGGAAGGTATTCGGACAGCTGCTTTTATTTCATCACAGGTAGGTGAAATTGGTCCTTGGGATGTGAATGATGGGCTACCTACTTTAGAAATGCATAGACAGTTGCCAGTCACTGTTCAAGCTAAACATTTATTTGCAACAAATTTAATTGATGATGTTGTTATTGGAAATGCTTATGCTTCCAACGAAGAATTAGAAGTATTGGGTCAGTTGAATCGTTATCAAACAGAATTGACCATTGTTTTTGAAGAAACGACTTCTGAAATTGAAAAAGAAATCGTAAAAAAAAATCAACATTTTCGCCGTGGAGATATCACTCAGCAGATGATTCGTTCCACAGAAGTGCGTAAAAAATATAAAAATGAAGCTAATCCCCCACATGATAATCAAGCAATGCTACAACCTGGAGATGTTGTTGTGGGAAATGATGCATTTGGAAAATACAAAAATGAATTACAAGTCGTTTTAGAACCACATCAAGACTCACGCAAAAACCGAGTAGGGCGTATTATAGAAGAAGAACTTGTATTATTAGAATTCATTAATCCTTGGACAAAATTTAGATTTATAGAAAAGTAGGGAAGAATATGGACTACGATTTACTTATAAAAAATGGACAGACAGTAGATGGTATGCCTGTTGAAATTGCAATTAAAGAGAAAAAAATAACTGCTGTTGCAGCAACTATTTCAGGTTCTGCAAAAGAAACTATCCACTTAGAACCAGGTACTTATGTATCCGCAGGCTGGATAGATGATCACGTTCATTGTTTTGAAAAAATGGCTCTTTATTATGATTATCCAGATGAAATTGGGGTCAAAAAGGGTGTTACGACAGTGATTGATGCTGGGACAACAGGTGCTGAAAACATTCATGAATTTTATGACTTAGCGCAGCAAGCAAAAACAAATGTTTTTGGATTAGTCAATATTTCTAAATGGGGCATCGTTGCTCAGGACGAACTCGCAGATTTAAGTAAAGTACAAGCGAGTTTGGTCAAAAAAGCGATTCAAGAATTACCAGATTTTGTTGTAGGGATTAAAGCCCGTATGAGTAGGACCGTTATTGGCGATAACGGCATTACGCCTTTAGAATTGGCCAAACAGATTCAGCAAGAGAACCAAGAAATTCCCTTAATGGTTCACATTGGATCAGCACCACCTCATTTAGATGAAATTTTAGCCTTGATGGAAAAAGGGGATGTCCTAACCCATTGTTTTAATGGGAAAGAAAATGGCATTTTAGACCAAGCAACGGATAAAATAAAAGATTTCGCTTGGCAAGCGTACAACAAAGGGGTCGTATTTGATATCGGGCATGGTACGGATAGTTTCAATTTTCACGTAGCTGAAACAGCGTTGCGCGAGGGAATGAAAGCTGCATCAATTAGCACAGATATCTACATCCGTAACCGAGAAAATGGTCCTGTTTATGATTTAGCCACAACGATGGAAAAACTCCGTGTGGTCGGCTATGATTGGCCAGAAATTATTGAAAAGGTAACCAAGGCTCCTGCTGAGAATTTCCATTTAGCTCAAAAAGGCACGTTGGAAATAGGTAAAGATGCTGATTTAACGATTTTCACGATTCAAGCAGAAGAAAAAACATTGACTGATTCTAATGGATTGACACGAGTAGCCAAAGAGCAAATTCGCCCAATCAAAACAATTATTGGAGGAGAAATCTATGACAATTAGTTACGAAAAATTCCACTTAAAAGAAGTCATTAATGCTTCTGGGAAAATGACCATTCTAGGTGTCTCAAAAGTTTCGGAGGCAGTCCTCGCGGCTCAACGATTCGGCGGCGAACATTTCTTTGAAATGAGTGAACTTAGTGTGCAAACAGGGGCCTTTTTAGCCAACTTGTTGAAGGTAGAAGATACCCAAATCGTTTCCTCGGCTTCAGCGGGGATTGCCCAATCGGTGGCTGCCCTGATTGGAAAAGGCAGCTTGTACCACGCGTATCATCCCTATACAGAAAAAATTGAACAGCGAGAGATTATTTTACCTAAAGGGCACAACGTGGACTACGGCACGCCTGTAGAAGTCATGGTAGCGCAAGGCGGCGGCCAAGTGGTGGAAGCTGGCTACGCCAACATGTGCAGTCCAGAACACGTGGAAATGATGATTTCCGAAAAAACAGCGGCCATTCTATACATCAAAAGCCATCATACCGTGCAAAAAAGTATGCTGACGGTGGCCGAAGCGGCCAAAGTGGCGCAACGCCACAAGGTGCCGCTAATTGTTGACGCGGCAGCAGAAGAAGATCTTTTCAAATACACTGAAGCAGGCGCTGATTTGGTGATTTACAGCGGCGCCAAAGCCATTGAAGGGCCAAGTGCCGGTTTAGTGGTCGGGAAAAAAGAATACATTGACTGGGTGCGCCTACAAGGCAAAGGCATTGGTCGAGCAATGAAAATTGGCAAAGACAATATCCTAGGCTTTACGCAAGCAGTGGAAGAATACTTGGCGCATGGCAGTG
Source organism: Enterococcus sp. DIV1758 (assembly GCF_051711985.1). Lineage (NCBI taxonomy): Bacteria > Bacillati > Bacillota > Bacilli > Lactobacillales > Enterococcaceae > Enterococcus > Enterococcus sp. DIV1758. The sequence goes on from NZ_JBIOOA010000001.1 coordinate 673,414, forward strand.
AATCAGGGGCTTCGATGCAAGAGCGCTTAAAACCGTTTGTTGAAGCTATCAACAACTTGTCAGATTTAACCGCCAAAATCGTCCAAGATGGCGCTGGCCGAGACATTTATCGCGCCAGTGTCAAAGTGGACGGCAGAAAAACCGCTAAGGAAGTCATCCAAGCATTAAAAGCAGAAAGTCCGGCCATTTATACGCGTGAATATCAAGCCAACAATGGCATCATTGAATTTGACATTCGTTCTGTCAATCAAGAAGAAATGAACAAAATCGTGCAACGATTACAAGAAATTATGGACACAAAGGAGAAATAAGCCATGTCATTAAAACCTAATTATTTAGAAGAACGCATTTGTTTAAACGTCTTAGCCAATTCAGTAGAAAATGCCCAAGCCTGTTATGAAGCAGCAGAAGGGCATGTTGTGTTAGGCGTCCTTTCAAAAAACTATGAAACCGATGAAGCAGCCATTGAAGATATGAAAAAATACCAAGCAGCAACCAACAACGCTTTATCTGTCGGCTTAGGGGCTGGCGATCCTAATCAAAGTCAAATGGTGGCTCGCTTATCAGAAGTTCTACAACCGCAACACGTGAACCAAGTCTTCACAGGTGTCGGCGCTTCGCGGGCCTTACTTCGTCAAGACGAAACAGTGATTAATGGCTTGGTGTCACCCACAGGCAAAGTTGGCTATGTTAACATTGCGACAGGTCCGTTAAGCTCGGGTGCGCCAGCGGCAGAAGTACCTATCGAAACTGCCATCAAATTGTTGAAAGACATGGGAGGTAGTTCCATTAAATATTTCCCGATGAAAGGCTTGGCTCACAAAGAAGAATACCAAGCAGTAGCAGCAGCTTGTGCCAAGTATGACTTTTATTTAGAGCCAACAGGGGGCATTGATTTAGAAAACTTTGAAGAAATTGTTCAAATTGCGGTGGATGCTGGCGTTAAAAAAATCATTCCTCATGTTTACAGCTCAATTATCGATCAAGAAACAGGGGACACTAGAACAGAAGACGTGAAAACGTTACTAACCATGATGAAAAACACATTGAATAAGTAGGTGGCAAAGATGAAAATTGCTGCGTTTGGTGAAGTCATGCTTCGTTTCACTCCGCCAGAGTATCTAATGTTAGAACAAACAGAGCAGTTAAGAATGAACTTTGTAGGTACTGGCGTAAATCTCTTAGCAAATTTGGCTCATTTTCAACTAGAAACAGCATTGATTACGAAATTACCTGCCAATCGTCTTGGTGAAGCTGGCAAAGCAGCGCTAAGGAAGTTAGGAATTTCAGATCAATGGGTAGGAGAAAAGGGCGATCATATTGGTAGTTTTTTTGCAGAAATGGGTTATGGAATCCGACCCACACAAGTAACTTATCAAAATCGCCATCAGAGTGCTTTTGGCATCAGCGAGGCGAAGGACTACGATTTTGAGGCTTTTTTAGCGGAAGTAGATATGGTGCATATTTGTGGTATTTCGTTAAGTTTAACTGAAAAAACTCGTGATGCTGCTTTGATACTTGCTCAAAAGGCGCATGCCTGTCAAAAGAAAGTTTGTTTTGACTTTAATTATCGACCTAGTTTGAATACAGCAAATAGCGCACTCTTTATGCGTCAACAGTACGAACGCATTTTATCTTATTGTGATATTGTTTTTGGCAGTCGACGTGATTTGGTCGAGCTATTAGGTTTCATTCCGCGAGAAGATTTAGAAGGTGAGGCACAAGAAACTGAACTGATTCAGCGTTTCATGTCTCAATACAATTTGGAATGGTTTGCTGGGACAACGAGAAGTCATTCCCAAAATCAAAACTACTTAAGTGGGTATTTATATACCCAAAATGAGTACCAACAGAGTGAAAAAAGACCGCTTCTTAATCTTGATCGAATTGGTGCTGGTGATGCTTATGCGGCGGGGATTTTATATGGCTATAGCCAAAATTGGTCGTTAGAAAAGGCAGTTACCTTTGCCACAGTCAATGGGGTCCTTGCACATACGATTCAAGGAGATATTCCTTTGACAACGGTCAAACAAGTGAATCATGTTCTCGAGCATCCGAATATTGATTTAATTCGTTAAAGAAGAAAACCAGAAGAAAAGTCGTGTGTGGCTTTTCTTCTGGTCTTTTTTTCATTATAATTAAAAGAAACAGATTGCAAAGGAGGCAGCAGGATGAGTGTTGCACATCTTTTAACAGTTTTAGAAAATGATGAATTTATTGAACGGATTCAAAAACGACCAGAAGCGTTCATTGGAACGACTGGCTTAGTCGGCTTAGAGAATTTACTTGTTCAGACAATTAACGGTTTATTAGAGTTTTTCATTGAAAAGAATCAAGGGAAAATTGCAATACAGTTATCGCGTCAACAAATCTCTTTTCAGGTATCTTCCACACGACCGCTTGTTTTTGAACAAAAGCAAGTCGATTTAGAACCACCATTTCTGTATTTATCTGTTTTACAAGCCTTCTCAAAACAAGTAGGAATCAGTATCGATCAAGAAAAACAGCGGACTATTTTTATTTACCATCAAGGGCAATTGAAAAAACGATTATTATTACCTATTGAAGAAACACAGGAACGAATTGAAGTCTTGTTTTGGCCCGATACGCAAATTTTTGGTACAGAATCACTTTCTTATATGCGTGTTTTACAACAATGTCAACAGATTGCCATGTTGAATCCAGGCTTAAAGATTCTCTTAACACAAGAAGAGGAACAAAAAAATCTTTGTTATTACCCTAAAGGTTTAAGTAATTATTTATTTGAAAAAGATAACCCATTAACTAGAAAAGCTGCACCGATTATTCAAGCCAAGCAAACAGAATTGGCCCTTGTTCAATTTATTTTGAGTAAAAATCATGCGCCGCAAGTGCAAAAAACATTTGTTAATGGGCATTATCCCAGTCTTGGTGGAACTCACTATGAGGGTTTTCTTGATGGCGTAGTGGCCGCCTTTAATCAATTTTTAGAGGAGCAACATTATTCATTATCTGTGACAGCAGATAGTTTTTTAGCAGAATTTGATTTTGTTTTAGCCATTACGATACCAAAGCCCCGCTACACGGATGCAACGAAAACCATTTTAAGAAATACAGAGTTATATGAAGTGGTTAAAGAAGTCGTTTTTGACGAATTACAACACTACTTTCAACGTCATCCCAAATGGTTAGAGCAAGGAAGAATCGAGGGAAATGAATGAAAATTTTTGTCGATGGCGATGGTTCACCTGTGAAAGAGACGGTTATTGAAGTCGCTGTAGAGAAAGCTTTGGATGTGGTGATTGTTACTAGTGTAGATCATTATTCCTTAAAAGATTATCCAGAAAATGTCTCTTTTGTGTATGTTGATAAAGGAGCGGATGCTGCTGATTTTAAAATTGTGCAGTTAATAAAAAAAGGGGATCTTTTAATTACACAAGATTATGGCTTAGCTTCCTTGGTTTTGCCAAAAGGAGTGTTGGTTTTACATCAACTGGGTTATCAATATACGAAAGAAAATATTGATGGATTGTTAGAACAACGCTATTTTAGTGGCCAAATTCGGCGAAAAGGTGGCCGAACGAAAGGACCTAAACCTTTTACAGACAAAGATAGAACAACGTTTAAACAAGCCCTTATTGAGCTGGTGGAACGGAGTCTTTAGCAAGGAAAAGGCAAGCAAAGAATTTTTCCTTCACTAAATTTGCTTCTATTATGAAACTGGGTTTTATGCTAAAATAAGTAAGGATAATTTGAAAAATAATTTTTTCTAAAAGACAGGAAAGAAACTAGGAGGACAAGCATTTGAAGATTATTTTGTTGTATGGCGGCAGAAGTGAAGAGCACGATGTGTCTGTTTTGTCTGCATATTCCGTTTTAAATGCAATCTATTATAAATATTATCAAGTACAGTTAGTCTTTATTAGTAAAGATGGTCAATGGGTAAAAGGCCCTCTCTTATCTGAACGACCACAAAATAAAGAAGTTTTACATTTAACTTGGGCACAAACACCTGAAGAAATAGGCGAATTTTCAGGAAAACGAATCAGTCCTTCGGAAATTTATGAAGAAGAAGCGATTGTTTTCCCTGTTTTACATGGACCAAATGGCGAAGATGGAACAATTCAAGGATTCATGGAAACCATTAATATGCCTTATGTGGGCGCAGGTGTCTTAGCTAGTGCTAACGCAATGGACAAAATCATGACGAAATATCTTTTACAAACTGTTGGCATTCCACAAGTACCATTCGTGCCAGTTTTAAGAAGTGACTGGAAAGGAAATCCAAAAGAAGTCTTTGAAAAATGTGAAGGTTCTTTAATCTATCCGGTCTTTGTTAAACCTGCCAATATGGGTTCTAGTGTCGGAATTAGCAAAGCGGAAAATCGTGAAGAATTGCAAGAAGCATTGGAAGAAGCTTTCCGTTATGATGCACGAGCAATTGTTGAACAAGGGATTGAAGCACGTGAAATTGAAGTAGCCATTTTAGGAAATGAAGATGTCCGTACGACTTTACCTGGTGAAGTGGTGAAAGATGTCGCTTTCTATGATTATGATGCAAAATACATCAATAACACGATTGAAATGCAAATCCCAGCGCATGTTCCAGAAGAAGTAGCCCATCAAGCGCAAGAATACGCTAAAAAAGCGTATATTATGTTAGATGGAAGTGGCTTAAGTCGCTGTGATTTCTTCTTAACAAGCAAAAACGAATTATTCCTGAATGAATTGAACACCATGCCTGGTTTTACTGACTTTAGTATGTACCCTTTACTATGGGAAAATATGGGCTTGAAATACAGTGATTTAATTGAGGAATTGATTCAGTTAGCTTTGAATCGTTTTAAACAACGCCAAGAATTTTATAATAACTAAGAAGAAAAAATCACACAAGACTGGGACATGACAAGACTTTGGCATGTCCCAGTCCCTGTGTCAGAGGAGCAAAACATAATGAAATTAACCTTCTGGGAAGTAGCGCAAGCGGTTGAAGCCAGTAATGATTGGCAACAATGGCCTGATTTTCCTTTAACAGGCATTGAATTTGATAGTCGTAAAATTGTGAAAGGAAATCTCTTTGTTCCTTTACAAGGTGAAAATGATGGTCATCGTTTTATTGAGAGTGCCATGGCTAATGGCTGTCAGGCCGCTTTTTGGGGACAGGATTTAGTCGATGCACCGCAACAATTGCCTGTTTTGCATGTTACTGATCCACTGGTTGCTATGCAAAAATTAGCTACCTATTATTTAAATAAAATGCAACCGAATGTCATCGCTGTGACTGGCAGTAATGGAAAAACCACCACTAAAGATTTGATTGCTGCTGTGTTATCTGAAAAGTTTGTGACTTACAAAACGCAAGGCAATTACAATAATCAAATTGGCTTACCCTATACTATTTTACACATGCCTGATGAAACAGAAAAACTGATTTTAGAAATGGGGATGGATCACGCTCAGGAAATTTCTTTCCTTTCCAATCTGGCTCAGCCAGAAGTTGCCGCCATCACAATGATTGGCGAAGCTCATGTGGAAAATTTAGGCTCACGAGCAGGCATTGCACAAGCAAAAATGGAAATCGTAGATGGTTTAGCCAAAGACGGTAGTTTATTTGTGCCAAGCGATGAACCTTTGCTAGAACCATTGGTGGAAAAAGTCACGCAACAAGTGATTACTTTTGGTTTTAGCCAGGAAAGTCAACTTCAAGGAATCGTCACAAATGAAGCCAAAGAGCAAACCTCATTCAAAATCAGTGATACACAAATGACGTTTACGATTCCAGTGCCAGGAACCTATAATGTCACCAATGCATTAATCGCAATTGGCATTGGTCGGTATTTCCAATTAACGGATAGTGAGATTCAAAAAGGGTTGGCTACAGCGGAACTAACAAAGAATCGGACAGAATGGCTGAAAGCAGCGAATGGGGCCGAAATTTTAAGTGATGTGTACAATGCCAATCCGACAGCTATGGGTCTTGTTCTGGACAGTTTTAGCAAAATGTCCAAAGTAGGAAAACGAATTGCTGTTTTAGGAGACATGCTGGAATTAGGTCCTGATTCTGCTGCCATGCATCAAGCAATGGCGCAGCATTTAGCCTCAGATGCGATTGAAGAAGTCTTTTTATATGGTTCTGAAATGGCTTATTTAGCTGATAAATTGCAAGAAACCTATGCACCAGCTAACATTCATTCTTTTAAAAAAGAAGAAAAAAATGAGTTGATTGAAGCTGTCAAAAAAGTCTTACAGCCAGAAGACATGGTGGTTTTAAAGGGAAGTAACGGGATGGGACTTCGTGAAGTCATCGATGCACTTTTGGAAAAGTAAATAAGTTTCATAAAACTTGCTGAAAATAGGATTCTATGATAGAATGACCTATTGCCGGAAGATGACGAGAAAAATTGAATCGTAGTAAATAAAATAGATCTATTTCTATGTTTAATAATAAATGTGAAGCTGAACGACCACGTTTGGCTTTTCTAATGCCATAAGGTGAATTTTTCGGTGAAATCAGGAAAGAAGAAATAGTTGGCACACTATAATGGATTTCTTTTTAACAACTGAAAGTGAAGACACCTGAAACTAGGAAGAAATCGTTCTTTCCGAAACAAAATCTAGGAGGATATCATTTGAAATTTAAAGAACTTGGTTTAGCGCCAGAATTATTATCAGCGGTAGAACGCGCAGGCTTCGAGGAAGCAACCCCTATTCAATCAGAAACAATTCCGTTAGCGTTAGCAGGAAAAGACGTAATCGGACAAGCACAAACAGGAACAGGGAAAACCGCTGCTTTTGGCTTACCAATGCTTAACAAAATTGACGCAGACAACCGCGTTATTCAAGGATTAGTCATTGCACCAACCCGTGAGTTGGCTATCCAAACACAAGAAGAGTTATTCCGTTTAGGCCGCGATAAAAAGATTCGCGTCCAAGCCGTTTACGGTGGGGCTGATATCGGTCGCCAAATTCGTGGACTAAAAGATCGTCCACATATCGTTGTAGGTACACCAGGACGTTTACTAGACCATATTAACCGTCGTACCTTGAAATTAGAAACTGTTGAAACATTAGTTTTAGACGAAGCAGATGAAATGTTAAATATGGGCTTCTTGGAAGACATTGAAAAAATCATCTCACAAGTGCCAGAACAACGTCAAACACTTCTATTTTCAGCAACTATGCCGCCAGCAATCAAGAATATTGGCGTGAAATTCATGAAACAACCAGAACATGTGAAGATTAAAGCCAAAGAAATGACGGCTGATTTAATTGATCAATATTATGTACGTTCAAAAGACTTTGAAAAATTTGACATTATGACACGTTTACTAGACGTGCAAACCCCAGAATTGACCATTGTCTTTGGTCGGACAAAACGCCGTGTTGATGAACTTGCCCGCGGGTTAGAAGCGCGTGGTTACAAAGCAGAAGGCATCCATGGCGACCTATCACAACAAAAACGGATGAGCGTTTTACGTTCATTCAAAAATGGTAACTTAGATATCTTAGTGGCAACAGATGTAGCAGCACGTGGGTTAGATATTTCAGGTGTCACCCATGTCTATAACTACGATATTCCACAAGATCCAGAAAGTTATGTTCACCGTATTGGTCGGACAGGTCGTGCTGGTAAAGGTGGTATGTCTGTGACGTTTGTAACACCAAACGAAATGGGTTACTTACATGTCATCGAAAACCTAACGAAAAAACGGATGACACCATTACGTCCACCAACCGAAAAAGAAGCATTTAAAGGACAATTAAGTGCAGCTGTTGAAACCATCGAAAGTGATCTAGAAGAAAATGGTTTAGACAAATATCTAGAATCTGCTGAAGCGTTATTAGAAAAATATTCAGCGACAGACTTAGCTGCGTTATTATTAAAAACAGTAGCGAAAGATCCAGCAGATGCGGTTCCTGTAAAAATTACCCCAGAACGACCATTGCCTTCAAATAAAAAAGGCTTTAACAAAAATGGCCGTGGTGGTGGCGGTGGTAACAACCGTAATCGTAACCGTGGTGGCAATGGTAAAGGTGGCAGCTATCGTGGCAACAAAAACCATAAAGATGGCGACCGTAATTACAAAAATAGCGACCGCAAAAATAAAGATCAACGTGGCGGCAAACGTCATAACGATAAAAAACGTGGTTTCGTCATTCGCGAAAACGCCAAATAATCAAAAGAGCGAGTGTTCCGTCTATGAACGGAACACTCGCTCTTTTTTTGTAGATAATCGTTAAATAGAAAAACTTAAAAAAAGTAAAAAAGGCATCAAAATGATATAGAAAAAGAAAAACGCCAAAATTATCCAAGTTTTCAACGGGGAAGTTAGATTGAAGAGTTTCAGTTTTTGTTGTAGCAAATGAATGGTTATAATCCAAACCAGTTGCAAGAGAAAAAATAGGCTGGGATTTTTAAAGAAGATTGGAAATATGTAGAGCAACAAAGTAAAAATAAATAGGGCGCAACGAAGTAACTTTTTTTGCCGAGAAGTTAAAGTCATACATTTTTCTCCTTTTTCTTTTTATTCTCCCATAAGTAGCCAAAATTTGCTATAAAATATCAGAACATCCGCTTAGTTTCCTGATTTTTTTCCGATACTTCTTAGTTGTTGTCTTACTTTTATAAAAATTCAGAAAAATTTTATAAAAATGTAAATAGGAAGAAAACGTATGGTACTTCAATTTGTGTGAGGATCTTGTAAAACATTCTTTATTTTTTTAGCGAATCAGTGGAAAAATTTTGAAATTTTGTTAAAATGAAAGGTAATTCGGAGTAACTATATTAAATAGGAAGTAAGGCGGAAAATGATAAAGGGAATTGGTATTGACGCAGTAGAATTAAGTCGGATAAAACCGATTGTTGAAAAACAAGGATCGTTTATTCAACGGGTTTTAACACCTAACGAATTGACCCTTTTTGAAAAGTTATCTACAAAACGTCAAATAGAATTTTTAGCTGGTCGTTTTGCTTGTAAAGAAGCGTTCTCTAAAGCATGGGGCACAGGGATTGGCAAAGTTGGTTTACAAGATATTGAGGTGCTGACTGAAAAAACAGGTGCACCGTACGTAGCAAACTCGCCCCATAATGGTAAAGTGTTTGTCTCGATTACGCACACAGATACTATGGCGATTGCACAAATTGTTTTAGAAAGCGAATAACAGAAGCAACGAAGAAAGAAGGATGTACAATGGTCGTTGGATGGCATCGTCCTACACGGTTACATATCGATACGCAAGCAATTACTGAAAATGTCCAAAATGAATGTCAACGTTTGCCAGAAGGAACTGCTTTATTTGCGGTTGTAAAAGCGAACGGCTATGGGCATGGCGCCGTAGAAACCGCCAAAGCGGCGAAAAAAGGTGGCGCGACAGGTTTTTGTGTCGCCTTATTGGATGAAGCAATTGAATTGAGAGAAGCAGGTGTTCAGGACCCCATTTTAATTTTGAGTGTGGTAGACTTAGCTTATGTGCCTTTGTTGATTCAATATGATTTGTCTGTAACGGTAGCTACACAAGAATGGTTAGAAGCTGCTCTTCAACAACTAACGTCTGAGAGTAACACGCCATTACGTGTTCACTTAAAAGTCGATACTGGCATGGGACGGATTGGCTTTTTAACCCCAGAAGAGACTAAGCAAGCAGTGCGGTTTGTTCAATCCCACAAAGAATTTTTATGGGAAGGGATTTTCACTCATTTTTCAACAGCTGATGAAATCGATACAAGCTATTTTGAAAAACAAGCAGGGCGTTTTAAGGCTGTTCTAGCAGTTTTAGAAGAGTTACCTCAGTATGTCCATGTTAGCAATAGTGCGACAGCGTTATGGCATCCTGATGTGCCAGGAAACATGATTCGCTATGGTGTAGCCATGTATGGGTTGAACCCTTCAGGTAATAAGCTGGCCCCAAGCTATGCGTTAAAGCCGGCCTTGCGGTTGACCAGTGAACTCATCCATGTAAAACGCTTAGCGGCTGGCGAAGGAATTGGCTATGGCGAAACCTACGTGACTGAATCCGAAGAGTGGATTGGGACAGTGCCAATCGGTTATGCAGATGGCTGGTTGCGTCATCTCCAAGGATTTACAGTGCTCGTGAATGGCAAGCGTTGCGAAATCGTTGGACGAGTGTGTATGGATCAATGTATGATTCGTTTAGCAGAAGAAGTTCCTGTCGGCTCAGTCGTTACATTAGTTGGAAAAGATGGCAATGAAGAAAATACGTTACAAATGGTAGCCGAAAAATTAGAAACCATTCATTATGAAGTTGCATGTACTTTCTCACAAAGAATCCCCAGAGAATATAACTAGATAGGAGGTTCCACTATGGTCAAACGCGGAGATATTTATTTTGCAGACCTTTCCCCAGTAGTGGGCTCGGAACAAGGTGGCGTCAGACCTGTCCTTGTTGTCCAAAATAACTTAGGTAATCATTTTAGCCCAACGATTATCGTTGCGGCGATCACAGCCAAAATGGCAAAGCCAAAATTGCCAACACATATCGGGATTAATTCTGATGAAACAGGCATTGAAAAAGATTCAGTGATTCTTTTAGAGCAGATTCGAACAATCGATAAGGGCCGCTTGAAAGAAAAAGTTTGTCATTTGAGACTTGATATTATGGAAGAAGTTGATCGTGCCTTAGGCATCAGTGTTGGACTTAGTAGCGATTCAGCCCCAGCAAAAGCAAATTCAGCTACATAAAGAACGATAGCTACTATGAAATCAACAAAGACGAATTGGATTTTTGAAAAAGCAACTGATTGAATTTGGTTTGCTAAACATAGTTTGAGTAAAAGCGAGAGGGATAGCCAAGTGGCATCTCTCTTGTTTTTTTGTTTTGTATTTAAAAAATTAAAATATAAATATAAAATTCAAATTTTTATCATCTTATTTTAAATAAAGTTGTTGGCAAGGCTCAAACGGAATGTTACAATCAATACTATATAGAGTTTTTAAAGAGCGTAACAGGTGATTTTACAAGTTTTGATTGTTGAGTGATGACATAAAGGAGATTATATTGGTATGATGATTGTTGTACTTTTAATGAGTAGTTGCTTATTTTTATTTGTAAGCTATCAATTGTATTTGCGATTACTTGTCGAAAAACTGGATTCAGAGGACAGGACATTAAAGAGGAAAATAAATTTCTATAAGTATCAGAAAAATAGTCGTTTAATGATTTATTTATTGTTTAGTGTTTGTCTACTTAGCGTATTATTGTTAGGAATTGTTTATACATATTATCAATTAAATCAACGAAATATCCGCATGGAACAGCGGATCGAGCGTTTGGCACAGGGCCAAGCTACTCAAGGTGACAAAATAAAAAAACAAGCGATTAAAAAAACAGCCTTAAACCAGTTTCCCTGGAAGCAAGCTGTTTCGACAGAATCGGCCGCTGTCTTGACTAATTATGAATTACAATTAGCGCGTGAATGGCGTCCTTACTTCGGAGAGACGAGTATCACAATAATTAGAAGTGAAAAAACACAAACCTTGACACTGTCTGTTTTTTCAGTTGGCTTAAGTTACCCTGAATTTCAAACAGCCCAAGACAATATTTTAGCACTTATTTCAGCATTGGATTCAGTCAAAGAAATTACCATGATTGATTTTAATTTTACTTATCGAGATCAAGAGCAAACCCTTGTCAAATCCATTGATACGTATGCTCGTGAGACACTTGAAACAAATTTGGAGCCTGTCGTGATTAGTTAAAAGGACGAGAGAAAGGACATATAAATGACAAAAAGACGTTTAATCAAAAAAATTAAAGATATTTCGGATGATACGCTTGAAAAAGAAGTCTTTTTTCAGCCAGGATTCGAACCAGAAAAAATAATTAGCGGAATCAAACCAGAACAACAGGAAAAAGAAATGGCGACGTTAAGAGAAAGGCTCGCCTACTATCAGAAAAAAGAAACAGCCTTTAAAAAACTTCAAGAAGAAAATGAGCAATTAAAGAACCAACAAGAAACGGAAAAACAAGCATTAGAAGAAAAAAATCAGGCATTACTTGAAACACTAAATCAAAAAGAACATGAAATTTTTGAATTGGAAGAGCAACTGGAAACAGACAGTGAAACCACGACAGAGGCTACTACTCTTCAAACAAATCTGCAAAACGCAGAAAAACAATTAACCACTGTACATAATCAAATGGAACGTTTAGAAAGTGAATTAACGCAGCAAGTGGCAGAATTAGAAAAAGAATCGGCTGAACAGCAACAACATATCCAGACATTATACAACCAGTTAGCAGAAGAAAAAGGAAAGTTGGAGAAAAAAGGGGATATTACAGGAATGGAAAAGCAAGTAGAAACGTTAACGACAGAATTAGAAGAAAGCACAACGACTCAACAAGCATTGCAGGAACAAATTGAAAAACTAACTGTACAATTACAAAAAGTAGAAGCCGAAAAACAAACCTTACAAGAGGCTGCCCAACAAGAAGTGATTGTGCAACAACGCATGGAGGAGTTAAAGAATGAGCTTCAAAATAGTTTACAGCAAAAAAATGAAGCGGAAGTAAAATTAGGGCGACTGCAAGGTGTCAATGACAAACATCTTGCTGAAAAGCAAGTTTACGAAGGGGAATTAGCTGCTCTAAGAAAAGAAGTAGAGGCCAAAGAGGACAGTTTAGAACAAGTTCAAAAAGAATTGAAGACACTACAAGCCGTTTCAAAAAATATTGAACCGAGTAGTGAGCAGTTAACAGAACTGCTACGCGCAAAACAGCAAATTAACGATTTATTAATGAAAAATCAGCAATTACAAGAAGAGGCTTTAAAATCGCAACAAGAAATTGGCGAAGTGATGGTTTCTGCCAAAAAAGAAGCCAATCGGATTGTTAATGAAGCGAAAGTAGAAGCAAAACACCTAATCAATTCTGCAGAATTAGAAATGTTAAATATTGGTAATCGAGCGAAAAGTATTTCGAATGAAGTCGAAGCGTCAAAAGTAGAAGTACTTGAGATTTATCGCGAATTAGAGGAACGCTTAACTAAACTGACACGTCTTGAACAAGATAACTATTAATAAAATGGTCAGTAAAAAGTTAACGGGAGCAAGGAAACTACATTGTCTTGGGGTCCTTTTTTTAGCTGTTACACTAAGTGGCTCTGCAGAACGATTACAGGCTGCTGTTGTCTCAAAGAAAGAGCAGTCGCTAAGGCAACCGCTTATCAGGAAAAACATAGTAACAGAGAAGAGCGAATATCTTGTACAAGCAAATCAAAGTATCTGGGAGCTGGCACAAGATGCGCAGAAACCACTGAATCAGTTTATGAAGGAGAACCAGTTACGTAGTAGTTATATAAAAAAAGGAACGCAATTAGTCAAATAGAAAAAAGGAGCAAGAAAGGAAAAGTTTATTTAAGGAGCTTTTCCTTTTAAGAAAACGATGGAAGAATGGATAAAGCCAGTTATGCGAACAATTCGCCACATTAAGCGCGCCTTCTTGAAGCAAAAGTTGCCTGCGACATATCAGCTAAAAAAGCAAAAGACTAACAAAGCAACGGAATATTTGCTTGAGCAAACAGATAACCATCGATCAATAAGAGGACCGCAAAGAAAAATGACCGCTGAAGAGATTAAAAAAAAGCGGCAAGCCTACCAAAAGAAACAACGCATCCAAGTCGTTAAATTTTTTATGCCAGCTATTCTTTTCGCCATTTTTGTGTTCTTTTTTGTGTTAAAGACATCTAGCTACCCAATTGCTGGGCAATCCATGAAGCCGACACTTAACGCAGGGGAACGAGTCTTAGTACAACGGACGAAGCAAGTAACAAGGTACGATGTGATTGCATTTAAAGCACCGCTAGCTAACAAAGGTACGTACGTCAAGCGAATTATCGGGGTTCCTGGTGATCGAATTTGGGTAAATGAGGGAAAACTTTATCTTTCAGAAGAACCTATAGCAAGCGATAATGAGGCACTGCCTGAGAATGCCAGTCGTTTTGACTTATCAGAAGAAGAAGCAGCCCAACTTCACCTATTTCAGAAGATTCCAGCCGGTCATTACTTTGTCTTAGGGGACAATCGTACGCATTCAAGTGATAGTCGTACGTTCGGCTTTGTCGAGATAAGACGATTGAAGGCATCGTGGTGTTTAAAATGGCGCCGTTTAAGGAAATAGGGAAAGTAAAATAAAAAGCTTAAGTCAGCCATCTGAGAGTCGGGCACTTAAGCTTTTCTTATTAGAGGTTATTTACCCAATAACAATTGAATGATTTTTTCAATTGATTGCAGGTCATAACGATTACTAATATCCGAAAAAATATAGTAATGGTCATACTGGGCAATGAGCTGTTCATTATTGGTATTCATTAAAAGCAAATCATAATGGTTTTCTACGTTGTAAGGCTCAATTTTCAGCGGATATTTTCCAGCGATACTCTGTTGTATTTTTTGTGCTACCAACTCACTATAGGCACTGCTCAATGAGTGATAAACACCAATCGTTATTTTTTTTTCATTTAATTCAGCAATGTGATTCAAAATAAGCGTATAATTAATTTCAGTAAATTGATTTTGGTATTTAGAAATAGTGGCTTCTGTGGCAAAGTTCGTTGTAGCGATTTCCACTAATTCGTAAACTTCACTTTCACTAAAAGGATGACGTAAGACTTTCAAAAGTGACTGAATTGTCCAATAATCAAAGGGTAAAATAAATCCAGAAAAATAGTAGAGTTGCGCATGTAATTGAAAAAGTAAATTTTCAATATAAAGTAATCGAATAGGCAGTACGTAATGAGATAGATAACCATGTGCTTTAAGATACGTTAAAATAACTCGGTTCATTTCGTTAAGATACGTTTTTTCGATTCGTTGTTGTTTTGCTAAACGAAAGGCGAAAGCAGCATTCGCAGAATAATTATGCATGGAACAAAAAAAGTCATAAAACATATAGGCTTCGTTGCTTGTATATGGACGGTCGATTCTTTTCATATATGTATGTATAGATAAATTAATTTCTTCAAATAAAGGTCGATCGAGTTGGGCATCCTGTGGACTAATCGTTGGCAGGGGTTCTAAAACCATGCGACGAAAAGAAATTTTCATCCAAAGTTTAATTTGGAGAATTTCTGTATGATCAAAGGTAATTCTGGGAATTTCTTGTAATATCTCAATTAATCCTAAGTATTGATTGGCCAGCTCTTTTTCCAAATCTGTTTTTTCTTCAAAGATAAACCAGAAAAAATTAAAAAAGAAAAAGCGAATTTGTTTTTCTTCGCCAACAAGTTTTCCTCGTTTGATACGTAAATTAAACTCATTGAGTAAATCATTTAATTCAACAATTTTTCGATAATACGTAGCAGAGCTAATGGCATAATTCTGTTGAAAATACCCGCCATTTATTTCATTCTTATGGAAGAGCTGCTGGACCATGTGAAACTTAATAGATTTATCCAAGAACAACATGATCATTGATTTCATGGAAAAGGTTGGTGCTTTGTTTAGATAAAGGGTATCACCTAATGCAGTCACGGTGAGGCTTTCTTGAAGTTGCTCTTCTTTCAAAAATTGCTCTAAAAAAGAAAGGTATTCATTCAATGTTGGTAAACTAATATTGAAAAAATCTATTAATTCATTTCGTGTTGCTTGGCCTTTATTATTATATAGGAATAATAAAATATCATTCATATAATCATAAGGTTTCTCTAAAAAATCTCTTTTTAACATCGTTGCTCACCTCTCTTTAAGAATACTGCATCTATGATAAAATGGCAATAAACAACTGATAAAAAGATTGCTTTTTGAAGTGTTTTTTATTATCATTGAAAAAAAGAAATAAAAGAAAAAAACAAAGCATTTAAATGACAACAAAATAATTAAAATGAAGGAGCGACAGAATATGAACAGCGTAGTGAATTTTAGAGATATCGGAGGATTTCCAACGAAACAAGGCACATCCGTCAAGACAGGGCATTTTTTTCGGAGTGGGGAACTCGTTAATGTTGCACAAGAGGATCAACAGATGCTAGTAGAGGATTATCAAATTAAACGGATTTATGATTTTAGAAGTGCAGCAGAAACGCAAGAACGACCAGATGATTCAATTCAAGGAACCAACTATTTACATATAGATATTTTGGCCGATATTCAGGCACAGACCGCTTCATTAGAAGGAATGCTTAAAACGGTTGGTTCACCCGATGCAGCAATGGACATGGCTTATAAAGAGATGGTTCTTTCCAATTCGGGCCGCAAAGGTTACCAAACATTTTTTGAAAACTTTTTAAGTTATCCACAGGAAGCTATTTTATTTCATTGTTTCGCAGGAAAAGATCGAACAGGAATCGGTGCAGCCTTGATATTAAGTGCTTTAGGTGTGGAACATTCATATATTTTAGAAGATTATTTAAAGACGAATGAGCAAAGAAAAGCCGCTAACGAGCAGATTATTGCACAATATCAAGCAAATGGAACCTCTTCAGCAGAAATTCAACAATTAGAAACGATGCTTTATGTGAAAAAAGAGTACTTAGCGACCGCTTTACAGGCGATTGAAAAAGAATTTGGTTCGGTAGAGGGCTATTTAAAAGAGGGACTCGGCTTACCTTTATCCGCCAAAAAAGACATGCTAAGTCTGTACACAAAATCATAGATCCTAAAAAAAGGACTATCCTTTCTAAAAAAGAAGTTTTATAATAGAAAAGAATCTGTTTGTAAGGAGGGATAGGGAATGAAAGAAGGACAAGAACAATTCTTAACGTTCATACTAGATCGAACAAAAGAAGATAAAAAAGAAAAAATGCAAGCGCTACTTGCAGAAATGTTTGAACGCCAACAAACAGGCAAACTAGATAAAATGTACTTGATGACAAAAGCACCAAAACTTTTGGCTTATTTAAAACCAGAAGCCATTGATGAAGTTAAACAAGTCGTTTCGGAATTTTCTAAAAATATGAAATAAACAATCTTAGCTTGAACTTACGACATTTTAAAAATGTGTCGTAACATTCAAGCTTTTGTTTGTTATTCTCTTGTATTTTATGCTAAAGTTATTCAGGCACAAAAAAAAGCAGGTGATTTTATGAAACATATAAAAAATACATGGGAACTATTTATTTTAGATTGGAAAAGAATTTTTAAAAACCCAGTAGCAACATTTTTGATTGTTGCCTTAATGATTATTCCATCATTATATGCATGGTTTAACATTAAAGCACTATGGGATCCGTATTCAAATACAGGAGAGTTACCAATAGCGGTCTATAGTGATGACCAAACAGCAACTTTTCAAGATAAATCGGTCAATATTGGTGATGAAGTCTTGAAAAACTTGAAGAAAAACAAGCAATTAGGTTGGCGTTTTGTTGATTCGAAAAAGGAATTAGACAAAGGGGTCCAATCAGGAAAATATTTTGCCGGGATTTATTTACCTAAAGATTTTTCCAAGGATTTGCTAAGTTTTACTTCTGGTGATATCAATAAACCTAAAATTGAATACTCAATTAACGAAAAAATTAATGCAATTGCGCCGAAAATTACGTCAAAAGGCGCTTCTTCCATTCAGTCACAAATTTCGGAAGAATTCATTAAAACGGCAAGTAGTACGTTAATCAAAACATTCAATGATATTGGCTATGATATTGATAAAAACATGGTCAGCATTCAAAAAGTTAAGAGCATGATTTTAGATACAGATGCCAACATTGGAACCATTGATACGTATGCAAAACAAGTCACAGACTTACATGGTAAGATGCCTGAGCTAAAAGAAAAATTAGCGAAAGCCAACGATGCGATGAAATATTTACCTGAAGTTGATGCTTTAGGAGAGAAGATTGTTGAGCTAAATGGCAAAATGCCAAGCATCAAAGAGCAAGCTAGTGTTATTTTGACGTTACAAGACAAAATTCCAGAAATTCAAAACGCTGGCCGACAAATTGCTATGATTGATGAAGACTTTGCCTCTGTGGAACAAACAATGAGCGAAGGAATCCAAGAAGCAAAACAAGGATTAGAAATCATTCAACAAGTTCAAACGGCGTTACCAGATATTCGTAAACTAGGTGATCAAGCCAATGATTTAGGGAATGTCACATTAGATGGCGCTAATAAATTGCAAGAGGCGTTACCAAGCATTACGAATAGCGTTGAAGTGACTTTGAAATCTATCCAGCAAGTTGCTACAACAACAACTTCCGTAGTCGCTACTATTCGTCAAGCGTTAGATGATGGACAGTTAACGCCAGAAGAAAAACAACATATTAATGAAGTAGTACAAGATTTCACAACTAATATCCAACGGCAACAGCAAGCAATTAACGACATTATTGCGTTTATGAAACAACTCCAAGAAAATGCTGGTAATCATGACTTAGATGGTGCGATTGCTCAATTAAGCCATGTAAATGATTTATTAACAGATTTTAGCAATCGCTTGAATCAATTAAATGCTTTAGTCCAAGCGGGTGATATCTCTGGAGTACAAAATTATTTAAATGAGATTGACGCAATGGCAACTAATATTTCTAATATTGTGGGCAGTGTTGATGTAAACGGAATTAGTAATACCGTTTCAACCATTTTAAACAAACTAACTAGTACCATCCAAAACGCTCAAGGTCAACTAAACAAAGCACAACAAATTGACTTTGAAGGGTTATTGAGCTCAACAAGTCAAACGGTCACTAATGCGATTTCTTTATTAGAAAAATATCAAGCCGAAATGCCGGCAATTAAACAAGAAATTCATGATGCGAATACGATGTTGAATGGCAATATGGAAACCATTGTCAATGGCATTAATCGTGGTGCTGATTTGTATAAAAACGATTTACCAGTCATTCAAGACAAAGTCAGCAAAGCGGCAGCCTTTATGCAAAATGACTATCCAGGTATCCGAAAAGATTTAACGAATACCTTGAAAACAGTCAATGAGAAAATGCCAGATGTTGAAGCGGCCTTAGACAAAGCCAACGAGCTGATTATTAATGATTGGCCAAATATCAAAACAGGATTACACAAAGCAGCGAATGCAATCCGTAAAGGTGAAAAAGAAGTTGATTTAGGTGAAATTCTTAAATTACTAAAATTAGATGCCAATAAAGAAAGTGACTTCTTTACACAACCAGTTGAAGTCAAAGAACATGCTGTTTATCCGATTGCTAATAATGGTTCGGCAAGTACGCCATTCTATACAGCTTTGTGTTTATGGGTTGGCGCTGTGTTATTCTCAAGTGTTGCGACAACGGATGTTTATCTCGAAGGAAAAGATAAAAAACGCTTCTCTAAACGGGAACAATTTTCAGCACGGATGTTTACCTTCATTGTCATGGGGATTGGTCAAGCACTGATTGTAACCTTAGGTAATTACTTTGCGTTAGGCGTAGATGTTCGTAATCCAGCGTATAGTGTCTGGTTTGCTGTATTGATTGCCATTACGTTTATGATAATGGTTTATGTGCTCGTTGCTCTCTTTGGCAATGTAGGGAAAGGAATTGCGATAATAATCTTGGTACTATCCATCTCTGGTGGGGGTGGGAACTACCCAATTCAAGTCTCAGGTAAATTCTTCCAAATGATTAATCCGTTCTTGCCGTTTACGCATGCCGTGAACTTGCTAAGGGAATCAGCAGGAGGCATTTACTGGCCAAATGCTTGGTTTGCAATTTGGATTATGGTGGGGATTTCAGTCGTCTTTAGTATTGGCGGTGCAATTCTTTATCCACATCTGGAACACAGATCGAAAAAATTTGCGGCTTTAGCACAAAAGAGCCATTTATTCCATTAAAAAACAAAAAGCTGAAAACGTCTCTAGCGTTTTCGGCTTTTTGTTTTTCTTTATTTTCAAGGCATCCCTAACAAAGAAGTTTTGGGGGCTCTTGCTTTTGACTTTTTGGCAATGCTAAATAATAAAATCTCCCTCAGAAAGTGAGGTTTTTTGTGTACAAATGTATAAAAAGGTTTTATAGTATTTTTTTAAGAAATAAAAAGTGGGTAGGGGTTGTAAAATGATTCAAGCATTGCTTCAACGATATGAGAAAAAAATTGAACGTCGTAAATTGGAAAAACGAACAGCATTCGGTGCTTTTGCCGGGCGGATTGGGCTTGTTTCTAATTTATTTTTATTCGTTAGTAAATTTATGATTGGCTTGCTTTCAGGTAGTGTTTCAATCATGGCAGATGCCATTAATAGCTTGTCCGATACTATTTCTTCAGTTTTAACATTAGTCGGTTTTTATATTGCTGGTAAGCCAGCGGATAAAGAACATCCCTATGGCCATGAACGTTTTGAATATATTAGTGGAATGCTTGTATCATTAGTGATTACGTTTATTGGATTTGAGTTTCTAACGACCTCCGTTGATCGCATCCTGCATCCAGAATCAATCAAGGTGACACCCATTTTATTTGCTGTTTTAGCTTTGTCAATTGGGATTAAAATTTGGCAAGGGCTGTTTTACAAAAAAGTATCAGCAAAAATTGATTCTCAAGCATTAGTTGCTTCTGCTAAGGATAGTTTTAATGATGTTTATACTACATTAGCTGTTTTGATTTCTGCATTTATTGAAGGCGTCACTGGTTTGCGAATTGATGGATATATTGGTTTTTTAATTGCTGCATATATTATTTATAGTGGCTTGCAGTTAATTCGCGAATTTATTAATGAGTTGATGGGCATGCGTCCGAGCCAAACAGAAATTGATGAAATGAAAAATGTCTTATCAAAAATGGAAACAATTGTAGGATATCACGATTTACTGATTCATAATTATGGTCCCAGCCAAACGTTTGCGTCTGTTCACATTGAAATTGATGATCGCTGGGATTTAAATAAAGCCCATCAGACAATCGATGCGATTGAAGCGAAGTTTAAAGAAGAGTTGGATGTTAATCTTGTTTGTCATATTGATCCAGTGAATTTGTATGACCCAACACAACAATTTGTTCATCAAACAATCAAAAAGATTATTCGTTCTTTTGATGCGTCTTTAAAAGTCCATGATATCCGCTTAGTTACTTATGGTGAAGAACCGAAGATTTTGTTCGACTTGGTTTTACCTACAGAATCAAAATTATCTGAATTTGAACTGGGTGTGGAAATTCAGCGGCAAGTTTATGAAAAAATTGGTCGTTATAAAGTGGAAATTACCTTCGATCATACGTACTTGTTACAATAAAAGGGAATAATTAACTAAGTTTTTAAGCGTGAGCCAAAAGGTCAAATAGACTTTTAGCTCTCGCTTTTTTGTTTAGAGAATGCAAATCCTTTTGTTATCTAGATTCTCTTGATAAGATAAAGGAAGCGGGGGACTGTAAATGAGTGTCTGATTAAAAAAAAATGGTGATTTTTTTATCTTTTTCAGTAACATAAATCAATTGACTTTTCATTGTGAGAAGCGTAGCATATGGATTTGTTTGATAAAAAATAATGAAAAAAGTGAGCGGGTCACTCTAGAGAAAAGGAGTCGAAAAAAATGGCGGATTTAAAACGACTGTTCATTGGGAAACCATTGAAATCAGCCGAAAATGATGAACATAAATTAAGCAGATTTGCAGCGCTTGCGTTGTTATCTTCTGATGCACTTTCATCCATTGCGTATGGTACAGAACAAATAGTGGTGGTTCTGGTTACTTTGTCGGCGGCTGCGATTTGGTATTCATTGCCAATTGCTGCATTTGTTATTATTTTACTTATTTCTTTAACATTGTCGTACCGACAAATTATTCATGCTTATCCGCATGGCGGCGGTGCATACGTTGTTAGTAGTGAAAACCTCGGCAGAAATGCCGGTTTATTGGCTGGTGGTTCGTTGTTAGTCGATTATATGCTAACAGTAGCCGTTTCAGTTTCAGCGGGCGCAGAGGCGATTATATCGGCGATTCCGGCGTTATATGGGCATCAAGTAGCAATTTCTATTGGGATTGTGATATTGATTACCTTAATGAACTTGAGAGGCCTGCGAGAATCTGCTTCGTTCTTAATGTTGCCAGTGTATAGTTTTATCGCAATTATTACCTTACTGATTGTTGTCGGGCTATTTAAAATTGTGACTGGCGCACAGCCATTGAATGCGACAGCTTTACCAGGAGCCGTGGTTCCAGGAATTTCTATTGCCTTAGTTCTACGGGCTTTTTCATCTGGTTCTTCTTCCTTAACAGGGGTTGAAGCAATCAGTAATGCAGTGCCATTCTTTAAGAAACCACGAGCAAAAAATGCTGCTGGGACGTTAGCGTTAATGGCAACGATTTTAGGGTTCTTCTTCGTGGGGATTACGTTTATTAACTATTGGTATGGGATTGTGCCAAAAGAAGAAGTGACAGTTCTTTCCCAAATTGGGAAAGCGGTCTTTGGTCAAAATATTTTATATTATTTATTACAGTTTGCGACAGCCTTAATTTTAGCGGTTGCCGCTAACACAGGATTCTCAGCCTTTCCAGTTTTGGCTTATAACTTAGCCAAAGATAAGTTTATGCCGCATATGTATATGGATCGTGGCGACCGTTTAGGCTATTCAAACGGTATTTTAACTTTAGCTGCTGGTTCCATTGTTTTATTATTGATTTTCCAAGGTTCCACAGAACGTTTAATCCCATTATATTCAATTGGTGTGTTTATTCCGTTTGCTTTGTCTCAATCGGGGATGGTTGTAAAATGGCGAAAAGAAACTAAAAATTGGTTGCCAAAATCAATTGCTAATATTGTCGGCGCCTTTATCTCTTTCGCGATTATCGCCATTTTGTTTATTTATCGATTAGGGGACATCTGGCCGTTTTTTATTATTATGCCAGTGTTGATTTATGCATTTTATCGGGTCAATACTCACTATAAAAATGTGGCGGAACAGCTACGTTTAGAAGATGGGGCACAGTTACATGAGTTTGACGGGAATACAGTTATTGTTTTAGTAGGGAACGTAACCAAGGCAAATGTCGGCGCCTTGAACTATGCGCGTTCCATTGGTGATTATGTTGTTGCCATGCATGTCTCAATGGATGAAAACGTTGAAAAGGAAAAAGAAATTCAGGAAGAGTTTAAAAAACACTTCCCAGACGTTCGTCTATCAATTGTCCATTCTTCGTATCGCTCACTGCAAAACCCTATCTTACGTTATGTTGATTTAGTTAGTAAAAATGCCACGAAGCATAACTACAGTACAACAGTTTTAGTACCACAATTTGTACCAAATAAACGTTGGCAAAATATTTTGCATAACCAAACAAGTTTACGCTTGCGGATTCGTTTAGCGTGGCGGGAAAATATTATTGTGGCTACCTATAGTTATCACTTGAAAAAATAAATAAAAAAGTCTGCCATTTTGATGGCAGACTTTTTTTATTGACGTAATTGTTTTTGATAAATTCTAGCGCAAGACTGCTCTTCAGTGGTTACCATTGTCAAAAATTCCCAGTCATATCTTTCATAAAAAGTAGTATGGTCTGTAAGCAAATAAAGCTTTTTAAATCCAGAATTAGCAAGAAAATCACCAACTGTTGTTAAAAGAATTCCTGCTAAGCCTTGGTGACGAAATGTTGGTTCGACATACAATGCACAAAGGTTTGGCGTAAGGTCTGCACGATTGTGGAAGTCATTATCAATTACGCCCACGCCTGCAACGATGTCCTGCTGCTTATTCAAGCAGACCCACCAATGTGGTACGTGGTTTTCGCTAGTTAGCATTTCCTGCATACTTGCTTGATACGCTTCAGCGGGGATTTGCCACTTTTGGCTAAACCATTGAGCAGCTGACGGAATTAAGTGTGGCTGTTGGTTTAAATCGATAATAGTATAGTTAGACATTATTGATCTCCTAGATAAAAGAACAGATCCCATTGAAAAGAAACAATGTTGGATCTGCTCTGTATTTTTTATTAATTGGAATGTTTGCTAGCTGGGTCTAAACGACGTTCAATAATCCCTAGAACCCAATCTGTGATAATCGCCATAAAGGCCGTTGGTAAGGCACCGACTAAAATGATAGAAGCACCATCTGTGGCATTGGTTCCACGAATAATAATATCCCCTAAACCACCAGCACCAACGAAAGCACCAATCGCAGTAATCCCGATTGCGACGACTAACGCATTTCGAATACCTGCCATGATGACTGACACAGATAAAGGTAACTCGACCATATAAAGAAGTTGTACTTTTGTCATACCCATTCCTTTACCAACATCTAAAATATTGCGATCTACTTGAATCATGCCAGTGTACGTATTTTTGATGATTGGTAGGAGAGAATAAAGGAAGACCGTTACAACCACCGTGTTGACGCCTAAGCCCATCCCCAACATTAAAATCGAAAGCATTGCCAAAGCTGGTACTGTTTGGATAATGTTCGCTAAACGGATAATCCAGTTGGCTAAGCTACGTTTACGTGAAATCATAATCCCGATAGGAATCCCGACAATTGCAGCAAAGATTACGCCATAAATCGAAATTAAAAAGTGACGTAAAAATTGTTGAAAGACGTAGCCGCCATTTTGTTGGAAATAGTAGATAAATTGTTGGAATAAATTCATATTATTCATCTGTTACTCCCCCTCAAAATAGTTGTTTTCTTTTAAGAAACGTTCGGCTACGACAGCAGGTTCAATTAAATCATTATCTGCTTGATAGTTCAATTCTTGCATTTTTTTGGTAGAAATTTTACCATCTAAGCGATTTAATACATCTTTGATTTCCGGCGTTTCTTTTAATAATTTGTCACTAACCACAGGAGCGGCATCATAAGGCGGGAAGAAGCGCTTGTCATCTTTTAACATGACTAAATCGTAACTACCAATCCGGCCATCTGTTGAGTAACCTAAGATAACGTCCATTTTTCCAGCGTTGACTGCATCGTACACCAAGCCAATTTGCATTGGTAAAATAGATTTAAATTGGAAGTTGTATTCCTTTTTAAAGCCTTCATAACCGTCGCCTTCACGTGTGATCCACGCAGTATCGACACCAGCAACTAATTTGTCTGCGACTTTCCCTAAATCACTGACTGTTTTTAAATTGTATTTCTCAGCCGTTTCTTTTGTAACTAAGAATACATAAGTATTTTCAAATCCATATGAAGGGAACCAAGTTTGTTGATAACGTTTTTCAAATTCTGATTGAACTAGATTGAACGCTTTTTTAGGGTCTTTTTCCGCTGGTAAACCAAGCGTAGTAGTCACGTCAGTACCAGTATAACGAGCTGCAGAAATTGAGGCATCTCCGTTTAACATTGCTTGGTGATTGATGGTAGTAGTGGCTAAGTTGTTAATCACATTTGTTTTTTTATCTGTGTAATGCTCAACCATATCCGCTACAATGCTCCCTAAAATCTGCGCTTCTGAAGTAATCCCACCTGTAATGGCGACAGTGTTATCATCAGAAGTTGAAGCGAGACCAGGTAAAGAACAACCTGCCAATAAAAGTAAACTACTTAAGAAGAGTAAGCTTAACTTGAGTTTCTTTTTCATCATTATTCGCCCTCCCTTAAAGCTTTTGGCGTTAAACGATTTTCTAATAATCCAAGAAGAACATCTGCTAAAAGCGCTAAAATAGTTACCGGAATAGTCCCGCCAAAGATTAATTCTGGCTGATAGTTATTTAATCCACTGAAAATCATATCACCAAGACCACCTGCACCAATATAAGAAGCCAGTGTAGCCCAAGCAATGACATAGACAGCAGCTAAACGAATGCCGGCCATAATTGTTGGCATGGCAATGGGTAATTCAACACTAAAAATAGACTGTAAATTGGTCATGCCCATGCCTTTAGCAACATCTCGGTAATTTTCATCGACATTTTTCATTCCGATATACGTGTTTCTTAAAATAGGTAGAAGGGAATAGATGAATAGCGCGATAATAGCGGGTGTTTTGCCGACACCAAAAATTGGAATCATCAAAGCTAATAAAGCCAACGAAGGAACCGTTTGTAAGGCACTTGTTAAACCAATGACAATATTGGCTACTTTGGGCAAACGTGTTAACCAAACGCCAACGGGCACAGCGATAGCGACCCCTAATAAAAGTGCAAAGAATGAAATATAAATATGTTCAATACTTTTTGAAATCATTTCTGATCCATATTCTTGAAAGAAGCTACTCATTGCTTACGCCTCCTCTTTATCAGTTTCGGACTCGCTTTGTTTTGCTTCTACAGCTTCACTAATCGTTGTTTCATCGCCCCAGATAACATCATAAACAATGTCAACAAGGGAAGCACGTGTTAAGATGCCCACCACTCGTTTTTGTTCATCAACGACTGGCACATATTTTAAGCCACGTTTTAAGATTCTTTGTAAAGCATCACGTAAAAGAGCGGTTTTTTGAACAAAGAAGACATCTTTATTCAAGATATCACCAACACTAGAAGCTTTGCCACGTTGCTGATCTAATGTTTCAACATCGATAAAGCCTTTAAGCACATGGGAATTATCAACAACTAATAAGGTATCAACCCGTTTTTCACGCATCAATTTAATCGCTTCTTGTAAAGATTTTTCCGGCGTGATAGTAATAGCTGAATTTAACATGACTTCATCAACAGTGGTGAAATCAGGTTTGGCTTGTAATAAGCGATCTTCTCCGATGAGTTCTTCTACAAATTCATTGGCTGGATGACGTAAAATATTATCTGGTGTGTCAAATTGAATTACTTTGCCTTCGCTCATAATGGCAATTTTATTTGCTAATTTCAACGCTTCATCCATATCATGGGTAACAAAGACAATCGTTTTTCCTAAACGTTCTTGCAAATCTTTCACTAAATCTTGTAATGAATCACGGGTGATAGGATCTAAAGCACCAAAAGGTTCATCCATTAGAATAATATCTTGATTGGCAGCTAAAGCCCGCACAACGCCGATTCTTTGTTGTTGTCCCCCAGAAAGTTCATTGGGATAGCGGTCCAACATTTCTCGTGGTAACTCAACCAAATCAATCATTTTTTCGGCTATCTTATTGCGTTCTTCCACAGGTACTTTTAATAATTTAGGCACTAAAACGATATTTTCACGAATGGTCATGTGAGGCATCAAGCCGATATTTTGAATGACATAGCCAATTTGGCGACGTAGCTCTACAGGATTGATTTTTTGAATATCTTGGCCATCAATTAAAATTTTTCCTTTTGAAGGGTCGGTCATGCGGTTAAGCATCCGCATTGATGTTGTTTTTCCACTACCACTTGTTCCGATGAAGCAGATAAATTCACCTTTATCGAAAGACAAATTAATGTCATCGACGGCGACTTTTCCGCCTTTATAAAATTTTGATACATGCTGAAATTCTATCAACTTACTCACCTCAACTAAATATTTTGAAAATGTATCTTATTACTAGTATGCTATAAAAATGCGATTTCGACAAATGTAATCTATTTTTAATGGGAAAAAGAAGGCGGTAAAAATTTTTTAATTCGTTCTAAAAAAAAGAAAAGACAACTATTGTTTAGTAAAAGTTGTCTGAACGAAACAAGATGTTAAAAAGAGTATTCTGAGAAGGGGAAAAAGCCGCTATAACAAAGAAAAGTGTCCTTTATAGCAAGTTGACGGGAGCTGAGTTTTTCATTAGAATGGAAAGAGAACAAGGGAATAAAATAAAAAAAGGCGCTTCATGATTTAGCGGCAACTAAATCACGAAGCCTTGAATAGTCACCTGTGCAAGTGGACCATCAAGTTGCCCGTTCAATCAATGGAAACCATTGATCACTTTTATTTTACTGAATTTTTGAAAAAATTACCAGTTTTTTTAAGAAGTAAGAAGTGGAAGAACGAAGGATGCTTTTTATGGAATGTGCAATGACGTTCAGTAAAATCTGAAGGTCATTTTTTATTCTCTTGTTCAAACATTCAAACATAGGGGAAGAGAGACGGACGTAATTTTGTCACCGATTATTACGTCCGTTTTCCGCTGTCTTCTGAAGCGTTGGTTACATGTCTTTGTAGAGGTTGGCTTCAATTGCAGTCCGTTTTGGTTCTAAAAAAGGCGGTAAAGCCAATGTTTCCCCTAAATGTTCCAGAGGCTCATCCAATGTAAAGCCAGGAGCCAAAGTAGCAAATTCAACCCGATTCCCGCCTGGTTCACGAATGTATAAACTTTTAAAATATCCACGACTTACATACATTTCAATCTCCCAGCCTTGTGCTAAAGCGCGCGTGTGTAGTTCTTGTAATGCTTCATCATCAGCCACAGAAAAAGCGATATGATCCATACTACCACGCCCCATTCGACTTGTTTTATCCGACGTTGTTTGATGAACAGAAAAGCTTTCCGTCTCACTTAAAATAATCGTATTGCCAACTGCTTGCCAACCAAGAAATGTTTCAAAAAAGGCCAAGGTTTTTTCAGAATCTGGTACATGAAATTCTGTAGAGGCCAAACCGATAATTTGAACCGCTGCTGGAATGTCGTTAGAAACAACGAGTGTTTCTTTTAATGGATTTTCAGGAACTTCTGTCAGGATAATATGCGTATCATCTGGATCACTGAAATGGAGGCTCTTTTCTTTTTTGTTAAATGGAATTTTGTTTTCTGTTAAACGTTGTTCCCAAAAGGAAAGGCTGTTTTGGGGAATTTTTAAGCCAATCGTGGCTAAATAATTTTTTTCTTCATAGCGGTTGCCTAATAAGGGCACGATAAAAAAAGTTACTAAGCTTCCCGGCGTGCCTTGATAATCGCCATAAAAATAATGAGGCATGCGATTGTTGTCTTGATTGACGGTATTTTTGACAAAACGTAAGCCTAACAATTTTGTATAGAATGATTGGTTTTCTTGACCATGACGCGCTAATAGTGAAACATGATGAAATTGAGCATGCATTTTGAGTTCCTCCTCTAAATAACTATGTATACTTACTTAAAGTAAGTGTAGTGCTTCTGACATTTTTTGACAACTATTTAGTTTGATTTAGAAGGCTGACATAGCCAGAAACAAGAAAAAGTGTTAGAATAACCAAGATAAAAACTAGTAGAAAGAGTGACGTAAATGCTAAGTACAGAAGATTTTGATTTTGATTTACCAGAAGAATTAATTGCTCAAACCCCACTAAAAGATCGCGCTAGTTCACGATTATTAGTTGTAAATAAAGAAACAGGAGACATGGAGGATAAACATTTCCATGATATTCTTGATGAATTACAGCCTGGGGATGCATTAGTCATGAATAATACCCGGGTACTGCCGGCCCGTTTATATGGAGAAAAACCTGAAACAGGCGGTCATTTGGAAGTTTTACTTTTAACAAATACAGAAGGCGATACATGGGAAACCTTGATTAAACCCGCGAAACGTGCAAAAGTCGGCACGGAAATTCAATTTGGCGATGGTCGCCTAAAAGCGGTGGTTAAAGAAGAGTTGGAACATGGTGGTCGAATCATTGAATTTAAATATGATGGTATTTTCTTAGAAATTTTAGAATCGTTAGGAGAAATGCCATTGCCGCCATATATCAAAGAACGTCTAGATGACCCAGATCGTTATCAAACGGTTTATGCTGAAGAAAACGGTTCAGCTGCAGCACCAACAGCGGGTTTGCATTTTACAAAAGAACTATTAGAAGAGATCAAAGCAAAAGGTGTTCATCTCGTTTATTTAACTTTACATGTCGGTTTAGGAACATTCCGTCCCGTGAGCGTTGATAATATAGAAGAACATCATATGCATAGCGAATTCTATCGTTTAACTGAAGAAGCGGCTAAGCAATTAAATGAAGTGCGCCAAGCAGGCGGTCGGATTGTTGCCGTTGGAACAACTTCTATTCGTACGTTGGAAACAATTGGCACAAAATTTAATGGTGAAATCCAAGCTGACAGTGGCTGGACCGATATTTTTATCACGCCAGGGTATCAATTTAAAGTCGTAGAGGCTTTTTCAACGAACTTCCATTTACCAAAATCTACGTTAGTGATGCTTGTGAGTGCCTTTGCAGGAAAAGACTTAACATTGGCTGCTTACCAACATGCAATTGAGGAAAAATATCGTTTCTTTAGTTTTGGAGATGCAATGTTTATTAAATAAGCGACACTTTGTGAGCAGAATACTTGGGATTGAAACAAAAATATATTATGATAAACACGTGATTTTTGGAATCACAGTAAAGGTGTGCTTTATTTTTTCTTCCCCTGTAAATAATAAAGTTAGAAACCAAAACGCTACTAGAGCAAAAGTGCTTAGTAGACAATCTTAGAATAAAAAGAACGGCGCAACCACGGTTGCGCCGTTCTTTTTTTATGTAAGAAAAGATTAATTATTGAAACAACAATACGAAGAAGTGCTTTCTTCGTATTGCCGGTACTAAGTTGTACCTCGGCAACTCCAAGTACAATCAGAAAAATTGTCTTGTTAAGTACAGCTTATACTGTTTAGGCTTCTTGTTCTACATCGTCATTCAGTGTTTCTTTGAAGGTGAACACATCATCAATGGTTACGCCAAAGACGTTCGCGATGTCATGCGCAAGAAGTAATGAAGGATTGTACTTGTTTCGTTCCAGTTGAATAATTGTTTGTCGAGAGACACCGACTCGATTGGCCAAATCTTGCTGGGTCATACGAGCCATAGCACGATAAACATGAATTGAACTTTCAAACGAAGATTTTTTCTTTTTTCGCATAGCATTCCCTCCTTTAAAAGAAGATAAAATAGAATGTGCACCTTGAATATAACACATATGATTATTTGATACAAATATATTTTATTGCCTAAAAGAAAAAACCGAGCTTAAATTTAAGCTCGGCCTTGTTAACGGGAAGACATCAATTGGTTGAATAAGTGTTTACATTTCGCGATACATGTAAAGCAAAAGGTGAACGTGATGTGGTGAAACTAAAACCTTGTTTTCATACAGTTTCGACGCTTGGATGGTGGATAACTTGCGTTAGGTGATAACAGATAGGGTAAATGCTTTATAGAAACTCCATCCTTCTATAACCTTTCCCTATTTTCCGATACGAGTTATCACTAACAATTACTCTACACGTATTGTTTACAGGTGAATCTTGCAATTCTAACAACTTTGAGTTTACCGATTTTTATCTACTGAGAAAATCTTCAACCAATTGATTTGCATGTCCTCCTTACACTTAAAGAATAGCACCTTTTGGAAGCGTTTGCAAGTTATAACACTTATTAATAAGATTAAATATAATATTTTTCTGGTTATTTTATAACATGTAAAATAAATAATCGTGCGAACCAAATAACATTGTATTTTTTGTTGTTTTTGTGTTGAATATATAGAAATAAACTATTTTTTTATCAGACAAAATGAAAAAAATGTCCATTGCTTTTTGGCTGAATTCGTTTCTTTTTTCATAAAATTCCCATAATTGAATAGAAACATTGTTGTAGCAACAACGAAAATACCAGTTTTTTTCGGGCATATGAGAGAACGCTAAGCCAAAGATGAAAAAAGTTGCGTGTTCAAAAAAAATCATGTTATATTTAATAGAGACACTATTATATAGGAAGAAAAAATTAGAGGGGGAATAGGATGGAAGCTTACAAGCAAACTGTCGATACTGTCACAAAAGAAGTTTCAGTCAATACTGAAACTGGTTTAACACAACAAGAGGCCCAACAACGGCTGAAAGAAAATGGCCGCAATCAATTTGAAGAGGCTAAGAAGGATTCTGTGTTAAAGAAATTCATTCACAGTTTATCTGATTTTACGACGATTATTTTATTAGTTGCTGCGGCAATTTCGTTTTATACAGCAATCGTAACAGAACATGGCGAATATTTTGAAGGAATCTTAATTATTGCAATTGTGATTATCAATGCTGTTTTAGCCATTGTTCAAGAAGGAAATGCTGAAAAATCTCTGGCGGCTTTACAAGACATGAACAAGCAAAGTAGTGCAGTCTTACGAGATGGCAAGGTAATCGAAGTCGATGCTGAAGAACTAGTAGTAGGAGATGTTCTAGTTCTTGAAGCTGGTTCAATGATTACAGCCGATGCACGACTTATTCAAGCTTCTCAAATGCGCGTAGAAGAGTCAGCACTAACAGGTGAAAGTGAACCTGTTGAAAAAGATCCTACATACGTGGGGCATGACGATGATGGCTTAGGAGATCAAATAAATATGATTTTCAAAGGCTGTACCGTTGTGAATGGCCGCGGACGAGCAGTAGTAACTGCAACAGGAATGAATACAGAAATGGGTAAAATTGCTGGGTTACTGAATAACAGCGATCAGCAAAAAACACCATTACAAAAACGCTTGAATCAATTAGGCAAACGTATTAGTTTGTTAGCCTTAGGGGCTGCGGCAATTGTTTTCATTATTGGTGAACTGCAAGGAGAACCGCTTCTTGAAATGTTTATGACAGCCGTTTCCTTAGCGGTGGCAGCTGTACCAGAAACACTAACCGTGATTGTAACGTTAACCTTAGCATATGGTGTTCAAAAAATGGCTAAAAAACATGCGATTATTCGCCGATTGCCAGCAGTAGAAACGCTAGGAACTGCGAATGTTATCTGTTCTGATAAGACAGGAACACTGACACAAAATAAAATGCGTGTCCGCCGAGTATGGCATCGTGGTGATGAAGTAACGGATACGGAAGATGCCATGACCGATGAAGCCATGGAAGTACTGAAAATGGCTGCTTTATGTACAGATGTCATTGTGGAAAAAGAAGGCGATGAACTAACTGTTACAGGGAATCCGACAGAAGCGGCAATTGTTCGTGCTGTCGAAGAGAATTATCATACGAAAGAAGAACTTGAAGAAAAATATCCTCGTATTGGTGAAATTCCCTTTGATTCAGAACGTAAAATGATGACTACGGTCCATCAATGGGGGAAAAAGTACATCTCAATTACTAAAGGAGCCTTTGATGTGTTACTACCTCGTTTTGGTTTCGGGGATGTCGATCAAGCGGCTATTGTTAATGATCGTTTCGGAAAACGAGCGTTACGAGTTATTGCTGTCGGTTATGCCGTATATGATGAACCACCCAAGGAAATTACATCGGAGGCTTTAGAAAAAAATCTTCGCTTGTTAGGCTTAATTGGCATGATTGATCCACCACGTCCAGAAAGTAAGGGCGCCATTGCTCGTGCGAAAAAAGCTGGAATTAAAACAGTCATGATTACTGGTGATCACGTGGTAACAGCCAGTGCAATTGCTAAAGAATTAGGAATTTTAAAAGATAAAAGTGAAGCCTTATCTGGTTCAGAACTGAAAAAAATGAGTGATGAAGAATTAGATAAACGGGTTAAAGATTTATCCGTTTATGCACGTGTAACCCCTGAAGATAAAATTCGAATTGTTCAATCATGGCAACGTTCTGGCGCTGTTGTAGCAATGACTGGAGATGGCGTGAATGATGCGCCAGCCTTGAAAGCTAGTGATGTCGGTTGCGCAATGGGGATTACTGGAACAGATGTGGCTCAAGGCGCTTCAGATATGATTTTGACGGACGATAACTTTGCAACCATTGTTGATGCAGTGGCGCAAGGACGTGCCGTGTACCGAAATATTCGTAAAGCCATTAACTTCTTGTTAAGCTGTAATATTTCTGAGATTTTTATTGTTTTAATTGCCATGTTACTTGGTTGGGGTGCGCCATTTACTGCAGTTCAACTGTTGTTTGTTAACGTGGTCGCAGATGGGTTACCTGGTTTTGCATTAGGAAAAGAACCAGCAGAAAAAGGAATTATGGATGAGGCACCAATTCCTAAAAATGAAGGGATTTTTGCACGAGGCTTATGGCAAAAGATTGGGATTAATTCAGCAGTGTTCACAGTCATTACTTTGTTTGGTTTTTACCTAGGTGCTTTTGTACCAGGTGTTTCAGCCTATGTTTCAAACAGCTATGAAGTTGGACAAACAGTGGCATTTTTAATCTTAGCTTATTCCTCTATCTTACATGTCTTTAATGTTCGTAGTGCGAACTCTGTTTTCCGTGTAAAATTATCAAGCAACAAGTCCCTCTTTGAAATGGTCGTTTTAGCATTACTAATTACCACAACCATTGCTTTATTACCATTCACACAAGAACTATTCGGATTAGTGCATATTAGTTTAAATCATTGGATGTTAGCAATTTTCCTATCCTTTGTGCCAATTTTCGTCAATGAAATGATTAAGTTCCATTTCTCTGAAGTTGATGAGGAAGAAGAAGTGATTTAAATTTAACAGGAATAAAAGGAGCTACTTTTGTTCAGAAAATTATCTTAATAGTTAGCAAGTGGGGCAGCAGTCGTTTCGACTGCTGCCCCACTTATTTTTGATTTTCCTTTTTTCAAAATAGGTGGGTTTCTTATCTAAGATGAACATTCTCTAATAAAAAGACTTGCTAAACGATTTAAAACGTATTATAGTGAGTAGCATCGTTAGTCAAAAAGCGCTTTTTGACTAATGAAAAAGATATATAAAACGTTATATAATAAAGAGTTTTAAAAGTTTTTATGGAGCTGTTGGTTAAACTAAACGAAGTCATTTCTTTTGTAGGAGGAAAGTATTGTGTTACACAAAGCAGAGGGGTTTGATCGTCGGAAATTTACGATGGCAGGGATCTTAGTTGCCATGGGCGTTGTCTATGGAGATATTGGAACGAGCCCTTTATATGTAATGAAAGCTATTGTAGGAGATAATGGTGGCTTGGCACGGGTCTCTGAATCGTTTATTTTAGGTTCGGTCTCGTTAATTTTTTGGACATTGACTATCTTAACCACGATTAAATATGTTGTTATTGCTTTAAATGCTGATAACCATGGAGAAGGTGGGATTTTCTCTCTTTATACATTGGTTCGTAAAAAAAGTAAGTATTTGATTATTCCCGCAATGATTGGCGGTGCCGCTTTACTGGCTGATGGCGTTTTGACCCCAGCTGTGACAGTGACGACAGCGATCGAAGGCTTACGGGGGATTCCGGCATTTTTTGAACGTTTTGGTAATGACCAAACGATTATAGTGGTTATTACGTTGACGATTATTTTAATTCTTTTTTCTGTTCAACGATTTGGAACAGAATTGGTCGGGAAAGCTTTTGGGCCGATTATGTTCATGTGGTTTACTTTTTTAGGCATCATTGGTTTAATGAATTTTAGCCAAGATTGGACGGTTATTCGTGCATTAAATCCATATTATGCTTTGCAATTACTAGTCAGTCCAGAAAATAAACTAGGTCTATTTATTTTAGGGAATATTTTCTTGGCTACAACTGGTGCTGAAGCTTTATATTCTGATTTAGGGCATGTAGGAAAAATGAATATCCGCATTAGCTGGCCGTATATTAAGATTTGTTTGATTCTTAATTATTTAGGTCAAGCTGCATGGTTGTTAACGGTCAAAGAAAACCCTGAAATGCAGGCATTAGCTGAAATTAACCCATTTTTCCAAATGATTCCACGAGGTATTCTCGTATTTGGCGTTGTTTTTGCAACAATCGCCGCAGTGATTGCTTCGCAAGCGTTAATATCAGGTTCGTATACTTTAGTTTCTGAAGCGATTAAATTGAAGTTATTACCAAGACTCAAAATTATTTATCCTGGGAGCAATATCGGTCAAATGTATATTCCAGCGGTAAATTTAATTTTGTGGTTAGCTTGTTCAGCAATCGTGCTGGCTTTTAGAACATCGACACACATGGAAGCTGCGTATGGTCTATCGATTACGATTACGATGTTGATGACAACCATTTTATTGTTGTTTTATCTTTTGGATAAAATTCCAGCTTGGTCTGCGTATCTAATTTCCTTGTTCTTTGCTGCCATTGAAGTTGTCTTTTTCTTTTCAAGTGCTGCGAAGTTTTTCCATGGTGGATATGTTGCTGTGGGAATGGCAGTCTTCTTGTTATGCATCATGATTATTTGGGAACGCGGCAACGAGATTAAGGAAGCAACGGCGGAACAAGTGTCGTTGGAAAAATATGTACCACAACTTAAAGCTTTGAAAGAAGATACATCTGTACCAATGTATCAAACCAACGTGGTCTTTTTAACCTCCGATCGAGTGGACGGCGAAATTAATCGTAATATTATTTATTCGATTTTGGACAAACAGCCAAAACGAGCGAATGTTTATTGGTTTGTTAATGTTCAGGTAACAGATGAACCCTTTACTCAAGAGTATTCTGTTGATATGTTAGGGACTGATTTTATTGTGCAAGTTCAGCTATATTTAGGTTTCCATATTTCTCAAGAAGTGAATGTATATTTAAGACAAATTGTTCATGACTTGATGAAAACAGGCCGCTTGCCAAAACAGCCACAACGTTATTCATTAACGCCAGGGAGAGAAGTTGGCGATTTCCAATTTGTATTAATTCAAGAAGAATTATCTAACGTTTCTGAACTGAAAAAATGGGATCGACAAATTATGCAGGCAAAATTAGCTATCAAAAACTTAACTACCTCTCCTGAAAGTTGGTTTGGCTTGGAATACAGTGAAGTCAAATATGAATCCGTTCCTTTAATCATTGGACCACAACGGAAAACGCACTTAGTCGAACGAAAGAATCGTTCATAAATAGAAGAAATTTAACTAAAAGATTGAGCCTAAGTCCTTGAGATACATGGCTCAATCTTTTTTGTAGAATCAGAGTAAATACTGTAATTCCACAAAGAATTCATTTAAAAGTGTTTGGTCTTTAAAGGAATTCATTCGCTTAAAGATGGCCAGTAAGACTTCTTTTTGTGGTTCAGTTAATTGATCTACTTTTAACAAAGGAAGAAAAGCGATAATCAGAGAATAATCCAATTCTGGATTTTGAGAATGTGTAAATAATTCATGGAGTTCCGACAAAATAAACGGATGATAATAAGATTGGTCAGACTGTTCTTCTGCAGTTGTTGGTTCATAAATAGAAATACTCTCTTGGGAATGAGAGGGGGCTTCTACTGTTAAAGGAAAAGCATAAAAGGACTGCTGTAACTTTTGCGCTTGAATCATAATTTTTAAGGAATCGTGATAGGATAGCTGTTCTTCAGATAAACGTATCATCAACTGAGTAAAAAAAGGTGGTTTTAGCAGTTGTTTATTTTG
This sequence comes from Enterococcus sp. DIV1758, assembly GCF_051711985.1. NCBI lineage: Bacteria > Bacillati > Bacillota > Bacilli > Lactobacillales > Enterococcaceae > Enterococcus > Enterococcus sp. DIV1758. Next base: position 710,328 of record NZ_JBIOOA010000001.1, read on the forward strand.
AAAATTTTCTTTTAATAGCTGGCGCACAAATCGATCGAAATCACCATAAAGTAGCCAATCTACTGTTGTGTCGCAGGCTTTAGCGATTTTTTTTAAGTATCGTTTATTGGGTAAATTCAAACCTAATTCCCAGTTACTAATTGTACTTCCACTAGATAAACCAATTTTATTGGCTAAATAACGTAAAGTGTACTTCTTCTTTTTTCGAGCTTCACGCATGCGCGCCCCGACTTGCTTTGTAGTAATTTTCATTGAAACACTCCTTTTGTAATAAATATGAGGATAAGGTGTTCTTAAAATATACATACGCAAAATTCGGCTCTTTTTTTTTCTAAACTAAAAAAAGTAATTATTTCTAACAATTTTCATCTTGTGCTATGCTTAAGATGAAAATACTTAAGAAGAGAAGGGATCATATGTCAGCAAAACATAATCATGAACAACACCAGGAAAAACAGCCAACAATGTCCCACGATAAAATGAATCACATGAATCATGATATGGCGCATGAACAAATGGCTATGTCACACCAACATGAAGGAATGAAGGGAATGGACCATTCAATGCATATGGGGAATTTTAAACAAAAATTCTGGCTGTCATTGATTTTAGCTATTCCGATTATTGTTCTTTCACCAATGATGGGTTTTCAATTACCTTTTCAATTTACTTTTCCAGGTTCTGATTGGTTGGTCTTAATTTTAGCAACTGTGCTATTTTTTTATGGTGGACAACCATTTTTAAGTGGCGCTAAAATGGAATTACAGCAAAAGAGTCCAGCAATGATGACGTTAATTGCGATGGGGATTTCGGTATCATATTTTTATAGCCTATATGCGTTTTACATGAATCATTTTACGAATCAGGCCCACGTGATGGACTTTTTCTGGGAATTAGCCACTCTGATTGTTATTATGCTTTTAGGCCATTGGATTGAAATGAATGCTATTTCTAATGCTGGTGATGCCTTGAAAAAAATGGCTGAACTGTTACCTGACACAGTCAAGCGAATGACTGAACATGGGGAAGAAGAAATTCCTTTGCAAGATGTCCAAGAAGGCGATCGCTTGATTGTTCGTTCGGGAGATAAAATTCCGACAGATGGTAAAATTTTGAAAGGAAGCACAACAGTCGATGAATCGATGGTTACAGGGGAATCAAAAACAGTAGAAAAAAACATTGGCGACTCCGTGATTGGTGGAGCTGTCAATGGCAACGGAATGATTGAAATTTCAGTAACTGGCACGGGTGAAAATAGTTACCTGTCAAAAGTTATGGAGATGGTTAAACAAGCGCAATCGGAAAAATCAAAACTAGAATCTATTTCAGACCGTGTAGCCAAGTGGTTATTCTATATTGCCTTATTCGTAGGTGTGTTAGCATTTATCGGTTGGTTACTCGTAACGAAAGATTTGTCGCTAGCATTTGAACGAATGGTTACAGTTTTTATTATTGCCTGTCCCCATGCGTTAGGCTTGGCAATTCCTTTAGTGATTGCTAGAAGTACCTCCATTGCTGCTAAAAATGGCTTACTTTTAAAAAATCGGAATGCATTAGAACAAGCCAATAAGGTTGAATATGTGTTGCTGGATAAAACTGGTACTTTAACAGAAGGACAATTTACAGTTACTGGCTTAGAATTAATGAGTAAGCAGTTTACTAGAGAAGAAGCACTTAAATATATTGGGGCATTGGAAAAAAATGCAAACCATCCGTTGGCAATTGGGATCATGAACTATTTAAATAAACAAGCCGTTCAACCTTATGAAGCCCATAATCTGCAAGCTTTATCAGGCGTAGGACTGGTTGCTACTGTTCAAAACCAAGAAGTCAAAATAGTCAATGAAAAAGAAGTTGCACGGTTACAGTTAACCTTCGATGAAACAATTAAAACAAACTATCAAGAGCAAGGAAATACTTTGAGCTATTTAATCATCGCTGGTCAATTAGTCGCACTGCTTGCTTTAGGAGATAAAGTCAAACCAGAAGCTAAAACATTTATTGCAGAGTTACAAGCGCAAGGCATTACGCCAGTCATGTTGACAGGGGATAATCAAACAGCTGCCAGTGCAGTTGCTAATTATTTAGGAATGAAGGAATACTACGCAGAGCTCTTACCAGAAGATAAAGAAAAAATTGTGCAACAGTATCTTACTGAGGGGCATCAGGTCATGATGGTAGGAGACGGTATTAACGATGCACCAAGTTTAGCCCGTGCTTCAATCGGCATTGCGATAGGCGCTGGTACAGATGTAGCGATTGATTCGGCAGATGTTGTACTGACGGATAGTGATCCTAAAGATATTTTAAGGTTCTTAGATTTAGCCAAACAAACACGACGTAAAATGATCCAAAATCTTTGGTGGGGAGCTGGGTACAATATTGTCGCCATTCCTTTAGCGGCTGGGGTTCTTGCACCAATTGGGATTGTTTTAAATCCAGCTGTAGGTGCTGTCTTGATGTCATTAAGTACAATTATTGTAGCAGCAAATGCTATGACACTGCATATTTCAAAAAAATAATTCGATATAATTGTAGAGAGCGGAAAGTAATCAATACTTTTTGTTCTCTATTTTTTTCTTCTTAAAAAAATTTTTGCCTTATTTGACGTATTCTTATAACAAGGGAGTGAAAGGGGACGATATATGGATTTCAAGGAATTATTGTCTTTTGAACATAAAAATATGTTGGAATTGTTGGATTTACTGCAACAAGAGCAGACATTTTCTGTTTTGATGGCTGCAGAAAAACTAAAGGTGAGCGACAAAACCATCCATTGTTACATTCAACGTTTTGAAAAAAAGCAGGAAACGTTTAAGATAGAAGGGCTTTGTAAGATTTATACAACGACCAAAGGAATTGTAAAATATCGTGAATTATGCGTTTGTGGCTTGGCTCGATTTAGACAAAAATTTTGTTATTTTATTCCCGAATTTTATATTTTACGTTGTCTAATTGAAGAGCGAATCAATTATGCGCAATTGACCCAGGTATTGGGATTACAGGAATCAACTCTTCGGAAGAAACTTTCTAATATTCGACGTTGGCTAGTTAATTTTGATATTATTGTACGTCAAAAACATTACGATTTAACTGGCAATGAATGGCAAATTCGACAGTTAATCCTTTGTTTTTATTTGTTTTTTCAAGAAAGCTGTCTGGAAGAAAACAGAGACATGACTCGGAAAATCATTACCTTTTTTGAGTTGGATTTAAATGTGGCACAACAGAATCATCTTAGTTGGCTAATTTATATTTGGGAGAGACGATATCGAGACGGGCATGGAATTTCAGTGCCAAATGCTAATTTATTTCAACAAACAAGTGCTTTTTTTTATTTATTTCGTGTGGAAGTGTTGAGCACTTCCTTTATATCTCTTAAAGAACAAAAAGCGTTATTTGTGATTCTTGAAGCACATTTTGGTGGTTGCTTTGGCAAGAGAGCGCGAAAGTATTTTATTCATGAGCAAATGAAAATAGAAAGTTTATGCTTAAAAACAGCTATTTTTATTATGAAAGAAATTAGGAGAAATTTTACACAACATCATTTTAATTATCAAGAAATTCATTTATGTCGATTTTTAAGTACGCATATGAATAGTTTATTAGACGGACAAACATGGTTGCCAGCTCATAAACAGGAACAAATACTCGCTGTACGTTATCAGCAAACTTGGCACAGATTACAGAAACTAATTAGGCTTTTAAAACGCCTGTATCCAGTCTTTACTTCAGTAAAAGAACGGGAATTGACGAGTTGCTATTTTTATCACATCCTAGATTTATTTGACCCGATTTTATATGAAAAAAAATATATTATTTGCCTATTGACGGACTTTCCTCCAGAAAAGGAACAAGCGCTGGGGCAATCTATAAAAAACTATTTCAGTGAAAAAAAGAATATTACAATTATTCATGGAAAACCAACGTATCAACTTCACCAAGCACACCTCTTAATTGTCAATCATTTGTTTCAGATGAACGTAGCGCTTTCTTCTGAGACAGTTGTTTATTTGCCAGAGGAATTATCTCCTGCTTTTTTTGAAAAAGTCGAAGCGAATCTACCATAAGAAGTCCAATTTTGTCTAAATAGTGTTAAAATGAAGAAGTAAGAGGAATGGATGAGGAGGATATTAAAATGAAACAACTGCAATTTGGTACAAGTGACGAAACTGTTTCTTCGGTTGTCTTAGGATGTATGCGCTTAAATGGTGCTGAAAATCCTCAACAGGTAATTGAAACTGCTTATGATCACGGCATTACATTTTTTGATCACGCCGACATTTATGGTGGCGGCGACTGCGAAACCATTTTTGGTAAGGCCTTAAAAGAAAGTGCCATTCGTCGTGAAGATATTTTTATACAAACGAAATGTGGGATTCGCCAAGGCTTTTTTGACTTTTCGAAAGCACATATTTTAGAAGCGGTTGAAGGGAGTTTACAGCGTTTAGGTGTAGATTCAGTCGATGCATTATTGTTGCATCGTCCAGATACTTTAGTGGAACCAGAAGAAGTAGCTGAAGCTTTTCATTTATTAGAAAAACAAGGGAAAGTTCGCTATTTTGGTGTAAGTAACCAAACGCCAGGACAAATTGAACTTTTAAAAACAGCTGTTAAACAACCATTATTAGCCAATCAATTACAATTTGGCATCAAGCATACTGGCATGGTGGATCAAGGCTTACAAACAAATATGGAAATATCAGGAAGCATTGATTATGATCATGGTATTTTAGATTATTCACGGTTGAAACAAATGACTATTCAAGCATGGTCACCGTACCAATATGGTTATTTTGAAGGTGTCTTTATTGGAAATGAAAAATTCCCTGAGTTAAATCAAAAATTAAGCGAATTGGCTGAAAAATATCAAACAACGCCAACTGGCTTAGCCAGCAGCTGGATTCTGCGCCACCCTGCTAATATGCAAGTCATCGCAGGAAGTATGAATCTTGGTAGAATTGAAGAAATTGCTAAAGCAGCAGACATTGTGATTAGTCGCGAAGATTGGTACGATATTTATCGTGCAGCGGGAAATGTTTTGCCGTAAAAAGATTTTCATACTTGTGAAGATCCAGCGTGTATTGCTGATTGATTTTGGTATTTGATATAGTTGTCACTAAGGAACTATGTCAAATACCTTTTTCTTTCATTCTGCAATCGCCGTCTACTGCAAATTCTGTAGTTTTTTGTTAAAATAGAAAGGAAACTAGTTTGCTAAAGATGAGGGGAAAAAAATGACCAAAAAAAAATTATTACTCGTTGATGGAAACAGTGTAGCCTTTCGTGCATTTTTTGCGCTACATAACTCATTAGAACGATTCAAAAATAAGAACGGCTTGCATACAAATGCTATTTATGCATTTAACAATATGTTTGAAAATGTAATGCAAAAAGAAATGCCTACTCATGTTTTAGTCGCTTTTGATGCAGGGAAAACCACATTCAGAACAGAATTTTATTCAGAATATAAAGCCGGACGTTCAAAAACACCGGGCGAATTTAAAGAACAAATGCCGTATATTCGTGAACTTTTAGAAGGTTTAGGCGTAAAATATTATGAACTACCTAACTATGAAGCAGATGATATTATTGGTACATTAGCCAACAAAGTTGATAAAGATGAATATGATGTTGTCGTGTTATCAGGGGACCGAGATTTGACACAATTAGCGACGGACACTGTCAAAGTAGATATCACTGTTAAAGGAGTTAGCGATATTGAATCATATACGCCTGAGCATATTGCTGAAAAATATGATGGATTAACGCCTAAGCAAATTATTGATATGAAAGGGTTGGCTGGCGATACATCGGATAATATTCCAGGTGTAACGAAAATCGGTGAGAAAACCGCGATTAAGCTGTTAAAACAATATGGCTCAGTTGAAGGGGTTTATGAGAATATCGATGAAATGAAAAAAAGCAAAATGAAAGAAAACTTGATTAATGATAAAGAGCAAGCCTTTCTTTCTAAACGTTTAGCGACAATTGAAGTCAATGCACCAGTCGAAGTCAATGTGGAAGACTTGGCATATGAAGGGAAAAACTTAGAAAAATTGGTTCCTTTTTATAAAGAAATGGATTTTAAACAATTTTTAGCTAAGTTGGACATTACAGAAGAACCTGTTGAAATGGAAGATATTTTATTTGAAGTAGTCGAAGATCAGTTAACCAATGAAATGTTTACAGACGATATGGCTCTTTATGTTGAGATGATGGAAGATAACTATCACACGTCACCGATTGTCGGCCTTGCTTGGGGCAACGACAAGAAGATTTATACCACGAATAATTTAGCTGTTTTTGAAAGTCAGCCATTTATCGATTGGTTGATGGATGAGACACGTAAAAAAAATGTCTATGATGCAAAACGGACGTACGTTGCACTAAATCGCTATGTAGGAAAAATGACAGGGATTGCCTTTGATGTTTTATTGGCTGCTTATTTACTTGATACCAATGACAATAACGCTGATATTGAAGGTGTAGCACAACATTACGGATATGATGCGATTCAATCTGATGAAGCCATTTATGGAAAAGGGGCCAAAAAAGGCTTGCCAGAGGACGAAGAAGTTTTCTTTGGTCATTTAGCACGTAAGATTAAAGCAATTCAATTTTTAACAAGCAAATTAGATAGCGAATTAACAGAAAAGAATCAAGCTGATTTATTCTATAAAATGGAATTACCACTTTCTCGTATTTTAGGCGATATGGAAATAACTGGGATCCGTGTTGATGCCACGCGCTTAAAAGAAATGCAAGTAGAATTTTCAGAACGCTTGAAAGAAATCGAAGAAAAAATCTATGCAGAAGCTGGCGAAGAATTTAATTTGAATTCACCTAAACAATTAGGCGTTATTTTATTTGAAAAAATGGGCTTACCTGTAATCAAAAAGACGAAAACTGGTTATTCAACAGCGGTGGATGTTTTAGAACAACTAAAAGAACAAGCACCAATTGTGGCAGATATTTTAACTTATCGTCAAATTGCCAAAATTCAATCAACCTATGTTGAAGGACTCTTAAAAGTAATTCAGCCAGATAATAAAATTCATACTCGGTATGTACAAACACTGACACAAACAGGACGACTAAGCTCAGTAGATCCTAATTTACAAAACATTCCTATCCGTTTAGAAGAAGGCCGAAAAATTAGAGAAGCGTTCGTACCAAGAGAGGATAATTGGTTGATTTTCTCTTCTGATTACTCTCAAATTGAGTTACGTGTGCTCGCGCATATTTCTAATGATGAACATTTAAAAGAAGCGTTTGTGGAAGGACAAGATATCCATGCCAGCACTGCAATGCGAGTTTTCGGTGTTGAAAAAGCAGAAGATGTCACACCTAACATGCGTCGTCAAGCTAAAGCGGTGAATTTTGGAATTGTCTATGGTATCAGTGATTATGGCTTGTCTCAAAACTTAGGCATTACTAGAAAGCAAGCGCAACAATATATTGACACCTATTTTGAAAAATATCCAGGCGTGAAACAGTACATGGAAGAGATTGTCCGCGATGCCAAAGACAAAGGATATGTGGAAACATTGTATCATCGCCGTCGTTATTTAAGTGATATTAATTCAAGAAACTTTAATCTACGTTCGTTCGCTGAACGTACAGCGATTAATACACCGATTCAGGGAAGTGCCGCAGATATTTTAAAAATTGCGATGATTGAAGTGGCGCGTCGTTTAAAAGAAGAAAAATTACAAGCGACAATGTTATTACAAGTGCACGATGAATTAGTTTTTGAAGTACCAGAATCAGAATTAGAACAATTAAATCAACTCGTCAAAGAAGTGATGGAGCACGCAGTTTCCTTACATGTGCCACTTATCACCGATAGCAGTTGGGGAAAAACATGGTATGAAGCAAAATAATAGCTTACCCATTAAGAACGATGAATAAAATAAGGATAAGTAGGATCTGGACGTTGGTATCTAAGCGTTCAGACCTCTTTATATAAAGGAGCAAAAATAATGCCAGAATTACCAGAAGTAGAAACAGTGCGAAAAGGACTTGAAAAACTTGTTGTAGGAAAAACCATTCAAGAAGTCATTGTTTTTTGGCCAAGAATTATTGAATCACCAGAAGTTGATGTATTTCAAGGTCAATTAGCTGGTCAAACGATTGAAGGGATTGAGCGAAGAGGAAAATTTCTGATTTTTAAATTGTCTGATAATGATATGATTTCTCACTTACGAATGGAAGGTAAATATGAGTTTCATCAGGCTGATGATGAAATTGCCAAACATACCCATGTAATGTTTACTTTTACAGATGGCACGCAATTACGTTATTTAGATGTACGGAAATTTGGCCGTATGACATTGGTTCCTAAGAATCAAGGTCATCAATATAAAGGGATTTTAGCTTTGGGCCCAGAGCCAACACCAGACGTTTTTCAATTAGCTGCTTTTCAACAAGGATTGAAAAAGCATCATAAGGCAATTAAGCCATTACTGTTAGATCAAAAGCTAGTGACGGGCTTGGGGAATATTTACGTAGATGAAGCACTTTGGCAAGCGCAAATTCATCCAGAGCAACCAGCAGATTCCTTAAAACCTGCGGAAGTTGCTACGTTGTATCAAGCAATCATTGACGTCTTGGCACGCGCTGTTGAAGCAGGTGGAACCACCATCCGCACCTATCTAAACGCGTTAGGAGAAGCAGGGACTTTTCAAGTAGCGTTGAATGTCTATGGACAAACAGGCTTACCTTGCAATCGTTGTGGTACGCCAATTGTTAAAACAAAAGTGGCACAACGTGGTACGCATTATTGTCCACAATGCCAACAATTGAAAGGTCGTCGATTGAAATGACAAAAGTTTTAGGCATTACAGGAGGAATTGCGACAGGTAAAAGTACGGTTGTTGCTCTTTTTAAAAAAGCAGGCTATCCAATTGTTGACGGCGACATTATCGCCCGCGAAATTGTTGCAAAAGGGCAACCAGCCTTAGCCGCAATCGTTGAAACTTTCGGACCAGAAATAGTATTAACAACTGGTGAATTGGATCGGAAAAAATTAGGACAATTAATTTTCGCTAATCCTCAAAAAAGAGAGCTATTAAATGAAACGTTGAAACCTTTTTTAAGAAAAGAAATTTTACGTCAAATTGAAGAAGCTAAAAAGAAAGCCGCCCTGGTTATTGTTGATATTCCTCTCCTTTATGAAGCTCATTATGAGGCGATTATGGATCAAGTTGCTGTGGTATATGTACCAGAAAAGATTCAAAAAGAGCGTCTGATGGCCCGAAACCAATTAACAGAAGAAGAAGCACAACAACGAATTGCTAGCCAATGGCCGATTGAAATGAAAAAAGAACGAGCAGATATCGTGTTTGATAATCAAGGAACTAGAGAAGAAACGGAACAACAAGTGAAGAAGTGGCTAGAGGAACAAACTGAAGAGAAGTGAATATTTTTTTAATGGCGTAAAATATTTTGAAAATTTCAGAAAAAACAGTGAAAGTCTTTGTTTTTATTAAAAAATGGCAAAGATTCAACGAAGAACCAGTTCTAAAGACCTAGTAATAGCGCAATTTCATGTTATAATATAGGCAACAAAAATTATACAGAATAGAAGAGGTGAACGTTATGCGTTGTCCAAGATGTCATCATAATAATTCCCGTGTTATTGATAGCCGTCAAGCAGATGATGGACGAGCAATTCGCCGTCGTCGTGAATGTGAAAATTGCAGTTATCGGTTCACTACATTTGAAAGAATTGAAGCGGCGCCATTACTTGTAATCAAGAAAAATGGGGATCGTGAAGAATTTAATCGTGATAAAATTTTGCGTGGGCTCATTCGCTCTGCGGAAAAAAGACCCGTTGCTATGGAACAAATGGTTCAAATTGTCGATAATGTTGAAAATCGAGTGCGTAGTTTAGGGGAAAATGAAGTCTCTACAACGCTTATCGGTGAATATGTGATGGAAGATTTAGTCAATCTAGATGAAATTGCCTACATCCGCTTTGCGAGTGTTTATCGACAATTCAAAGATATGAGCGTGTTTTTGAAAGAGTTACAGGACATTGTCGACAAAGCAAAATCTTCTTCTCCTGACTCAGAAAATTAAAAAGGAGGTCTTTCTTTGAAAGGAAATCGGCAAAGAATCCAACCAAAAAATATTTTTCAAGCGGTTATTGATTCACCGCTTTCTGATCAAGAGAAAGAGGTTTTAACCTTTTTATATCAACCAATTGTCGGCGCCAATGCGTTTAGTTTATATTGGCTTTTGTTATCTGAAACAACAGACTCAGAGGAGAATGGCTCGCTGTTTCATGCAGATTTAATTAGTTTGCTGGACTTGAGTTGCCAACAATTAGAAGAAGCTTGCTACAAATTAGAAGGCATTGGGTTGCTAGAAACGTATAAAAAAACAGATCGGGAATTAGGAGATTGTTATTTATATTATTTAAAAGCACCTGAAACAGCCGCTCGTTTTTTTAAAGATGAAGTGTTAGCTTTAGTGTTATTTAACCGGGTTGGACAACGGAAATTTGATCAATTAGTGCAAAAGTTCCAACCGCATCCTACCAAAACAGAGGGCTATCAAAATGTTTCCGCTAGCTTTCAAGAGGTTTATGCCTTTAAAGAAGAACAAATTGTTTCCGAGGCGAACCGATTGACAACGATTCAAGAAACTTTTTCTCAACAAGAAAAAGCGAAGAAAATTTCTGTATCAACGGATTCTTTTGATTGGCACTATTTTGTGGAAGGTTTGCACCGCTTAGGTTTACAATTGCCTGAAGATGAGGCTAGTTTTCAAGAAGAAGTCTATGTTTTTCATCAATTATATGGCATCAATGAGTTAGATATGGTAGACTTTGCTTCGAAATCATTTGACTATTATACAAGTCGAATTTTGCCTAAGGAATTAGTGCGAACGATTCATCAAGCGTTTGATCCTGATAAAAAACCACAACCAACAAACGTAGTGACAAACAAGCAAGCACAATTGACGGTGGAAGAGCAACAAACGTATCGATATAACGCATTAAAAATGAATGGTTTTTCTGAACTGGATATTCAAATGATTATGGATAGTGAAAAGAATCCGCCTATTCAATATTTAGAAGCTTTAAAAAATAGTCGAGGCGGCTATACGACACCACAAGAACGTTCATTAGTGAAATATTTGGTTGCCAAATCAGGCTTACCGACTAGTGTGATTAATATTTTGATTAACTATGTTTACAACATTCAACAACAACCGACTTTAAAAGCGGAGTATGTGAATCGAATTGCGAATGAATGGGGACAAAGTGGCATTCATTCACCAGAAAAAGCAATTGAACATGTCAGAGAATTGGCAAAACAAAGCCAAACCAAACAAAAACAGCGACAACAAAATTATTCAGGGAAACGCCAAACTGTTCGACAAGAGCGATTGCCAGAATGGGCCGATCAGCCAAACGATGAAACAAAACTTTCCCCAGAAGAACAAGCCGAGTTAGATCGCCAAATTCAAGAATTTTTAAACCAAGGAGGTGACCAATGATGGAAGACGTAGGAAAAGAAATGTCAAAAATTATCCAGAAGCGTGACATCAATGAACGATATGAAGAGCTGGTTAACGAAGTATTGAAAGATCAAGATGTTCAAGCCTTTATACAAGCAAACCGAGAGCGTTTAACCGATGAAGATATTCGTAAAAGTTATGCTAAGCTGTATGAATTTGTTCAAGAAAAAAAGAAATTTCAATTAAACGATCCGGCAATGATTGCCCCCGGCTATGAGCCAAGATTAATGTTGAATTTTCATTACATTGATGTAACATATGTCCCAACGGCTGATTTAATCGCCCGTCAGAAGGAAGAAGAAATTCGCAATCGAGTAAGGGCAATGGACATGCCAAAAGATGTCCGAGAAGCAAATTTACGAGATTTCGATCCATCTTCTCAAGGTCGAGCCAAAGCGTTAGCAGAAGCAATGCAATTTTTAAGAGAATATCCTGCGACACCAAAAGAGTTTCATAAAGGGCTCTATTTACAAGGCCCCTTCGGTGTAGGAAAATCTTTCTTATTAGGTGCGATGGCTAATGCTTTAGCAGAACGTGGATTTACTACGACAATTGTTCATTTTCCAACATTTACAGTAGAAATGAAACAAGCCATTGGTCGCGATCAAGTTGGTGAAAAGCTCGATGCAGTAAAAAAATCCCCTATATTAATGATTGATGACATTGGTGCGGAATCCATGACTAGTTGGATTCGTGACGACGTTTTAAGCGTAATCTTGCAATACCGAATGCAAGAACAATTAGTTACTTTTTTCTCTTCCAATCTAGATTTAAAAGCTTTAGAAGAGCATTTAACCGTGACGCAACGAGGAGAACAAGAGCCGCTAAAAGCCAGACGAATTATGGAACGTGTGCGTTATCTGTCAAAAGAGATTACGATGACAGGAAATGATCGACGAAACGGTTAAAGCAATCCTTTTATTTTTATGGATTGCTTTTTTTCTTGCGCTTGAAGAGGTAGCGTAAGTTTCGCAAAAACAAGTACTTTTGTGTACACTGACAATAAAGAAGTGAGGAAAAGAGGCGTAACAATGAAGAGAAAACTTTGGATTTTTATTGGGGTATTCGTGGTGCTTCTGGGAGGATATTTTCTTTTGTTTAGAGAAAAATCCTATAAAGTAGAGGTGGAAAAAGTGAATCCAAAAATTCAACGCTTAATGTCGACAGACAAACAACATTTTTTAACAAAACATGAATTTCACACAAAAGAAACAGCTGAGCGCAAAGATTTGTTGAAGTTTTTTATTGAAACCCGGCTCAAAACAGACGGCGGTTTTTTAACCAATTATTTACCAGATGCTGAACGCAAAGATGTCGCTACAGGACATGAGTTGCTAAGTGAGTCTTCTGGTCTATATTTGCGGGATTTAGCTTTTGATACGCAGGGACGTTTTGATAACTTTTATAAGCAGACGAAAGACACTTTTTATGACGGCGTCCAATTTAGTTACCGAATTGACGAGCAAGGCAATAAGTACAATGTCAATGCCTCGATTGATGATTTACGGATCATTCGTTCATTAATTGAAGCAGGTGGGTATTTTAACACAGATCAGTATGATCAAGAAATTAAAAAATTAGGTAAGAGTTTTATGAAAACCTCTATGAAAGATAATATTCTAATTGATTTTTACGATAGTAAATCAAAACAACAGTCTTCAGAAACTTCTTTGTTTTATATTGACTTAATTACGCTGGGTTATCTATACAAAGAATTTGGGATTTCAGCAGACTACTTGCAGTATCATTACCAATTAATAGACGATGGCTATATTTCTGATGATTTACCTCTTTATCAAACGAAGTTTAATCATCAAACAAATAAATACGAAAACAACGGAACACTTAATATTATTGAATCTTTATTAACGATTGTCCATTTAAGTGAAGTGGGTATGGCGAAGCAGACTAGTATTGATTTTGTGCGAAAACAAGTTCAGCAAGGAACGCTTTTTAACTCGTATGATTTAAATGGATCGCCTGTGGATAAAAATCAATCTGCAGCCAGTTATGCGATAGCGGCTTTAATTGGTGTTGCCGAAAATGACAAAGAGTTGTATCGTGCGGCAATTACAGTACTTAATAATTTTCAAATTATGGATTCAAGCAGCCCGATTTATGGAGGGTTTGGTGATAAAGTTACGAAACAAGTCTATTCCTATAATAACTTAATGGCTCTTTTGGCCTATGATTTCTAGATGAGGTGAAAGCATGGAAAAGATCAAAAAACACATGAACTCGGCTTTTGAATGGTTGAGTCGTTATATTTCTCCAAGTCTTTTGGCCGTTTTAGGGATTGGGTTAGTGACAAGCATTTTGTTATTTGTTTATCCGATTAATGGCTTGGGAGATAATGGCGAGTATTTTCGTGTGTTAAATTCAAATAGTCTTTATCGTGTCAATGGTGATAGCTACGACAATGTGGCCTATTTTGTTAAGGACTTTTCAATTATGCGTTATTTTAATGAAACAACGACGCACTTTGTTTCCACTCAACAATTTTTCATTACCGTTGCCATTTGGCTTAATAAACTTTTTTATAGTCAAACACTTTTCGATATTCGTTTCTTAGGTTTCGTTTATCTTAGTTGTTTTTTAGTGTCAATTTATATTCTGGTACGAGGCTTAACCGAAGACGTATCTTTGAAAAAAAGTTATCTTATCTCCTTGTTGGTTATTTTCATCTTAGGGGATACCTCCTATACGATTTATTTTAATTCCTTTTATACAGAAGCGACGAGTTTTTTACTTTCTGTGAGTGTCTTAGCATTTTCTGTCTATTTTTATCGGGTGACGAAACCACGAACTTGGCTCAGAAGAATAATCTTAGTTATCTTGGCACAAGCAGTAGTACTTTTAATAGGAACAACACGCCAAGAATATTTGCTTATTATTGGTGTAATTATTGCTGGATTAGGATTTTTTGTCTACTTGTCACAACGTTATCAACGATTGTCAATGACGGCCTTTTTAATTGCACTGATTGGTTTTACAACGTTAGCAGCTTTTATTGTCCCTAACGATATCTATGAACGTGATGTCTACCACAGTATGACGCGCGGTGTAATGAAGGATAGTAAGGTTCCAGATAAACGGATGTCAGAGGGCGGAATTAACCCGCAATATGGGTTGCAAAAGGGACGTTCCTACTTTGAAGAATACAGTCCTGTATCACCAACTTCTGAACAAATGAAAAAAGATTTTTTTGATAAAACGAGTTTTGGATGGGTGTTATTGAATTATTTAAATTATCCATCTGAATTATGGCAAGGACTGAATTCAGCGGTCCCAAATGTTTACTTAGTAAAGCCTAATAATGTGGGGAATTTTGAGAAAACGACGGGGCGTGCACCGCTAGAACAATCTAAATTTTTTATGGTGTATAACCGTATTAAAGCCAGCTTTTTTCCTAAAAACTTTGCTTTCTATCTATTATTAGGCGTGATCCTGTTTGGTTTATATGGCGTTGGTTTATACAGAGGACTCAAGAGAAACGAACCGAGATTAGTTTTTCGCTTCTTTTTAATGACAGGGATTTATCTAAATTTATTAGTTGTTTTCATTTCAACAATTATTATTGATGGGGATAGTGACTTAGTACTTCATTTGTTTTTAGTCTCAGTATTTTTAGATTTTCTCTTGTTACAAATTGTTTCTGATGTTATTGGTAAACGAATGTGGCAAGATACAACACCACAAGTCATTGGGGAGGTAGAGAAAATTGAAAAATAAACAATATCTTATTGGCTGGGTGTGTGTCTTACTCTTTTTCGTTTTTTGCGGCTTTGCTAAACCGGCGCTGGCTGCACCAAGTAAACATGTCTTACTTGTCTATGACAGCTTGAATATTGCTGGAAAAAAAGAAAATGATGTGGATGCTTTACAACGAGTGTTGACGAGTTTTGGAGTAGAAGTTCAGAGTGTGGCGGTGTCAGATTATGTGCCTGGCGAATTGCTAAATGATGGCTATGACAGTTTGATTTCTATGGTGAATTGGCCTGAACAAGCCGGCGTTATTGCCTCTGATTTTCTAGCAGATCGAGTTCATTTTAAAGGTAAACAATTACACATTGGTCGAAACATGCGTGACGATGAAAAACAATATTTTAGCGGTACGTGGAAAGAATTAAGTCATCGTCAATATCGGTTAGAAGATGAAAAAAAACGCTTTTCTCAAGTATTGCCTTTTCAAGATCAATCAGTTGTGCTGGAAAATACGCAAGGTCAGACAGTTGGTCGATTAAAAACACAAGAATTAGCACCAGAAGAATATCCATTTGGTGTAATTGAGAATGGGCATGCTTTTCTACCAATGTTTGAACGCAAAGGCGCTGTTTTTTTAGAAAGCTTGGACGTGATTAGTCAATGGCTGGAAAGTGAAAAAATGTCACGGCCGTTTTTGACGATTTCTGATTTTAACCCGTTAAGAGATATGTCTGTGGCAACCTATTTGCAAGAAGAATTAGTTAAAACCACGTATCCTTATATTTTATCCAGTACGAGCGTTTCACAAAACAATACGATTTTACCTTATAAACTATTTACGAATGCGTTACGTGCATTTGCTTCGACGGGGGTTATTTTCTTAGAAACACCGGTCGTTAATAATGTTGATTTAAATGACCAACGTGCCTTGAAACAATTGATGGCGCAGCAGATTAGTTTATTGGTCGACAGACATGTCTATCCAGTAGGCATTTCTGCTCCAGGATATTGGAATCAAGACCTTCAATACCAAGAGGATGGTCTAGCAATTAGTGATACAGTGATTCTAAGAGAAAATCCGCCGATTGAACGTGTTTTTTATCGGAACCAAACGGGAGAATCAATCACTTATAAGAATGCTTTGTTTGATTTACCGTATGATTATTTATCGGGGATTGAATGGACGGATAAAGATAATCCGAATGACTATCGATTTCCAATGCCGACCACCATTAGTTTTTCATTTCCAAATTCTAAAAAAGAAGTGGATCATCTAATTCAAGAAGTCAAAGAAGCACCAATAGTGTTTAGTGTTTCAGAAGCGGATCAACATTTCACTGTTCAAACACAAACGCAGAAAATCGAATTTCGGAATAATCGGTTCTTCTTAAACAATCAAATTGTCAATGGTTTGGCTGATACAGGGGCCTCAACAGTTGAAAAACAACGATTTACAGGGTTATTTTCATTCTTTTTCAGTATCACAAACAATATTTTGATTGGCGTTGTTACACTGACTTTAATCATCCTGATTATTTTGTTTATGATTGGACGAAAGAATTATCGGTCGAAATATATTAATAAGGAGGAAGACAAATGACCATTGCTGACATTGTAATGTTAACAGCAACTATCATTATTTGGAGTCTACTAATTGTAAATATTCTCTTAGTTATTTTTGGCTATGTTTATTATTTAAAAACAGATCCTGTCGCACCGCCACCTGTAGAGGACGAAGATGCACCGTTTGTTTCAATTATGGTGCCGGCCCATAATGAAGGAATTGTCATTGTGCGGACAGTTGAAGCGTTATTGAATTTTAATTATCCGCAAGATCGCTATGAAATTATTGTGATTAATGATAACTCAAGTGATAATAGTGCTGAGCTTTTAGCGAATGTCCAAAAAAAGGCGGTTAATCGAAATTTGCAGATTATTAATACAGACAATATAACAGGTGGGAAAGGTAAGTCTAATGCCTTAAACATTGGTTTCAAGCAAGCCAAGGGGGACGTGATTGCCATTTATGATGCGGACAATACACCTGAACCGAATGCACTCCGTTATTTAGTTGGAGAGTTAATTGCTAGTGAGGAATACGGCGCGGTTATTGGTAAATTTAGAACGAGAAATCGCAATGCAAGCCTGTTGACACGCTTTATTAATATCGAAACACTTGCCTTTCAATGGATGGCACAAGCCGGTCGTTTTCAATTATTTAAGTTATGCACGATTCCTGGCACAAATTTCATTGTTCGTCGCAGTATTATTGAAGCCATTGGCGGCTGGGATGACAAAGCGTTAGCCGAAGATACAGAAATCAGCTTTCGCATCTATATGATGGGCTATAAAATTAAGTTTCAACCAAAAGCAGTGACGTGGGAGCAAGAGCCGCAAACTTTGTCTGTTTGGTTCCGACAACGGACGCGATGGGTCAAAGGCAATATTTATGTCATTGTTAAAAATGCTAAATTATTGTTTAATCCTAAAGCGAGTCGGATCCGTTTTGATATTTTATATTTCTTGTCCATTTATTTTCTCTTAATGACATCGCTCGTTTTGTCAGACATCATGTTAGTTTTATCAATGTCTGGTTACTTAACAACGACCCTGCAAGGATTTAGCAATTCCTTATGGTTGTTAGCGATTTTGTTATTTATTTTCAGTACTTTTGTCAGTATTACAACCGAAAAAGGCGAAATGACTTTAGAGAATATCTTAATTATTGCCTTGATGTATATTACATACAGTCAGATGTGGCTAGTAGTCGCCGCTTATGGCATGGTGATGTATATTAAAGAAAATGTTTTTCATAAACAAACACAAACAAAATGGTACAAAACTGAACGATTTAAATAAGGAGGAAACGTGCAATGAAACAAAAAACAGTCACTTTAATAGGGTTGTTCTTTCTGGCAATTCTAATTGGTGTCGCAAGTCCGACCGTATACGCCGAAAACAAAGAACAAGACAACCATACCTTTACACAACCTTTTCAAAATAAAACAATCTCTTTAACAGGTACTTCTGTCCGTAGCACCATGTATTTTACAAAAATTGATTATTGGGATGTAAAAAAAGCATCATTCAATATGACCTACCAAATCACACAATTAAAAAATAATCAGACCTCAGATTTAACTGTCGCAGTGAATGGTGTGAAGTTTTATTCTTGGCGTCCTGAAAATACGACTGGTATTCAACAAAAGACGATTGAAATCCCTTTAGAACTGATTAAAGAGACAAATACATTGACTGTTGAGGGCCAAATTATTAATCAGGCAGGAAACGATATGTATAATTTAATTGAAACTCCGGCAAATTGGTTAACGATGTATGAAGGATCTAACGTAAACTTCCAATACGATTTACAATTACCAGAGAATACAATTCATTCTTTTTATAATCATTTTGTGGGAGCAGACACGATTGCAAATAAACACAGTGTTATTTTGACACCAGAAAATGCATCGGAAAAAGAATTAGCTGCAGCGACCCATGCGTTAGCTGGTGCTGCTCGTTTGATTACTACCTCAGAAGAATTGTTGCCAATGGCTTCTTTGAACAAAGAACAGTCAGCACCCTATCAGTTGATTATTGCCAGCTATGATAAATTACCAGATCAGTATAAAAGTCAAATCGATAGCAAACGTGTGGAGGACCAGGCTGTCTTAAAATTTTTCAATCAACCAGATAAGCATGTTTTAGTAGCTACTTCTAAAGATGAGGACTTACTTGTTCGTGCGGGACGTTATTTAGCAAACTATGAATTAATGACCCAAACAGATAAAGAAGAGACAACAGTTGATGAGAATACCGATACGTTTAGTTCAACTTTAGAATTTGATGGAAATTATCCATTAACCTCAACGGGGGATAAGCTAGAAGGGGCCTATCACCAAGAACAAACGTACTTTGTCAATTTACCAGTGGATCGAAACAATGCCAATGGAAGTCGCGTGCATTTACATTTTAAATACGCTGAAAACTTAGATTTTGATTCTTCTTTAGTGACGGTCTATGCCAATGATAAACCAATTGGCAGCAAGAAATTAAGCGCTGCTCGTGCGAACGGTGATGAATTAAATCTCGAATTTCCAAAGAACTTAGAAATTGCTGATAGTTTTGTTTTAAAAGTTGCTTTTGATTTGAATGTTAAATCACCAGAAGTTTTGCGAAATGGTCAGACTCCATGGGCCTTTATTGAAAATAATTCAAATGCGTTTATTCAAACAGAAGAACTGAATGACATATTATTTAACAACTATCCGAACATTTTTATCAGAAGCCGTTCTTTTGCTGATTTAGCGATTTTATTACCAGAAAAAATGGACGACAACTATTTTAAAGTGTTGACTAATTTATTTAACTTAATTGGTAATTATGCCGAAAGTAATGTCGGTGAGATTACGTATTATAAAAAAGCGCCTAAAAATGCGGCATTAGAAAATCATAACTTGATTATTTTTGGTACGCCTAAGGATAATCCGATGATTCGTAAGTTAAACGATCAGTTATATTTCCATTATGATAAGGACTTCACACGTTTTGTTTCAAACGAGAAACTGAGCATTGAAAAAGATTATGGCAAACAAATCGGTACGGCGCAGTTAATGTTTTCTCCATATAATGCGAAAGCCGCGGCGTTAATCTTAACGGGAGCTAAATCACAAGGTGTCTTTTTAGCCTCTACACAAGTGAATACAGAGAAGAATACTTCTATGTACAAAGGAGATGCCATTGTGGTCGATCCAAACTATCGTCGCTATGATTATCGTTTCAAAAAACGTGTAAGCAACGTTAGCAACGAATCATTAGGTAAACGAATTGTCAATAATCATAAATTAATGATTTATCTATTTGTCTTCTTAATTGGTATGACCATTATTGGATTAAGTGCGTTCTTCATCGTGAAGAAGAATTTGAAAGGTGGGGAATAGAGTGAATCAAAAACGAGTGACCTTACTTTTGGATTTAACTTTGTTGGTAGGAATTGTTTTGGTTGTCGGCACAACCATCTTTATGGCCTTAGGAACGAATGATTTCTTTGTGGACTTAAGTTGTCTATTAATTTCAGTTATCTTAATTATTGTTACCTATTTTGTAGGGATTACAGCGGGGTTAACATTTTCGCTTATATTTATTTTTCTACAATTGACTTATGTTGTATATCAGTATGTCTATCATGATTTGTTTAGCTATGGCTCATTATTTTGGCTAATCATGCCGCCGCTCTACTGTTTAACAATCTATGCAGTGACTTATCAAATTCGTACGATTGAAGAAGAAAATATTCGCTTACGTAAAGAAACTTCTCAGTTAAATGCGTTAGATGCAGTAACCAATTTAAGAACAGCAAAAATGTACGAAGAAGGATTCGATTTATTTTCTGACATTTCTACACGTTATGAAGCGCCGTTATATTTAGTCGTGATCCGAGTGGCCTATTGGGAAAGTATTCGTAACTTATTAAGTCCTGAACAAAAAAATGAATTGCTACAAATCGTGACAGCGGCGATTAAAGAGACAACGGATGATCGCTTCTTACCATACTTTATCGACGGCACACCGCCAACTTGGGCGTTATTAATTTTCCGCGATGGGGATGACGGATACACTACTAGAAAAGAATTCAAACAACAAGCTCAAGAGAAATTTGCCCATTCTGAAACCTTAAGGAATATTACTTTGACATTACAAGTTTCCTATACCAAATATGATCCTGCCGAATTTAACAACGCTTCAGAATTTTTAGGGGATGGAATTAATTCTCTTCAATATGATGTTTAAAAAGGAGGCAAACAAATGACTGAAAAAATTGCTGTTTTTACAGGGAATTTAGCAGAGGCTGGTGTGATAAATGAGACGCAGCCATTGTCAATGCGATTGCATTTAGAAAATATCCAAGCAGAAAGTGATCCAGAATCCATCGTGCCCTTATTTTCTCATGGGGTAATTTTAAACATACTTGTTGAACAGTTAGAGGAAAGTATCCCACTGTCTCACTTGAAAAAAGGGACAAAAGTCCGTTTCACAGTCGTAGGCTTGCCGCCGATGACTATGTCGATTCCACCGCATGTTGGTGGGCAAGCGATTGAATTGATAGAAGAAATCTAAAAAGCTTCTGCATTAGCTATGATTATTAGCTAATGCAGAAGCTTTTTTTATTCAAAGGTCATTCTTTCAATTCGATCGAACGCTTCCTTTAATAAATCTAAATTTTGTGTTGCGGCTAAACGAATGTACTCATCGCCTGTTGTTTCACCAAATGCTTTTCCAGGAATCACTAATACTTGTGTCTCTTTTAAAAGCTTTTCCACAAAAGGAACGGAAGTTAGTCCGGTTTTTTGAATGTTAATGAAGGCGTAAATACTTCCTTTGACTGGATGAAGCGAAAGGAAAGGAATCTTTGCTACTCGCTGGGCCACATACTCTAAACGTGTTTGGAACACTTCAACGATCGGGTCTACAAATTCGTCAAAATGTTGTAACGCATAGATTCCTGCTTGCTGTGACAACGTAGGCGCAGAATACGTAACGCCTTCATTAATTAATTTGGCTACTTCGTTAATATAGTCTGGGGCAATCATATAACCAATACGCCAGCCAGTCATTGCAAAGGCTTTTGAAAAGCTGCCAAAAGTGATAGTATTTTTTGGAGCAAACGTAGCCATGGGAGTAAACGTTTCTTGGAAACAAAAGGCTTCATAAACTTCATCTGAAAGAATGTATAAATTGTGTTCAATCGCTACCTGTGCGATTTCTCTGAAAGTTTCTTCAGAGAAAACAGCGCCTGTCGGGTTATTCGGTGAATTTAGAATAATCGCTTTGGTTTTAGGCGTGATTTTTTCTTTCAAAAGAGCTACATCAATTTGGAAACCATCTTCTTCATAGGTTGGCAAAAAGACCGGAACACCATCTGCTAAAAGGACTTGGTCTTTATAAGGAGAGAAGTAAGGTTCATGAATAATCACTTCATCTCCAGGATTTAGAATCACTTGTAAGGCAAGGTACATTCCGTGCAGAGCGCCAACTGTGGCCCGGACTTGATTCGGTTGAAAGGATAATTGATAATGTGACTGATAAAACTGAATGACCGCCTCAATGAATGCCTCGCTACCATCAGAAGCGGTATATTTTGTATGCCCATTTTTGGCATCGTTAGCTGCTTGTTCGATAATCCGCTCATCGGTAATTAAGTCAGGGTCACCAATCGATAAATCGATTAAATTTGGGGTCTTTTTCGCCAATGTTGCAATATCCATGAGTAAATTTTCAGTAGGTTGTTGGTAACGTGTTGCGATATTCTTGCGATCCATACCAGGTGCTCCTTTTTATAAAACTTTTCTTAGAAAATCTTGTGTTCTTGGGTTTTGTGGCGCATCAAAAATTTCTTCAGGTGTGCCTTCTTCTTGAATAATTCCTGCATCCATAAAAATGACACGGTCCGCAACTTCTTTTGCGAAGCCCATTTCATGGGTAACCACTACCATTGTCATCCCTTCAATAGCTAAATTTTTCATAACGGATAGCACTTCGCCCACCATTTCAGGGTCTAAGGCAGAAGTTGGTTCATCGAACAGCATCACGTCAGGACGCATGGCTAAAGCGCGAGCAATCGCTACCCGTTGTTGTTGCCCACCAGAAAGTTGAGCGGGATAATTTTCTTTTTTATCTGATAAACCAACTTGTTCCAGTAAAGAAAGAGCATGTTCTGTGGCTTCAGCAGCGGCTTCTTTTTTTACTTTAACAGGACTAATCGTTAAGTTTTCCAAGACATTTTTATGCGGGAAAAGATTGAAATTTTGGAATACCATTCCCATTTTTTGACGAAGTTGATCAATGTTGGTATTTTTATCTAATAAATTTTTTCCTTCAAATTCAACGCTGCCACCAGTTGGTGTTTCTAATAAGTTCAAGCAACGTAAAAAAGTACTTTTACCACTACCAGAAGGGCCAATAATTACGACAACTTCACCAGCTTCAATTTCTAAGTCAATTCCTTTAAGTACTTCATTTTTTCCGAATGTTTTCTGTAAGTTTTTAATGTTAATCACTAGTACTCATTCTCCTTTCAGCAACACCTAATAGACGCGAGATAGTAAAGGTTAGGACGAAATAAATCAACGATACAATTAAGTAAGGTAAGAAGGGTTTAAAACTTGCTCCTTGAACGTTGCCAGCTTGGAAAATTAGTTCCGAAACGCCAATGACTGAAACAACGGAAGATTCTTTAATTACTGTAACAAATTCATTGCCTAACGCTGGTAAAATATTTTTAATAGCTTGTGGGAAAATGATGTATCGCATTGCTTGATTTTGATTCATTCC
The DNA here is from genome assembly GCF_051711985.1 of Enterococcus sp. DIV1758. Classification (NCBI taxonomy): domain Bacteria; kingdom Bacillati; phylum Bacillota; class Bacilli; order Lactobacillales; family Enterococcaceae; genus Enterococcus; species Enterococcus sp. DIV1758. Next base: position 733,896 of record NZ_JBIOOA010000001.1, read on the forward strand.
CAAAGAACGAGCAGCTTCCAATTGTCCTTTATTAACTGCCTGAATACCAGCACGAATAATTTCTGCTACATATGCACCACTGTTTAGAGAAAGGGCAATACAACCAGCTGCTACTTTTGATAAGTCTAAACCAAGAACGCCTGTCCCGAAATAGACAATAAAAATTTGAACAAGCAAAGGAGTGCCACGAACATATTCAATATAAGCAATGGCAATGCCACGTAAAATTTTGGAATTGGCTAACTTCATTAAAGCAAGTAATGCCCCTAAAATGGCACCAAACAAAACACCAATGAAAGCTAGGAAAATGGTATAGCCTGCACCGTTAAGATAGAACTTTCCATACTTTTGTAAAAAGCTTTGATCTTTTTGGAACATTAATTGATTGGCTTCTTTTTTATAACCGTCCATTAATTTTTGATCATTAATTTGTTTAATAGAGGCATTTACTTTCTCCGTCAAAACGGGCGCATCTTTAGGAAAAGCAACGGCAGTATCTTTTGAGCCTTTTTCAAAGGTAACATCAGCAAAAGCTAAATCCTCATTTTGAGAAACATAGGCTTCGCCAACCGGTTCTTCCATAACGACTGCATCTAATTTATTATTTTTTAGATTCATAATTAAATCTGGAATTTTTTGAAGAGAAGTAGGGACAGCACCGGTTAATTCGGTTTTAATTAATTCTTCTTGTGTCGTTTGCTTTTGGGCACCTGCACGAACGCCTTCGAAATCTTTAGTGGAATGAAATTTATCTTTGTCTTCTTTCCGAACAATGACTCTTTGTTGAACGTTCATATATGGTTGAGAAAAAGCTACTTCTTTTAATCGTTCAGGCGTTGGCGACATGCCAGAGATGACCATGTCAATCTTGCCAGTTTTTAAGGCCCCTAACAGAGCATCGAAGCCTAGTTCTTCGATTTTTAATTTAACGCCTAAATCGTCGGCAATTTTTTGAGCAATAGAAATATCAAAACCGACAATTTTATCTTCACCATCTACTTTTGCATGAAATTCATAAGGGGCATAGTCTGCGGATAGGCCGACAACTAGTTCTCCCTTTTGGATGATTTTGTCATAGACTGGATCGTTTTCGGCTGCAAAAGTTTCTTTAATAGGTAATAATGAGAGCAACAAGAATAAAATTGGTAAAATCGTCTGTAGCCATTTTTTACATTTGGTCATTTGCGTAAACTCCTTTTTGTATTATTTTTATAAATATTCAAAAAAAGCGAATAAATGTATAAAAATTTATTGTGTTATGATGTGGTTTATCATATCATAGAATATGTAAAAGGAAAAGTAGTAGAGTTGAAAAAATACAACTTTTTCAAAAAAATTTTCAAAAGTCAAAAATGAAGGGGATTTTCAAGATGGAACAATCATTAATTGTGAGAGGGACACCACAAGAGTATCTTTGCGAAATTGGTTCGTGGGAATTATTAGAAGGACAACTATTATGCAGAAATATTCATCGTGTATTCATTTTACACGGGACTGAGTCATGGCAAGCGGCAAAACCGTATTTTCCGACGTTTCAAAAAGTAACAGCTGTTTTTGAAAACTATGGAGGTGTTTGTACAGATCAACGTGTGCAAGAGTTAGAAGCGCAAGTGCTGGACAATCATTTAGAGGCCATTGTCGCTGTCGGTGGAGGAAAAGTGGCCGACTTGGGCAAAGCCTTAGCACACAAAATGGCGTTACCGGTCATTATTTTACCCACTTTAGCAGCTACTTGTGCGCCGTGCACGCCATTGAGTGTAATGTATCGAGAAGATGGAGCAATGGAACGGTATGACGTTTTTCCGCAAGCAAACGCTTTGGTGTTGGTAGAACCAAGAGTGTTATTGCATTCGCCTCGGTCCTTAATGGTGGCAGGTATTGGGGATACATTAGCTAAATGGTATGAAGCAGATGCGATTATTTCGCAGTTAGACGTCCAAGTGTTACCTATTCAAGTTTCTCATTTTGCCGCGGAAAAATGTCGCGATATTTTGTTAAATGAAAGTATCAATGCTTTAAAAGCGATGGAAGAGCAACAATTAAATCAATCGTTTATTGATGTCATCGAAACAAATTTAATTATTGGTGGAATGGTGGGTGGCTTTGGCGATGATTATGGTCGGACAGCGGGTGCCCATTCCATTCATGATGCACTAACTTTGCTACCAGCTAGCCATCGACAATTGCATGGAAACAAAGTGGCGTATGGTGTGTTTGTTCAATTAGCCATTGAAGAGAAATGGCAAGAAATCGCTGAATTGATTCCGTTCTATCACCAACTAGGTTTGCCTATTTCTTTAAAAGAAATGGACATGGACTTAACTGAAGCCGAGTATCAAGAAGTAGCAGAACGTGCTTGTATAGAAGGCGAAACGATTCATTATATGAAACAAAAAATTACCCCTGAAATTGTGAAAACAGCGATGCAAGATTTAGAAAAATATACAGCGACAAAATAAGTGCCAAACAGCAACTAGTTCATTTGAATTATTTGAACTAGTTGCTGTTTTTTAAGGATCCTTTTTTGAAAAAAGAAACCTTGAGAAATCCTTGCAAATTCAATAAAAAAAAAGTATGATGATGGGAGGACAAATTATAGTAGAAAGTAGGGAAATGAATGACGGAACCAGCCATTCGTTATCGTTTAATTAAAAAAGATAAACACACAGGTGCGCGTTTAGGTGAATTAATTACTCCTCACGGCACATTTCCAACACCAATGTTTATGCCGGTAGGTACACTTGCGACAGTTAAAACAATGTCACCAGAAGAATTAAAAGAAATGGGTGCCGGTGTTATTTTAAGTAATACTTACCATTTATGGTTACGCCCAGGTGAAGATTTAGTCGAAGAAGCAGGCGGTTTACACAAATTTATGAACTGGGATCAACCTATTTTAACTGATTCAGGTGGCTTCCAAGTCTTCTCATTAAGTGATATGCGGAAAATCGAAGAAGAAGGTGTGCATTTTAGAAATCATTTAAATGGTTCAAAAATGTTCCTTTCTCCAGAAAAAGCGATCAATATTCAAAATAAATTAGGATCAGATATTATGATGAGCTTTGATGAATGTCCACCATTTGATGAAAGCTATGAGTATGTCAAACGCTCGATTGAACGGACTTCTCGTTGGGCTGAGCGTGGCTTAAAAGCCCATGCGAATCCTGATAGACAGGGATTATTCGGTATTGTTCAAGGTGCGGGATTTGAAGATTTACGTCGTCAAAGTGCCAAAGATTTAGTGAGTATGGATTTTCCTGGCTATTCGATTGGTGGCTTATCTGTTGGTGAGTCTAAGGAAGAAATGAACCGAGTCTTAGACTTTACGACACCGTTAATTCCAGAAAATAAACCACGTTACTTAATGGGTGTGGGTGCCCCTGATTCATTAATTGATGGAGTGATTCGTGGGATTGACATGTTTGATTGTGTGTTACCAACACGTATTGCGCGCAATGGTACTTGTATGACTTCACAAGGTCGCTTGGTTGTTAAAAATGCCCAATATGCAAGAGATTTTCGTCCGCTTGATGAGAAATGTGATTGTTATGTTTGTCGTAATTATACGCGGGCCTATATTCGTCATTTGATTAAATGTGATGAAACATTCGGAATCCGTTTAACATCGTATCATAATTTATACTTCTTGTTAGACTTAATGAAAAATGTCCGTCAAGCAATTATGGACGACAATTTATTAGAATTCCGACAAGCGTTTTTTGAAGAATATGGCTTTAATAAAGCGAATGCAAAAAGTTTCTAAAAATTAGAGGAAAAAACTAGTTCTTCAAGCATTTTTTTGATACAGTTAGTAGTGTGAATAATGCAGAGTGAGGTGAAACAAATGGGTGGCGGATTTACAATGATTTTTACATTAGTCCTTCTAGGAGGAATGATGTTTTTCATGACACGTTCTCAAAAGAAACAACAGCAAGAACGTCAAAAACAACTAAACGCAATGAAAACTGGCGATAGTGTTGTCACAATTGGTGGTTTACATGGTGTTTTAAGTGAAATCAACGAAAAAACAGTTTTAATCGATTGCGAAGGTATTGTCTTAGAATTTGACCGTGCAGCAATTCGAACTGTAACACCTGGAACTGCTGTTACAAATGATTCAGCAGTAACTAGTGTACCAGTCACAGAAGTTGAAGAGACAGTCACAGAAGAAGTAACTGAAGTTCCTGAAACATCAGATCCTTCAAAAGAAAAGAAAGACTAAACGAATCAACTGATTCATTTAATGGTTAAAGAGAGCGGAACAGGCTTTTCAAAGGCGAAACTGTGACCAGTAGTCACGCGAGAAAGCCAATAAGAAGAGATAATTCCTATTCCGCTCGTGTCGTTTATCTTAAAATGTAGGACTAGGAAGGTAGGTCATTTGGACTTACGTCCTAAGTCCTTTTTAACTATTAAGTTTACAAAAAAGGTTCCTTTTTATAATGTTTGAAGATAGTTAAATAGTGAGCAATCTTTCGCTTGGTTGGAAGGAGAAGAGCCCATGACAAAGGAAAAATTAAGTTGGTTACAACAAAAAATGCTCAATAAAAGTATTAAAAAGAAGTGCCAAAATTTTCGTGAACTAGGTTATTCTTCCATCAACGAAGAAGATTTATTGACTTATTTACTCACCTATCGTTGGAAAAAACAAACCCATTTATCTGTCAAAGACTGTCGTAAAGACATTCAGAAGGTTAAGCCAAATGAATTTTTTGACTATCAACAATTATTGGCACAGACATCAAAAAAACCTTTAAGGGACTGGCATGATATTGAAGACTTATTCTAGAAAAAAGAATAGGTCTTTTTTTTGAGATAAAAAAATTATAAATAGTTGTGAAAAATATCACAAAAACTATTTACAAGATCCATTTTATGTTGTATGATGTGAATGTGAAATAGTTAACAAAGTTTTTTTAAAATGAAACTCTTAGGAGGATGAACATGGTTAAAACAGTAAAAAAAGAAAAGACAGAAACAGTTGATGTTTCATCAATGATTGATGAATTAGCAACAAAAGCGAATGTCGCTTTAAAAGCAATGGAAGATTTTACACAAGAACAAGTAGATCACATTGTCCATCAAATGGCGATGGCGGCGTTAGACCAACATATGCCTTTAGCAAAAATGGCTGTCGAAGAAACTGGCCGTGGAATCTATGAAGATAAAGCAATCAAAAATATGTATGCATCTGAATACATTTGGAATAATATTAAACATGATAAAACAGTGGGTGTAATTAACAAAGACGAACAAACCGGTTTAATGGAAATTGCTGAGCCAGTTGGCGTGGTATGTGGGGTCACACCAACAACAAACCCAACGTCAACAACTATTTTTAAATCACTAATTGCCTTAAAAACAAGAAATCCAATTGTTTTTGCTTTCCATCCTAGCGCACAAAAATGTTCGGCAGAAGCGGCACGTATTGTACGGGATGCGGCGATTGCAGCAGGTGCACCAGAAAATTGTATTCAATGGATTGAACAACCATCGATTGATGCAACATCTGCTTTGATGAATCATCCAGGGATTGCCATTGTTTTAGCAACTGGTGGCGCAGGCATGGTAAAATCTGCGTACTCAACAGGTAAACCAGCACTAGGCGTTGGTCCTGGGAACGTACCAGCTTATATTGAAAAAACGGCTAAAGTAAAACGTGCGGTTAATGATTTAATTGTTTCAAAATCATTTGATAATGGAATGATTTGTGCTTCTGAGCAAGCGGTCATTGTGGATAAAGAAATTTATGCTTCTGTCAAAGCTGAGTTTGAAGCACACAATGTTTACTTCGTGAAACCGAATGAATTACAAAAACTAGAAGATGCAGTGATGAATGAAGGCAAATACGCAGTAAAACCAGCGATTGTCGGTAACTCTGCAGAAAAAATTGCTGAATTAGCAGGAATTAGTGTACCAAAAGGCACAAAAATTTTAGTCGCTGAATTAGAAGGTGCAGGTCCAGAATATCCATTATCAAGAGAAAAATTATCGCCAGTTTTAGCAATGATGAAATCAAACAATGCAGAGCATGCTTTTGAACTATGTGAAGCGATGTTAAACTTAGGTGGTTTAGGACATACAGCAGTAATTCATACAGAAGATGAAGAGTTACAAGTTGCTTTTGGTTTACGTATGAAAGCTTGTCGTATTTTAGTGAATACTCCATCAGCAGAAGGCGGTATCGGTAACATTTATAACGAAATGATTCCATCCTTAACACTTGGTTGTGGTTCATACGGGAAAAACTCTGTTTCTAAAAACGTATCAGCCATTAACTTAATTAATATTAAAACGGTAGCGAAACGGAGAAATAATATGCAATGGTTTAAATTACCTCCAAAAATTTTCTTTGAAAAAAATTCTTTACAATATCTACAAAAAATGGAAAATGTTGAACGTGTCATGTTAGTTTGTGACCCAGGTATGGTTCAATTTGGCTATGCAGATATCGTACGTAAAGAGCTACAAAAACGTAAAAATGATGTGAAAATCGAAGTATTTTCTGATGTTGAACCAAACCCATCAACAAATACTGTTTATGCAGGTACCAAAATGATGGTTGATTTCCAACCAGATACAGTGATTGCTTTGGGTGGCGGTTCTGCAATGGACGCGGCGAAAGGCATGTGGATGTTCTATGAACACCCAGATACAGAGTTCTTTGGTGCAAAACAAAAATTCTTAGATATCCGCAAACGGACATATAAAATTGCCAAACCAGAAAAAACACAATTTGTTTGTATCCCAACTACTTCAGGAACTGGTTCAGAAGTTACACCATTTGCCGTTATTACTGATAGTGAAACACACGTGAAATATCCGTTAGCAGACTATGCGTTAACACCAGATGTAGCGATTGTTGATCCACAGTTCGTAATGTCTGTGCCAGCTTCAGTCACTGCAGATACAGGTATGGATGTTTTAACACATGCTATTGAATCTTATGTTTCCGTGATGGCTTCAGATTACACACGTGGTTTAAGTTTACAAGCAATCAAGTTAGTTTTCGATCATTTAGAAAATTCAGTGAAACGTCCAGATATGGAATCTCGCGAAAAAATGCATAATGCATCAACCATGGCAGGGATGGCATTTGCTAATGCATTCTTAGGTATTTGTCACTCTATTGCTCATAAAATTGGTGGGGAATATGGCATTCCACATGGTCGTACAAATGCGATTTTATTACCACATATTATTCGTTACAATGCGAAAGATCCATCAAAACACGCAATGTTCCCTAAATATGATTACTTCCGCGCCGATACTGATTATGCAGACATTGCAAAATTCTTAGGCTTAAAAGGAAATACTACCGCAGAATTAGTAGAAGCTTTAGCAACAGCAGTAGCAGACTTAGGTAAATCAGTCGGAATTGACATGAACTTGAAAGCCCAAGGTGTCTCACAAGAAACATTAGACACAACAGTTGATCGTATGGCAGAACTTGCATATGAAGACCAATGTACAACTGCAAATCCGAAAGAACCATTAATTAGTGAACTAAAACAAATTATCTTAGATGCTTATGTAGGATAAAAGAACTCAAATAAAGAGACCAGAACATTAATGTTCTGGTCTCTTTAACGTTTTGCGAAAACAGTGCTGTCGATACCACGGTTATGACACCAATTAACTAAAACTGGATCGAGGATAAGTGCGGTACTCGTCAATTCTTCTGTCGTCTTTTTTCCTAAAAGAGTATAAAGCATTTTCACTTCTTCTTGCCATTGCTGTACAAGGGCTAAGGTATTTTCTAAACCATTTTTACTCATAAGGGAAGCTAAGATAGTCCCAGCAACTCCCATGCTTTTGGCACCTAAAGCGAGTCCTTTGACAATATCAAGAGAGTTACGCACACCGCCAGAGCCGAGAATAGTTAGTTTCTTTTGCCAATTTTGTGATTCCAGAAGAGAGATAACCGTTGATTGCCCCCAATCATCTAAGAAAGAAAGTTCGCGTTTTTTCCGCCGGGCATTTTCAATTTGTGTAAAACTCGTTCCGCCTTGGCCGCTCACATCCACTGCTTGAACGCCGATAGAGGTGAGTTTTTCTAAGGTTTCTTGGCTCATGCCAAAGCCAACCTCTTTGACAATGACAGGCACTTCAACGGCCTGTACGATAGCTTCAATCTTGGTTAGCCAATTAGTGAAATCACGATCTCCTTCAGGCATGACCAATTCTTGGGGCACATTTACATGGATTTGTAAGGCATTCGCTTGAAATAAATCAAGCGCTCGCTTTGCTTCTTCCACACCCAAACCTGCACCAATATTGGCAAAAATGAGTCCATCTGGGTTTTCTTTTCGCATAATTTGATACGTATCCGCTAAACTAGCATCTTTTAACGCTGCCGAGACAGATCCTGTCGCAACTAAAAGGCCAGTTTCTTTGGCAATAATGCCTAATTGCTGATTAATTTCTTTTGCACGCTGACTACCACCTGTCATTGCATTGACATAAAAAGGTTGGGGAAGCTGAAAAGAAAGAAACGAAGTGGAAATATCCACTTCGTTAACAGCGGATTCAGCAAACGATTGGTGAACAAAACGCACACGATCAAAGTCATTACTTTTTTCTTTGTGGAACGCTTTAGCTAATGATAGATGTTCATCTTTTCGATTCATGCTTCTCCTTACACTCCTTTTGACCATAGGTATAGACGTGAAGTGGCAGTGGGGTAATTCCGTCTTTTTCCCAAGCAGTCATTAATGGTAAAATCCCGGATTTTTGGCGGAAAATTACAATCCCACAATCGCCCCCGCCAGCGCCAGAAGATTTCGCAGCTCCTGTATAAGATTCAGCCAAATCACAAAGATTTTTCAAGGCTTCTGTTTCGATTACCACACCAGTCAGTGAAGATAATTCGGCGAGCAATTGGCGATTTTTAGTAATTTGTTTTTGAATAACAGAAATTTTTCCTGTGTTAAAGCCATTAATCATTGTTTCGACACAAAGCCGACTTTTCATTAAGAACTGCTCATAAGCCGCTTGTTTTTCTTCTTTTGATTGATGGACTCGATCAACTAAGTCTGAAGTGGACGCAGGGCTACCTGTCCAGCCAATTAGTAAACGTAGTTGTTTCGGTACTTTTAACGGAAAAATCATTAATTCAGGCCAGTCCATTGCTAACAAATCAGTTAATGTTTCAGTGGCTACTTTTTGATTGACCCAATCATGATCGAAGGTTGAAAAGGCAATCCAACCCCCGTAACAGCTGGCAGCGATATCTCCACAAGAACCATTTCCTTGAACGGCTAAGTGAGCTAATGCTGATAATTTGAAAATTTCCTCATTTTCCAAACCTAAATCATAAAAAATATTCAAGGCTTTGACAGTTCCAACGGTTACTGCACCGCTTGAACCAAGACCGTATTTTCGTCCATTTGAACTATCTAATTCACTCGTCACTTTTAAATGATAAAATGACAATTCTTTGTTTTGCTCTTGCGCATATTTTTCAGTTAGATGAATCGCCGCTAAAACATAATGAAAAGGATTTTCGCGAATATCTAATACAAGCTCACCATTTCGGCGTGTCCAGCGAATAGGTAACGAGCTGTATTGTGCAGATTGAATACTGCCTTCATCTGTTGTTTCTTCGACAGTTACAGTTACGAATTGATCCACAGCAACGATAATGGCAGGGTGGCCAGGTTCAACAACGGCATATTCTCCTGCAATAAATAACTTTCCTGGCGTAGTAACTTCAATCATGCTTATTTATCCATTCCTTTCGTTTCAAACAATTCAATTCCGGGACCAGCAAAAGCTGGGACTAACTGCTCTTTTGAAAAATGTTCACTTAAAAATGTTTTTAATGCTTCTAAGTTTTTCTTTTCGACTAAGACCTTGACATTCGGACCTGCATCCATTGTAAAGTAGCAAGGAATTCCTTTGGCCCGTGCTTGGCGAACTAAAGCCATCGCTTGTAAGCTGCCTGGGGACCAGTAAGTAAATGGAGGGACAGCGCCTAAGGTGGTTCCATGCATCCTTAACCCATTGGCTTCAATGATTTCTCCTAAACGAGGGAAGTCTTTTGTTTTAATTGCTTCATGAACTTGGGATAAATCTTTTTCCACATTGTCCAACCAACCTTGATAAAAGCTAGAAGTTTCTACTGTTCGTTTCATTCCATCACGGCTGGAAACATCTTTTTCGCCATCGTTAATTAAGATAAAGAGCATGGCCAATTCGTTTTCCCAATTATTGGCTGGAATATTTTCAGCAAACGAAGTTTCATCAGAGTGGCCTTTGTTCCATTGAGCAAAACCACCAAAAATGCTGCGACAAGCAGAACCTGAACCACGTCGCGCTAAACGTGATAAGTCTTTTGCTGAAAGATTTAATCCTAAGGCTACGTTACAGGCCCCTGCTAAAGCAGCTAGACCACTCGCTGAAGAAGCCAAACCAGCTGCAGTAGGCACAAAATTTTGACTTTCCACTTTTGCAAACCAAGTACAATCGGCTTGTTGACGAACAAGGTTCAAAAATTCTTTGACTTTTTTTGTTTGTTTTTCGTTTTGCAAGATACCATCTAAAATAAATACATCTTCTGAATAATGGGCATCAAATGTCACAGTTGTTTCTGTGTAAAAGGCATCTAATGTTAATGATAAACTACTATTCATTGGTAAAATGTATTCTTCATTGGCTTTTCCCCAATATTTAATCAGAGCAATATTTGTATGCGCTCGTGCTTTTCCTGAAAGCATTACTTTTTCACCTCTAATGATTGAATCCATGTAGCAACAGCTCCATTTTCTTCTAAAGTCTGTGCAATGGTTTGTGCGGTCTTTTTATTATCTGTTAAGGCAATCATACAGCCACCGCGACCGCCGCCGGTTAATTTTGCTCCTAGAGCGCCATGTTCTAAAGAGAGAGCCACTAGTCGATCCAGCATATCGTTGCTGACGGATAATTGCTGGAGTTGCTCTTGCGCTAACGTCATTAGCTGACCTAATTTTTGTTTATCATCTTGTAAAATCGCTTGCTTTGCTTCTTTAGTAAAAGAACCTAATTGTTTCATTGTTTCAGCGATTGCGGTGGGATTATTTTGAGCTAGCTGCGCAATGTCTTTCACGGCTTCACGTGTTTGACCTTTAATTCCCGTATCAGCTACTACTAAGTAGGCATTAGATAAATTCATCGAGAAATGTGTGGGCGGAAATCCTCTAGTAAAAAATAATGGATCAGCGCCGCTTGTTGCTGCGGCATCGATACCACTAGGATTGCCATGAGCAATTTTCTCACTTAAAGAAACAAGCTCAAACAATTCTTGATATGTATAAGCGTAATCAAAATAATCAAAAAGGCTTCGAACGATGGCCACAGCGGTTGCTGCGCTTGAACCCATTCCTCGTTCAGCGGGAATCGTACTTGTTAAGGTCAAAGTGCCTTTAACTGTATCTTCCTTTAAAAAATGTAAGGTTTGCTGAACAACTTCCTTGATATTTGCTAGCTCTTGGGGCACGTCTTCAAGCAATCCTGTAAAATATGCACAATCAATCTGCATAGTTTTTGCCGGGGTAAAGACGGCTGTGATTTCTGTCGCTTGAAAAGGAAAGGCGATTGCTGGTTCGCCGTAAACAACGGCGTGTTCCCCCATTAAAATGATTTTTCCCGTCGCTTGACCGAGGCCTTGTTTTTTTATATTCATTCACTGACATTCCTTTTGAGTAGAATCGAGTATAGGACAAAAGACGTTCTTGGATTAGAAGAACGTTTGTCATAATCTCTTCATGATTTATAGGAAATGATTCCAAAAGTTTCTCTTGTTCCAAAAAAAGAGATTGCTTAACCTAAGATAGTTTACCTAAAAATAAGGCACAAGTAAAATGGTTCCGTTGGTTTTTCCAAAAAATTAATAACAATTTAATAAGAAAGAACCGACAGAACCAGTTATTCGGCTATTTTTTTAAAATTTTCTTAGGTAATCACCAAACCAAGGGCACTTGCTAAATAAATGGCTTGTTCAGGGGTGACTTTAAGACCTGATAAATAGTTTGGCGAGAAAGTCAAGCGTTCAAAGGTGTTTTGGGAAAAATCCAATCCTTTTAAAGAAGTATTTAGCCAATTACTTTCGGTTAAATCGCAAGCTTCTAGAAGGAGTTTCTTCCAGGTGACCTCGAAAAATTCACTTTCGACTAAACGAGTCTGATTAAAGTGAACAAGATTAAAATTTGCAAAACGAAAAGAAGCATAATCGGCTTTGCAATCCTCAAACAGACAATCTTTTAAATAGCTATCTGCAAAATTCGCTCCTGTCAAATTGCAACGAAGGAAAGTCACTCGATGAAAACTGCCAGACAGCCATTCGACGTTAGAAAAATCGCAAGCTTCAAAACGCACATTACTACAATCAAAAGAAGCAAACTGGCCATTTGCTAATGAAAGATGATCGAAAACAGCATCCCGAAAGACTAAGTTACGAACTTCTTGATTCGGTAAATCAATCTGCTGATACAAATGATTTTCTAAGATTGCCTCATCTTCTAATTGACAGTTCGTTAATAGAGGAAGTTGTTCTGGTAGATTTGGTGACAAGGGATAAGTTATTTTCATAAAACACCTCTTTCTTCTTGTTGATTTTCAAAGGTTTCATCAATTGAGTAGGCCCGATTATAGAAACGTAGCGCAGTTGTGAAAACATAAGCGCCGGCAAAACCAAGTAAACTACCTAACACAATCCCGACTAATCGATAGTTTAAAAGATTACTAATGACTTGCTGTCGTGCAAGATTTGATAATAATAAGGACATCGGGGTAATAAAAAAGCTGGCAATCGCATAGTTTCTGTTAATGAATCCTTCAAAAGCTGCATATAGAATACTAATGATACCGATTGTTTGTAAAGGTGTAAAGGGAATCATTAATAAAATTGCAGAAAGCAACAAACCAAGACTCGTACCTAGAATCCGTTGAACATTTCGCTGCATCACAGAATGTAAATTTTCCCCTTGTAAAATGGCTGCGCAAGTAAACGTCATCCAATAAGCGTTGACTAAATGAAGCGATTGACTTAAATAAGCCGCTAAAAATAAAATGGCCGCATAATGCAAAGCATCTAATAAAGAAGCGGGATCAATATAAAGTCGTTCTTGAAGAGACATCCGTTTTTGAAAAACGTAGGGGCGCTTGTCGATGAAATGAAGCACAATGCCCATGATAATGCCGGTCACTACTCCTAAAAGAACAAAACTGGCCATGATGGGAATCTTATGTAAAGGAAAATTGTTGCTTGTTCCCATTGCGGTTGACATGATAACTAACAAAGCACCAGGCTTCTCAATGCCATACAATCTAAAAAGTAAGCGTGCAAAAAAAGCGACGATGGCAATTGTAATAGGAATCAACCAAGGTACATGGTGACTTAGCATTCCTAAGCTGTTGCCCAGAACAATAAAAAAGCCAACAATATTCAGTCTGCGCAATAATTGAGGCAAAGGAAGCGGCTGATAATAAATAAACGTATAAATGCCCATCGAGCCAAAGGTCCCAATGAGTAAATTATTGGAAAAATAACCAATTAATAATGGAATTGCCATACAAATTGCGACACCAACTAACCGAAATAATTCGTCATTTGCTTTATCAATAGCAAACAAATCCTTTAAAAACGTAGAATTTTTCATATTTTGTCACTCCTTTACTTCCTAATTTACCATAATGTTTAGAAAACTGACAAAAGAATTGCAATAAAAGACAGGAAGAAAAAGAGTGGTTTCTGATAGGAAGAGAAGAAAAATTAAAAAAAGTTAACATTTTGACTTGCAATTTTAATATGAAAAATGTAAGATATATTCCATAGCAATAAATAATTATTAAATTCTGATTTTTCAGAAAATACAGATTGTATTATTTTAGGAGGCAACACTATGAAATTGAAAAAGTCATTAACATTCGGTGTGATTACATTATTTAGCGTAACAACTTTAGCGGCTTGTGGAGGCGGCGGAACGTCAGATAGCTCAAGTGCGTCTGGTGGCGGTAAGGCAAGTGGCGAACAAGTTTTACGTGTCACAGAACAACAAGAAATGCCAACAGCTGATTTATCACTAGCAACAGACAGAATTAGTTTTATTGCATTAAATAATGTATATGAAGGAATTTATCGTTTAGACAAAGATAACAAAGTCCAACCTGCAGGTGCAGCGGAAAAAGCAGAAGTTTCTGAAGATGGACTAACATACAAAATTAAATTAAATAAAGATGCAAAATGGTCAGACGGTAAACCAGTGACTGCGAATGACTATGTTTATGGATGGCAACGAACAGTTGATCCAGCGACAGCTTCTGAATATGCTTATCTGTATGCCTCTGTAAAAAATGGTGATGCCATTGCTAAAGGGGAAAAAGATAAATCAGAATTAGGAATTAAAGCAGTCAGTGATACAGAATTAGAAATCACTTTAGAAAAAGCAACACCATACTTTGATTACTTATTAGCTTTCCCATCATTCTTCCCGCAACGTCAAGATATTGTGGAAAAATATGGTAAAAATTATGCATCAAACAGCGAAAGTGCTGTCTACAATGGTCCATTCGTCTTAGACGGCTTTGATGGTCCTGGTACAGATACAAAATGGTCATTCAAGAAAAACGATCAATATTGGGATAAAGACACAGTGAAACTGGACTCAGTAGATGTGAATGTCGTGAAAGAATCACCAACCGCGTTGAACTTGTTCCAAGATGGTCAAACAGACGATGTCGTTCTTTCTGGTGAATTAGCCCAACAAATGGCCAATGACCCAGCTTTTGTTAGTCAAAAAGAAGCATCAACACAATATATGGAACTAAATCAACGTGATGAAAAATCACCATTTAGAAATGCGAACTTACGTAAAGCAATTTCTTACTCAATCGACCGTAAAGCGTTAGTTGAATCAATCTTAGGGGATGGTTCTATCGAGCCAAACGGTTTAGTACCAGCAGATATGGCAAAAGACCCAAGTGGCGGCAAAGACTTTGCTAAAGAAGCAGGTAGTCAAATTGAATATGATACGAAAAAAGCTAAAGAATACTGGGAAAAAGCGAAAAAAGAATTGGGGATTTCAACCTTAACAATGGATATTCTTTCTTCAGATGCAGATTCTTCTAAGAAAACAGTTGAATTTGTTCAAGGGTCAATTCAAGATGCTTTAGATGGTGTGAAGGTAACGGTTAGTCCGGTTCCATTCTCTGTTCGTTTAGATCGTTCAAACAAAGGCGACTTTGATGCAGTAATCGGTGGTTGGAGTGCTGACTATGCTGATCCAAGTAGTTTCTTAGACTTATTTGCTTCAGATAACTCATATAACCGTGGACGTTATAACAATCCAGAGTTTGACAAGTTAGTGAAAGCAGCAAGTAGCGCAGATGCGACAAATCCTGAAAAACGTTGGGATGATATGTTAAATGCAGAGAAAACGATTATGGGAGACATGGGTGTGGTACCATTATTCCAAAAATCAGAAGCGCATTTACGTGCTGAAAAAGTCAAAGATGTCGCAGTTCATCCTGCTGGCGCAACGTATGACTACAAATGGGCATACATTTCAGAATAACCTGACAAAAGATCGATAGCAAACAAAAAAGGACCTTTGCCATGGAATAAAAGGCAACGGTCCTCTTGCTATCTTGTCTTAGACCAAGTAAAATAGTAGAAAGCCTAAAGACAGAATCAGTAAGATGCCCCCAGTTTTTAGCCAGAAAGAGCGATGTGCATCGCCAATGACTGAAAGCGGGATAAACTCTTTCGGTTCATTTTTCTTTTTAAAACGAAACGCGTTTTTCATTGAGCGCTGAAAGTTATCGAAAAAGCCAGAGGACATAATCCATAAAGCAATGCCGATAATTAAAAAGAAAAGCGAAACGATAAAGAAGGTATCTGATAATGAGGAGGTAGTGATAGGTTCTTTACTTATTAATAAGTAAAGAAAAATGCCGATACTGGAAATAACGGCTGTAATAATTGGCCATTTAAAAGTTTTCATGTGTTCACCCTATCTATTATTGTGGTCTATCTAGTCATTACTTTAACGAAAATAACTGAGGAAGTCAAAAAAATCTCGGAGGTGTCATTATTGAATAGTTTTGGAAAATATTTTCTTAAACGGATCTTTTTCATGATTATCACTTTGTGGTTAATCGCAACGATTACGTTTTTCTTAATGCAATTATTACCAGGTACGCCTTATACCAACCAAGAAAAACTTAGTCCAGAAACAATCGCTATGTTGAATAAACAATCTGGCTTAGATAAACCAGTGATTGTTCAATACGGAATTTACTTAAAGAACCTGGTAACGGGAGACTTTGGTATTTCATTCCAATTTAAAAACCAACCTGTTGCTAAGTTATTAGCTGGTCGAATTGGGCCGTCCCTTCAACTGGGAGGACAAGCGATTATCTTTGGTACGTTAGTCGGTATTTTATTGGGGATTATCGCAGCGATGCGTCAAAATACTTGGGTAGATACGTTGGCAACATTGTTAGCCATTTTAGGTCGTTCTATTCCAAACTTTGTTTTCGCGGTATTATTACAATACATTTTTGCAATGAAATTAAGAATCTTACCAATTGCTATGTGGAATGGTTTTGCCTACACAATTTTACCAACTATTGCCTTGGCAATGAGTCCAATGGCCGATTCGGCTAGGTTTATTCGAACCGAGATGGTAGAGGTCTTGCATAGTGATTATGTCGAATTAGCCAAAGCAAAAGGCTTGAGTCGCTGGCAAGTTGCATTCCGCCACGGGTTAAGAAACAGTTTAATTCCATTGATTACCTTATTAGGACCTTTAGCCGTTGGTTTAATGACAGGTTCTTTAGTAGTAGAAAATATTTTTGCCATCCCTGGAATTGGGGAACAGTTTGTAAAATCAATTATGACAAACGACTATCCAACAATTATGGCAGTAACTATTTTGTATTCAACAATGTTAGTTGTTGTAATTCTGATTGTTGACTTACTTTATGGTTTAATTGATCCAAGAATTCGCGTATCAGGAGGTGCAAAAGGCTAATGGAAACAGTCAATAAAAATAATCTACCACAAGCGATTAAAGATATTCCGGCAGATGAGTTTCAGCCTCTAAACACTTCAACTCTAAAAGAAAGAGAGCGTATTGCCACACCGTCTTTAAGTTTCTTACAAGACTCATGGCGTCGTTTGAAAAAGAATAAAGCTGCAGTTATCTCAATGAGTTTCTTAGCAGTTATTATCTTTATCTCTATTATTACCATTTGGGTTTCACCACATAACCCAACGAAACAAAATGTTTCTTACATTAACTTACCACCACGAATTCCTGGCTTGGAAAGCGTGAATGGTTTAAATGGTAAAACAACAGTTGCTGGTCAATTAGTTGATAAATATGCACAAGCAAACGTTCCAGATAATGTAAACTTTTATCTAGGAACAGATGGTTTAGGTCGTGATGTCCTAAGTCGTTTATTTATGGGAACACGTATTTCCTTATTAATTGCGTTTATTGCGGCAATTCTAGATATTACGATTGGGGTAACGTATGGACTGATTTCCGGGTTAGTCGGCGGTCGTGTCGATACAGTAATGCAACGTATTTTAGAAGTTCTTTCTGGTATTCCTAACTTAGTTGTTATGATCTTGATGCTAACAGTCTTTGATCCAGGGATTGTTTCGATTGTTTTAGCCATGGTTATTACAAACTGGATATCAATGGCCAGGATTGTGCGAGCCCAGACCATGAAACTAAAAGACCAAGAGTTTGTCATGGCAGCAGAAACATTGGGCGAATCTCGTTGGAAAATTGCTATTAAACATATTTTACCGAATATCTCAAGTGTCATTATTGTCCAAATGATGTTCAGTATCCCATCGGCAATTTTCTTTGAAGCGTTCCTAAGTTTTATTGGGTTAGGCTTACGTCCACCAACCGCATCTTTAGGAACCTTGTTAAACGAAGGATACAAAACTTTCCGTTTCCTTCCATATTTAATGTGGATTCCAGCGGCAACACTTTCAGTTATCATGATTTGTTTCAACTTGTTAGCTGATGGGTTACGTGACGCATTTGATCCTAAGATGAAAGAGTAAGAGTGGTGAATGACTATGGAAAAAGTATTAGAAGTTAAAGACTTAAGAATCTCCTTTGATACATTTGCAGGTAAAGTCAACGCCATTCGTGGTGTGAGTTTTGATCTTTATAAAGGTGAAACGTTAGCCATCGTAGGTGAATCAGGGAGTGGTAAATCTGTTACAACTCGCAGTATTATGCGTTTGTTGAGCAGTAATGCCAATATTGATAACGGGGAAATTTTGTTTAAAGGGCAAGATATTGTTCATAAAACAGAAAAACAAATGCAAGCCATTCGTGGTAAAGAAATCGCAATGATTTTCCAAGATCCGATGACTTCATTAGACCCAACGATGCCAATTGGCAAACAAGTGGCGGAATCATTAATCAAACATAATAAAGTCTCAAAAAAAGAAGGCTTAGCGCAAGCATTAGAATTACTAAAATTAGTAGGCATTCCTAATGCTGAAAAACGTTTGAAAAACTATCCGCACCAATTTTCTGGTGGGCAACGTCAACGGATTGTCATTGCAATTGCTTTAATTTGTTATCCAGAAGTTCTAATTGCAGATGAACCAACTACAGCGTTGGATGTAACCATCCAAGCACAAATTTTAGAGTTATTAAAAGATTTACAAGAAAAAATTAGCACTTCGATTATTTTCATTACCCATGATTTAGGGGTAGTAGCGAACGTGGCTGACCGTGTCGCTGTCATGTACGGTGGACGTCTGGTTGAAGTGGGAACAGCAGAAGAAATTTTCTATAATCCACAACATCCATATACTTGGGGACTTTTAGGGTCAATGCCAACGATGGAAGGAACAGAAGACAAACTTTATGCGATTCCAGGTTCACCTCCAGATTTATTAGATCCACCAACTGGAGATGCCTTCTATCCACGGAATGAGTTTGCTTTAAAAATTGATACAGAAAAAGAACCACCTTATTTTGAAGTATCACCAACCCACAAAGCAGCAACGTGGTTATTAGCACCACAAGCACCAAAAGTTACGCCTCCAGCAGAGATTGTTCGTCGTTGGGCAATTTATGCAGAGCGTCAAAAAAATCCAGGAGGTAGTAATTAATGGCAGAAGAGAAAAAAGTCCTATTAGAAGTCACTGGTTTGAAACAGTATTTCAATGTTGGTCGTAAAGACGAAGTAAAAGCCATTGATGACATTAGTTTTCATATTTTTGAAGGCGAAACCTTTGGATTAGTTGGCGAATCAGGAAGTGGAAAATCAACAACTGGTCGCAGTGTCATTCGTTTATATGATCCAACTGCTGGTGAAATTCTTTTCGATGGAAAAGACATTAGCAAAATTAAATCAAAAGCGGACATGCAAGCATTCCGCCGCGATGTTCAAATGATCTTCCAAGATCCATATGCTTCATTGAATCCAAGAATGAAAGTCAATGATATTATTGCTGAAGGAATCGATGTCAATGGATTAGCTAAAACACCAAAAGAGCGGGAAGAAAAAGTCAATGAACTTTTAAAAACGGTGGGCTTAAATCCAAGTCACAGTACGCGTTATCCTCATGAGTTTTCTGGTGGGCAACGTCAACGGATCGGGATTGCCCGTGCTTTAGCGGTTAATCCACGTTTCATTATCTGTGATGAGCCAATTTCGGCTTTGGATGTGTCGATTCAAGCCCAAGTAGTAAACTTATTACAAGATTTACAAAAAGAACAAGGCTTAACTTACTTGTTTATCGCACATGACTTATCGATGGTAAAACATATCAGTGACCGAATTGGCGTAATGCACAGTGGGAAATTATTGGAAATGGGCACAAGTGATGATGTCTATAATTTCGGCGTTCATCCTTATACAGAAAGTTTACTTTCTGCGATTCCATTACCAGATCCAGACTATGAACGCACACGTAAACGGATCGTTTACCAGCCTGCAGCGGCAGATGGGAAAAATCGTGAGCTCCGTGAAATTCTCAATGGACACTATGTTTATTGTGCTGAAGACGAAGTTGCAATGTACCGTGAAAAAATTGAAGAGAAGAAAAGAAAAGCTGGTTTATAACCAGCTTCTTTTCTAACTATCTTGGTAGGGTGGTTATGAGATGAAGGCTCTGAAAGCTTATAAATACAGACTTTATCCAACCTCAAAACAAGAAGAGTTTATTCAAAAAACATTTTCTTGTGTTCGCTTGGTGTATAATTTAATGTTACAAGACCGGATTGATATCTACAAAGAGATGCGAAAAAATCCTCAACAAACGTTTAAAATGCCAACGCCAGCTAAATATAAGAAACAATACCCTGTCCTCAGAGAAGTTGATAGTTTAGCCTTGGCAAATGCACAAGTTTATTTGGATCGAGCCTTTAAAAATTTTTATCGGGAAAAAGGGATGGGCTTTCCAAAAAAGAAAAAGAAAGAAACGGTGCATTCCTACACTACGAACAATCAACATGGCACGGTCAAAATTTTGGATAATCGTTATTTGAAAGTACCTAAATTGAAATCTTTAATTAAAATGAAGGTACACCGCCAACCACTGGGGGAGATAAAATCTGTAACTATTTCTATGAGTGCGAGTCACAATTATTATGTTTCCATTTTGTGTGAAGCGCCGGTTGAAACGAAAACAAAGCAACAAAAAATGGTGGGAATTTGTAGCAGTAGGGAAAAATTTGCGCTGCTTTCGAATGGTGAAAGCTTCGAAAAAAGCTATTGTTCAAAGCATTTAAAGCAAAAACTACGTCAAGAAGAACGAAAATTAAACAAGCGTAAAATGATTGCTTTAGAAAAAGGTGTCGATCTTTCGCAAGCAAAAAATTATCAAAAACAAAAAATAAAAGTCGCAAAAATTCGCGAAAAAATAGCCAACCAACGAACGGATATTTTAAACAAAATTACAACGGAATTGGTTTCAAGTTACGATGTTATTTGTATTGAAAAAGCCCATCACAGTAATGAGCGGCCGCCAAAACATGATCGTTCGGAATTGGCTTGGTCTTTATTTTTAGCTAAACTGTTGTATAAAGCACAATGGTATGGCAAAGAACTCATTTGTATTGAGTCAGAGGAGATCGAAACAGAGTTGTCTTTTTCTGAAAGTACAGAAAATTCAGAGTATCTTAGAAGCCAAAAAATCTTAGAACGTGGCTTGTCTAAACGAGAAACCTTATAAATAGAAGAACTGTAGGGACTACAGGGATCGCCTAGGGGATAGAAAATGCACACCATGTGTTGAACCATTTGTTTCTAGGAAGTCATATTGGGACAGTCCACTAATTATTAATAATCAAAATACGAGTTCAAACGAATCTAATGCTAGATTCGTTTTTTTTGAGGAAATATATTGACAACTAGGATAAACTAAGGTAAACTAGTGAAGTTGAGAAATGAAAGCAGAAGCACCCGCTTCTCGCCTTAGTTGAGTATATCGCTGGGCTAGATAAAGTATTCCTTATTTTTTTAAGTAAGGCAGACTGTTGGCGGGTTCTGGATAGGAACCTGTTTTTTTATTGCATTTAGCAAACAAAGCAGACTTCCGTTAGGATTTTCTCTTAAAAATTTTGGAGGTGAATGACCATAGCAAAGGATATGATGGTTAACGACGGCATTCGTGCACGCGAGTTACGTTTGATCGGACAAGATGGTGAACAATTAGGTGTAAAAACCAAAGCAGAAGCATTACAAATCGCTGAATCTGCAAACTTGGATTTAGTACTTGTAGCGCCAGGAGCGAAACCACCAGTTGCGCGAATTATGGATTATGGAAAATTCCGTTTCGAACAACAAAAGAAAGAGCGTGAAGCTCGCAAGAAACAAAAAGTGATCAACGTCAAAGAAGTTCGTTTAAGTCCAACAATTGACGTAAATGACTTCAATACAAAACTTCGTAATGCGCGTAAGTTCTTAGAAAAAGGAGACAAAGTGAAAGCTTCTATCCGTTTCAAAGGCCGTGCCATTACCCATAAAGAGATTGGTCAGAAAGTTCTTGATCGCTTAGCTGAAGAAACTGCGGACATCGCCACAGTGGAACAAAAAGCGAAAATGGACGGACGCAGCATGTTTCTAACGCTGGCACCGAAAAACGACAAGTAAACGAAGAGACCGAGCATTCGGACTTTTGGTAATTTCTACAAGAAGGATATTCGACAGTTGTGACTGTTAGAGTCTTTCACTTGAAGCAAAGATTTTGAGGAGGAAAATTAGTCATGCCAAAACAAAAAACACACCGCGGATTAGCAAAACGTGTAAAACGTACTGGTGGAGGCGGCTTAAAACGTGGCCGTGCCTTTACATCTCACCGTTTCCACGGTAAAACTAAAAAACAACGCCGTCAATTGCGTAAAGCAAGCATGGTTGCAAAAGGCGATTACAAACGTATCCGCCAACAATTAGCAAGAATGAAATAAAACAACTCGGTGACTTTTAGATTACCGTCAAGAGAAACAAGATATTAGGAGGAATTCAACATGGCACGTGTTAAAGGTGGAACAGTAACCCGTAAACGTCGTAAAAAAGTCCTTAAGTTAGCGAAAGGCTACTACGGATCAAAACATACTTTATTTAAATCAGCAAAAGAACAAGTAATGAACTCTTATTACTATGCATTCAGAGACCGTCGTCAAAAGAAACGTGACTTCCGTAAATTATGGATTGCACGTATCAACGCGGCAGCTCGTATGAATGGCTTAAGCTATTCTAAATTAATGCACGGTTTGAAATTGGCAGAGATTGATATCAACCGCAAAATGTTAGCTGACTTAGCCGTTAACGATGCAGCAGCATTTACAGCGTTAGCTGAACAAGCAAAAGACGCTTTAAGCAAATAAGCTTAAATAATCTTTCACACCCTACTCCTTGAGTAGGGTGTTTTTTTTAATAACTCCGTTGGTAACTTTCATCTATAAATGAAAAAACTTGTGAGAGCGGAATTTCTTCAGAAAGACTTAACCAATGCTCTTTATTCATATGATAGGCAGGAAAATAGCCAGGTTGGTTCTTTAATAAGGCAATCAATTCAGGCGCAAGTTTAACGGTTAAAATAGTGAGCTGCTTATTCTCGGTAGCGCCGAGCAGTTGTGCATCCAGTGGCATAATTAAAGCAAACCATTTCGCATTTCTAGGATGACGAAAGACGAGATAGTCTGGGTGTTTTTTAAAAGGAAAATCGGGCGTTATCTGATAACGTTCTTGGATATAGGCGCTAATAGTTTCTTGAAAAGTCATAGGTTTCTTCCTTTCGTTAAGGCTAGGCATATCTATTTACATCATAGCAAAAATTACATAAAATTACTTCGTTCAAAGGAATGGGAGGAGGGAGCAGATGACATTAATTTCAACAATTTTAGTAACCTTGGTGGCTGTAGAATTTTTCTACATTATGTATTTAGAAACGATTGTACCAACATCTGAGACAACAAGCCGTGTTTTTAAAATGGATAAGCAAGAGTTACAAAGAAAATCAGTCACTACATTGTTTAAAAATCAAGGAATCTATAATGGACTAATCGGTGCAGGACTTATTTATAGTGTCTATTTTGCGCAAGCAACGATGGAGATGACAAAATTTTTATTGATTTATATTATTTTAGTGGCGGCGTACGGTAGCTTAACTAGTGATAAAAAAATCATTTTAACACAAGGCGGTTTAGCTATCGTGGCTTTGATTAGTTTACTTGTTTAGCCATCAGAGTTAATAGAGAGAGACAGTCAAATCGACAGAAAAAACACGGTTGATTTGACTATTTTTTATGGAATTGAGAGAGACAAAATGTGGTATACTTTGTTTATTAGATAGGGAGGAATTAAAAATGCTGAACCAAAAAGAAGTAAAAAAAAAACGATTATCCTCAATTAATTTCTCTATGGCGTTCTTCAGTAGAAGCTACCCATTTGTTTTTGAGTCAGGCAGATATTGATAAAATCGAAGTAGTTTTACCTGATTATTTTCAACAAGTTCAATTAAGTATGTGGTTAAATGAAGAACAGAAATGTGTGGGCTTTAGTGGAACAAATCAACAAACGTTGGAAATGTTATTTATTGACCCAGTCTATTTTCGTAAAGGCTATGGTGGAGAAATTATCAAAAAGTTAATAGAGCAAGAATCAATTGTCTTTGTTGATGCCAATAAACAAAATGAAGGGGCTGTGAAGTTCTATCAATCTCAAGGGTTTCAAGTAATTGGTGAATCAAAGGAAGATCCTCAAGGAAATCCGTTTCCTATTTTACATATGAAACGGATATAGAAAAGAGGGAAGAAATCATGCGGGTAATCGTTACTGAATACCAACCAGCCTGGGTGGAACAGTTTGAAGAAGAAGCCCAAGCGTTGAAACAGATTCTAAAGGAAAATTGTCTTAAAGTTGAACATATCGGTAGCACATCTGTGCCTAATTTAGCAGCCAAACCAATTATTGATTTTTTGGTCATTGTTGAAGAAATTGAAAAAGTAGACCTGTTACAAGGGGAATTTGAAAGAATCGGTTATGAATATATGGGGGAATTTGGGCTATCAGGACGTCGTTATTTACGAAAAGGCCCGATAAAAAGAACACATCATGTGCATATTTATCAGTTTGACAATACGCAAGAAATTTTGCGCCATCTTGCTTTTCGAAATTATTTACGAGAAAATCCGGCAATTGCTACAACCTATGGTACATTAAAAAAGCAATTGGCCCAAGCACACCCCGATAGCATTGATAAATATATGGATGGCAAAGATGCGTTCATTAAGAAAATAGAAAAAGAAGCGTTGAAGAAATATTGGGAAAAATAAAAAAAGTTGCTAAAGCTAGCAACTTTTTTTTGGTTCTTTTTTGAAAAAATGATAAAGAAGACCACTTAAAAGAACACCTAGAATAATTCCAATCGCTAAATTATGCGTATAGACGATCACACCCACTGTCACGAGTAAAATAACAATTTCAGTAATTTCAAAAGTTCGGAAAAGCTGTAAACTTTCCCAATCAAAGGTGTCGACTGCCACTGTCATCATGATCCCAATCAATGCAGCTGTAGGAATGGCTACCATCACGGATTTAAAAACAAAAATGAATAGAAGGAGGGTAATACCTGAAATCAAAGTAGAAAGCCGTTTTCGTCCCCCTGATTTAACATTAATGACCGCTTGCCCGATCATCGCACAGCCAGCTTGGCCACCAAAAAAGCCGGTAATTATATTAGCGAATCCTTGCGCCTTAACTTCTCGTTGGCTATCACTTTGGCTCGTTGTCATTTTGTCCACAATGGGGATCGTCAATAAAGATTCAATTAACCCGACCATTGCTAAGGCAACAGAACTAGGTAAAATAATCCACAACGTTTCTAAGTTGACGGGTACATTAGGCCAACGGATCGCTGGATGAAACTGACTCATTTCACCAAGATCACCTACCGTTTGCAAATGACCTTTTAAAAAATAGGACAGGATAGTCATGAATAAAATAACAATTAAAGCAGGAGGCACGATTGTAATAAACTTAGGTAATAGATAAATAAGTAAGATACTACAGATAATCATGCCGTAGGACCACAGTGTTTGATGAGGCAATTGTTGTACTTGCGCCATGAAAATTAAAATGGCTAACGCATTGACGAATCCGTACATCACTGTCTTGGGAATAAAGCGCATTAATTTATGGATACCTAAATAACCTAAAATAAATTGTAGAAAGCCTGTTAAAATAGTCGCAGCAAGCATGTATGACAAACCATGTGCTTGAATTAAGCCTGCAAGGACTAAGGCCATTGAGCCAGCAGACGCCGAAACCATTGCCGGACGGCCGCCCGTAAAAGTAATCACAAGTAAAGTAACAGCTGAAGCAAACACTGCAGAAAGCGGGTGAACACCAGCAATAATTGCAAACCCGATTACTTCTGGTAAAATGGCGACAGAAGAAACGAGACCGGCAAAGAGATCATTTTGTTCATTGCCTAACCATTCGCTTTTTTTAATACTAAATAACATCGAAAAACTCCTTTAAGTTAATAAAACCTTATTCATAATAGCATGAATAAGCTGAAATGAGCGTGGGACAAAAATCACTTTGGATTTTTGCTCCACGCTCAAAAACTGATAAACGGCGGGAACAAAAGCAACTCCTTCGGAAATAAGCCGAAATTGTTGAGAATCACGAAGAACGTAGTGTTTCGATGATGAACAATACCTACTTGGTCTCCAAAAATTACAGAACAATTTTCGGAAATTCCTTCTTATTTCTCGGAGTTAAACGCTTCTGTCCCGACCTCATTAGAACTGTAACAGTGCCAACAACAAAATGGCTAGGACGACTTGAACAGTTCCTACTGATAAACCATAGATTAAGAAACGTTTACCTTCTTGGAAAAACTTTTTAAAATCGAGTCGTAACCCGATTGCTGCCAAGGCAGTAATTTCAAACCAAGAACTAAAGAAATGAGCAGTCTCACTGATCACAACGGGGAAATGAATCAAACTATTAAAGACACAGGCAATGAAAAAGCCAACTACATACCAAGGTAGGGCACTGCTTTTTTTGGTGACTTCTACCAACTCAGCTTCTGATTCTGCCGTCTTACTTTGCTTGAAACGTCCAAATAAATAGACAACTGCTACGAGTAGGACAATTCGCATAATTTTAAAGAGCATCGCAAGTTGAACTGCGTTCTCATTGACCATATTGGCACTGGCGACAACCTGACCAACTGATTGTAAAGTCCCTCCGATTAGTGCGCTACGAGCTAACAAATTGGTACCATAGAGAATCCCACTTAAAATGGGTAAGGTCAACATTAAAACGGTTCCTAATAAGTTTACTAAAGTAATGATTTGGCCTTTTTCTTCCTCATCTGCTTGAATTGCTGGAGCAATCGAAGCAATGGCAGAGGATCCACAAACGGCATTACCACCAGCCATCAATAAAGACATATTATCAGAAAAAGCCAGTTTTTTACCGATCAAATAGGCAAAAATAATGGTCAGCGACATTTGAATGAGAATAAATGCGACACCTTGTAAGCCAATTTGGGCAATCGTTTGAAAGGTCACGGTGGTTCCCAATAAAACAACAGAAAATTCTAGTAATTTACTTTCGGCTACTTTGGTTCCGCGATTTAAATTGGCACCGCGAACAAAGGTATTTCCCAAAAAGATTCCTAGTAAAATAGCTATCGTTGCGGCGCCTAAGCTAGGTAACCAGATGGCAAAAAACTTGCTAAGGGAGGCGACAAGGAAAGCTGTTAGCAAGCCGGGAAGAATTTGTAATAAAGATTGGATATAATCATTTTCTGAATTTTTCATTGAAAAAATCTCTCTTTCTTGTTCATTACTTCCAGTATAACGAAATTTTTTACATTTGAGAAATAAATAGTTAAAATAATATTTATAATAGAAAGTTATCGAAAGGATACCTATGTTTAAATTATTAAAGACTTTTCAAATTGTGTATGAGCAAATGAACTTTTCCAAAGCAGCTACCTGCCTATATATATCACAACCAGCCGTTTCTAATCAAATCAAACAATTAGAAGAAGAATTAGGCTGTTCATTGTTTTTAAGAAAAGGTCGACAAGATGTAGTCCCTACTAGGCAAGCGGAAGTCTTGTATAATCGTTTGCTAAATTTAGCTGATGATTGGCAAGAAACATTAACAGCTCTTCATCAGGCGAGATTACCTAAAGAAACTTGCCGAATTGCTGCGTCTAATACTTTTGCAGTTTATTATTTGCCGCAACTGATGCAGCATTTACAGACACAGTATGCAACGATCAATTTTGTTTTAGAAATGAACAATTCAGAAGAAGTAGTGGAAAAAGTTGAAAAACATCAAGTTGATTTTGGCTTTATCGAAAAACCATTAATTACGAAAGGAGCAACTCGTGAAGAAATTATTCAGGATCAATTGGTTTTAGCTGGGAACCCTGACAATCAGAATTGGTTGGTACGTGAAAAGGATTCTGGGGTTTTTCATTATACCCAACAGTATTTAGAAGAAAGTAATCAAAGCCCAACACTCATGACGGTTAAAAATAATGAAATGATTGTTAAAATGTTGGAATTGGGCATGGGGCAATCGTTGCTTTCAAGAAAGGCGATTACTGAAAAAATTCCTTTCCAAACGTTAGGTGAAAAGTATTGGCGTTCCTTTTATTTTTTGACACGGGGACATTTAAAATCCTCCTTGCTTCAAGAAGTAAAACAAGCAATTTATCGATTCTATCAGACGGAAATGAATAAATACTAAAACGTTCTCTTTGTTTATTTATCAATCTTTGACTACACTAAAGAAAACGAAGGAGGGAACCACAATGCCTAAATTTTCACCATGTTTATGGTTTGACACACAAGCGGAAGAAGCTGCTAACTTCTATACAACAATCTTTGAAAAAGGTGCGATTCTAAGTAAAACGAACTACGTTAATGAGGAGCATCAACCTCAAGGAACATCATTAATGACCATTGAATTTACCTTGGCGAACCAAACAATCATTGGTTTAAATGGCGGACCAGAATTTTCCTTTACACCAGCTAGTTCATTTTTTGTTGAATGTAAAACGTTATCACAAACAGAAACGTTGTGGAAAAATTTAACAGCAGACGGACAGATTTTGATGCCTTTTGGGGAATATCCTTTTAGTCCTTTATATGGTTGGGTAGTGGACAAATTTGGGGTCTCTTGGCAAGTGTCTTTTTCAGGAAAAGAACAAACAATTGTACCAACCTTTATGTTTGCTAATGAAAAATATGGCGAAGCAGCCAAAGCTCTATCAGAATGGTTGGCGATTTTCGGTCCAGGCGAAATAATTGAAAAAGTTGAATATGAAGATGGGAACATTGCGCAAGCACTTTTCACATTACAGGAGCAACCGTTTCGAGTAATGGATGCACGAGATAAACATGACTTTGATTTTACCATGGCTTTCTCCATTTATATTGATTGTGAAAATCAGGAGGAAATAGATCGACTATGGCAACAAGTGACTGCTAAAGGGAAAGAATGGCCGTGTGGCTGGATGGAAGATCAATTTGGAGTCAGTTGGCAAACAGGCAATCCTGAACTGAAACGTTATTTATCTGACTCAAATCCAGCTAGAGCAAATGAAGTGACCAAAAAATTGTACCAAATGAAAAAAATAGATTTAAACCAGTTAAAAGAAGTGTATGACAAATATAATCATTAGAAAAACTGAGGTTGTCTGATCCACTACACTTTGGTACGTTGGTATCAATTCCAATACATGGAACATACTAGAGTTGAAGGACGTGTCTTTTAAGGATCAAGACCTTCAACTCTTAAAAAAAGCTCGATTCTTGCGAGTTCCAAAGAGGCTGCTTCTATTTTGTTGTTTATCTTAAGGGTTAGGACTCTGCCGATTTTTTTATAAGATTATGCTATAATTAAGAGTAGTAAATTATTGAAGGAAAAATGAAAAGTCCAAAATAGGAAGTGGTAAAATGATTGAGTTAATTGTGTTGTTAACAGTTTTTACTTATGGAACGAACTTTGTTTTATATCTTATTTTGAAAAATAAAAAGTCCATGCCAATTGTCGAAAAAGCTTCTATTGTATTAGGAATTAATATGTCTGTGTTATTATTAGATGGTATTTTTGCTTTTGTTGGTAAATTCATCATGTTATCAGAATGGGAATTATTAGCGCCTATTTTTGAAATAGTGTAAAAATCATCATAAAGTCCTATATCCAAAAAGAATGAAGTTTGTTAGGATAAGAAAGATGAAAATTTAGAAATAAAAGAGGTGGGATTGCATGGCTAAAATCATGATTGTCGAAGATGAAACAACCATTCGAGAGTTAATTAGCGAGGAATTACAAAAATGGCAATTTGAAACGATTGGAACAACCGATTTTAATGATGTATTGGATGATTTTCAAGAGGAGAATCCTCAATTAGTCTTGATGGATATTAATTTACCTGTGTACGACGGGTACTATTGGTGTCAAAAAATTCGTGAAGTTTCTAAAGTACCAATTATTTTTATTTCGAGTCGTAGTACCAATATGGATATGATTATGGCGATGAACATGGGCGCGGATGATTTTGTTACAAAACCGTTCCAGATAGATGTTTTAATTGCTAAAATCAATGCTTTGTTGCGCCGCTCTTATAACTATTCCGATACAGATAGTGAAGTGCTTTCACATAATGGCATTACTTTAAATGTGGACAATGGACGAATGGAAATCAAAGGCGAAATGATCGATTTAAGTAAAAATGAATACCGATTACTGTATCTTTTAATGAAAAAGCACGGAAAAATTTTAACACGTGAAAAACTATTGCGCGCTTTATGGGACGATGAACGTTTTGTGGATGACAATACGTTGACGGTAAATATCAATCGTTTACGAAAAAAAATTGAGCAAGCAGGGATTGCTGGCTATATTGAAACCAAAGTGGGCGTCGGTTATATGGTGCCCTAGATAGGAGTAGACAATGACCATTCTAAAGTATTTAAAAGATCGCTGGTTATTACTAATTGGTTGGTTATTTTTTCTGTTCTTAACTTGTTTTATTTTATGGTTGGCTCCTAATGTCCGCTTAGATTGGACAGTGGTTGGCTATATCTTTTTACTGCAAAGTGTGTTTTTATCGCTATTTTTAACAATTGATTATTATTTAAAACGTAAGTGGTGGCTTTCGTTGGCAACGGAAAAAGAGCCGCCTTCTTTACAAGAATATTTGAATACAGCAGAAAAAGAAGAAGAGCTACTTGTCCAAACGTATATTAACGGTTTATTGCAAGAGCACCAACAAACCATGCAGCAAGCAATTAACAACCAACAGGACCAAAAAGATTACATTGACTCTTGGGTTCATGAAATCAAAGTCCCCCTAGCGGCTATCACTTTACTGGTACAATCTGTCGAAGATGATATTCCAGAGAAAAAATATTATCTATTGGAAAATGAGTTAGGGAAAATTGATGAATATGTCGAGCAAGTCCTATATTATGCTAGACTGGACAGCTTTTCTCGAGATTATTTACTCCAAGAATATTCTTTAAAAGAAATTGTGCAATCTGTTGTTCGTACGCAGGCAAATTATTTTATCCAAAAAAGATTGCAATTCTCAATTGAAGGAGAAGATGAAGCGGTTTTAACCGACCGAAAATGGGTCATTTTTATTTTCCGCCAATTATTAAGTAATGCAGTCAAGTATACGCCAGAAGGCGGCACAATTACGGTTCTAATTTCCAAAAATAAACAAGGTATTTATTTATCTTTAAAAGATTCTGGGATTGGCATTCCGATGCAAGATCAACGACGCATTTTTGATAAAGGATTTACTGGAGAAAACGGGCGGAAAAGTGAACAGCATTCGACTGGTCTTGGCCTGTATTTGGCCCATAGCTTAGCGAAAAAGTTAGGTCATGATTTAACAGTCGAATCGACAGAAGGGCAAGGTACGACGATGACATTGTTTTTCCCTTCCCTCAGTTATTATAATGAAGTGAAATAAAAAGTAGGTCTATCAGCAAATTAAAGAGGTGATAGGCCTTTTTTTATTTATTAAAACTTTCTTGCTAACTTCTCTTACTCTTCTTAGTTGTTTAGAAAACGTTTTTATTGTTAGAATGAAATGAAATAAATTTGTTAGGAGAATATTATGAGTTTACTTATCGCTTTAGTGCCCATGATTGCGTGGGGCAGTATTGGTTTAGTCAGCGGTAAAATTGGTGGAAGCGCCAATCAACAAACGTTAGGTATGACAATCGGCGCATTACTATTTTCAATTGTTGTCTTTTTTGTTATCCAGCCTACGTTGACGACAGCCACATTAATTGTTGGATTTATATCTGGTTTATTCTGGAGTTTGGGACAGAATCAACAATTTCATAGCATGAAATATATGGGCGTTTCAGTTGGCTTACCAATTTCAACTGGGATGCAGTTAGTTGTTAATACCGTTGCAGGGGCTGTTTTTTTCCATGAATGGACAAAAACAAAAGACTTTGTTGTAGGCTTTATCGCTTTAGCCTTTTTAGTTTTTGGGGTGTATTTAACAGCTCGACAAGATGATGACAGTCAACCGAAAACCTCAAACAGTATGTTAGATTTTAATAAAGGGATTCGGGCCTTGATTTTCTCAACAGTTGGGTATGGTGTCTATACCATCATTATTAATGCCACTGGTTTAGATCCGTGGGGAATTATTTTGCCACAAAGTATTGGTATGTTAGTGGGGGCTAGTTTCTTTGCCTTCAAAAAAGTCAAAGTTGATCGTTTTGTTTGGATGAATATGACGACGGGTCTGCTTTGGGGCTTAGGAAATATTTGTATGTTATTAACCATGCGTGAAATTGGCTTAGCTATTAGCTTCTCTTTATCACAAATGGGGATTATTATTTCGACTCTTGGGGGCATCTTCCTTTTAGGCGAAAGAAAATCAAAAAAAGAAATGTTTTATGTTATTTTTGGTTGCATTTTTGTTATTCTAGGTGGTATTCTTTTAGGGTATATGAAAGCGTAAATAGTTTATTTACGCTTATTTTTTTTACGGGGGTAAACACATGTCTATTTTCAGAAAAAAAGAAATCACTGTGCCTGTCAATGACAGTGGTGGGATGAAAAAAAATCTTAAGACGATGGACTTAATTTTTCTAGGAATTGGGGCTGTAGTAGGAACAGGGATTTTTGTTGTGACAGGTGTCGCAGCGGAACGCTATGCAGGTCCAGGGCTCGTCTTATCATTTCTGGTAGCAGCAGCCGCGATTATTTTATCTGGTTTATGCTATGCAGAATTTGCATCGCGTATTCCGGTCATTGGTGGGCCGTATGCCTACATGTATGTGGTCTTTGGAGAAATTGTGGCTTGGATGACTGGTTGGATGATTATTTGTGAATTTTTCTTGGCGGTTTCATCCGTTGCTTCAGGTTGGTCAGGCTATGTCCATGGCTTTTTGGATAGCTTAGGTTTTTCTTTGCCGCAAGCGTTAAGTGGCGCTTATAATCCAACAAATGGTACATATATTGATTTGATTGCCATGTTGGTCGTTGTAGCCGTAACTTTTTGGGTATCTTTAGAAGCGAAAACAGCGTTACGTTTAAATAACTTAATGGTTTTCGTGAAGTTTGGGATTATTTTATTATTTGTTCTCGTTGGGATCTTTTTTGTGAAACCAACGAACTGGCAACCATTTATTCCTTATGGTTTTTCAGGCGTTTTCAGTGGTGCTGCCTTAGTTTTCTTTGCCTTTCTAGGGTTTGATGCGGTTAGCATGGCCGCGGAGGAAGTGAAGAATCCGAAAAAAGATATTCCAAAAGGGATTATTGGTTCCATTATTATTTCAACATTGTTATATATTGTTGTTACGTTAGTTTTAACTGGGATTGTTCCATTTACGGATTTAGGGGTCAAGGATCCGGTGGCTTTTGCGATGCGCTTCATTAATCATGGCGCAATTGCGACAATCATTTCAGTTGGTGCTATTTTAACCTTATTAACAGTGACGATTGCGATGATGTACAGTTTAGCCCGTGTGATTTATGCGATTAGTAAAGATGGATTATTGCCGCAGTTTATGAGCAAAATCGATGAGAAGCGGCACACACCTAAGAATGCAACCTATGTAGCTGGATTTTTAGCAATGGTTTTTGCTGGTGTTGTTCCAATGGAGATGTTGGCTGAACTTACAAATATCGTGACACTCTTTTATCTGATGTTTCTCGCTTTAGGAATTATCAAATTACGAACAATGAAAGGAGAACCGCAAGCAGGTGAATTTAAAGTACCACTTGTGCCGGTTCTACCATTAATTTCAATCGTGGTTTGCGCGGCTTTGATGTTCCAATTGTCTTTAGCTACTTGGCAAGTATTTGGCATAGCCGTAGTGATTGGTTTGGCTATTTATTTCTTTTATGGACGACACCATAGTATCGTTCGTTTCGAGACAAAAGAATAAAAGTGAACGAAAAAAGAGAGGAATACTTGTCAAATAGACAGGTGTTTCTCTCTTTTCTTTCTGGCATTTTCTTCATTTTCAAGAGAAAACCGACAAGAAATATAGTTTAATAATGTCTAATTATGGTATACTGTTTAGGAGTAAATCCTGAGGGTTTAGGAAAATGACTAAAGGAGGTTTTTTCTGTATGTCACAGAAAGAAACATTTTATATTACCACCCCAATTTATTACCCAAGTGGGAAGTTACATATTGGGAATTCATATACAACAATCGCCTGCGATGCAATGGCCCGTTACAAGCGTTTAATGGGTTTTGATGTATTTTATTTAACAGGTGTGGATGAACATGGCCAAAAAATTGAAAAAAAAGCTGCTGAGTTGAATGTGACACCAAAAGAGTACGTTGATAAAATGGCAGCAGATGTTCAAAAATTATGGAAAACATTAGATATCAGCTATGATAAATTTATTCGGACAACGGATGATTATCACATGGCAGCCGTGCAACAAATTTTTGATCGTTTAGTAGAACAAGGAGATATCTACCTTGGAGAATATGAAGGTTGGTATTCAGTTTCTGATGAAGAATTTTTCACTGAAACACAATTAGCTGAAGCATATCGTGACGATGAAGGCAATGTCATTGGTGGGAAAGCACCAAGTGGTCACGAAGTCGAATTAGTTAAAGAAGAATCCTATTTCTTCCGCATGAGTAAATATGCGGATCGCTTGGTACAATATTACGAAGAACATCCAGAATTTATTCAACCAGAATCTCGTAAAAATGAGATGCTAAATAACTTCATTAAACCAGGATTAGAAGATTTAGCCGTTTCAAGAACGACTTTCTCTTGGGGAATTCCATTAAAAAATGATCCAAAACATGTGGTTTACGTATGGATTGATGCGTTATCAAACTATATTACAGCACTAGGTTATGGCTCAGAAGATGATTCATTATTCCAAAAATATTGGCCTGCGAACGTGCAAATGGTTGGGAAAGAAATCGTGCGTTTCCATACGATTTATTGGCCAATTATGTTAATGGCCTTGGATTTACCATTACCGAAAAAAGTCTTTGGACATGGTTGGTTATTGATGAAAGACGGAAAAATGTCTAAATCTAAAGGAAATGTTGTTTACCCTGAAATGTTAGTAGAACGCTACGGTCTAGATGCGTTACGTTACTATTTATTACGAGCAATTCCATTTGGTAGTGATGGCGTCTTTACGCCAGAAGATTTCGTTTCTCGCTTAAATTATGATTTAGCTAATGACTTAGGAAACTTGTTGAATCGAACAATTGCGATGATTAATAAATATTGTGATGGCAAAGTACCAGCCTATGCTTCAAAAGTTACCCCATTTGATAGTGAACTATCGACAACTGCGGCGAATGTTATTGGAAAATATCATGAAGCAATGGAAAAAATGGAATTTAATACGGCCATTGCAGAAATCTGGACGCTAGTTTCTCGTGCAAATAAATATATTGATGAAACAGCGCCTTGGGTATTGGCTAAAGAAGAAGAGAAACGCAACGAATTAGAAAGTGTCATGATCCATTTAGCGGAAAGCTTACGAATTGTGGCAATCTTATTGCAACCAGTCATGACAGAAACACCAGGGAAAATTTTCGAACAATTAGGCTTAGATCCAGAAACAATGAACATGGAAAATATTCATTTTGGTGAGTTCCCAACAGACGTAACAGTAACAAGTAAAGGAACACCTATTTTCCCACGTTTAGAAATTGAAACAGAAGTAACGTATATTCAAAAGAAAATGTCTCAAAGCGAAAGTGCTACAGAAGAGGATATTAAATGGAATCCAGAAGAAACAACGTTAGTTTCAACGAAAGAAAAACAAATTAAGTACGATGATTTCGATAAAGTGGAATTAAAAGTTGCCGAAGTTATTGACTGCAAAAAAGTCAAAGGAGCAGATAAATTATTGCAATTCCGTTTAGATGCTGGAGATGAAAACCATCGTCAAATTCTTTCAGGTATTGCTGAATTTTATCCAGATCCAGCTGCGCTAATTGGCAAAAAAGTAGTTATTGTGGCTAACTTAAAACCAAGAAAAATGCGTGGTCAAATTAGCCAAGGAATGATTCTTTCAGCTGAATCACCAGAAGGGAAACTTCAAATTGTTGAAGCACCAAAAGAAATGCCAAATGGTGCAGGAATCGCATAAAAGCATAAGTAGTAAAGATAAAAGGTGAATTGTAACCTTTTATCTTTACTACTTTTTTTGTATACTAGAAGAAAAGTGATTTGATGTGGGGGAAGTTTGATGGCTTATCATACTTATGAATTTTTAAAAAGACGTAAAAATGATCCAAAATGGAGAAAGGCCTATACATCTGCTAGGAATAAACGTATTATTGGTGCTTTAGTTACGATAAATATAATTATTTGGGGCTTTGTTTTGTGGAAAAAAATAGAAAGTGGCGATATAGAAGTAAATAATATTATCGACGTCCTAAAATCAAAAATCAACGAATTTTTAAATTAAAAGAATCGAAGAAAAGCCTAGAAAAATCATTTGCGATTTTTCCTAGGCTTTTCTATTTTAGAGTTTCACTTTTTTAGGTATTCGTTTTTTACCAAAACGGCCTTTCGTTAGGCGACTTGGTAAAATGATCAGTAAGAGTGAAAAAGGGACACTAATAATTTGCCACGTGAGTAAACGACCTAAGCTATTATTTTTATAGAGCCACTCTAATATAAAATGCAGTCCTAAAATACTTAACAAAGCCAAGCCTGTCAGGAAATAAGGCGTTGATACCCAGTCGGTCGTTTTCAAGAGACTAAAACCTAAAGGAATTAGATAAAAGTAAGCACTTGTTAAAGTAATACGCCAACTTTTCATAACGGTGCCTAAATTAATTATAAAAAAAAGTAAAGATAGGACTAAAGCAAAAGGTGGAAACAAAGCCACTAACGCCGAATAGATGGTTCCCCAGACGAGCATTAAGGGACCTTTAACAATAGCGGAAATAAGTGTAAACAAGCCAATTAGGAGTAACTGCTGTGTCAGTGAGCCAAAAGTTAGTAAGCCAAATAAAATAAGCAGTAGCCAGTGCCAAATGGTTTGGTTTTGTTGTTTTCGCTCAATAGTTACATTTTTTTGGATAGAGGTTTTTAAAAAATTTTCTAAATCAGGTGATTGTTTCACCTTATCACGCTCCTCTCAACTTAAGAGACAACAAACGAGTAGGTCTGCTAATTAAAAAGCAGTGCCTACTCGTCTATTATAAGTGGTTTTTCTAAAAATAAAATCCGCCTTAAGTCTCAGTTACTGGGATGCCAAGTAAGGTGTAAACCATTCAGAAAGTGTGCCGGTATAAGGTAAAACGACCCGTTTCATTCCACGAGAAATAGCAGTATACAGGATTTTTTTATCTCGTTTATTGTCGGAATAACGATTAACATTTGGGTTATGAAGAATTACATTATCAAATTCTAGACCTTTTGCCATATCAATTGATAAAACTTGCAGTGACGGATGCTCTTCCAATGAAAGAGAAGCACTGAGTTCTTTTGTTAATTGTTCTTTTTCTGCAAAAGTTTTAGTAATAATGGCGGTGCTTTCTTTCGGATCAAAAGTTGCAATGGAAGTGACGATTGCTTTAAGATAGTCAGACGCAGAGTCACAAGGAATAAATGTCGGTTTTCCTCCATCATGCCGGATGGGCACAATGGTTAATTGCTCTGGTTGAGTGCCTAATGTTTGGAAGAGTCGTGTAATTTCTTTACTTGAACGGTAACTGTTTAATAATTGATACGTTCCAACAGAACGGCTGGTTTCGTTAACCAATAAATCATGAGCTTCAGAAAATTCAATGGCTGTATTAAAAATGGCTTGATTTTCATCACCAGCTAAAGTAAAACTAGCTTTAGGGAAAAGTGTCAGCAGTAATAATAATTGGGCTTCTGTATAATCTTGGACTTCATCGACTAGGATAAAAGCCATTTGCTGGTTGGCGAGGTTTTCAATAAATGCATGTTTCACCAAAATAAGGGCCACAATTTCATCGGCTGTGAAAATAGCTGTCTCTTTTTGATACGATTTTTCAGTGAATAAAGAATAAAACGTTTCAAAAAAGGCCCATTGATCTAGCCAAGCATCATTTTTAATAGCGGCAGTAATAGAGCGATATTTTTTCTTCAAACGTTTTAAAGCAAAATCAGCCAGATGTTTTTCATTATCTTCGGTAATCACTGTGCCAAAATAACGAACTTGTTCAGCTTCTGTTAAATCTTGGAATTGATCCAACATTTTTTTAGAATGGGCTTGTTTTAATAAGTACCGTGTCCAAAGACTGGTTAATTTTTCTTTTGTGGCTGAAATTCGTTGGCGAATACTCAAGTCAGCTGGTGTTTCTTGATAAAGTTTAAAAATTGTTTCTGAAGTAAATAAGGTCTGCTTTTTAAAAGTTAAAGGACGGAAAAAATGTGGCTGCACAACTGCTTTTTCAGGATTGCTTAAAAGAAACGTTGCAAATTCTTTTGAACGAATAACGTGCTCTTGCTCCGTTACCTCAGAGCGAGTAATGCGTTCGAAATAGTCCGTTTCTTCTTCCATTGGCCATGCTTCTTTGGTAGTGAAGCGCAAAAATTGTAAAAGAGTCAAATTCAAGGGATTTCGTTCGCCTAAATTCGGTAAAACTTGAGAAATATAATCAATAAATGTTGAATTTGGTGAAAGTAATAAAATATTATCCGCTGTAATTTCTGCTCGATGTTGATAAAGTAAATAAGCAATCCGTTGCATAATCGCAGACGTTTTCCCACTACCAGCAATCCCGTTGACTAGTAGGAGTGGCTGCGTTTCGTCACGAATTATTTGATTTTGTTCTTGTTGAATGGTTGTCGTAATGTCCTTCATGTAAGGAGAAGCATCTTCTTCTAAAGAATGCAATAACACATCATCTTGAATCGCAATGGTTGTGTCAAAATAGTTGATTAATTGATCTTTTTCAATAATTAACTGTCTTTTCAAATCAAGTTGTACAGGAATGGTTTGTTGATGTGCCATGTAGGCTGTTTTCCCTAAAACATTGTCATAAAATAACGAAGCAATCGGTGAGCGCCAATCGTGAATGCGCGTTTCTTCTTCTAAAGAAGTAAAATCGTTTACGCCAATATAAAAATTTTCTGGCTCTTCAGGGCTGTCTTCAAAAGTCACGCCAATTTTGCCAAAATAAGGAACTTGTAATAGGCGTTTCACTTTGTCTAAATTTTTAGCCGTTGCTTCATTTTTTAAGTTCCATTGATCAATTTCACGGTTCTTCATTTCCAACATGGCAAACGTTTCTAGATTATCGGCATAACTATCAAAATTCAGCTTAGAATCGCGATCAAATTCTTCTAGCATATGTTTGCCATCTTTCATTGTGTTCGCCAATTGCTCTTCGTAAACTTTTTTAGCCGCTTGCAGCTCATGATAAACCGTTGTTAAATGCTGTTGTTCATAAATTTTTTCATCGGTCATGGAGATTCCTCCTTTTAATAACATGACTGAATAGTATACGTTACTTTTAGCATAAATGCAAGCGCTGTTTATGAGGAAATGGCGAATCTTGTCGCCTAGTCATTCAGATTTTTCAAGAAATATGATAAAGTAGAGAGGAGATAAAGGAGGCAATCATAATGATTTTTGATACACATACACATTTGAATGCAGAACAATTTAATGATGATATTCCAGAAACGATTGCACATGCCCAAGAATTGGGTGTTACAGAGATGGCCGTGATCGGTTTTGATGAACCAACGATTGAAAAATCTCTTTTACTTAGTCAGGAATATGCCAATATTTATAGTATCATTGGTTGGCATCCAACAGAAGCGGGTAGCTATACGCCAGAGGTTGAACGACGATTACAAGAACAATTAACGTTGCCAAAAATTGTCGCATTAGGTGAAATCGGTCTTGATTATTACTGGATGGAGGATCCTAAAGAGGTGCAAGAAAAAGTCTTTCGCCGCCAAATTGCGATTGCTCGGGAAATGAATTTACCGTTTAGTGTGCATACGAGAGAGGCATTAGAAGATACCTATCGAATTTTAAAAGATGAAAAAATTTCAGATATTGGTGGAATCATGCATAGTTTCAGTGGTGATGCCGAGTGGATGAAGAAATTTTTAGATTTAGGTTTGCATATTTCTTTTAGTGGAGTCGTAACGTTTAAAAAGGCGTTGGATGTTCAAGAAGCGGCGATGGCGGTACCACTTGAACGAATGTTGGTGGAAACAGATGCACCCTATTTAGCTCCCGTTCCTTATCGTGGTAAACGGAATGAACCAGGCTATACACGATACGTAGTGGAAAAAATTGCTGAATTACGACAACTAACCTTTGAAGAAGTGGCAGAACAAACGAGAGTCAACGCTCATCGCTTGTTTCGGATAGATAAATGAAGGAAAAAATGAAAGTTGCAGAAATCATTGTCGTTGAAGGAAAAGACGACACACGCCGCATCCAAGAGGTAGTTGCAGCGGATACGATTGAAACGATTGGCTCTGCTATCAATGATGAAATTTTGACACAAATTGAACACGCACAAGAAACGAGAGGCGTGATTATTTTTACAGATCCAGACTATTCGGGCGAAAAAATTCGTAAAACAATAATGGAAGTTGTCCCTGATGCAAAGCATGCTTTTTTATCAAGAAAAGTCGCAGTGCCTAAAAAAAATGGCGGTAGCCTAGGGGTTGAACATGCTAGTGATGAAGCAATTATTGAAGCATTAAAAAAAGTCGTAACACCTGTTCAAGCTGATGAAGACTATCAAGAAATTCCTAGACAAACACTAGTTGAATATGGTTTAATAGCGGGAGCAAATGCCAAAAAATACCGTGAATTATTAGGAGATGACCTAAGAATTGGCTATACAAATAGCAAACAGTTAGTCAAACGGTTAAGCATGTTTCGGATTACAGAAGCAGAATTGAAAGAAAGCATGACACGTATTTTAAAAGAACTTGCAAACGAAGAATAACTACATGGAGGAACAAGCGTGACGGACTATAAAGAAATTGCCACACCATCCAGAACCAAAGAAATACTAAAAAAACATGGATTTTCATTTAAAAAGAGTTTAGGTCAAAATTTTTTGACAGAGCCTAATATTTTAAGAAAAATTGTAGAAACAGGGGGAATTAATCAGCAGACAAATGTTGTCGAAGTCGGGCCTGGAATTGGTGCATTAACAGAGCAATTAGCGATGAACGCAGCACAAGTTGTGGCTTTTGAGATTGATGATCGCTTGATTCCTGTCTTAGCGGATACCTTAAGTCGCTATGATAATGTGACAGTGGTTCATCAGGATGTTTTAAAAGCTGATTTGGTCGAGACAACCAACCAAGTTTTTCAAGAGAAGTATCCGATTAAAGTGGTAGCTAACCTACCTTACTATATTACTACGCCAATTATGATGCATTTTTTAGAATCTTCTTTAGATGTAGCCGAAATGGTTGTGATGATGCAAAAAGAGGTCGCTGATCGAATTGCTGCTAAACCAGGAACGAAAGCTTATGGCTCATTATCAATTGCTGTCCAATATTTTATGGAAGCAAGTGTCGCCTTTATTGTGCCAAAAACAGTTTTTGTGCCGCAACCCAATGTTGACTCGGCGATTATTAAATTGACGCGCCGTGCTACACCAGCGGTGACAGTGACCAATGAAAAAGAATTTTTCAAATTAACCAAAGCCAGTTTCCAATTAAGACGTAAAACATTGTGGAATAACTTAACGCATTTTTATGGGAAAGATGAACAAACGGTGGCTTGGCTAAAAGAGAGCCTAGCTGAAGCAGAAATTGATCCTTCTAGACGTGGTGAAACATTGTCTTTAGAAGAATTCGCTCGTCTAAGTAATGCTTTAGAAAAAAATAAACCAGTATAAAAAAGAACTTTCTGTTATTTATGAGAAATAACAGAAAGTTCTTTTATGTGTCTTGACACATTGCGGCTGTTCAGCTACACTTGAGAAAAACAAAAGGTGTCATGACACCTTCAGGAGGCAGTTTTAATGAAAACAAACTCAGTAAAACGTTTAACAATTTCAGCACTTTTAATTGCAATGGGGATTATCATTCCAATGGTTATGCCAAGAATTACCATTGGTCCAGCCAGTTTTACATTAGCAAGTCACGTCCCAGTTTTTATTGCCATGTTTATTTCTCCAGTGGTGGCAATTGCGGTTAGTCTAGGAACAGGTTTTGGTTTTTTCTTATCCGCAACACCGATTATTGCTTTGCGGGCCTTATCTCATTTGATTTTTGCAGTCATTGGCGCAGTGATTTTACAAAAGCATCCAGAAATTTTAATCAATAAAGAGGGGAAATTCACTTTATTAAATGGAAAATTACAGTTGTTTAACGTGGGAATTGGAGTGATTCATTCCGCTGCCGAGCTAGTGGTTGTTTCTGTATTTTACACAATGGGCAACTTGCCAGGAACCTATTATACAGCCGGCTTCATGTATTCTATTTTTCTTTTGATGGGCGTTGGTGGATTAATTCATAGTTTGGTGGATTTCAGTATTGCCTACTTTTTAGCAAGTACCTTAAGTAAACATGTAGATATTCCAACTTTTACAGAAGCAAAACAACCCAAAGTGATAAAGAAGAAGGTTAAATTAGCATAAAGAGAAACAATCGAGGCATCCGTCATTGCGACGGATGCCTCGAGATTTTTTTATTTAATGACTTCTTCTGTTTGAGGGTCGAAGAAATGTCCTTTGTTAATATCAAAAGCTAAGTCAATCATTTCACCAGGATGGTGGAAGTCACGAGCATCTACTTTTGAGATAAACTCTGTATCACCAATTTTTGTATAAAGCATGGATTCAGCCCCTAATAATTCAGAAACAACGACTTCAGATTTAATCACCGCATCTTTCATTGCCGTTAAAGCCACTTGTTCGCTATGAATATCTTCTGGACGAATACCGAAAATTAATTCTTTGCCTTCATAACCATGTTCAACAAGCTCTTTGTTTCTTCCTTCAGGAATTGCTAGTTTTAAGCCATGTTGGTTAGAAATAACCCCATTGTTTAAGGTAACTTTGAAGAAATTCATGGCAGGTGAGCCGATGAACCCAGCTACGAACATATTTTTTGGTGTATTGTAAACTTCTTTTGGTGAACCAATTTGTTGAATAAAGCCATCTTTCATAATTACGATTCGATCAGCCATGGTCATCGCTTCGGTTTGGTCATGTGTCACATAAATTGTCGTAGTTTCTAAACGTTGGTGTAGTTTAGCGATTTCAGCACGCATGGCTACACGTAATTTTGCATCCAAGTTTGATAAAGGTTCATCCATTAAAAAGACTTTGGCATCACGGACAATTGCCCGACCAAGTGCAACACGTTGGCGTTGTCCACCAGAAAGCGCCGCA
Organism: Enterococcus sp. DIV1758; assembly: GCF_051711985.1. Lineage (NCBI taxonomy): Bacteria > Bacillati > Bacillota > Bacilli > Lactobacillales > Enterococcaceae > Enterococcus > Enterococcus sp. DIV1758. The sequence goes on from NZ_JBIOOA010000001.1 coordinate 777,241, forward strand.
GGTTTACGTTGTAAGTACTCTGTTAAGCCCAGAATATCCGCAGCATTTTCCACCCGTTTTTTAATTTCAGCTTTATCATATTTTCTTAGTTTTAAACCAAAAGCCATGTTATCAAAAACAGTCATATGCGGATAAAGCGCATAGTTTTGGAAAACCATGGCAATATCACGATCTTTCGGTGCAACGTCATTCATGACTTTGTCCCCAATTGATAATTCACCTTCAGTAATATCTTCTAAGCCAGCAATCATTCGCAATGTTGTTGATTTACCGCAACCAGAAGGTCCGACAAAGACGATAAATTCACGGTCTGTAATTTCTAAGTTAAAATCTGTAACAGAATAATGTTCTGCATTGTCATATTTTTTATACACATTTCTAAGCGCCATTTCCACCATTTGATACGTCACTCTTTTCTTTTTGATTTGTTACTCATAGTTTAAATGAAAACGCTATCTTTCGGCAAGGGAGAATTGCACAAGAAAAAGAAGACTTTTTCGTCAAGGTGACAAAGGACAAACACTCTCAGCGGATTTATCGCTAAACTTTTGTTATAATATAACAAAGACAGGAGTTGGATAACATGAAAATCGCTTTAATCGCTCATGATCGTAAAAAAACATTAATGATCAAACTAGCAACCGCTTATAAACATATTTTAGAAAAACATGAATTGTATGCAACGGGAACGACAGGCATGAAAGTGATGGAAGCAACTGGCTTACCCGTGCATTGCTTTAAATCGGGGCCATTAGGTGGGGATCAACAGATTGGCGCAATGATATCAGAAGACAACATTGATTTAGTTATTTTTTTAAGAGATCCTCTTTCCGCGCAACCGCATGAACCAGATGTGACGGCTTTGATTCGTCTAAGTGATGTCTATGAAATTCCTTTAGCGACCAATATCGGCAGTGCTGAAATTCTTTTGAGAGGTGTCGAGGCGGGGTTTGCGGACTTCCGTGAGGTTATCCATGAAGGGGATCGTCGACCGTTAGCTTTTTAGAGAACCTTAATGGTTATTTTGACTATTTTGTGGTATATTTTATGAGGACTTTTGTCCAAATAAAATAACAGAGTAGGAGACAAAGCGTTAAGTGCTAAAAGGATGGGATGTTGCCTTTTGGACGAAGAACATAAACAGTGTGTTGCTAGAAAGCAAAGGTTCTTACTTTGCTTATCATCAGAACAACACGTTCAGCTTTTTAATGTTCGCGGTTTTGTTTTCGCATTCGCTGCATGGTTCGTCATGTAGCAGCTCTTAGAGGAGATGCTAAAAATGACAAAGAAAAAATTTGGCACAAAATCCATTGCGTTAATGGGCGTACTCATTGCGGTGGTCGTTGTCTTTTCACGCTTTTTTGCGTATGAAACAACGTTTTTAAAAATCAGTTTCACGTTTATCCCAGAATCATTGATTGGGATGATTTTCGGACCTTTTTGGGCTGGAATCGGCACGGCGGTGGCTGATGTAGTAGGAATGCTGCTTTTTCCAAAGGCAGGCTATTTTCCTGGGTTTACTTTAAATGCCTTTTTGGCTGGTGCTATTTATGGTTATTTCTATTATAAGAAAGAAATGACATGGCAACGAGTGATTTTGGCGACATTGTTGGTCACCGTTTTAATTAATATCATTTTAACTCCTTTGTGGTTAAGTTTAATGTATGGCGTCAATCTAGCAAATTTTGCTTGGTGGGTGCCACGCTTAATTAAAACAGTTATTTTCTTTCCTATTCAAGTAATTGCCACTTATTATTTAGGCAATAAAATTCCCTTTAAACGTTTATTTGGAAAGCCATTATCTGAATTAGATCAATAAATTTAAAATTAAAAGAGTCACTTTTCATCATCCCAGAAAAGTGACTCTTTTTTATTGCGCTTTTTGATTAAACTGTGCTTCGTAAAGGTCACGATAATAACCCTGTTCTTTTTGCAATAATTCGTCATGGGTGCCAATTTCAACCACTTGACCATTGTCCATAACTAGAATTTTTTCAGCACTTTTGATTGTTGCTAAGCGATGGGCAATAACAAAACTGGTCCGGCCAGTCATCATTTGTAAAAAAGCATCCTGAATTTTTTGCTCAGTCAACGTATCAACTGAACTGGTCGCTTCATCTAAAATAAGCATCGGCGGATTACTAATCATCGTGCGTGCAATAGTCATTAGTTGTCGTTGTCCTTCAGAAATTTTAACGCCTTGGGAACCAATCTGAGTATCTAGTCCTTGAGGTAAACGCATGACGAAATCAAAAATATGGGCTTTTTTCATGGCTTCTATAATTTCTTCGTCAGAGGCTTCAGGATTTCCGTACGTTAAATTTTCCCGAATGGAGCTATCGAATAGCCAAGTATCTTGGAGAACCATGCCAAAACTTTTTCGCAAGCTATCCCGAGTAATTTGAGTAATGTCGTGAGTATCAACCGTAATTTGGCCACGGTCGACCTCGTAAAAGCGCATTAACAAATTCACTAATGTTGATTTACCCGCACCAGTTCGCCCAACAATGGCAATTGTTTCTCCTGGTTCAGCAATTAAATTAAAGTTTTCGATTAAAGGTCGCGTCGGCGTGTAAGAAAAATCAACGTCTTTAAATTCAACACGGCCTCGCGCTTCTTTCAAAACAATTGCGTTCGGGGCATCAGGACGTTCAACTGGTTGATCCATCATATCAAAAGTACGTTCCAATCCAGCTAAGGCTGCTTGGATTTGGTTGGTGATTCCTGAGAGTTCAATAAAAGGTTTAGAAAACTGACTAGAGTAAATGGTGAAACTGGAAATAACACCAACTGTGACTAAAGGATTGCCACTTAAAACTAACAAGCCACCGACTAATCCAATCGATAAATAAGATAAATGGTCGATAAATCGAGAAAGTGGGTTGGTTAAGGAGGAAGAAAACTGAGCCTTCTGTCCTTTTTCATACAACGTTTGATTCAATGCTTCAAATGTTTCTTGCGTAGCTTGTTCTTGTTGAAAGGCTTTAACAATTTTTTGGTTGCCAACCATTTCTGAAACGAAGCCGGAAATTTCACCAACAATCGTTTGTTGTGCAGCAAAGTTTTTTTGTGAAGCTTTTGCAACAAGCCAGTTTACAATAAAAATAATCGGCGTACTGATAAGAACCACTAATGTGAGCAGAGGACTTAGCCGAATCATAAAGAGCAAAGCAACAACGACGGTGGCCATGCCAGAAAATAATTGGTTGAAGACAGCCGAGCAAGCCATTGAAATATTGTCAATATCGTTGGTAAAGCGACTGACGATATTTCCGTGTGATGTTTGGTCATAATAACTTAACGGTAATTGATTTAAATGGGCAAAGGCATCTTTTCTCAGCTGTGTGGTCGATAAATAAGACACGCGATTACCGAGACGTTGAATCAGCCATTGACTTAGAACGGTTACGAGTAAAATCCCTGCTAATAAACCTAAAATTTTGATGAGTTGTGCAGCATTGACTTGCCCTTTACCAACCATTGTATCAACGGATTTACCTATATAATAAGTCATGAGGACAGTCGAAAAACCACTGAGAATTCCTAGGATTAAGGCGCCGATAATTTCTTTTGGATAGCGTAGTAAATACGGCTTAAAACGTGAGAAGGCACCAAAATGAATTTTTTTAGTTTGCATGGGTATCCTCCTCCTGTGATGCAACGATTTCTTGATACTCTTTAGAAGAAGTAAGTAATTCTTCGTGGGTGCCAAGGCCAGCGACTTTTCCACTATCTAGGACTAAAATTTGATTCGCCGTAGCAATCGAACTCACGCGTTGTGAAATTAAAATAACGGTTGTCTCTGCTCGTTCTTTTTGTAAAGCACGGCGCAGATTCAAATCTGTTTGATAGTCGAGGGCACTCAAGGAATCATCTAAAATAAGTAAATGTGGTTTCCTAATCAAGGCACGGGCAATGGTCAACCGTTGTCTTTGTCCACCAGAAAAGTTTTTTCCACCTTCGTTAACAGGCGTGTCTAACCCTTGGTCTAATTGTTCAACAAATTCTTTACATTGGGCGATAGCTAATGCTTCCCAACAGTCTTCATCAGTTGCATTTGGTTTGCCCCATTGTAAGTTTTCTCGAATAGTCCCTGTAAATAAGACGGCAGTTTGTGGGACACTTGCCACTTGTTGGCGTAAAGTAAAGAGCGGCCAATCGCGCACATTTATACCATTAATAAAAAGGTTTCCTGCACTCACATCATAAAATCTGGGAATGAGTTGGGTTAAGGTACTTTTCCCGCTGCCGGTAGGTCCTGTGATGCCGAGAATTGAGCCTTTAGGAATCGTAAAATTGATATTTTCCAAAGCCAAACCGGCCTCTGGTTCATAGCGAAAATCTACATGGTCAAAGGTAATATCACCAAATTGTGGCGATGTTTTTGCTGATTCTGGTGTATCTGTTAACTGACTTTCTACAGTTAAAACCTCATTGACACGGTTTGCGGAAGCTGCGGCTCGTGTAAAAATTACCACGAGATTAGAAGCAACAATTAAAGCGAGCATCATTTGATTCATATAATTGATCAAGGCTAAAACTTCCCCTTGTTGCAGAGAACCAAAAGAAACTTTTAAGCCACTAAAATAAAGTAAAAATAAAATTCCAACATTCATAATCAAAGTGGTTAAAGGCGTTAATAAAGCAGAGACATTCGATACGCGAATGTAAATATCGCCTAAATCATCGGAAGCTTTATCAACATGTCGTTGCTCTGTTTCCTTTCTAGCAAACGCACGGATCACACGGACACCGCTTAAGTTTTGGCTGATTTGACGGTTTAACCGATCCAAATATTCTTGGACTTTTTGATATAAAGGCACAGTCACTTTAATGATAATAAAGAGAATAAGGCTAAAAATTGGTAAAAGTAATAGGAAAAGAAAGCCCATCTGCACGTCAATGTAAAAAGCCATGACCACAGAACCGATACTTAAAAAAGGTGTCCGAATGACCAACCGAATAAACATCGCTAAAGCCAATTGAAGCTGGTTGATATCGTTTGTGATCCGAGTGATGAGGGTATCTGTACCAAAACTATTCAATTCTTTGTGTGAAAGCTGATTAATTTTTTTCATTAATTGATTTCTTAGCTCTGTTCCAAAACCTTGCGAAGCGACTGAAGCATAATATTGACAAATCATGACAAAAAATAAACCAACTAACGACATAACAAGCATCCAGAGGGCCATTTCTATGACAGTCTGTCGGTCGTTTTGACGAATACCGACATCGACTAAGTGAGCCATGAATAAGGGCAAGACTAACTCGAAACAAGCTTCTAAAAATTTGAAGACTGGACCGAGGATAATTTGTTTTCGATAATTTTTTGCGTATTTCAATAAACCAAACATAAGATTCCTCCCTTTGCTGCTCTCATTGTAGCCTAATCTTTCAATGAAAGAAAGTTGTTCGCTACATTTTCTTAACTTCTGGTAAAATAGAAGAAAAGAGTAAAGAAGTGGAGAGTGGTAGAAACATGGAAAAAATGAGTCAGATTATTTTGTTATTTTTTATTTATTCCTTTATAGGTTGGTTATGGGAAACGGTGTATTGTTCATTAAAAGCTAAAAAATTTGTTTATCGAGGATTTTTGGTAGGGCCCTATTGTCCTATTTATGGATTTGGGGTCTTAAGCGTTCTCTATTTTGTGGAACCCTTTGAAAACAATCTCTTGGTATTGTATATCGGATCGGTTGTTTTAGTGACAATTTTAGAATATGTCACTAGTTATGGCTTGGAAAAACTGTTCCATGCCTCTTGGTGGGATTATCATGATGTACCTTTTAATTTAAACGGTCGCGTGGCTTTACCGGTTTCTCTTTTTTGGGGATTGGGGTGTGTCTTGATTGTCAAAGTTATTCAACCAGAAATCGCCAAAGTTGTCAGCTTTTTACAAGCAACCTTTGGCAACTACTTAGCCCTTTGCATAGTGATTGTAATGGGGCTTGACTTAATTTATACGTTGCTGAACATGCAAGGTTTCAAAAAACTTATTACCGAGATGGGACAAACGTTGGAAACGAACCAACAAGAATTTAAGCAACGGTTGAACACAAAAATGGAAATTGCTACAGCTGATTGGCAGAAGTTAAAAGAGCGAACCAAAAAAGAGCATTTCCAAAATCGATTAAATTTCCAACAACGTCGTTTTATTAACAATTACCCAAAACTAACTTTAAAAAACATTAAAAATTCCAAAGAAGTGCGGCATCTCTTAGAAGATTTGAAGAAGAAAGGCCAATAATTAACAAAAAATATTACAAAATATTTCAATCAATGGTCTAATTGGATGAAAAAAAGAAAAATCGTCAAAAGCTAGTTTTTAAGGCGTCTTAAGAAATTCTTAAAGAATTGAGATAGAAATGGACTAATGAATAAACGCAGGATAAAAAAAGAGTTGCATTTAAATTGTAACAAATTGTAACACGATTGAAATAAAACAAGCCCTCCTGACTAGTATAATGAGTAGGTGTTTTAGATAAGTTAGGAAAGGTGTTGGATTTAGTGAAGGTTAAAAAGTTGATACCATTTTTAACAACAATGATGCTTATCAATTTTGGACTTCCAGTCGCTGCGGCAGCAGAATCACTTGATTCGTTGCAAGAAAAAGAAGCGCAAGCGAAACAATCTGGGGAGTTAATTAGTAAAGAAATCAATTCAGCCTTAGATGATGTAAATGCTAAATATGCGGAAATCGAACGTTTAAAAACGCAAATTTCAAAAGCGGAAGATACGTTGAAAACTTCGAAAGAGGAAATAGAAAAAACAGAAAAAAATATTTCTCGTCGTAAAGAAGCTGTTGGCGATCGTATGAAGGATATTCAATTAAATGGCGACCAACGTACTTGGCAAGCCTTATTAGATGCAGAAAATTTATCAGATTTCTTTAATCGGGCCTACGCCATGACCGTTTTACAAAACTTTGAACGGGAAAAGATTGAAAGCTTAACTAGCGAAAAAGAAAAATTAGCTGCATTACAAGAAAAAGTTGAAAATACGCAAACAACTTTAAAACAAAATGAAGAGAAATTACAAGTTGAAGCTTCTTCAATGAATAATAAAGTCTCTGAGTTAAAAGAAAAAATGGCGAATAATGAAGAATTATTGGCTCAAATTTCGACAGACAAACAAAAAGAGCAACAACGCTTAGTCAGCGAAAAAGCAGCAGCTGAGGCACAGAAAAAACGTGCGGCAGAAACCGCCAAAGCAGAAGCAGCGAAGAAACAAGCAGCTGCCGACAAACAAGCGCAAGCAGATGCGGCGGCTAAACTAGAAGCCGAAGCTGCTGAAGAGTCAAGCAGTCAAGCATCAAGCTCTTCTACAAGTACAGAAAGCAGTAGCACTGAATCTTCAAGTTCTGCTAGTTCATCCGAATCGTCATCAACGACAGAATCAACGACAGACGAATCATCAACACCAGGAACTGGCTCTGGTCGTGTGCTTCAGATGGAATCAACTGCTTATTCTTGGCGCGAAGCTGGTGCAAGTAATCTAAGTGCTACTGGCATTGACTTAAGTAAACAAAGCAATGTGATTGCAGTTGATCCGAGCGTAATTCCTCTGGGGTCATTAGTGAAAGTCTCTGGTTATGGCTTTGCTATTGCTGGAGATACAGGTGGCGCTATTCAAGGGAATATTATTGATGTTCATTTTGATTCGGTAGAGCAATGCATTGCTTGGGGACGACGTCAGGTTACAGTAGAAATTCAATAATAAATTTGTTATACTAAAGACAAGATAAAAGGAATTGGCTAAGTCAGTAATGATAGTAGCCAGTTTTTTTTTAGTTAAATGTAAAGGAGAATTACAATGATTCGCTCGGCAACAAAAGAAGACGGTCAAGCGATTGCTCGGCTGGTCTTAGTTATTTTAAAAGATATGGAGTTACCAATTTTAGAAGAAGTCTCAGAAGAACAAATGATTGACCTATTAGCAGAGGCAACGGCGTATCCAACCTATCGCTATGGCTATCAACGAATTTTAGTTTATGAACATGCAGGTGAAGTTGCAGGGATTGCTGTCGGCTATCCTGCGGAAGATGAAAAGATTATTGATGAACCTTTAAGAGAAGTCTTTAAAAAACATGGCTTAGCAGAAGATGTTCGGCTATTTATTGAAGAAGAAACTTTGCCTAATGAATGGTATTTAGACACGATTTCAGTGGATGAACGTTTCCGTGGAATGGGCATTGGTTCTAAGTTATTAGATGCTTTACCTGAAGTAGCTAAAGCTAGCGGGAAGCGAGCTTTAGGTCTAAATGTTGATTTTGACAATCCAGGGGCGAGAAAGTTATACGCAAGCAAAGGCTTTAAAGATGTCACAACAATGACTATTAGTGGTCACTTATACAATCATATGCAAAAAGAAGTGTAAAAATAGAGGTCGGGACAGAAGCGTTTAACTCCGAGAAATAAGAAGGAATTTCCGAAAATTGTTCTATAATTTTTGGATAATTTCGGCTTATTTCCGAAGGAGTTGCTTCTGTTCCCGCCGTTTATCAATTTTTAAGCCTGGGACAAAAATCCAAAGTGATTTTTGTCCCAGGCTCTATTTTTCATTAATCCGTTAAAGGATCAAAATCTAATCCAAAATCATCGGAAGTTTTTTGTTTTTTCTTATTATATAACCAGTAGTCAAGGACAGCTGCTATGCAGATGCACAACGGTGCGTCCTCATCATTGGCAACAGTTAAAACAAAATAGTCGCCTGTACAAAGCATGGTTTTATCCATTGACATGATTTTTTTATGGACTTGATAAATTGAATATTGGTGCGCTTTGATATCCCCAACAACTGCCCAGTGAAGGCCTTGAACATAATAGAAATCAGCATTCAAATTGAACAGTTTCCGTAGAGTACCCACTTTTTCAAAACGCTGATATAACTCAAATCGTGTGCCGAAAGTCCAAGAAACTTGTTTAATACTGGCTAAAATTTCTCCGTTCATTGCATATAAAGAAAGCGCATCTCCTCGTGTGCCCCAGCGCCCCACCAATAGAAAAAGTGAACGGCCTGCTTGGTCTTTCACGATGGTTCGCGTAACTTTTCCTAACTGTTGTTCTTGAATAAAAAATTCAGACACGACACGATCTCCTTTCTATATAAATGAGTGCTGTAACTGGTAGTGCTTATTACAAATCTTCTCTTATTGCACGCAGGATGGCTTCGCCAACACCATTTTCTAAATTAGTGGCTGTTTCATATTTAGCGTATTCTTTTAATTCCAGTTCGGCATTGCCCATTGCAAAACTTACCCCAGCCCATTGAATCATGCTGACGTCATTTAAATTATCACCAATAGTCATGACTTGTTCAGCGGGAATCCCACGTTCTTTAGCGACGCGCGCAACCGCAATCCCTTTTTGTGCTAGGCGGTGGTTAATTTCAATATTATTAAGCGCAGAAGAGGTAACAACCAAATCATCTAGTTCTTCTACTTCCATCCCAGCAGGACCTAATACTTTCGGCCCATCCATACTGAAGCCAATAATTTTAAGGACTTCAATCGAATCATCTTTTAAAATGTCGTCTAAACTATCAACATAGGTAATATGCAATAAAGATAGGTGTGCTGAAGCCATGGCGATCGCCACTTTATAAGTTAAATGGGGCATGGATTCTGCAATATGAGCGGCAAAGTTTTCAATTCTTTTTTCTTGATGTTCAGAAAAAATACCTTTATTTGTAGAGATTTCATAGTAAACATTGTGTTGACTCAAAATAGTTAGTACTTCGGTTACTGTTTCTTTTTCGATCCCAGCCGTGAAAAGTGAGTGTCCATCTTTGTCGAACACTTGGGCGCCGTTTAAAGTAATCATGGCGCAGTCAATTCCAGCTTCTTCTAAAGCGGGTTTCGCTTCGGTATATGCGCGGCCAGTAGCAACCATAAATTCGATTCCTAAACGTTCCGCTTCGCGAATTGCTGAAGCGTTATCATTTGTGATGCTCATTTTTGCATCTAAAAGTGTTCCATCCATATCTGAAGCAATTAATTTAATCATCGATTCTCTACACCTCATTATCTATTTAAAGCTTACCTATAGTTTACCACGTTTTTCCAAGAGAAAGTACCCAGAAATTTCTTGTCAGGTTTGGAGAAATTCGTTATGCTTAGAGAGCGAAGGAGTGAGCATTATGAAAGAAATTATTCACAATAGTTGGCAAACCGTTTTATCTGCTGAATTTGAAAAACCGTATTATCAAGAATTGCGGGAATTTTTGAAAAAAGAATATCAGACACAAACGATTTATCCAGATATGTATCATTTATTTTCAGCGTTAGAACTAACCCCTTTTGAAGAAGTAAAAGTAGTAATTTTGGGACAAGACCCATATCATGGACCCAATCAAGCACACGGACTAAGTTTCTCTGTCCAGCCAGGTGTGAAAGTGCCGCCATCTCTTGCGAATATTTACAAAGAATTACAAGCTGATTTAGGGTACCAACCCGTCAACCATGGCTTTTTAGAAAGCTGGGCCAAACAAGGCGTGTTATTATTAAATACTGTGTTGACCGTTCGGGCAGGTCAAGCCTATTCCCATCGAGGTAAAGGGTGGGAGCAACTGACAGATGTCATTATCGAAAAGTTGAATGAGCGTGAAAAACCCGTTGTTTTCATTTTATGGGGACGTCCAGCTCAAGAAAAAATTAAAATGATTGATACGACTCGGCATGTGATTATCAAATCACCACATCCAAGTCCATTGTCAGCGCATCGTGGTTTTTTTGGCTCACGTCCGTTTTCTCAAGCGAATGCTGCTCTAGAACGTTTAGGGGAAACGCCGATTGATTGGCAACTTCCTGAAACAGTGTAGTGTAACAGTGTATGCTGTTATAGTGTAGAAGAGTTAGTTTGTGAAAAGTTTATCGGATTATTGGTTTTTTTGACTAATACAGCTAGAAAAAACTGTTATTTTCTTTGAGAATAGTGTATGATGGATTTTGTAAATATAAAACTGGAGGGTTTATCGTGGAATTATTCGATAGCTTAAAATTTAAAGTCGTACGCCGTAATATCAAAATTGTTTTCCCTGAAGCAACAGATCCTAGAATCTTAGGTGCTGCTGCCCGCTTAAAATCTGATGAATTAGTAGAACCAATCTTAATTGGTGATCCAACAGATATCGCAAATGCTGCTATGGCTCGTGGAATCAACACATCAAACTTTATTATTATCAACCCCAATGATTATGAAAAATGGGATGAAATGGTCGAAGCATTTGTTGAACGCCGTAATGGAAAAGCTACTAAAGAAGATGCTGAAAAAATCTTAAAAGATGTCAACTATTTCGGTACTATGTTAACTTACATGGGTATTGCTGATGGTATGGTTAGTGGTGCTATCCACTCAACAGGTGATACAGTTCGTCCTGCGTTACAAATTATTAAAACAAAACCAGGTGTGAGCCGTACAAGTGGTGCCTTCTTAATGATTCGTGGTCGTGACCAAGAAAGATATTTATTCTCAGACTGCGCGATTAACGTGAACCCAACTGCACAAGAATTAGCTGAAATTGCTGTTGATAGTGCCAAAACAGCTGAATTATTTGACATTGAACCAAAAGTTTCATTGTTAAGTTTTTCAACAAAAGGTTCTGCAAAAGCACCAGAAGTAACAAAAGTTGCTGAAGCTACAAAAATTGCGCAAGAATTAGCACCTGAATATGCGATTGATGGTGAATTACAATTTGATGCTTCTTATGTATCTTCTGTCGCACAATTAAAAGCGCCCAACTCAAAAGTGGCTGGAGAAGCAACAGTCTTTGTATTCCCAGATTTACAATCAGGAAATATTGGCTACAAAATTGCTCAACGTTTAGGTAACTTTGAAGCAATTGGCCCAATCTTACAAGGATTGAACAAACCAGTTTCTGATTTATCACGTGGTGCAAACGAAGAAGATGTTTATAAATTATCAATCATTACAGCTGCTCAAACATTAATGAACGACTAATTAACTATGTCAAAGCATGATAAATAAGCAAAGTAGAAGTTGAGGTTCCCAGGACACTTGGGCCTCAACTTTATTTTTTTGAAGCTGCCACTAGTCAACTTATTGAATTTTCGGTATACTTTCATACATAGATTCTTGCAGATGGGAGGCAAAAAAATGAACATTGTCCTGAACAATCCATTGGAAACAGAAGCAATTGCTAAAATCATTGGACAAAAGGCACAAGCTGGTGATGTAATTGTCCTGACTGGTGATTTAGGGGCCGGTAAGACGACAATGACGAAAGGGATTGCTTTAGGATTAGGCATTTCCCAAATGATTAAAAGTCCCACCTATACGATTATCCGCGAATATCCACAAGGACGACTTCCGTTATACCATATGGATGTTTACCGTGTTGAAGAGGGTGCGGATGAATTAGGGTTAGATGAGTATTTTGAAGGAGATGGGCTATCCGTTGTAGAATGGGGCAGCTTGATTGAAGAAGAATTGCCAGAAGATTATTTAGAAATTATTTTAAATAAAGATTCTCAAGAAGCTGACAAGAGAGTTCTTGAATTCCGCGGAACTGGTCCGTTGGCAGAAGAAAGAATAGCAGAGATTCTACAAGTGTGGGAGGCTCGCGAATATGACTGAACAAACATTTTCTATTCGAGAAGCAGTGCCTACTGATGCGGATCAATTACTATCTGTGATGTCAAAAATTGGGAGTGAAACGCCCTATTTGGTAATGGATGAGCGAGGAATGGCCATGTCGACAACAGAATTGGCTGAAAATCTAGCAACACTCTATGAATCACCAAATAATGTTTTATTGGTGGCATTAGCGGGAAAAGCGATCATTGGGACCGCTTCTGTGTCTGCTTCTTCTAAAAAGCGGATGGAGCATATTGGTGAAATTGGCATTAGTATTTTAAAAGAGTACTGGGGCTATGGACTGGGCAGTATCCTGATGGAAGAACTTATTCGCTGGGCGCATGAAAGTCATGTTATTCGTCGCTTGGAATTAACGGTACAGGATCGCAATCAACGAGCGATTCACGTCTATAAAAAATTAGGGTTTGAAACAGAAGCAATTATGCCTCGAGGCGCCAAAACAGACCAAGGTGAATTTTTAGATGTTCATTTAATGCGTTTGCTGATTGATTAATTATTGGTTAATAATTTTAATTTCTTAAATAATCGAACGATAATTGCATGAAAAAACAAAATTTTCGCAATTATCGTTTGTTTCATATTTATTTTTCTGATATTTTTGTTATAATTATAGAAGAATTTAACGAAAAAATGAAAATTTATTTTGGGAAGGAATGTAAGAAATGGCGAAGGCGACGAAAATGAATGTTAACTATCGAGAGTCGATTTTGGATCGTGCGTATCGTTTAGAGCTAATAAAAAAAGATGAGTATGCAAAACATCAAGAAAAATTATCATTATTAAATGAAAAATTGTCTGACGGGGAACCAGCTCAATTTGATGCAAAAGAAGAAACGTTTTGGAAAAAAATTTCGCAAAAAGTTATTTTATAAAAGTAATACATACGAATAAGAGCGTACACATAGAAAGAAGCGTAAGCAGTTTAACACTGCTTACGCTTCTTTTTTAATGAATAGGAATAACTGTTTCACGCTTAATTAATTTGTGAGGAATAACGAGACGGACACCATTCGTCAATTCTTCGTGGATTAATTCATATAATTTTTTCATCGCCATTCGCCCTAATTCTGACGTGTCGATGTCAATGCTTGTTAGATAAGGATGTGTCAATGTTGAAAAGATTGAGTTGTTAAAACTAATAATGGATAACGTTTCAGGAACTTGATAACCATAGATTTGCGCAAGTTGCATCGTCCGCAAAGCAAAGATATCATCAATCACCACCAACGCCGTGGCATTATTTTGATGAAGAATGTCATCGAAAGCCATGTAATCTTCAGGTTTTTCTAACGCAACGCTTGGTAAAACAGTTAATCCTTGCATCATCATTGCTTTTTGATAACCAAAGTAACGTTCAAAGTACAAACTTTCATGCGTTGTATTGGTCACAAATAAAATATTTTTATGGCCGTTTTCAATTAAAAATTCTGTCGCTTGTTTCCCTAATAATTGATTATCATTATCCACGTAAACTATTTCCGTTTCATGTTGGTAAGGTTGGCCGATTAAAGTAAAGGGAATGTTGTTTTCGTATAAGTAATCAATGACGGGGTCCTTACTATCTGAATACACAAGAATAAAACCGTCCACTTGTTTTTGAAGATGCATTCTTTTAACGTTTTCCAATAGTACATCAAAACTTTTGGCAGTTGCAATAGCAGTAGTCATATCGTAAAGACGGGCTTCCTCGTTGATGGCTTCCATAATTTCTAAATAAAATGGATTCCCTAACCGTTCTTTCGAATCTAAAGGAGGTAAAATTACGCCAATGGCACTTGAAATTCGTTTACCCAAATTCCGTGCCGTCATATTTGGCACATAGCCTAAGTCATCCATGACTTTTCGCACTTTCTTTTTTGTCGATTCAGAAATACTTGGATGATCGTTAATGACACGCGAAACGGTTGAAGTTGCAACCCCCGCTTTCTTAGCGACATCTTTTACTGTAATTGCCATTTTTGCCACGCCTTTCTTAGTGATTATAGAAGGTTAAATTGATAAACCGTTTGGTAGGTTTGCTTTTTATTAGCTGGTAATAAAATAGAGCCCCACTGAGGATGATGAACAATGTCTGGATACTCTTGAGGTTCAATTGCTAAGCCATAGTTTGAATGCATCGCTTGTCCATTAATAGAAAAAGGAGCCTCAAAACCAGTCGTAGAAAATAATACCATACTTTGGTTCGTTGTTGCTATCGTCATTTTTCTTCCAGAAGTAGGTTCTTGTAAGCATAATTGTGGCTGTCTTAAGTCAGAGCCAACTAAGGGGAAAACATCATCTAACCCAGTTGGATAGCGTTGGAGGATTGTTTCGATAGGTGTCAGTTCATTAAAACGTATGGATAGTTCAGAAGCTGGTAAAATCCGTCCAGTAGGCAGCTTATTATCGTCTAATTCTAACATACCTTGACAGTTCAAAGATAGCAAATGTGACAGAATGTCTAACTTTCCATTGCCAG
This sequence comes from Enterococcus sp. DIV1758, assembly GCF_051711985.1. NCBI lineage: Bacteria > Bacillati > Bacillota > Bacilli > Lactobacillales > Enterococcaceae > Enterococcus > Enterococcus sp. DIV1758. The sequence goes on from NZ_JBIOOA010000001.1 coordinate 792,313, forward strand.
ATAAATTAAAGTAGGCGTGGTTTGTAGGATTAAAAAGTGTTTCCTGTTTACTCCGTCCAGTACTGATCATTCGTAAATGATTATCCTCTAGCTGGTAGGTGATGGTGGCCTCAATTGGTCCGGGATAGCCAGAAAGGGTGTCGGTTAAATGAAAAGCAACGCCAATGATATCCTTTTTTTCAAAGGGCTCGACTGTCCAATATTGAAAAGACCACCCCTTTGAGCCACCATGGATATGATGACCGTCGCTATTTTGTTCTAATATTCCATTTTGCCAATGGCCATTACGAATACGTCCAGCAACTGGTCCAACAGTGGCGCCAAAAAAGCTTTGATCCTTTAATACATCTTGATACGAATCATACGATAAAAGGATATTTTCCCAATGATTATTTTTGTTTGGCATCAAAAGTTGATGTAGGCGCGCGCCATAATTGAGAAGAACGACTTCTAAAAAGTCGTTCTTCAAAGTAATTTTTTTTAAGTTTGTGTTTGGAATACCGGTTACGGTGATACGATTATCCTTCATGATCAAGCCACACTTTTTTTAAGTAATCAAACGTTAAAGCGCTCGTCTCTGGCACGATGGGCAACCCTTCGCCTAACTCTTCTTTGCGGCCAACGCCAACAGGCTGCGCTCCACTAGCAAGAATCGCTTGAATCCCAGCTTTGGCATCTTCAATGCCAAGACATTCTGCTGGTGTCAAATCAATTTCTTTCGCAGCTAAAATGAAAATATCTGGAGCGGGTTTGCCTGCCTGAACGTCTGCTGGATTAGCAATGGCATCAAAAAGGGGCGTCAATTGCATTTTTTCTAAAAGGAAAGGCCCATTTTTACTTGCAGAAGCCAAGGCGATTTTAATATTGGCTTCACGTAATTCCGTTAATAAAGAAAGAATTCCTGGATAGACATCTTCAGGCGTAATTGCTTGGATCATTTCCAAGTAATAATCGTTTTTCCGTTGCGCTAACTGGGCAAATTCTTCAGAAGAAAACGTGCCTTCTTTTTTTCCGTATTTTAACAGTAACTGCAGAGAATCTTCACGGCTTACACCTTTCAATTGTTCGTTGAAAACACGGTCAATGGAAATTCCAATTTCGTTCCCTAATTTTTTCCAAGCGTGGTAATGAAATTCTGCTGTATCAGTAATAACGCCATCTAAATCAAACAAAACGCCTTTAAACATGAACTTCTTCCTTTCTGATCGGTAAAACTAATCGATCTTTTAATGTGTGTTTTTGATCGTAAACAGTTAATGGAATTGCAGGGCCGTCGAGTAAAGTGAAGGCTACTTGGTCTGCTGCAACTTCAACAAATAGTAAACGATTCCGGTAATTAATGTGGAACGAGTAGGCTGTCCATGTCGCTGGTAAAAAGGGTGCAAATTTTAGTTGTTGATGGTCCGTTTTCATTTGGGCAAAACCTTGCACAATCGCTAGCCAACTACCAGTCATTGAGGTAATGTGTAAGCCATCTTCTGTATCATTATTGTAATTATCTAAGTCAAGGCGCGCTGTTCGTTGATACATTTCCACTGCTTTTTCTTCCATGCCTAATTCAGCAGCTAATACAGCATGAATGCTTGGTGAAAGGGAAGATTCATGGACAGTCATTGGTTCGTAAAAATTAAAGTTCCGGCGTTTTTCTTCTAAAGAAAAGGCGTCATTAAAGAAATAAATTCCTTGAAGAACATCGGCTTGTTTAATGAAACAAGACCGCAAAATTTTATCCCATGACCAATGTTGATTTAAAGGCAGCTCACTAAGTGGTAAATCAGAAACAGGCATTAAATCTTTATCTAAGAAAGTGTCATGTTGTACAAAAATGCCTAATTCATTATCCACTGGGAAGTACATATTCTCTACAATGTCTGCCCATTTAGCTAATTCGTCGTCTGCAATTTTGAGCGTTGTTTCTTCTTGGAATTTTAAATAAGACTCACGTGTGTAACGTAGAACCCACGCAGCGATGGTATTGGTATACCAGTTATTGTTGATATTATTTTCATATTCATTTGGCCCCGTTACGCCATGAATCATATATTGTTTATGACGTTGGGAGAAGTGGACCCGATCTGCCCAAAAACGAGCGATTGCCACAAGTACTTCTAGACCAGCATCTTTGAGATAGTCTTCGTCTCCTGTATAGTTGACATAATTATAAATCGCATAAGCAATCGCACCATTTCTGTGAATCTCTTCAAAAGTGATTTCCCATTCGTTATGACATTCCACACCAGTAAAAGTAACCATTGGGTAAAGCGCACCCTTTAACCCTTGTTGTTGGGCATTATGAATGGCTTGAGGCAATTGATTGTGGCGATATTTCAGTAGATTTTTAGTAACTTCGGGCTTAGCCAGCGCCAAGTAAAGTGGGACAGCATATGCTTCGGTATCCCAGTATGTGGCACCGCCATATTTTTCGCCAGTAAAGCCTTTTGGTCCGATATTTAAACGATCGTCTTCACCATAGTAGGTTGAGAAAAGTTGGAAAAGATTAAAACGAATGCCTTGTTGGGCTTCGTCATCTCCTTCAATAACAACATCAGCTAATTGCCAACGTTTTGCCCAAGCGGCAGCTTGACCAGCTTTTGCTTCAGGGTACAAGGTAGTCATTTCTGCAAATAATTCGTTTACTCGTGTGATTTGTTGCGTTTCTGGCACATCACGGCTGGTAACGACAAGCACTTCTTTTGTGATGGCGGTCGTATCACCTTCTTTTAAGGACACTGTCAATTCTGCGGTTAAAGCCAAGGGCTGTTGTGTATATGTAGGCACAACAGCGGCTCCATCGATGAAATGGCGCATGCCTGCAGTCACTGTAAAACGCTCTATTTTAAAGTTGTTAGGAATGGTCTTAGTCGTAACAAAGCCAAGTGTTTCTTGTGTTTCAATAGCTCTTTCTTCCCAAAAATGTTCTTCATAATTGCTGTCTTCATTTTGAACATCGCCATCCAATTTTGAGTGAAGAGTGATTGTGCCTGTACCTTCCAGCATTTCAATTGTTAAGTGGATGTAAGCTGCTTCTTTTTTTTCTAAGCTTAAAAAACGTTCAAAAGAGAAGCGCACTTTGTTCTTCGGTGTTTGGATGGTGAATTGCCGAGAAAGGACCCCATTTTGCATGTCTAATTCTAAAGAAAAATCTTCGTAAGGTGTAGTGGCTAAATCAATTGTTTGTCCATCAATTTGTAAGTCCATTGCGATGAAATTAATTGCGTTAATCACTTTGCCGAAATATTCAGGATAACCATTTTTCCACCAACCAACACGTGTTTTGTCTGGATACCAAACACCTGCTAAATAGGTTCCTTGATGGTGGTCGCCAGAATAGTGTTCTTCAAAATTTCCCCGCATCCCCATATAGCCATTGCCAATGCTCGTTAATGATTCTTGTAAACGTAAATTTTCTTTATCTAAGTGTGTAGTACGGATTTTCCAAGGATCAATTTGGAATAAACGTTTGATTTGTTTCATGAGAATCCCCCTCAGTGATTTTATTGATAGGTCTATCATAAACGCAACCGATTGCATTAGTCAATAGTCAATGCTTAAAAAGTGTAATCTTATGAATAAAAGCTGAAACAAAGGTAGGATAGAAGGAGCTTTATTTGCTTTATTAAAAGACAAAATAAAAAGGGGTTAAGTAGTAGGGAGTTGTTTTCCACAATATTTTTGAAATTAAAGCATTTACAAAAAGGAAACAGGAGTATATAATGGCAACATAACGAAACCGATTGCGTAAGGAGTGGCAGGAATGAAAAAAATGTTTAGTTTTGAGTTTTGGCAAAAATTCGGGAAAGCTTTAATGGTCGTTGTGGCAGTAATGCCCGCAGCGGGTTTAATGATTAGTATTGGGAAATCGCTTCCCTTAATCGATCCTAATTTAGGTTTGTTAGTAACAACAGGCGGAGTTCTGGAGAGTATCGGTTGGGCAATTATTGGCAACTTACATTTACTATTTGCGTTAGCAATAGGTGGCAGTTGGGCCAAAGATCGTGCAGGTGGCGCATTTGCAGCGGGGATTTCTTTTGTTTTAATCAATCGTATTACTGGAGCCATTTTTGGTGTAACAAATGAAATGTTGGCAGATGAACAAGCTTTCACGCATACCTTATTTGGCACCAAGATTATGGTGAAGGGATTCTTTACAAGTGTCTTAGAAGCTCCGGCATTAAATATGGGTGTTTTTGTAGGGATTATTGCTGGTTTTGTCGGTGCGATGGCTTACAACAAGTATTACAATTATCGGAAATTACCAGATGCGCTATCATTTTTTAATGGTAAACGGTTTGTCCCATTTGTCGTTATTTTGTGGTCTACAATTGTCTCAATTGCATTAGCACTTATTTGGCCAAATATTCAAGCGGGAATTAATAATTTTGGGTTATGGATTGCGCAATCTCAAGATAGTGCACCTATTTTAGCGCCATTCTTATATGGAACGTTGGAACGTTTGTTATTACCTTTTGGGTTACATCATATGTTGACGATTCCAATCAACTATACACAATTAGGTGGAACGTATGAAATTTTATCTGGCGCACAAGCTGGAACCCAAGTTTTTGGTCAAGATCCTTTATGGTTGGCTTGGGCAACAGACTTAGTGAATCTTAAAGGCGCTGGTGACATGAGCAAGTATCAGTTTGTCTTAGAAAATTGGACACCAGCTCGATTCAAAGTAGGCCAAATGATTGGTTCTTCAGGGATTTTAATGGGGATGGCTTTGGCGATGTATCGTAATGTCGATGCAGATAAAAAAGCTAAATATAAATCAATGTATTTTTCTGCTGCCTTAGCTGTTTTCTTAACTGGTGTGACAGAGCCGTTAGAATTCATGTTTATGTTTGCTGCAGTGCCGCTTTATGTGATTTATGCCGTAATCCAAGGTGCTGCTTTTGCAATGGCTGATATTTTACCATTGCGTGTGCATTCGTTTGGAAATATTGAATTGTTAACAAGAACACCGCTAGCAATAAAAGCTGGTTTAGGTGGCGATTTAATCAATTTTGTTTTAATGGTCATCATTTTTGGTGTTGTCACTTATTTCTTAGCGAATTTCTTAATTAAAAAATTTAATTACGCAACACCTGGAAGAAATGGAAACTATGACAATGATAACGGCGAAGAAATCGCATCTGGCGCGGCTGGTTCAGGCGTCGTCGATCAGCAAATCGCGCAAATTGTCTACTTACTTGGTGGTAAACAAAATATCAAAGAAGTTGATGCGTGTATGACACGCTTACGTGTCAGTGTAAAGGATCGAGAAAAAGTCGGTTCGGAAGAGGCGTGGAAACGGGCAGGCGCAATGGGCTTGATTGTGAAAGATAATGGCGTTCAAGCCGTTTATGGACCAAAAGCCGATGTTTTAAAATCCGATATTGAAGATTTACTAGCTTCCGGCGTTGACATTCCAGAACCAGTTATAGCAGAAAGTACAACAGGAGTGCCAACAACGAATTTCTTAGGCAAGAAAAAAGATTTCGTGGCTGTGGCGACAGGGGAAGTTATTCCAATGGCGCAAGTCAATGATCCTGTCTTTTCACAAAAAATGATGGGGGATGGATTTGCGGTTAAGCCTCTAGAAGGAGAAGTGGTGGCACCAATTTCGGGGAAAGTTCTAAGTGTTTTCCCAAGCAAACATGCGATTGGGCTACAAACAGAAGAAGGTATTGAAGTACTTGTCCATATGGGGATTGATACAGTCGAAATGGCAACACCTGCTTTTGAATCTTTTGTTAAAGAAGGACAATCATTGAAAGCTGGGATGAAACTAGCTAAAATGAACTTGGATGTGATTGAACAAGCTGGCAAAGAAACAACGATTATTGTCGCTTTTACAAACAGCGACAAAGTGGAACAAGTAGTCATTAATCAACTAGGAACCGCCACTGCGGGAACTGTGATCGGACAGATTGAAATTTAAATGATTAGGTATGAGGTCGGGACAGAACCGTTTAACTCCGAGAAATAAGAAGGGATTTCCGGAAATTGCTTTTTAATTTTTGGATAATTTCGGCTTATTTCCGAAGGAGTTGGTTCTGTTCCCGCCATTTATCAGGTTTTGCGCGTGAAGCAAAAATCCAAAGTGATTTTTGTCCCACTCACAGACCTAATCACATGTAAGGGAAGGTGAAAAGATGAATCTTTTAACAATCAATACTCATAGCTGGTTAGAAGAAGAACCATTAAAAAAATTAGAGGAGATTGCCAAGGTGATTTTATCTTCTGAAAGTGAAATAATTGCCTTACAAGAAGTGAATCAGAAAGTCGCTTCCAAGAAAGTGCCGTTAGAACAGTTAACTACTTTTTGTCCCGTAGCGACCCAAACACCGGTCCATGAAGATAATTTTGCATATCTAATCGTTCAATATCTAGCTGAAAAAGGCCAACACTATTATTGGAGTTGGGAAATGAGCCACATTGGTTATGCTATTTATGAAGAAGGGAACGCACTACTTTCGAAATGTCCGTTGACTAGTGAAGCTCTCCTTATTTCAGAAAGCCAAGAACCAACGAATTATCGAACAAGAAAAATCTTAGTAGCGGAGACAGAGAGTTCAAAAGGTACGCTTACTGTTGTCTCTGGTCACTTTTCTTGGTGGGAAACACCCTGTACAGGTTTTGCCTATGAATGGCTACAATTAGAGAAATACTTAGCGACGGGGCAACAACCGTTAGTCATTTTAGGCGATTTAAACAACCCAGCTGGTACAACTGGCTATCAATTAGTGGAAAATAGTTACTTGCCGATTCAAGATGCATTTGTTGTAGCGGAAGAAACAAGCGGTGAAGCGACAGTAGAGAAAAAAATAGATGGCTGGGAAGAAAATGAAGCAACCTTGCGGATTGACTACGTATTTGTTCCAAAACAGTGGCACGTACGAAAATATGAAGTAATTTTTGATGGTAGGAAAACACCGATAGTCAGTGATCATTTTGGCTTACTCATTCAACTAAAATAAGAAAAAGCGCTGAATTTTCAGCGCTTTTTCTTATTTATTCGCTCATGTAACTATTCTTCTCAGTCTTGTTTGGCTAATTCTTGATCCCGAAGGATGGTGGCCTCAATCCCTTTGATGACTGTTGAAATAAACGCATTGTTTTCTAATTCGACAATCCCAGCAACCGTGGTTCCACCAGGAGAACTGACTTGGTCGATTAAAGTCCAAGGATTCTCTGTGCTATTTGCCAAAGTTTGAGCGCTGCCTAGTACAGCTTGTGTGGCAATTTCTAAGGCTAACTCTTTGTTCATACCATTTTTAACGGCTGCTCGGGCAATCGAATCAATAAATAAGAAAGCATACGCAGGAGTGCTACCTGCAATAGCAGTAAAAATCGAAAAATACTGTTCCTCTAATTCCCAAGCTTGGCCAACTGCTCGAAATAATGATAAAACAGTCTGGATGTCTTCAGGGGATGCAAAAGTGTTGCCACAAACAGCTGCTGCACCTGCGCCAATTAATGCATTCATATTGGGCATCACACGAACAAGACGAAGCGGTTGGGTAGTCTCAAACAGTTGATACAATTCTGCAATAGTCGTACCTGCTGCAATGGAAACAATTAACGGTTGCTTGTCTAAAATTGCTTCTTTCGCTTCAAGTAAAGCTGCTTGAACGAATTGCGGTTTCACCGCTAAAATAACTAAGTCTGCTACTGCAATAGCTTCTTGAGGCGAAGCAACCGCATGTGCACCAATTTCTTGTGCAAAAGCGGCGGTTTTTTTGACTTGAATATCATAAAAATAAAGGTTTTCTGCGGCAATAAATTGCTTTTTTAGCGCACCTTTGGCAATGGCGGATGCCATATTTCCAGCACCGATAAAACTAATTTTCATAAAAAATTCCTCCTAAAAACTGTTGAATCTCTTTTTTCGTGTTACCATGTATCTAGTATAGAAGGAAACGCCAAAGAAAAAAATAGAAGGAGTAAAGTAAAAAGTGTTGGATTATGAGGTGATTAATTGGCAAGCAAAGAAGAGCAATATGCAGCATTTTATCAGTTTTTAGAGACCTTAGATTGTTATTTAACCACTACCAATGCTCTTGAGAATGAAGTAGCGCAATTTAAGGAAAATCCGCATCGAGAAATTGCGGGCTTTATGCTGGCATCTTCGGAAACCATTGACGTTCCGAAAGGATTTATTCGGATGCTCTATTGTTTAGAGCAAGATGGCAATGCTTATTTGGATCAACAAAGGTGTTCGTTTTCGGCTGGCCAAGTCATGATTGTCAATGAGGCCACCTCGGTTAGCTATCAGGGGCAAGGAATGTCTATGATTATATTTTATTTTAAAAAGCACTATTTTCTTGATACGCTCTTAAATCAGCTGGCGGAAGAACCAGTCATGTATCGTTTTTTTACAGAAATTGCTAGCAGTGAATTTGAAAACATTCCTCGATATTTCGTTTTTGCCAGCCAGCCAAATTCGGATGTCCACGTCTATTCGCTATTATTACTGAAACAAATTGTGAAAATGGCCTATTTTAATAATAAAGTGACCAAAGCGGCCTTTGTTTTGCTGGTGGTGGAACTAGGTCAACTGCCTAGAGAAGCTTTAAAGATGCAAGATAATTATTTGTCGAATCATCAACGTGTTGAGGTGATTTTAGCGTATATTGAGCAACAAATTGCGCATGTCACTTTAGCAGAAGTCGCCGCTAAATTTCATTTTCATCCGAATTACTTATCGAATTTTTTAAAAGACAAAACAAACAAAACGTTTACGGAAATTGTCTTAGCCTACCGAATCCAATTGGCGAAAAACTACTTGAAGCAAACAGATTTATCGATTCAAACGATTGTTGAACGAATCGGCTATCAAGACAAAGCCTTTTTTTATAAACGTTTTAAAGAAGAAATGGGCATGACCCCAAAACAATATCGACAGAAAGAGGGAATGACAGATGTACGAAGAAGTCTTTGAAGAATTTCAGTTAACTGTAGTAGAATTACCAATCGAATTTGTTGATGATTTGCCTGTCTATCGCGGACACTTAAAAGAATTAACGTTTCTTTCAGCGGAAGCCTCTTCACGAAAAAAACTTTACCAACAGCTTTTACAGGCTTATTTATTGTATAGAGAAGAGAATCAAGCAGTTGTTGAAGAGGAAGAAATAACCTCCTCATTATTGTCTACAGAGCAGTTATTAAAATACTATGATGGTGAAACGTTCGATGGGTTTCAGTTGCCATCAAATGAATAAGAAAGCAGGAGAACAGATGGATATAATGGAAAAAATTAATCAATTTCGTGATGAAAGAAATTGGCGCCCCCACCATAATGAAAAAGATTTGGCGCTCTCAATTTGTTTAGAAGCGGCAGAATTGTTAGAACTTTTTCAATGGAAAACAGCAGAAGAAGGCATCAAACAAGAAGAACGAATCAAAGAAGAATTGGCTGATGTTCTCATTTACTCCTACATGATGGCTGATAATTTAGGGTTTGATTTGGACGAAATTATCGAAGAAAAGTTGAAGAAAAATGCGGTGAAATATCCAGTGCCACAACGAGATACAAACAGGACTTCAAAAAAATAAGTTGTGACCGATTTTTTGGAACGGAAACAGTGTTTAGTTTCAAGAAATTGGGATTTATGTTAATTAATACTAGTCGAGCTTTTGAATTGAACTAGTCTCGCTGTCTATCTTGATCCTTAGAGCTAGTAAGTTAAGGCATTTCGAATTTTATCCAGTTATAGCAATTGCTAAGTGAACTAATTTGTATTTATATAGAAACTTTTTCATTGACTTTCACATGGTGTCAAGGTTTATGATAAGAATATCAATTGAATGAAAAGGAGACTCTATGTATCAAATTGGGCAATTTGCCAAGTTAATGGATATTTCCCCACGGATGCTGCGTCATTATGAAAAAGCAGGAATTTTTGTTCCAAATGAAATTGATAAAAAAACAGGATATCGCTATTATAGTGCACATCAAATTCCTTTATTGAAACAAATTTTACTGTTAAGAGATTCAGGGTTTAAAGTTGAAGAGATGGCGGAAACTTTGAGAAAACTTAAGGATGCTTCTTTTTTGGAAACTATTTTGTTAAGAAAACGAGATCAATCGCGACATTTAATTCAAATGGAGGAGCAAAAGATTAAAAAAATTAATCAACAGTTAGTAGCTTTGAAGGAGGAAAAACAAATGATTAAAGGGACAGAAATCGATTTTATTGTTAGTGATAGCCTTAAGGCGCTTGCCTTATATAAAAAGGTGTTTGAAATAGAGGTAGTGGAAGCAACCGAATACCCTATCGGAATGAATGAAGCGGTTTTTCAACTTTATGGCACGAGGTTTCACATGTTAGATGCCAATGAAGAATATGGGTTAAAAGCACCAACCCAAGAACATCCCAATACTATCTGGTTTAATATAACAGTAGAAAATATTGAAGAGACACATCAACTGGCAATGGAAAACGGTTGTCAAGAAGTACAGCCTATTACTGAAATGATGGAAGGAGCGCTCAAAAATTCATTGTTTGTTGATCCGTATGGGTACATGTGGATGCTCCATCAAATCTATCAAGAGTTGAGTTTTGATGAGCGGATTGAGATTTTGGAAAACGAGCTGTAAAAATCACTATTCTTGTGTTTGTTTAACTAGTTATCTGAAAAGAACGTAACGCTTATCAACTAAGCGTTACGTTCTTTTTTTGCGTGTTAACAGAAGTTTAGTTAAAAAGATAAAGATTTGAACGTCTATATTCGGTATACTAACTATTAAGAAAATAAATTTTTAATACAAAAAAATTTATTTAGCTCTGTGGAAAATCAGAGCTAGAATATTCGGTAGGAGTGGAAGGGAGAAAAAATCAGTGTATGGGAAAAATAAAGTAGGGATAAAATTACAAATGAGCGTGGGGGAGTATCGAAAAACAAAAGTAAAAAGTATTATAATGAAGAATTTAGTTTATCTAGCTGTTCTTTTAATAGGGATCTATTTGGGAATGAGTTTCTTAAAACGATTTGAAAGGACTTATTCAGCTCCAACAGACGATGTCGTAGTAAAAATTAATCAAAATCATCTTTTTGTTTCAGATAATGCACAAATTTTGAACGAAGAAGTCATTAATAATGTACAAAAAATTAATCAAGAACTTAGTAAGACGGAAACGAAACCACAACTAATGGTTATCACAGTTGAGCAAGTTCCTGAAAACGAAACGATTGAAAGCTTTACTAATCAAATAGGTAATAAATTAGGAATCGGAAATAAACTTTATAATAATGGAGTGATTTACTTAGTATCTGTCAAAGACAGGCAAGCAAGACTTGAAGTAGGCTATGGGCTTGAAGAGATAATCCCAGATAGTTTAACCGATGAAATAACAGATAGTACCGTGAAAGATTTTTATAAATTAAAGGATTTTAATGCAGGAATACATATTGTCACCACTCGGATTAAGGAACTACTTACTACTGATACTATGTCTAAAACGACCTCGCTACCTAAGATTAGTTTTTTGCAGAAAATTTGGTTATATTTATTAGGAATAGGAAGGTCGTTAAAGCCTTGGCTAATTATAGTTTTTATTATTGTTATGTTGTATTTTTTATGGGAATTACGTAATGCGGGGAAAGAACTTAGTGCCCGCTTGGCTCTAGTTGACATGGCAAATCGCTATAAGGAAGATGTAGCTATGTTTTATAATGTCGGTATTTCCTCTAAGGCAATTGTTTTAGGAGAACAATCAGTTGAATTTAAAGCTGCCAAGGCGCGTTTGGAGAAAAATATTTTATATCCTGAAAATTCGAAAAAAGAGATAATAATTCCCGCATACTATGATATGGATTTTGCATTTGGCGAGGTGACACCAAAGAAATTTATTTATAATTATGTTGCACAGTGGAAAGATTTAAGAAGCTCTTCTATGTGTGCTTGTTTTTGGAAGGTGAATCAACCATGGATCTACTTACCGCGTTTTTGGATAGGTGAAGTGTATTGGGAAAAAGTTCCAGAAACGAAACTGCCTGCGTGTCGGATTAGTGGAATTAATGATAACTTAATACCTGCTTACCTAAAAATTATTTTGTTTCCTCTTTCGATTTTATTAAAACATCCTTTTTTGGTATCGGTGACTCTGATTATTTATGTTCAAGTTAGTTTATCAGAGCAGTCGTTTCCTTCGACAGTTTTCACACTAATCACAGAGATTCTGACATTTTTAGAAGACGAAGACTCTTTAGTACCCATGGTTAGTCTGGTCTATTTTTTGATTCCGGTCTTTTTCTTATTTGGTTATATAAAATCAATAGGTGTTGGCTTACAAAATAGATTGCACCTGGATTCTATGATCCGTAGGTTTTTAAAAGATATCCAGCAAGTAAGTTCAGAAAAATCAAAATCATTAAAACAATTAGCAAACGATTTAGACAACCAGCACTATAAAATTGAAAAAAAATTATTGCGGAAAAAAATTAGAGAGAAAAAGATTACCAACAAAAAAGCTTCAAACTCCTTCTATCCGATAAGATTTATTAAAACTACGTATCCTGAATACTATGATATGCGTTTTGCTTATGGAAATGTGTCTATTGCTAAATTTCTAGCAAGTTCACGTTCTGAAAGGCAACTAAAAAAGACCAGTATGTATGTGAATCGTCATGATTGGTGGGTTACAAGCAACGAGGGTTCTTCTGATGATGGCTCCGGTGACAGTTTCGGAGGTGGTAGTTTTGGCGGAGGTGGAGGTACTTCAAGTTGGTAGAAAGTTAAACTAGTTTAGGATGAACTTGGGATAACAAAAGCGCCTCTTAGAAACAAGGGTTTCTAAGAGGCGCTTTTGTTATCGTTACGTCACAGGAGGGATTCGAACCCCCGACCGTCCGCTTAGAAGGCGGATGCTCTATCCTGCTGAGCTACTATGACAATAGTTGTAACACAACAAAGCTAATTATAATGGAAGTAGTGTTAGAAAGTCAATCGGAAATTTAAATAACAGAAGAAGTTTTTTTGGAGAGAGAAAGTGAAGAAAATAGAGAGTTTATATTGACGAGGTTTTCTGGTTCTGTTATTATAGTTAGTGTTGTAATTGTGGTCTCCACAGCTACAACCGCACAGAACAAGTTTTTAAGCATGAGCAATCATCACTTGGGATGGCGAGTCTAAGTCTAGAAGAAGGAGGTGCTGTATAGCATGTACGCAATTATCAAAACTGGTGGTAAACAAGTGAAAGTTGAAGTAGGTCAAGCAATCTACGTTGAAAAATTAAACGTTGAGGCTGGCGAGAAAGTTGTTTTTGACGAAGTTATCTTAGTAGGTGGCGAATCTACAAAAGTTGGTGCGCCAACTGTTGCAGGCGCAACTGTTGAAGGAACTGTTGAAAAACACGGCAAACAAAAGAAAGTCGTGACTTTCCAATACAAACCTAAAAAACACTCTCACCGTAAACAAGGTCACCGTCAACCGTATACAAAAGTTATGATCGAAGCAATCAACGCTTAATCTCTCTTGTTGACAGGAAAGAAGGCCTATCAATGATTAAAGGTTCTTTTAAACGAACAGGCTCCGGCCGAATCGTTTCATTCGAATTAACCGGGCATGCTGAAGCGGGTCCTTATGGCAGCGATGTGGTTTGCGCGGCAGTTTCTGCCTTAGCGATCAGCACAGTCAATGGGATTGATGCCTTAGCAGGTTTTGAACCGATTGTGGAAGTTGATGATGTAGAAGGTGGCTACCTTTATGTCGAGATGTTAACTACTGTCAATCAGGAACAAAAAAATATTGCCCAAATTCTATTAGAAAATCTTTTATTAGGTTTACAATCAATAGAGAACGAAAATACTGAATTTATTCAAATAAAAACAATCACTGAGAAATAGGAGGTGCAGACTATGTTATTGACTATGAATTTACAATTATTTGCCCATAAAAAAGGTGGCGGTTCTACATCAAACGGCCGTGACTCTGAATCTAAACGATTAGGCGCTAAAAGTGCTGATGGCCAAACAGTTACAGGTGGTTCAATTTTATACCGTCAACGCGGAACTAAAATTTATCCAGGTGTGAACGTTGGAATCGGTGGCGACGATACGTTATTTGCAAAAGTTGACGGTGTGGTACGTTTCGAACGTAAAGGCCGCGACAAAAAACAAGTATCAGTTTATCCAGTAGCTAACTAATACGATTAAAAAGCTGAATCTGCGGATTCAGCTTTTTTTGTCTTGTTAAAGGGTTAGACGGAAATAGAGGAAGATCTTAAAATAAAAAAAATCTCACATTGGGTTTAACTGCTTGTCTGACAAGGTTAATTGATGATATATTTAATGTAATAACAAGCATGTTATAAAATAATTGAGTCAAAAGAAAGAAGGGTATTATGCAGAAGAATTTTAGTGTAGTAAAGAAGTACGTGAATTTGATTTTGGATATTGTATTAGGGATTTTAGGAGTTTTCTTATTAGTATTTATGGCTAGTTATTTAGTTGACCTCGCTACATATCTCATGAAGCCAATGACGCCGGATAATTTTTCAGTTATCATGCAAGAAATTATTTCATTCTTTATGTTATTTGAGTTTATTATGATGATTCTTCGCTATATTCAAGAAGGACACCATATTCCGATTCGTTATTTGATTTTAATTTGTTTAACCGCAATTTTACGTCAATTAATGGTTGCGCATGGCGATGGCTTGCAGACCTTATTGTTATCTTTATCAATTCTTTTACTAGTGGTTGTGCTATTTATTCTCGGGTTAAATGGCAGCAAATTTTATACGCTAGGAAAAGCGAAAGTAGAAGAAGATCACGAGCAAGATTTTCATCATTAATCGAACATAATCAAAGACCGTCCAACGTGAGAAGTTTTCTCTAACGTGGGGCGGTCTTTTTAATGCGTAGTTAAATAGTTAACTCAATCAGTTCAATTGTTGGTAAGACACCAAAGCGTGCGCTGATTTTAGTGGTTCCGATTCCTGGGTGAACAATTAGCGGCGTTTCATCTTCTAAATGATAAAGCCCATGTGTATATTTTTTGGCAAGCTGATTTTTGTAAGTGAAAAAAGGCAAGCGAATCTGTCCGCCGTGACTATGTCCTGCTAAAATGAGGTCAATGTTTTTGTTGACTGCTGAGTCTGCGACATCTGGCTCATGGGTTAGTAGCAGAGTGGGCGTTCCAGTAGGGCGGTTGACTAAAGCCGCAGCTAAGTCGGTTTGTCCATATAACGAATCTTCTAAACCAGCGACGTACAAGGAGATACGGTGTGAGACAGGCAGTAATTTGCCCGTGTTTTTTAGTACGGTAAAGTCGGCAGCTTCTAAGATTGTTTCGTAAAAATTGGTATCTAACCCGCTATACTCGTGGTTGCCATAAATAGCGAATTTGCCATAAGGGGCGTTAATTTTACGGAAAAGTTGACTCACTTCATCCTGAATTTCGATACCGAAACGGGCATAATCGTCGAACAAGTCTCCTGTAAAAACGACTATGTCTGGCTGTAAT
The DNA here is from genome assembly GCF_051711985.1 of Enterococcus sp. DIV1758. Classification (NCBI taxonomy): domain Bacteria; kingdom Bacillati; phylum Bacillota; class Bacilli; order Lactobacillales; family Enterococcaceae; genus Enterococcus; species Enterococcus sp. DIV1758. Next base: position 807,767 of record NZ_JBIOOA010000001.1, read on the forward strand.
GTATTTGTTTTTTCAACAATCTGTTTTAAGGCTTTCACAGAATAATTCTTTTTTAAATGAATATCAGAGAGTTGAACAATCCGTAAGGTTTTCCCTGATTCTGTTACTTTAATTTGATTTTTGTGTATGACTAAGCAGTTAGGTTCAATAAAAAAACTATAGCTTAAAATGCCGATAATAATGAAAAATAGTGCCAGAAATAAATAAACGTTCATAATTTCCTCCTTGAAGTCGCTAAATTAGTTTACTACAAAAGTGTTAAGCAAAAAATAAGGAAAGGTAAAATTTTCAGTAAACTTTCTCGATGAAGTTTTTTGGTGATTCATGCTTTTCTGAAGTAAATTTGCTATAATGAAAAATGAGAAAAAAGAAAGAAGGTCGAACCAATGATGGCAAGAGTCGAAAAGCTACGGGAGTTAATGAAAGAAAATAATTTACAAGGATTTTTAGTGACAAGTCCGTATAATTTACGTTATTTAACCAATTTTACTGGGACAACAGGCTTGGCAATGATTACATTAGATAAAGCTTTTTTTGTAACGGATTTTCGTTATACGGAACAAGCTGCGGAACAAGCAACTGGTTTTACTATCGTTAAAAACACAGGACATATTTTTGACGAAGTAGCAGATTTAGCTGAACGGTTGCAATTAGATAATTTAGCTTTTGAAGAAACGCAAGTTAGTTTCGCTGATTATAGCTTATTGGAAGAAATTTTACCATGTGAATTAGTTCCTGTAATGGGTTTGATTGAAGAATTAAGAGAAGTGAAAGATGAAGAAGAAGTAGCGATTATTGAAAAAGCGTGTGCCATCGCGGATCAAGGATTTGCCTTTGTCTTAGAGATGATTAAACCTGGAATGACAGAGATTGAAGTGGCTAATCAATTAGATTTCTTCATGCGTTCAAAAGGAGCCAGTGGTGTTTCTTTTGAGACAATTGTGGCCAGCGGTCTACGTTCGGCGATGCCACATGGCGTTGCTAGCCATAAAGTCATCGAAAAAGGTGAGTTAATCACTTTAGATTTCGGTTGTTATTATGAAGGCTATGTTTCTGATATGACACGGACATTTGCCATTGGTAGTATTCAGCCAAAACTAAAAGAAATTTATGACATTGTTTTAGAAGCACAATTAAAAGTGTTAGCAGAAGCTAAACCTGGGTTGACGGGCATTCAATTAGATGCGATTGCACGGGATCATATTGCTTCCTATGGCTATGGCGATGCGTTTGGTCACAGCACTGGTCATGGCATTGGGTTAGAAATTCATGAAGGACCAAATGTTTCATTCCGCGCAGATAAACAGTTTGTACCAGGGAATGTGATTACGGACGAACCTGGAATTTATTTGCCAGGAATTGGTGGCGTGCGTATTGAGGACGATTTATTGATTACTGCTGAAGGTAATCGTGTATTAACACATGCGCCAAAAGAATTAATCATTTTATAAAGGTTGGGAGAACATGGATATCCAAGAGTATCAGCGGTTTATTAGTGCGTTTTATAAAAAACGTAACTGGTATCAATATGATCCGTTTATTCGTTCCAACTTTTTAACAGAAGAAGTCGGCGAAGTTTGTCGGGCCATTCGGACAATTGAAATTGGCCGTGATCGACCGGATGAAACAGTTTTGGCGGATGAAGAGAATCTGGAAAATTTAACGGAAGAGTTAGGCGATGTGTTGGATAATTTATTTATTTTAGCCGATAAATATGACATCTCTTTAGAAATGATTATGCAAAAGCATCGGACGAAACTAATGGAACGTTATCCTGAAGAATAAAGATGTAAAAATAAGAAAGCCAAAATTACTTGGTCTTTCTTATTTTTACGTCTAAAGGCTTGGATTAGAAATTTATGACAAGAAATTATCTGTTCTTTTAGTCAGAACTTAGCTTTTCTGGTAGCGAAATAGGCTAATTAATGATAAACTAAGAACGAGTATTGATAAGCAAAATTTGGACGTTCTTTCACAACTAACTGAAGAAACCAGTGTTGTTTTAATTTTTAAGAATCATCCGTTGCTTAAAAGAGAATCCTTAAGAGACTTAGTGATTCATCAAATAAATCGTTTATTTAACGATTTTGTGCGTAATAGATAAGGAGGACAACCAAATGTCAGAAGAAAAAAATCTTGTAATCAATGCAAACGATTCTTTAGGAGAAATCGTGATCGCTCCTGAAGTCATTGAAGTAATTATCGGAATCGCTGCTTCAAAAGTAGAGGGCGTTTATGGGATGCGTGGCACGTTCGCCAATAATGTGAATGAATTATTAGGCCGTGCAGCACACGGCAAAGGTGTATATTTACGAACAGAAGAAGAAGGCTTAAAAGTCGATATCTATTGTTACTTGAACTACGGTGTTTCTGTGCCAAAAGTTGCGTTAGAAATGCAAGACCGTGTGAAACAACAAGTCTTATTTATGACAGATATTGATTTAGTTGAAGTGAATATTCATGTTGTAGCGGTAGTACCTGAAAAAATCCCTCAACCAGACTTAAATGAATTATTCCCAGAAGATGAAGATGGAGAAGAGAATGAGTAAAACAGAATTAACCCGTCACGAGATTCGTGAAAAAGCGCTCCAAGCCCTTTTTCCTTTAGATTTTAATGCTGATTTAACCAAACAAGATGCCATTGATTATGCATTGGCTTATGATAATCGGGAAATCGTCAGTGAAGATGGCGAAGACCTAGTTCCTACGTATTTAGATTTACTTGTCGGTGGTGTGTGTAGCCGCAAAGCAGAATTAGATGAAGTAATTACGAACCATTTAGGTAATAACTGGTCTATGCAACGCTTAGCAAAAATAGATATTGTTATTTTACGCTTAGCTATTTTTGAAATGCTATACGTTTCAGATGTGCCAAACATTGTGGCATTAAATGAAGCCGTTGAGTTAAGTAAAAAATACAGCGACGACCGTTCACGTAAATTTGTTAATGGTGTGTTATCAAATGTAATGAAAGAAATTGATTCAGAGGCGTAAGCTCTGAATCTTTTTTTACTATCTAACTGGTGTTAAGATACTGGGTTATATGCTAAAATAAATACTATTAAAGAAGTAAAGAAACAATAGAGGGAGCGAAGGAATGAGTACAGTAATTAACGGTCGTGAATTAGCAGATCAAATGCAAGCAGAGATTCAAAAAGATGTAGAAAAGATGACACAACAAGGCATCCAACCAGGATTAGTTGTTTTATTAGTTGGGGAAAATCCTGCCAGCCAAACGTATGTGAGAAATAAAGAACGTGCAGCAGCCAAAATTGGCATTCTGTCAAAGGTCGAAAAACTGCCAGAAACTATTTCAGAAGAAGAATTATTGGCTGAGATTGACAAATATAATCAAGATTCACGCTTTCATGGCATTCTTGTACAACTACCTTTGCCAAAACATATTGATGAAGAAAAGATTTTATTAGCAATTGATCCCAAAAAAGATGTAGATGGGTTCCATCCAATGAATTTAGGCCGTTTGTTTGTAGGCAAACCTGAAATGATTCCTTGCACACCGTATGGAATTATGAAGATGTTTGAAGCCTATGATATTGATTTAACAGGTAAACGTGCGGTGGTTATCGGTCGAAGCAATATTGTTGGCAAGCCAATGGCACAATTATTGTTAATGAAAAATGCGACCGTGACGATTGCCCATTCTAAAACTGAACATTTAGCAGAAGTTGCAAAAGAAGCGGATATTTTAGTTGTAGCAATTGGACGCGGGCATTTTGTCACCAAAGAGTTCGTGAAACCAGGTGCGGTAGTGATTGATGTGGGTATGAATCGCAATCAAGAAGGAAAATTGATTGGTGATGTAGCATTCGATGAAGTTTCTGAAATTGCAAGCTATATCACACCAGTTCCCAAAGGTGTTGGCCCAATGACGATTACCATGTTAATGTATCAAACAGTCGAGGCAGCAAAAAAACAAAAGTAAGGTGAAAAAATGACGCAACAGTATTTAACAGTAACAGCCTTAACGAAGTATTTAAAACGTAAATTTGATGCAGACCCTTACTTAGGACGTGTCTATTTAACAGGTGAAATTTCGAACTTTCGCTTCCGAGCGAACGCGCATCAGTACTTCAGTTTAAAAGATGATCATGCGAAGATTTCTGCAATTATGTTTAAATCAGCCTTTCAAAAATTGAAGTTTCAACCAAAAGAAGGCATGAAAGTCATGGTGGTGGGGCGGATTTCGCTTTATGAAAACAGCGGCTCCTATCAAATTTATATTGAACATATGGAACCAGATGGTGTCGGTGCACTTTATCAAGCATTGGCAGAATTAAGAGAAAAACTAGGAAAAGAAGGACTTTTTGAAGGGCCTAAACAACAGTTGCCTCGTTATCCCAAACGAATCGCTGTGGTTACAAGTCCTAGTGGTGCTGTCATTCGGGATATCATTACGACAGTCAAAAGACGGTACCCGATTGCACAACTGGTCCTTTTTCCAACCTTGGTCCAAGGCGAGCAGGCGGCGGATGACATTGTGCGGAACATTCAGCGAGCCGATGCGCAAGGCGATTTTGATACGATGATCATCGGCCGTGGCGGTGGTTCAATCGAGGATTTATGGCCATTTAATGAAGAAAAAGTGGCTCGAGCCATTCATGCTGCCACCACACCGATTATTTCATCGGTTGGTCACGAAACAGATGTGACAATTGCCGATATGGTAGCAGATGTTCGTGCTGCAACGCCAACGGCAGCAGCGGAACTAGCGGTACCAGTTTTAAATGAAGAACTATTAAGAATTAGTGAACGGCGTAGTCGTTTAGAACAAAGCTTTTTATATCTCTTACAACAACGAACAGAACGTTTCCAACGACTACAAAACTCTTATGTGTTTAAGCAACCTGAGCGACTTTATGAAGGTCAAACGATTAAATTAGATCGAATGACGCAACGTCTTTTCCAAGCAATGACAACGATTCATCACCAAAAACAACATCAAGCCCAAGTGATTATCGCTCAATTGCAACAACAGACACCAAAGGGACAATTAAGAGAAAGTCAGCAACAGTTGGCATTTTTACAACGAAACTTGCAAACACAAATGACACAATTGTTCCTAAACAAACAAAAGCAATTCACGTCTGCTGTTCAACAATTAGACTTACTCAGCCCACTCAAAATTATGGGTCGAGGATATAGTTATACTACAAAAGAGGACCGTGTCGTTAAAACTGTTACCGAGTTACAGCCAGCAGATCAATTAACGATTCATTATGCTGACGGTACAGTTCAAGCAAACGTCGAAACAATAACAGCGAAAAAAGAGGAGTTTTAACATGCCAGCAAAAGAAAAAACGTTTGAAGAATCATTAAATGCCTTAGAAGAAATCGTTCAGCGCTTAGAACGAGGAGATGTTCCTTTGGAAGAAGCCTTAGTTGCCTTTCAAGAGGGCATGGCATTAAGTAAACAATGTCAAGATACATTGGAAAAAGCGGAAAAAACTTTAACGAAAATGATGACAGAAAACAATGAAGAAATTGTTTTTGAAGAGAGCGAGGAAGCGTAATGACGAATTTTAGTCAACAGCATTTACCGTTGGTTGAAAAAGTCATGGTCGATTTTATCGCAGAATATACTGAAAATGAGCGTTTGAAAGAAGCAATGCTCTACTCAATACACGCAGGTGGCAAACGATTACGCCCGCTATTAGTGCTAACAACAGTGGCCGCTTTTCAAAAAGAGATGGAAACACAAGACTATCAAGTGGCTGCCTCTTTAGAGATGATTCATACGTATTCATTAATTCATGATGATTTACCAGCAATGGATGATGATGATTTACGTCGTGGCAAACCAACCAATCACAAAGTGTTTGGTGAAGCGACTGCCATTTTAGCAGGGGACGGCTTATTAACAGGCGCATTTCAGTTACTTTCTTTGAGCCAATTAGGCTTAAGTGAAAAAGTTTTACTGATGCAACAACTGGCAAAGGCAGCGGGGAATCAAGGCATGGTTGCTGGCCAAATGGGTGATATTGAAGGAGAAAAAGTCAGCTTGACTTTAGAAGAGTTAGCGGCTGTTCATGAAAAGAAAACCGGAGCGCTAATTGAATTCGCCTTAATTGCTGGGGGCGTATTAGCCAATCAAACAGAAGAAGTCATTGGTTTACTGACACAGTTTGCGCATCACTATGGCTTGGCTTTTCAAATTCGTGATGACTTATTAGATGCCACAAGTACAGAAGCAGATTTAGGTAAAAAAGTAGGCCGAGATGAAGCGTTGAATAAAAGTACGTATCCAGCTCTTTTAGGGATTGCCGGTGCGAAAGATGCGCTAACACATCAATTAGCAGAGGGCAGCGCTGTTTTAGAAAAAATCAAAGCAAATGTTCCCAACTTTTCAGAAGAACATTTAGCAAACTTGTTAACTCAGTTACAATTGAGATAGAAAGAAGGCACTTATGAAAAAAGAACGCGTCGATGTCTTGGCGTTTAATCAAGGACTATTTGAAACACGAGAAAAAGCAAAACGCAGCGTGATGGCTGGTTTGGTTTACAATGATAAAAATGAACGTTTAGATAAACCAGGGGAAAAAATTTCTGTGGAGACACCCTTACATACTAAGGGCCAAGTAATGCCTTATGTTTCTCGTGGGGGCTTAAAACTAGAGAAGGCACTAAATGTTTTTGCAATCAACGTTCAAGGCAAAACAATGCTAGATATTGGTTCCTCCACAGGTGGTTTTACCGATGTCGCTTTACAAAATGGGGCTCGTTTGAGTTACGCTTTAGATGTTGGCTATAACCAACTAGCATGGAAAATTCGGCAAGATGAACGCGTGGTGGTAATGGAACGTACCAATTTTCGCTATAGTAAACCTGAAGATTTCACCGAAGGGGTGCCGGATATTGCAACGATTGATGTTTCCTTTATTTCATTACGCTTAATTTTGCCACCTCTCCATGATATTTTGAAAAAAGGTGGTAGTGTGGTGGCGTTAATTAAGCCACAATTCGAAGCTGGCAAAGAGTTTGTTGGGAAAAAAGGAATCGTGCGTGATCCAGAAACCCATCAAATGGTTGTGGAAGAAATCACACGCTTTGCCATGAATAACGGTTATGATGTGAAAAACTTAGATTTTTCACCAATCACTGGTGGCGAAGGAAACATTGAATTTTTGGCACATTTAGTTTCTGTTGATGGGGAAGGATCCTATCAAGCGACAGAATCCATTGAAGAAGTTGTCGCGCATGCGCATCAAAAATTAGCGGAATGATGAGAAAAGTTAGAAGAAAGAAGTGGACGCCTACGGGTGAAAGCTTCTTTTTTGTATAAATCTAGTAATTCATCTTTTAAAATGCATAAAAATAAGCTATGATGAGGGCAAGAGTAAACTGAAAAGGAGAGCGGCGCCATGAGAAAGCAAGATAGACACCGTTTAATTACACGTTTATTGACTGAAAAAAATATTCAAAAGCAAGAAGATTTTGTCAACTATTTACAAGAAAAGGGCGTAGCTGTTACACAAGCAACGATTTCTCGCGACATTAAAGATATGAAACTGATTAAAGTTCCTTCTGCAGAAGGGGGTTATCGATATAGCCTTCCATTAGAGACACAAGCTAATACGAGTGCTAAACTTGCAAAGCTTTTAAAAGATGCCTTTGTAGCTGCAGAACAAATGGAAAAATATGTCGTATTACGAACCATTCCTGGCAATGCAGCGGCGTGTGGTAGTTTAATCGAAAAGAATTACCAAGAGAAACTTTTTGCCGTCATCAACGATGATGATAGTGTCCTCATGATTGCACGAACTGAGGAGGCGGCAGAAAAACTTCATAAAGAGCTGTTAAGCTATCTATAAAGAATGAGGTGAACAAGATGTTACAAGAACTTTCCGTGAAAAATTTTGCGATTATCTCTTCGTTACAATTAGAGTTTCAAATGGGTATGACCGTTTTAACGGGAGAAACGGGTGCGGGGAAATCCATCATTATTGATGCAATGGGATTACTCACAGGCGGACGCGGCTCCAGTGACTATATTCGTCAAGGAGCAAATAAATGCACCTTGGAAGGACTTTTTTCAATGCCGAAAAGTCAGGAATTAAAGCAATTATTAGAAGAATTAGGTATTGAAACAGAAGAAGATTCTTTAGTGATTCAACGAGATATTTCCGCTTCTGGTAAAAATGTTTGCCGTGTCAACGGACGAATTGTCAACATTACTAATTTAAAAAGAATTGGGGAATATTTAGTAGATATTCATGGCCAAAACGAACATCAAGAATTGATGCAAAGTGAACGCCATATTGATATGTTAGATGAATTTGGTGGGAAAAAACTTTTAACAGTCAAAGAAAAATATACACGGGCATATCAAGAGTATCGCGCACTCGAAGCCAAAGTCAGAAAGCGACAAAAAAATGAAAAAGAATTTGCCCAAAGAATGGACATGCTTCATTTTCAAAGTGATGAAATTGCTAGTGCACAGTTAGTCGCTGGCGAAGAAGAACAATTGCTAGAAGAACGCAATAAACTGAACAATTTTCAAAAGATTGCTGATGCACTGACGATTAGTTATGCCGCGCTAAATGGTGAAGACGATAGTAGCTTGGATAAAATCGGAACAAGTATGAATGAACTCGCTTCGATTGAATCCCTTGATCCAGAATACAAAACATTGTCAGATACTGTTCAAAATGCTTACTACTTACTACAAGAAGCTAGTGGAGATCTTTCTAGGTTGATTGATGGCTTAGAACTAGACGAAGGTCGCTTGAATGAAGTAGAAAATCGTTTGGAATTAATCCGTCAAATGAAACGTAAATATGGCGATTCAATTGAAACGATTTTATCTTACTATGAAGAAATTACCAAAGAGTTAGCAGAGGCTGATTTTTTGGAAGGTGGTACAGGTGACTTAGAAGCGTTGCTTGCAGAGAAACAACAAGTCGCTCATCAACAAGCGTTAGCTTTACGAAAAGAACGAAAGCGCCTAGCCAAAGAGCTTGAACAACAAATTTTAACCGAATTAAAAGAACTATATTTGGAGCGAACGGAATTTGAAGTCCGCTTTACAGAACTTGAGCATTTACAAGAAAATGGTTTAGACGGAGTAGAATTTTATATTACTACTAACCCAGGGGAACCATTAAAACCGTTAGTTCGGGTGGCTTCTGGCGGAGAACTTTCGCGAGTGATGCTGGCTATGAAAACAATCTTTTCTCAAACGCAAGGGATCACTAGTATTGTTTTTGATGAAGTGGATACAGGAGTCAGTGGCCGAGTAGCACAGGCGATTGCCGATAAAATTTATCAGATTTCAGAAAATTCGCAGGTGTTGTGTATCACGCACTTGCCCCAAGTGGCGGCCGTTGCCGATGAACATTATTTTATTGAAAAAGAAATCGTGGCGGGTCGGACAGAAACAAGCGTCCGAATTTTATCTGAAAAAGAGCGAGTAAACGAAATTGCGCGTATGCTCGCAGGAAGTGAAATTACGAAATTAACCATTGAACATGCACAAGAGCTGTTAGCGATGGCGAAAAAATAGCCGCTCTATTTGAGCAAGTAAAAAAACAGCCCCTTCAATTGATAGAAGGGGCTGTTTTTTTACTTTTAATGTGTGAAAAAGTTCTCCAGTTTAAAGACTAAGAATTGCTGTTAAAACAGTTGAACCTACAATTGCGATCAGCATTAGCCAAACCACGACTTTCGTGATTTTTGAAAAGCGACTTTGTTCTTTGTCGTTCATAAATGACACGTCCTTTTTAATTTCTGCTAATAGTGTACAACCTTTTCCTGAAAACAGCAACCTAAAGTTATAAGAGATTCTTTTTCTTTAAAATTCGAATACTAATTACGCAGATTAAGGTAGTGATAGCAAAAATAATCCAAAAAGAATATTCATGCTCTGCAAAAGGGAGTTTCACATTCATGCCGTAGATTCCTCCGATGATGGTCGGGATGGTTAGGACAATTGTTAAGGATGTTAAAATTTTCATGACATTATTTAAGTTATTTGAAACGATTGCTGAAAAAGTATTACTAATGTTATCAACTAATTTTAGTTGTATTTTAGTCGTATTTAGTCCTTGTTCTAGTTCAATCAAAATATCCCTTAAAAATGGCAAATGTTTTTCTGGATGATTAAAAATTTCAGCGCTATATAAACGTTTTAATACTTTTAAATTATCCGTTAAAGCTGCTTCGAAATAAACTAGACTTTTTTGAATGTCCATAATCTGATACAATTGACTATTTTCTGTGGCTACTTGGAGCTCTCCTTCAAGTTTGTTGGTTTGTTGGATAAGTGCTTGTAAGTTTTTATTGAAGGAAAGGGCCATCTTCCATGAAAGGGCTAAAATTAAGGCCTTTTCGATAGAAAGATCTTGATGCGTGAACGCCTCTTTTTGAATCCCATGAACGATGTCGTTAGGCCCATTGCTAACAGTAATTAGTTTGTTATCGACGGTTGCGATTAAAGCAATCGGCACCGTTTCTACTTGCAGATAGCCACTAGGACTGATACTAGCTTTGGGATAACGAAATAAAAGTAACGTAGGCGTTTGTAATTTTTCGTGGCGGAAACCTTCCACTCGAGCATTTTCTTCATCATCTAAAACGCCGGTAAGATAATCTGTTGGTAAGTGGTATTGATTGACGAGACGCTCGATTTCTTCTTCCGTAGGAGATTCTACCGAAATCCAACTTAGGGCTTCATCGTCTGGTGAACAAGGTTCAAAATAGTCATTTTTCAATAATAAATAATTAATCAAAAGATTCACCCCGAATCAACATTTTTTGTTCTAAATCCATTATAATAGAAGTATGACACAATACGAGAAGAAAAGCTTATAAAAAACATTCAAAAATAAGTGGCCGCGATAGGTGAGGCCTCGTTTTGAAAATGGTTTGATAAGTAATCCGTTTTTTATATGAAAAAGCAAGCAAAAAGGGCTTTTAGCACATATATTTAAACGAAATGAAACATCTGTGTAACGTTGATGAAGTATAGTTATAGCAGGTGGAATGAAAGGATTTGTTGAGAGAATGGTGTCGTTTTCGGCAATAATGTTATTTTGGTATATTTTTCCGGTAATTGTGCTCTTTGCGTGCAATTTTCTCGTGTCCACTTTTTCCCTAACGGAACGTTGGAAAATAAAAGCACCGGATTTGGCCATTCCGTTTTTATTCATAGGGATCCATGAGTTATCCAAAGATAGTTATGATGAATCGATTATGCCGTATTTTGTGATTTCTATTTTGTTATTAGGAGTCGCTGTTGCCCTGTTTCAAGCTTATTATTATGGAGAGATTTTATATAGACGATATTTCAAGATGTTTTGGCGGTTGACGTTTTTACTAACGTTTGTGTTGTATGTGTTGCTTATCTTGCTAAATATCAGTCATTATCTACTGTAATAAAGCGTGGAGACAATAGGGGAAATACGCTGTGGGAAAATGTCCCCCACAACTCCCCACTCCGTGGGGTTTTTTTGTTATTTTGGGGGTTATTTGATAAAAAACATAGTAAAAACCTTGTTATAATAACATTTTTTGTTGGATGATGCTTGTTACATAAAACCCTGTAAATATTACAGAAATTTTAAATAACAGTTAAAAAATAGAAGTTTTTAGATTTATAGTGGTAGAAAGTGGTGGGATGTGGTAGACTTGTTCTATCAAGTGGAAAAGCGGGTGTATTGGCTATGCTTATGGGTGAATACCAACATAATATCGATGCCAAAGGCCGCCTAATCGTTCCATCAAAGTTTCGTGAGGAACTTGGTGAAAAATTTGTGGTAACGAGAGGGATGGATGGCTGTTTATTTGGTTATCCTTTAAATGAATGGTCACAACTTGAAGCAAAACTTCAAGAAATGCCCTTAGCTAAGAAAGATGCACGTACCTTTGTGCGATTCTTTTATTCCGCTGCAACTGAATGTGAGATTGATAAGCAAGGTCGTATCAATATTCCGGCGAATTTACGAACACATGCCAGTTTAGAAAAAGGCTGTGTTGTTATCGGCGTCTCTAACCGAATTGAAATTTGGAGTGACGAACGTTGGCATGCATTCTCTGATGAAGCTGAAGAAAACTTTGATGAATTAGCAGAAACAATGATTGATTTTGGATTTTAGGAATGAGGCAAATGATGACTGAAGAATTTCGCCATTACACCGTTCTTTTAAAAGAAACAGTGGATGGATTACAAGTGAAGCCGGATGGCGTATACGTAGATTGCACACTCGGTGGTGCCGGACATAGTGAATACTTACTGACACAATTGAATGAGCACGGTCATTTATATGCCTTTGATCAAGACCAAAAAGCGTTGGCACATGCTAAGACTCGTTTGCAGAAATATGTAGACAAAGGTCAAGTGACCTTCATCAAATCAAATTTTAGAAATATTAAAGAAGAATTGGCAGAACACGGGGTGTTCCATGTTGATGGAATTCTATACGATTTAGGTGTTTCGTCACCACAATTAGATGAAGCAGAACGTGGTTTTAGCTATCATCAAGACGCGCCCTTAGATATGCGCATGGATCAAGACGCACCCTTGACGGCTCGCGAAGTGGTGAATACGTATAGCTATGGTGAGTTAGTAAAAATTTTCTTTCGTTATGGGGAAGAGAAATTTTCGAAACAGATTGCTCGAGAAATTGAACGTGTTCGCGAAAAGCAACCAATTGAAACAACAGGTGAACTCGTTGAGATTATTAAGACGGCGATTCCAGCTCCAGCAAGACGCAAAGGTGGACATCCTGCAAAACGAATTTTCCAAGCAATTCGCATTGCCGTTAATGATGAATTAGGGGCAGTTGAAGAGTCGCTAGAACAAGCAATTGATTTGCTAGCGAAAAATGGCAGAATCAGTGTGATTACGTTCCATTCGTTAGAAGATCGTATTGTTAAAACAATGTTTAAAGAATACAGTACGGTACAAGATTTGCCACCAGGCATTCCAGTGGTACCAGAAGAATTTCAACCAGAATTAAAAGTAATTACCAGAAAACCAATTTTACCAAGTGACAGTGAGTTATCTGAGAATAATCGTTCACGAAGTGCGAAGTTACGCATTGCCGAAAAAATAAAATCTAGTTAGAGAGAGGGGTAGACACATGGCTGAATTGAAGAAAGTAAATGATTTCCATTATGAAGCACCAGAAATGGATCAGCCAACTGTGGCAACAGAGCAAGACAGAAAAATGCAAGAGGAAACACTCCCTGTCCCCACTCTATTACCCAAAAAGAAACTAAAAAATGTCTCTTTGCTAGAAAAATTAATCGGTGTTGTATTAGTTTGTGCAACGATTGGTATTGCAATTGCGACAATTCAAGTAAGAACGACAATTGTCCAAACCATGAACGATATTACAGAAACACAAGCAGTCATTAAAGAAAAGGAAGATAACGCTTTGAAATTGGAACAAGAAAGAAGCGAACTTTCTAAATCAGATCGAATCAAAGATGTCGCTAAAAAACAAGGGCTAGAAAATAACGGCGACAATGTTAGGACTGTTAAATAATGAGTAAAAGACATAAATTTAAACAATTCATGAAAAAGAAAAACTTAAATCCGATGAACAATCGTAAAAAAGTAGGCATCATTTTATTCGCTACGAGTATTGGATTGTTCTTTTTATTTGCCTTTAGAACGACATACATTGTGGCAACAGGAAAAGTAGCCGGTGTCTCACTAAAGGAAAAAACAGCTTCTTTATATGAAGGAAGCCAAGTGGTAAAAGCTAAGCGAGGATCAATTTTAGATCGATATGGTAATCCAATCGCAGAAGATGCTACCTCCTACTCGTTATATGTTGTATTATCAAAAAAATATACGGGACAAAATAATGAAAAGCTATATGCTGAGAAAAAAGACTTCGATGATATTGCTGAAATTTTAGCGAAATATACCAAACTAGACAAAAAAACAGCATTGAAATACTTGAATAATGGGATCCATGAAGATGGGTCAACACAATATCAAGTGGAGTTTGGTGCAGGTGGTCAAAACATTACCTTGGAAACACGCCAAAAAATTGAAGCAGATTTGAAAAAGAAAAAAATCTCAGGTGTTTATTTCAATGAACATCCAGCCAGATTATATCCCAATGGGCAGTTTGCTTCTCACTTTATTGGCTATACGAAAGCAGCCAATCCAGATGATGATAAAGAAGGCTTAGTAGGCGCAATGGGACTAGAACAGACCTATAATGATATTTTAAGCGGAACCGATGGCCGTGTATATTTTGAAAAAGATATTTATGGCAATGCCTTACCAGGAACTGTGGCGGAAGAGAAAAAAGCAGTGGATGGTCAAGATATTTACACAACGCTGGATAGTCGCTTGCAAAATACCTTAGAAGATTTAATGACGCAAGTTAATGAAAAATATGAACCAGTTTCTATGACTGCCATGTTAATGGAAGCAAAAACAGGCGAAATTGTTGCCATGTCTCAACGGCCAACATTTAATCCTGAAACGAAACAAGGGTTAGATGATAATGGCACGTGGCAGAACCTATTAGTTGAAAGTCCTTATGAACCAGGCTCAACAATCAAATTATTTACAACAGCTGCTTCTATGGAACAAGGACAGTTTAATCCTAATGAATTATTCAATCGTGTTGGTGGAATTCAAGTTGGGGATGTAACTGTGAATGACCATGACTACACTCGGTTGAACGGCAAAGAATATTTGAATTATCGTCAAGCCATTTCTTGGTCTAGTAATATTGGTATGGTAAAACTAGAACAAAAAATGGGTGATGAAAAATGGATGGAGTATTTGAAAAAATTTGGTTTTGGTACGAGCACGCATTCAGGTTTAAGTGGTGAATCTGCTGGTAAATTGCCAGGAACAAACTTTGTAGATAGAGCAATGTCGGCATTTGGTCAAGCAATTACGGTTACTAATTTCCAAATGATGAAAGGTTTCTCAGCTATTGCAAATGACGGTTCAATGTTGCAACCTCATTACATCAGCAAAATTGTTGACAAAAATACAGGAAAAGAAACGATTACGGAACCACAAATCGTAGGAACCCCAATCAAAGCGCAAACAGCTCAACAGATTCGTACGTACATGATTGATACTGTTGAAGACCCGACTTACGGGATTGCGTATGATATTTATAAAGTACCAGGCTATCATGTTGCTGCCAAAACAGGAACTGCCCAGATTTCAGATGGTAAAGGGTACGTTGATGGAGCAAGTCAAGTCTTGTCTTCTGTAGTGGAAATGGTCCCAGCGGATAATCCTGAATATGTTTTGTATATTACACTTAGACAAGCAAAATCAGGTTCGCCTTCAGAAGCAATGGCGGCAATTGCAAACCCATTAATGAAATTAGCGTTAGACATTAAAGAGACAGATCCGGAAACAACGAAAGTAGCTTCTGATAAAGTCACAGTTGCTGATTATAAAAACATGACGCCAGCGGAAGCGTTGGCCAATGCCAAAGTGAACGGGGTGGATCCTGTGATTATCGGCGATGGTGAAAAAATCAAGAAACAATCAACGCCGTCTGGTCAAACATTAATGCCTAATCAAAAATTGATTTTGATCACAAACGGAACGAACTATATGCCTGATTTAACCGGCTGGTCGAAGAGCGATGTTACCAAGTTTGGCGATCTATTAGGTTTGACTGTCGAGTTTAAAGGTGAAGGCTATGTGACGAAACAAAGTATCGCTGCTGAAACTGAAATTACGGAGAAAAAATTAACCGTGACTTTAGAAGGCACAGAATAATAACGTAGAATATTAGGAGAGATAACATGGAGTGGACACAGATTTTTATTCCCATAGTGGTGAGTTTTGCCATTACAGTGAGCGTAATGCCACTATTCATTGGCTATTTTCAAATGAAAAAACAAGGGCAGGTTACTCGTGAAGATGGCCCAACTTGGCATAGCGTGAAAACAGGTACCCCTACAATGGGGGGAGTCGTTTTCCTTGTAGCCAGCTTGATTACTTCATTAGCAATGGGGTTGTTTTTTCACCAATTTACGCCGTCTCTACTAATTATTCTATTTATTTTAGTATTATACGGTTTGCTAGGTTATTTAGATGATTTCATAAAAGTCTTTAAAAAACGGAACATGGGCTTGAACTCTCGTCAAAAATTAATTGGTCAAATTTTTGGTGGGTTGGTTTTCTACTTTGTTTATCGAAGTGAAGGCTTTTCAGACACCTTAGATTTGTTTGGAGTAGCAGAAGTTCCGTTAGGTATTTTTTATGGCGTGTTTATTATTTTTTGGTTAGTCGGTTTTTCTAATGCCGTGAACTTGACAGATGGAATTGATGGCTTAGTTGCTGGTTTAGGAACAATTTCATTTGGTACTTATGCAATTATTGCCTGGAAACAACAACAATTTGATGTTGTGATTATCTGCCTAAGTGTGATTGGTGGGCTGATTGGCTTTTTCCCTTATAATAGAAAACCAGCAAAAATCTTCATGGGTGATGTTGGTTCATTAGCATTAGGTGGATTGTTAGCAGCAATTTCAATTATTTTGCATCAAGAATGGACGCTACTTTTAATTGGACTTGTCTACGTTTGTGAAACAGCAAGTGTTATTTTACAAGTTGCTTCATTTAAATTATTTGGTCGACGGATTTTTAAAATGTCACCAATTCATCACCATTTTGAAATGTGTGGTTGGTCTGAATGGAAAATTGATTTTGTCTTTTGGTCTGTCGGTTTAATCTGTTCAGGAATCACATTATGGATTCTTTTCTAATCTATCAAAGGGGAAATTGACAATGAAAAAAATAACAACCTATCAAAACAAAAAAGTGTTGGTTTTAGGACTAGCTAAAAGTGGTGTCAGCGCAGCGAAACTCTTACATGAGTTAGGTGCGCTCGTTACCGTTAATGACGCAAAACAATTTGATCAAAACCCTGACGCCCAAGATTTATTAACCTTGGGTATTCGTGTTGTTACAGGAGGGCATCCAATTGAATTGTTGGATGAAGAATTTGAACTAATCGTTAAAAATCCTGGTATTCCTTATACAAACCCACTTGTGGCAGAAGCACTAACTCGGAAAATTCCTATCATAACTGAGGTGGAATTAGCAGGTCAAATTGCGGAATGTCCAATTGTCGGCATTACGGGCACCAATGGCAAAACAACCACGACCACGATGATTGGTTTATTGCTAAACGCTGACAGAACGGCTGGTGAGGCACGTTTGGCGGGAAATATTGGTTTTCCAGCGAGTACGGTGGCTCAAGAAGCAACAGCCAAGGATGATCTTGTGATGGAACTTTCTAGTTTTCAGTTAATGGGAATTGAGACGTTTCACCCACAAATTGCAGTAATTACAAATATTTTTGAGGCACACTTGGATTATCATGGTTCGCGGAAAGAATATGTTGCTGCAAAATGGGCCATTCAAAAAAACATGACCGCAGAGGACACCTTGATTTTAAATTGGAATCAAGTAGAGCTTCAAACGTTAGCTAAAACCACAGCAGCCAACGTATTGCCTTTTTCAACAAAAAAAGCAGTAGAAGGAGCTTATCTTTTAGATGGAAAATTATATTTCAATGAAGAATATATTATGCCCGCCGATGAGCTAGGGATTCCTGGCAGTCACAATATTGAAAATGCACTCGCAGCGATTTGTGTAGCTAAATTAAAAAATGTATCGAATGCTCAGATTAGACAAACTTTGAAAAACTTTTCGGGCGTTCCCCATCGAACGCAATTTGTTGGCGAAGTTCAGCAAAGACGTTTTTATAACGATTCAAAAGCAACCAATATTTTAGCTACAGAGATGGCGTTAAGTGGGTTTGACAACCAAAAGCTACTTTTACTTGCGGGTGGCTTGGATCGCGGTAACTCATTTGATGAATTGGTTCCTGCTCTGCTGGGACTCAAAGCAATTGTTTTATTTGGAGAAACCAAAGAAAAATTGGCGGAAGCTGCTAAAAAAGCGAACATTGAAACAATTTTATTTGCTGAAAATGTTCAAACGGCGGTTACCATTGCCTTTGATTATTCGGAAAAAGATGATACTATTTTACTATCACCTGCTTGCGCAAGTTGGGACCAATACCCGAATTTTGAAGTACGCGGGGAAGCCTTTATGCAAGCTGTTCAACAATTAAAAGAAAGTGAAATGTGAGAAAATGAAGATACTAGTAACTGGTGGTGGCACAGGTGGGCATATCTATCCTGCGTTATCCTTCGTCGAACACGTCAAAAAAGAAGCACCTGCAACAGAATTCTTGTATGTGGGAACAGAAAATGGTTTAGAAAGTCAAATTGTGCCAAAGGCGAAAATTCCATTTAAAACGATTAAAATTCAAGGATTCAAGCGTTCGCTGAGTCCTCAAAATTTTAAAACAATTTATTTATTTTTAACAAGTATTAATAAAGCAAAAAAAATTATTCGTGAATTTCAACCAGATGTGGTCATTGGTACAGGCGGTTATGTTTCTGGTGCAGTAGTTTATGCGGCCCACCAATTAAAAATACCGACAATTATTCATGAACAAAATAGTATCCCTGGAATGACAAATAAATTTTTAAGTCGTTATGTGGATAAAATTGCGATTTGTTTTCCGGATGTCGCTAGTTTTTTCCCGAAAGAAAAAACAATTTTGACAGGGAACCCGCGGGGACAAGAAGTCGTAACGGTGGAAAAGTCAGCTATTTTATCAGAGTTTGGCTTGGATCCAGCAAAGAAAACGGTGGTTTTATTTGGCGGAAGTCGTGGCGCCTTGAAAATCAATCAAGCGTTTGAACAGGCCTTTCCTTTGTTTGAAGAGAGAGAGTATCAAGTTTTATACGCTTCAGGAGAAAGATATTATCAGGAACTTCAAGAAAGTCTAAAGCTTTCTGAAAAGAAATTGACAAACATAAGTGTGCAACCGTATATTGATAAAATGGTTGAAGTGATGGCTAATACCGATTTAATGGTGGGACGTGCAGGAGCAACCTCAATTGCGGAGTTCACCGCATTAGGATTACCAGCAATTTTAATTCCGAGTCCTTACGTCACGAATGATCATCAAACGAAAAACGCGCAAAGCTTAGTAAAAGTTGGTGCTGTTGAAATGATTCCAGATGCAGAATTGACCGGCGCTCGTTTAGTTGCGGCAATTGATGATATTTTATTAAACAATGAAAAAAGACAACAGATGGCAACGGCGTCCAAAGGGGAAGGCATCCCAGATGCAAGTGATCGTTTGTATCAAGTTGTGAAAACGTTAGTCTGAGATAGGAGGTGTGGAAGATTAGTAACGAGAACGATATATTCAAAAAAAGAAAACCATTACCTCCAAAAAAATCGGAAGAGTCTCAACCTGAACTGACACCTTGGCAAAAACAAAACCAAGAATATTTGAAGAAGCAAGCGGAAGAAGCTGCTTCAAAAGGTGAAAACGAACAAGCAGAAGTCACCATCACTTTACAAGAACAAAGTCAAGAAGAGCCTCAACAACATCTTCCACAAGAAAAAGTGGAAGAAGAGGAGCATTTTGCAGATCGTTTACCGAACGTTAAGAAAACACGGAACAAGCGCTTATATAGGCGTTTAGCCTTTATTTTAACTTGTTTAGGGACAGCCATTTTAGTGGCATTGTATTTTGTTTCGCCTCTTAGTCGATTGAGTGAAGTAACAGTTTCAGGTAACAAAAGTGTGGAGAGTCAAGCGATTATTCAGCAGTCAAAACTTGAAACGGGCAGTGGCTTATGGGAGCAGTATTCAAATAGAAATTATTTTTCTGCAAATATTCAGAAAAAGTTTCCAATTATAAAAAAGGCGAACATTAAGTTAAATGGTATTAATTCATTTAAAATTGATATTCAAGAGTATCAAATTGTCGCTCTTGCTGCGACTAAAGGCGGCTATCATCCGATTTTAGAGAATGGTAAAACTTTGGCGGAAACCACCAAAGCTGCTGAAAGTGGCAAACCAATTTTTGAGAATTTCAAAGAGGATAAATTAATCCCTGAATTAATGGCCTCTTACAACAAATTACCTCAAGAAATTAAACAAGGAATTTCAGAAATTAAATATGCACCATCCAAAACCAATAAAGACTTGATTAATGTCTATATGAATGATGGAAATCGAGTGATTGTTAATATTTCTGATTTAAGTGAAAAAATGGCTTATTATTCACAAGTAGCCGAGCAAATGGACAAACCTGGAATCGTTGATATGGAAGTCGGCATTTTTTCTTATCCGTATGAAAAAGAAAGTGAAGAAACGGGCAGTGAAGTTTCCGAAGATTCAGCGGTTGAAAATCAAGAAGTTGCGGACCCAAATGCAGGCGTAGCAACGGATGAAGCGAATAACGGTACGCCGACAAATGGAGAAAATCAAGAAGTGCAACAAGCAGAATAAGTTTTTTACAAAAATGTTTCAAAAATTAACGAACAAATTCGTATAATCTGCTTTCTAAAACCCCCATTTTTATGGTAAAATTGGAAGAAGTGAATAATACTAAAAAAGAGATAGTTAAACGGACGCCTTTGTCCGCTTAGATATTGGAATTAATAGGAGGAGGAATTCCGTTCATGGCAAAAACAGGAATGTATGTAGGCCTCGATATTGGTACAACTTCTGTCAAAGTAGTTGTCGCTGAATATATTGAAGGTCAAATGAACATCATCGGCGTTGGAAATGCAAAATCAGACGGTTTGAATCGAGGGATTGTCGTCGATATTGATCAAACAGTTCAAGCAATCCAACGGGCCGTTCGACAAGCCGAAGAAAAAGCCGGCATTCAAATTAAAAGCGTAAATGTTGGATTACCAGCGAATTTATTAGAAGTAGAAAGCTGTCAAGGAATGATAGCTGTTAGCAGTGAATCAAAAGAAATTACAGATGAGGATGTGCGCAACGTCGCATCTGCAGCTTTGGTTCGTTCAACTCCTCCTGAACGTCAAATTGTTGCAATCTTACCGCAAGACTTTACCGTCGACGGCTTTGAAGGCATCAAAGACCCACGTGGAATGCTTGGCGTTCGCATGGAGATGTTTGGCGTTGTCTATACTGGACCAAAAACAATCATCCATAACATCCGTAAATGTGTTGAAAAAGCTGGCTTAGGAGTTAACGAATTAGTGATTACACCGCTTGCTTTAACAGAAACAATTTTAACAGATGGCGAAAAAGACTTTGGAACAATTGTCATTGATATGGGTGGCGGTCAAACAACGACATCTGTTATCCACGACAAACAATTGAAATTTACTCATGTTAACCAAGAAGGCGGCGAGTTCATCACGAAAGATATCTCAATCGTATTGAATACTTCTTTTAACAACGCCGAAGCCTTAAAAATTAATTATGGGGATGCTTATCCAGAAAGAACTTCAGCAAACGAAGAGTTTCCTGTTGATGTTATCGGTAAGTCAGAGCCTGTAAGAGTGGACGAACGTTACCTTTCAGAAATTATTGAAGCGCGTGTGGAACAAATTTTGAGAAAATCAAAAGAAGTTCTGGATGAAATTGATGCGTTTGAATTACCTGGAGGCGTTGTGTTAACTGGTGGCGCCGCTAGTATGCCAGGTATTGTCGATTTGGCGCAAGAGATTTTTGAAGCCAACGTAAAACTATACGTACCAAATCACATGGGCTTACGTAACCCAGTCTTTGCTAATGTCATTAGCATTGTGGAATATTCAGCGCAACTAAACGATATTTATCACATTGCCAAATATGCAATCCCTGGTGAAAAATCGAAACCAGCACAATCAGTCGCTGTCCAACAAGAAGTTCGCTATGACACATATGCTGAACAGCCTCAAGAAGAATACGAAGAATTCAACGAACGTGAGTCTGGTGAAAAAGTGACAGGCAAAATCAAAGACTTCTTCTCGAACATTTTCGACTAATCACACAAACAGGAGGATACGATATCATGGAATTTTCATTAGACAATAACATTAACAACGGTGCAGTCATTAAAGTTATCGGTGTAGGTGGCGGCGGCGGAAACGCTGTAAACCGTATGATCGAAGAAAACGTTAAAGGCGTGGAATTTATCACAGCCAATACAGACGTTCAAGCATTAAAACATTCAAAAGCAGAAACAGTGATTCAATTAGGCCCTAAATACACTCGTGGTTTAGGTGCCGGTTCACAACCTGAAGTTGGCCAAAAAGCTGCAGAAGAAAGTGAACAAGTGATTTCAGAATCATTACAAGGCGCGGATATGATTTTCATTACTGCTGGTATGGGTGGCGGAACTGGTACAGGTGCTGCCCCAGTAGTTGCAAAAATCGCTAAAGAATTAGGCGCTTTAACAGTTGGTGTAGTAACTCGTCCATTTAGTTTTGAAGGTCCAAAACGTGGTCGTTTTGCCGCTGAAGGAATTGCCTTATTAAAAGAAAACGTTGATACACTATTAATTATCTCAAACAACCGTTTATTAGAAGTCGTTGACAAGAAAACGCCAATGCTTGAAGCATTTAGAGAAGCTGATAATGTATTACGTCAAGGTGTTCAAGGGATTTCAGATTTAATCACTGCACCAGGTTACGTAAACTTGGACTTTGCTGACGTGAAAACAGTGATGGAAAACCAAGGAACAGCTTTAATGGGGATTGGTGTAGCGAGCGGCGAAGAACGCGTAATTGAAGCAACGAAAAAAGCTATTTCTTCACCATTGTTAGAAACATCAATCGATGGTGCGGAACAAGTCTTATTAAACATTACTGGTGGCTTAGATATGACCTTGTTTGAAGCACAAGATGCTTCAGATATCGTTACAAATGCTGCTTCAGGTGATGTGAACATCATCCTAGGTACATCAATCAACGAAGATTTAGGCGACGAAATTCGTGTAACAGTAATCGCTACAGGTATTGATGAATCAAAAAAGGATAGAAAACCGCACCGTCAAACAAGACAAGCGGTTCAACCAATGCAACAAACAACTCAATCTGTGGAAATGGATCAACCAAAATCACAAGAAGAAGCAAGTGCTTTTGGCGATTGGGATATTCGCAGAGAACAAAATACACGTCCAAAAGTTGACGAATCTTCATTAGAACAAGTAGACAAAAAAGAATTTGATACATTCCACCGTGAAGAACCAAATCACAATGATGACGAATTAAGTACGCCACCATTTTTCCGCAGAAAACGATAAGGAGCATCGATTAGAAATGATAGCTGAAAACTTAACAAATATTAATAATCAACTTCAGCTAGCATGTAAAAGCTCACAGCGCTCTGTTGCTGATGTGACAATGATTGGCGTTACTAAATCAGTAGGAATTGAGGAAGCAGCAGAGCTTGTTCAGCTTGGTGTCCAGAATTTAGCTGAAAACCGAGTAGATAAGTTACTAGAAAAGAAAGCTGGATTGGAAAAATTTAATGATATTCAGTGGCATTTAATTGGTAATTTACAACGTAGGAAGGTAAAATTAATTATTAATGAGATAGATTATTTTCATGCATTAGATAGTCTGAGTCTAGCCAAAGAAATTCAAAAAAGAGCAACGAAAGTTATTCGTTGTTTTGTTGAAGTGAATATAACTGGGGAAGAAAGCAAGCACGGCTTTCGTAAAGAAGACGTCTTACCTTTCATTCAAGAACTTGCTGATTTGGACAAAATTCAAATCGTCGGTCTAATGACTATGGCACCTTTTGGGGCAAGTGAAGAAGTATTACATGCAACATTTAGAGAATTAAAAGAGCTGCAAATGACCGTAAATGAGAAACATTTATCTTTTGCTCCTTGTACAGAACTTAGCATGGGAATGAGTAACGATTTCCCAATCGCAGTTGAAGAAGGTGCAACTTTTATACGAATCGGAACAGCGTTATTCAGAGATGCGTAAAGGAGAGGAATTTATGTCAATTTTTAACAAGGATGCGTTATCGAGCTTTTTTGGCTTATCTGGCGAAGAAGATGATTATTATGATAACTACGAAGAATATGAAGAGCGCAAAGCAGTTAATGAACCACCGCGTCGTGCGGCTCGGCCTAAACCACAACGCCCTGTTCAACAACAGGAAAGTTACAGTCAGCCAGCTTATACACAACAAAGTGAGCCTGTAGTTGAAAAACCTTCTGCACGCTATCGTTCTGCTGAAACGCATCAAGAAAGAGACACACAACAAGCTGCTTACACAGAGAAAAAAGTGGTTTCTATGCGTAGTTCTAATCAATCAGCGACTACGAATACAAGACGAGCACAAGAAAGCACCGCCAATGCAAAAACACATAAAATTACTATTATTGAACCACGTGTGTATTCAGAAGCAATGAGCATTGCGAAACATTTATTTGCTGAAGAAGCTGTGCTAGTTAATTTTACATTAGTAGAAGAAGACCAAGCACGACGCATCGTTGATTTCTTAACTGGTACTGTGTATGCTTTAGACGGAGATATTCAGCGCGTTGGCAATGAAATCTTCTTATGCACACCAGCGAATATGGAAATTGATAGTGCGACAGCACAATCTTTAGCCAACAAACAATTCTTTGATTTCTAAGCCTTAGGGAGGTGTTATTATCGCAACACTGATTACTCTATTATACAAAGGCGTTCAAATCTATTCAGGATTACTAGTGATTTACGCGCTACTTTCATGGTTTCCAGGAGCATATGATTCTGCTTTCGGGCGTTTGCTCTCTAGAATTTGTGAACCATACTTAAGTTTGTTTGACCGTTTGAATTTAAGGATTGGAATGGTTGGATTTAACGTAATGGTAGGGATTATTGTCCTTAACCTAGCAGCGGGTGGCTTAGCAGTCATTTTACGAGCTATTGTTTATTAATAACTTTTAGAAAGGATGATTTATCTATGAACGCAAATGTGTATCAACATTTCCGCAAAGATGAACATCCTTTTATTGACACTGTCGGGGATTGGCTAGAGCAAGTGGAGATGCAATACGCGCCTTATTTGACAGACTTTCTTGATCCTAGACAGGCGTATATTTTGGAAACGTTGATTCGACAAAACAGTGATTTATCGTTTACTTTTTATGGTGGTTATGAGCAAGCAGAACGAAAACGCTGCTTGATTTATCCAGCGTATTACATACCAGAAGAGACAGATTTTGGTGTTGTATTATTTGAAATTATTTATCCATCTAAATTTGCGACATTATCTCATGGGAAAATTTTAGGCACCTTGATGAATGTTGGGGTTCGTAGGGAAGCCTTTGGAGATATTATTTCCGATGGTGATAAGTGGCAGGTTTTTATAGCACAACAAGTAGCTGGCTTCGTTGTTAACCAAGTCGACAAAATTGGTAAAATTACTGTTCGCTTAGAAGAGCGGGATTATACACAAATTTTGATACCGAAGGATGGTTGGCAAGAAGAGCGAACGACTATGAGCTCTTTGCGGCTGGATAGTGTAATTTCCGCCGTATTTAATATTTCAAGGCAGCGATCAAAACAATTGATCGAATCTGGTAAAGTAAAAGTCAATTGGACAGAAACGACACGACCAGATTTTGCCTTAGACTTATTAGATATTGTTTCGATACGAGGATTTGGGCGCCTTCAGATTCAAGAATTAGAAGGAAAAACAAAGAAAGAAAAATTTCGTGTCCTCTTAGGGGTATTGAGAAAATAATCTCGAACTTTTGTTTAAGAAAACCATTTTGGCTGTTCATTCAGACGAAGTTGTGTATAATAAAAAAAGTAAGATATTTGCTATTTCAGGATTAGTATGAGAATGTGTTCATAAGAGGTTTTACAAAAATAATCCAAAGAGGTGAAGGAATATGGCATTAACTCCATTAGATATTCAAAACAAAGACTTCTCAACAAAAATGAGAGGCTATAACCAAGACGATGTAGATGACTTTTTAGATCAAGTCACACGTGATTATGAAGATGCATTACAAAAAAATCGTGAACTTGAGAAATCATTAAAACACGCAGAAGAAAAATTACAATACTTCAATGAATTGAAAGATGCATTGAATCAATCAATTATTGTTGCACAAGATACCGCTGATAAAGTGAAATCAAGTGCCAATAAAGAATCAGAAATGATTATCACTTCGGCAGATAACCAAGCCAAAGAAACCTTGGTAGAAGCTGAACGTAAATCAAATGCAATGATTGCAGATGCTGAAGCGAAATCAACACAAATCTTAGCAGAAGCAATTGAACGTGCCCGTCAATTAGCTGGGGAAACAGAAGACTTGAAGAAGAAAACACGTGTCTTCCATCAACGCTTAAGCTTAATGCTTGAAACTCAATTAGAGCAAGTAAAGAGTGAAGAGTGGGAAGAGATTTTAAAGCCTTTTTCTAGTTATGTCGGAGACAAACATACAGCAGTTAAGGAAATTCTTGATGAACAAGACCTTGACAACGAAAATGAAACTGTTGTAAACTCTGAAGAGAACACAGATGCTGTAGTAGAAAAAAAGCCTGTAATTGAAGTCACTGAAGAAACAATTGAAGAAGAATCAAAATAGATAGAACAGAACGTTTAATGTTTATTCTTAGCAGCGAGTCAATGATAGTGAAAGTTTGACAGACACTGGCATTAAACAGATCCTCTATCCTAGATGCAGTTCTGAACACTTGAGTAGGAACTGCCGGATAATTACCGTTATCAATTTCAGAGAAAGTAGGGGCAACTCTACTTTGAATTTGGGTGGTAACACGAGTACTTCGTCCCTTGGGATGGAGTACTCTTTTTTTATCTACTTTTATCAGCTATCGTTCATCTTTAGTATGAACTAACACAATTAAATCGATAAAATGAAAGCGAGGCAAATGCATATGAAAATGAAAGAAACATTGCAATTAGGAAAAACAGCTTTTCCAATGCGTGGGAACTTGCCAAACCGTGAAGCAGAATGGCAAAAAGACTGGGAAGAAAAAGGCTTATATGAACAACGTCAAAAATTAAACGAAGGAAAACCAACCTTTGTTTTACATGATGGCCCTCCGTATGCAAACGGAAATATTCATTTAGGACATTCTTTGAATAAAATCAGTAAAGATATTATTATTCGTTCAAAATCAATGTCTGGTTTCCGTTCTCCTTATGTGCCTGGTTGGGATACCCATGGTTTACCAATTGAGCAAGTGTTAACCAATAAAGGAGTTAAACGTAAAGAAATGACTGTCGCTGAGTATCGCGAAAAATGTAAAGAGTATGCCTTATCACAAGTCGACAAACAACGTAACGATTTTAAACGTTTAGGTGTGTCAGGTGATTGGGAACATCCATACATTACGTTAGATCCAGAGTATGAAGCAGCAGAAATTCGTGTTTTTGGTAAGATGGCAGAAAAAGGCTATATTTATAAAGGCTTAAAACCAATTTATTGGTCTCCTTCAAGTGAATCTTCTTTAGCAGAAGCAGAAATTGAATACAAAGATGTAAAATCACCTTCTATTTACGTAGCTTTTAATGTGGCCGATGGTAAAGGTCTTTTAGATAACGAGACAGCCTTCGTAATCTGGACGACAACCCCTTGGACATTACCAGCCAACTTAGGTATTTCAGTTAATCCTGATTTTACGTATGTTGAAGTGAAGGCAGACGGTCGTAAATTTGTAATTGCTAAAGATTTATTATCAACAGTTAAAGAAGCGATTGGTTGGGAAGAAGTAGAAGTCTTGCGAGAATTTTCTGGTGAAAAATTAGATCGTATGACAGCTCAACATCCATTCTATGATCGAACATCACTTGTTATGCTAGGCGACCACGTGACGCTAGATGCCGGGACTGGCTTAGTTCATACCGCACCAGGACATGGGGAAGATGACTATATTGTTAGCCGTAAATATGATTTACCTGTTATTTCTCCTGTTGACAGCCGTGGGGTCTTTACAGATGAAGCACCTGGTTTTGAAGGAATTTTCTATGACAAAGCGAATCCAATGATTACTGAGTTATTAGAAGAAAAAGGCGCGTTATTAAAATTAGATTTCTTTACGCATAGTTATCCACATGACTGGCGTACCAAAAAACCAGTTATCTACCGTGCAACGCCACAATGGTTTGCTTCAATTTCTAAATTCCGTCAAGATATTTTAGATGAAGTTGAGAAAGTTGACTGGCTAATTCCTTGGGGAAAAACACGTTTGTATAATATGATTCGTGACCGTGGTGATTGGGTAATTTCTCGCCAAAGAGCGTGGGGTGTACCATTACCGATCTTCTATGCTGAAAATGGGGAAGCCATCATTACGCCAGAAACAATTGAACATGTAGCGAATTTATTTGCAGAACATGGATCAAATATCTGGTTTATGCGTGAAGCAAAAGAGTTACTACCAGCAGGCTTTACACATCCAGGTTCACCAAATGGCGAGTTTACCAAAGAAACAGATATCATGGACGTTTGGTTTGACTCAGGTTCTTCACATGAAGGAGTTTTACGAGAAAGAGAAGAGTTAACTTTCCCAGCAGATATGTATTTAGAAGGTTCTGACCAATATCGTGGTTGGTTTAACTCAAGTATTACAACAAGTGTTGCTATCAATGGGGTAGCGCCTTATAAATCAATCATTTCTCAAGGGATGGTTCTCGATGGCGAAGGCCGTAAGATGAGTAAATCGTTAGGCAATACCATCTTACCTGAAAAAGTTATTAACCAAATGGGGGCAGATATCTTACGCTTGTGGGTAAGTAGTGTTGACGCGGAAGCCGATGTGCGTGTCTCAATGGATATCTTAAACCAAGTATCTGAAGTGTACCGGAAAATCCGTAATACTATGCGTTTCTTGTTAGCGAATACGAGTGATTTTAATCCAGCTGAGCATACTGTAGCTTATGCTGATTTACGTTCTGTAGATAAATACATGACGGTTCGTTTAAATCAAGTCATTCAAGAAATCCGTGAAAATGGTTATGAAAAATATAATTTCATGCATATTTATCGGACGGTTATGAACTTCTTAACGGTAGATTTATCTTCTTTCTATTTAGACTTTGCGAAAGATGTCGTTTATATTGAAGCTGAAAACGATTATCAACGTCGTTGTATGCAGACTGTTTTCTATCAAACATTGGTTTCATTAACAAAATTATTGACACCAATTATTCCACATACAGCGGAAGAAATTTGGAGTTTCTTACAAGAAGAAGAAGAGTATGTGCAATTAGCTGAATTCCCAGGTTACGAAACGTTTACTAATGAAGAAGAATTGATGGATACATGGGCAGCCTTTATGGATTTCCGTGACAATGTCTTAAAAGCGTTGGAAGAAGCTCGTCATTCTAAATTAATCGGTAAATCGTTAGAAGCTAAAGTGACCGTTTATCCAAATGAACAAATTCGTCAATTAATGACAGCTGTTGATGCAGATATTGCTCAATTACTAATTGTTTCCGACTTTGAAGTATCAAAAGAAGTAGCACCTAGTGAAGCTGTTCAATTTGAAGACATGGCTATTTTAGTTGAAAAAGCAGAAGGCGAAACGTGTGACCGTTGTCGTTCCGTTCGTCAAGATGTCGGCTCAGATGAAAAATTACCAACACTTTGTGGCCGTTGCGCACACATTGTTGAAGAAAATTATCCAGAAGCGGTTGCTGAAGGATTCGAATAAACAAGAAAAAAGATCCGCTAGTCGTTAACTAGCGGATCTTTTTTGGCTTATTTATTGCTCAAGTTGCCCGCGGTCACGGTACCAGTTATCTGGTTGCCATTCCCAAGTAAAGCCATCTTTTTCTAATAAGTCGAAAGCAGCTTGCGGGCCCATTGTGCCAGCGGCATAATTAGGGAAAGAAACGTCTGTTTTATCCCAAGCATGTCGAATAATGTCAACAATGCGCCAAGATTGGGCAACTTCGTCCCAATGAGAGAAGTTTGTACTATCGCCATTTAGGCAGTCTAATAGAAGTTTTTCATATGCTTCTGGACTATTTTCAGTCATTTCAGCACTTTGACGGAAATCAAGTTTCACTGGAGTTGTATTGAACCCTTGACCGATTTCTTTTCCATTTAAGGTTAATGAAAATCCTTCAGTTGGTTGGATATAGATAGTTAAAACATTCGGTGGTAAATCGGTTTTATCGCATTCTTCACACGTATCATCTTTAAAGACATTAATAGGTACTTGTTTAAAGACGATGTTAATGCGTGTACCTTTTTCAGTTAATCGTTTACCTGTGCGAACATAGAAAGGGACGCCAGACCAACGGAAATTATCAATTAAAAATTTACCAGCAACAAAAGTTTCAGTGGATGAAGTTTCTGCCACATTCGGTTCATCACGATAGGCTGCAAATGTTTGATCAGCTAGCTGACCTTCGCCGTATTGTCCACGCACGAAATTTTGAAGGGCTTCTTCTTCAGAATAAAGGCGGATGGCACGTAAAGCTTTTACTTTTTCAGTCCGAATTTCTTTTTCAGAAAAGGCAACAGGAGGCTCCATAGAAAGCAAAGCAACGACTTGTAAAATATGATTTTGAACCATATCTTTTAGTGCACCACTGTGGTCATAATAGCCGCCACGATCCTCGACACCTAAGCTTTCAGCGAAGGTGATTTGGACATTATCAATGTAACGATTGTTCCATTGTGATTCAAAAATATTATTGGCAAAACGAATGGCTGAAATATTTTGGATCATTTCTTTGCCTAAGTAATGGTCAATTCGGAAAATATCTTGTTCAGGAAATGCAGCACGAATTTCTTCATTTAATTCGTAGGCAGATTCATAATCAGAACCAAATGGCTTTTCGATAATTAGTCGATCAAAGCCTTCTTCCGAAATAATATGTTGTGATTTCAAGTGATTAACAATGGTTCCAAAGAATTGAGGGGCCATAGCTAGATAGTAAACATGATTACCTTCTAAGTGGTATTGTTCATTTAGGCGATCAGATAATTCTTTTAAGGTATTATAATGTTCCGTATCATTCACATTATGTGATTGGTAATAGAAATGACTAGAAAATTCAGTTGCCTCTTCGGCCGTGGGATTTAAGTCTTGAATGGTTTCACGAACGATTTCACGATAGTATTCGTCTGTCCATTCCCGACGTGCGGTACCAATCACCGCAAAACGCTCAGCTAATAATCCTTTTTTATATAAGCGGAACAGGGAAGGATACAATTTACGTTTGGCAAGATCACCTGTCCCCCCGAAAATAGTAAATAATGCTACTTTTTCATTCATTAGTTTTCCTCACTTTCTCTAATCAACGGCTCAACAAAAATTGTGTTTGCTGCTTTAAAGCTGACGGATAATTCTTTATTTTCATTACAAATGGTGATCGGTCCTTCATATGCAGCAATCTCTTTAATCGTATATTCTTCTTGAATATTTAAATCAATGGAAACTAAATAATCCAGTAATTCTTTTTCGTCTAAGACACGTGCAATCCGAATTTTTGTGCCAACAGGGTAGTCTGTTAACGTTTGGCGTTTCTCCTCATGAATGGGTTGATTATCTTCGGGAATAACACCACCGTGTGGACAAAATTCTGGATGATTTAAATAATCCGCTAAACGGTTCACAAGTGTTTGTGAAGTAACATGTTCTAAAACTTCTGCCTCTTCGTGCACATCATTCCAAGTGTAATTTAAGTGCTCTACTAAAAAGACTTCCCAGATTCGGTGTTTGCGAATTAACGTACTCGCTTTTTTTAAGCCTTTTTCAGTTAATTGTACCCCTTGATAAGGAGAATGCTCAACCAAATCTTCTTTTACTAACTTTGAAATCATCTCACTAACCGAAGCTGCCGAAACATCGAGTCCAGAAACAATTTGTTTATTATTCACTTTAACTTCGTCGCCACCTAATTCAAAAATTAATTTTAAATAGTCTTCGCGATTTGGTGTCATAGGGGCTCATCCTTTCAAAAAAACATCATCCTAAGTTTATCAGAAAAAGGCGCATTTGACTATTTAATAATATTCAAGTTGTAAGAAAACTTTCTGAATGCTTTTGCAAGGGATGTAAAAAAATAAATCACCCACTGCACATACTTCATTTTATGTGTCGTGGGTGATTTATTAATTGTAAATGGCCCGTTCTAGTGTGTAGGTTTCGTCGTCGGCTTCATCGTAAAGCGTCGCAGGGACACCATTTTCACATTGAATGATTAAATGGTAACCTAACTTGTCTAAGATAACTAAGCGTTTAGGGGTTAATTCAACAAGCAAGGCATGCGTTTGTTTGCCATCAATGAAAACATTGAAAGATGAGGTGATTTCCAAGGTGTGTTGCGTGGCTTTCTTCACGTCTACAAACCACCAATGTCCAGTATAGTTGTGTTGAAGCTCCTGTGGGGAAGGGAGCTGTTTATTTTTTTTCCAGAGGATAGAGCCTGCTAATCCAGTAAGTAAAGATGCACCAACCAAGAAAGTCCAATGTTTTTTCAAAGAAATTCCTCCTAACCTTCATTTTCATTTATTCGTCTTCGTTACCTTTATTATATAGAACTTGTCTAAAATATTCGACTAAATCGCTGAGAATTGACAAATATTTAATGATTGACACAAGATAGTAAAATTGTTGGTTTTGGTCTATACTTTTCCTTGTTTTTTTATGGTATAGTGTGTAAGAAAGGAAGTCTGTGTATGAAGTACCCGAATGTCCAACTTGCTTATTTTATCGAACGACCCAATCGGTTTATTGCACACTGTCGTTTAATGGAAACGAATGAAGAAGTGGTCACACATGTCAAAAATACTGGCAGAGGGAAAGAAGTTTTTTTACCAGGTGCTATTGTGGCGCTTAGTTATCAACCATCGCCTAAAAGAAAAACAGATTACGATTTGATTGCAGTAAAAAAAGGTTCTTTTTGGATTAATATTGATAGTCAAGTACCGAATACATTAGTCAATGAAGCGTTAAAAAATGGTCAAATTGTGCTTCCTGGTTTAGTTGGTACGATCCAAACTGTTAAACGTGAGCAACGATTTGCACATTCAAAATTTGATTTTCTAGTGGAAACGGATGCGGACGAACAAGCTTTTGTCGAAGTGAAAGGCATGACTTTAGAAAATAAAGGCATCGGTGCTTTTCCTGACGCGCCAACACTTCGTGGCTTGAAGCATGTCACTGAACTAATGGCTGCAACTAAAGCGGGTTACCGCTGTTACATTTTGTTTGTGGTCCAATTTGAAGAAATTAAGCAAGCAACGATTCACCAAGAGATGCAACCCGCCTTTGCTAAAAATGTGGGTGCTGCAATTGATCAAGGTGTGCAAGTCCTTGCTTACAATTGCCACGTAACACCAGCAACGATTGAACTTAAGTCACAGGTAACCTTTGATTTATTACAGGCATTTGATGATCCTAATAAATAACTTGAAGAACTCCTAGCGCTTTAAGGCAGGGTAATTACGTGACTTTTGTACGAGAGATTACTATTATAAAGAGAGTAAATAAACAAAAAATGGAGGTTTTTGATTATGATACATTTAGGCGTAATTGGTACCAATTGGATTAGTCATCAATTTGTTGCAGCAGCTTTAGAAACGGGTGCGTACGATTTAACGGCTGTTTATTCTCGGAAACTAGCAACGGCACAAGAATTTGGTTCTCGCTATGGGGATGTGGAATATGCAATTGATTTAGAGACGTTTTTTGGTATTGCACATATGGATACGGTTTATATTGCCTCACCAAATTCATTACATTTTGAACAAGCGAAACAAGCAATTTTAGCGAAAAAAAATGTAATTGTTGAAAAACCAGCTTTTTCAACGCCTGATGAGATGGCAGAAATTATTGAATTAGCGAATAAAAATCGTGTGTATTTCTTTGAAGCGGCCCGTAATATTCATGAGCAAAGTTTCCAAAAAATTGCTGAATTATTGCCATTAAAAAACCAAATTTTAGGTGCGAATTTTACGTATATGAAATATTCTTCTCGCTATGATCAAGTATTAGAAGGCAAAGAGCCAAATATTTTTTCTCCTCATTTTTCTGGGGGAGCCTTAGCAGATTTAGGCGTTTATTTAGTTTATGCAGCCTTAGGTTGGTTTGGCGTACCAAAGGAAAGCCATTATTTTGCTAGTAAAATTGCGACAGGTGTCGATGGCTTAGGAACAATTATTTTACGTTATGATCAGTTTGACGTGACGTTAAATACTGGGAAAATTAGTGATTCTTTTGCGCCATCCGAAATTTACTTTGAAAACGGGACCTTGATTTTAGACAGTGTCAATGCTATTTCTTCGGCTGA
The DNA here is from genome assembly GCF_051711985.1 of Enterococcus sp. DIV1758. Lineage (NCBI taxonomy): Bacteria > Bacillati > Bacillota > Bacilli > Lactobacillales > Enterococcaceae > Enterococcus > Enterococcus sp. DIV1758. The sequence goes on from NZ_JBIOOA010000001.1 coordinate 841,854, forward strand.
GTACCATGATCGCGCACATGAAGAACGTGATGTCTTAGATATTCAAGTAGCCGATAATCCAATGATTGAAGAAGCTCGTGATTTTGCAGCAGTTTTAAATAACCCAACAGATAAGTATTGGGGCACCAAGTATGAAGAATGGGTTGAGCTTGCTCGAAATGTCAATAAAGTAGTCACTGATTTACGTCATAGTGCCGGCATTATTTTTGATGCTGATAAATAAGAATTAAGCGATAGGAAAGGAACAATATGAGATTTTTAGAACAACTTCCAGAGGCTTGGCAAGAACAGTGGCAAGCTTCTGGCTTTAACGAACCATCAACAATTCAAGAAAAAAGTTTTACGCCCCTTCGCGAAGGAGAAAATGTTTTAGGAATTTCGCCGACAGGAACTGGAAAAACACTTGCTTATATGCTGCCTTTACTCTTAACTGTTGAAAAAGGACAGGGAAATCAATTGTTGATTATTGCTCCGTCTCAAGAATTAGCTATGCAAATTGCTGAAGTTGCTCGGACTTGGGCTAAGCCACTTCAATTAACGGTTCAAACGTTAATCGGCGGGGCAAATGTTTCACGCCAGATTGACAAGTTAAAAAAACGTCCCGAAGTGTTAATCGGAACGCCAGGTCGGATTTTAGAGTTAATGAAGAACAAAAAAGTCAAAGCTCAGTTGTTAAAAACAATTGTAATGGATGAAGTTGATCAACTTTTCCAAGAGGAAGAGCTAAGTTTAACCAAGCAAATTTTGACACACACACCAACCGAATACCAACTTGTCTTTTATTCAGCGACTGCTGATCGTGTCGTGAATCAAGCGCAATCTTTAAGTCAAAAATTACAGGTGATTGATGTGACGGAAGAAGATACTTCAGCAGGTCAAGTCGCCCACTACTTTATTCGGTTAGCACCAAGAAAAAAAGCTGATTACTTACGTCGTTTGGCCCATACAGAAGCATTCAGAAGCATGGTCTTTTTCAATCAAGTTGCTGATTTAGGTGCAGCAGAAGAAAAATTAGTTTATGAGAATGTGCCGGCTATTGGTCTGGCTTCAGATCAAAGTAAACAGTTGCGTAAATTGGCGATCGATCAATTTAAAGCAGAACGAGTGAAGTTGTTATTAACCACGGATATTGCGGCACGGGGCTTAGATTTCACTGGGGTCCCTTACGTCGTAAACGTAGATGTTCCTTTAACCGAAGAGAGCTATATTCATCGTTCTGGTCGCGTTGGCCGGATGGGTGCACAAGGGGCAGTGATTACGTTTATCAACGATGGCACCAAAAGGGATTATCAACGTTTGATGAAACAATTGGCCATTCCTTATCAGGAAATCTTTTTATATGATGGTGCACTTCATGAGCAGCCAAAAGCCAAAGATGAACTAGAAAAAAAGAACGTAGTCAAAGATACGTCTTCAGAAAAAAAGAGTACGAAAGAAAGAAAACCAGAAACAGTAAATTCTGTTGTCAAAGAACCACAAGAAACACGCAAAAAGAAGAAAAACAAAAAGAAAAACACGAAAAATAAAGGAGCTCGTAAAGCGAAGAAATAACGCTTTACGAGCTTCAAGCAGAACGTTGTATCGAGGAGGATTCCATGAAATCTCGGAAGGAAGAAATCTTAGCGTTACTTCAAAAAAATGAAACTGGCTTAACGGCAGGAGCGGTAGCAGAACAGTTAATGATTGATCGCAGTAATGCCAGCCGTTATTTAAATGAATTATTCAAAGAAAAGAAAATTACTAGAAGTACTGGACGTCCTGTTATCTATTCAGTGCCAACAATCAATGAAGGAGAACAAGTCCATGTAGATGAGTCCACCTCTGTTAGTTTTGACACATTAGTAGGTGCCAATGATTCTTTAAAAGTGAGTATTCAGCAGGCCAAGGCGGCTATTTTATATCCACCAAGAGGTTTGCATACGATTATTTTTGGGAAAACAGGAACAGGTAAATCTCTTTTTGCTGAATGTATGTACCGTTTTGCAATTGATTCAAAAACCTTAGATGAAGATGCCCCTTTTGTCTCTTTTAATTGTGCTGATTATGCACAAAACCCACAATTATTATTTGGTCATATCTTTGGCGTAAAAAAAGGCGCCTATACTGGTGCGAATGAAGATAGTCCAGGCTTAATGGCAAAAGCAGATGGCGGGATTCTCTTTTTAGATGAAATTCATCGCTTACCGCCAGAAGGTCAAGAAATGCTCTTTACGTTTATTGATAAAGGCGTGTACCGTCCATTAGGAGAAAGTGGTCAAACCTATGAAGCCTCTGTTCAAATTATTGGTGCGACAACGGAATCCTCAGAAAACTTTTTAACCACTTTTAATCGGCGGATTCCGATGTCGATTACATTACCATCTTTAGATGCACGGACGCTAGATGAGCGTTATGCCATCATTTCGTTATTTATTCAGCAAGAGGCAACACGTTTGGGCCAACAAATTGATATCGAACGCGAAGCAGTTTTGGCGTTCATGTTATACGATGCAGAAGGAAATATTGGTCAGGTGAAGCGGGACTTAAAATTAGTTTGTGCTAAGTCATTTCTTTATTACCGGACGCACAATTTAGAACACTTGGTTATCCGTAAACGGGATTTGTCGTTACCTGTCCAAAAAGGATTATTAAAAATTAAAGAAGTACCTGAGCGCTTGGATCAATTTGTCGACAGTAAAAGTAATTATTTATCTTTCCAGCCAGGTACTAACAAAATTGTTTGGTCGCAAGATCCAGCTAGAGACATGCAAGTTTACAATGAAATCGAAGAAAAAGTCGCTGACTTGTCCGAAGCTGACTTAGAAAATGTTGATTTAGAAGAATTGATTTCTAAAGATATGAATGCGTATTTTAAAAATTATGTCGAAGAATTAACCCAACATTCTTTACATAAGGAGTTACTACCAGAAGCTATTTGGGACTTAACGAATCGTCTTTATGATATCGCAGAAGAGCGTTTGGAACACACGTACAATGAAACAGCGCGCTTTGCCTTTGCGCTTCATTTACAAAGTACGATTGAACGTGTCAAAGAAGGTCATGTGATTGTCCATCCTGATTTAAATAATGTCCGTAAAAACATGAAAAAAGAATTTCAAGTAGCCTTAGATTTATCTTCTATTATTGAAGAAGAGAACAACATAGAGATTCCTTTCGATGAAATTGGCTTTATTAGTATGTTTTTATCTATTAATGTCGGTAAAGAAGAAAGAACTCCAGAAAATAATGTTGGTGTGTTCGTCTTAATGCATGGGGATTCTACTGCCTCAAGTATGTTGAAAACCGCCCAAGAACTTTTAGGAACGTCAATCGGAACAGCGATGAATATGCCGTTAACGATGGAAGTTCAAACAATGTATGAACAATTACGAAACCAAGTAATTACGCAAAAAGAATCGTTAAATAATGGGATTTTATTACTGACCGATATGGGTTCATTAAATTCGTTTGGAAATATGTTGTTTGAAGAAACAGGTATCCGAACGAAGGCGATTACAATGACGAGCACAATGATTGTCTTAGAAGCTATTCGAATGGCAAGCGTGGGACGAAGTTTAGAGGACATTTACCAAAATATTCAACTTTCTTTTGAAAGCGTTGTGAGAGAACAATTTCGTTCTAGTCTGCAAAAACGTCAAAACGTTAAAAAAGCAGTAATCGTGACGTGCTTTACTGGAGAAGGGGTTGCCGCAAAACTATACCAACGAATCTTACCAGTTATTGATGAAACAAAAGTGGAACTGATTCAAATGCAATTTATTGAACGAGAAACGTTTAAAAAGCATATCGACAACTTGATGGAAGAATATGAAATTAAGGCCATTGCGGGAACTGTGGATGTTGAATATCAAAATATTCCCTTCTTTTCCGTCTATGATATTTTTGATGATGAAAAATTAAATGTACTGAAACGGATTGCTAGTGATGAAGTGGCGATTGATACAATTGTTCATTCACTAAGTGGCGTCATTACTTCTGTGGACTCCTTACAAAAATTAATTCTCATGTTACAAAAAACAGTTCATCAAATACAAACAGACATGCATATTATTGTTGAACCAGGGGTGGATGCCGGAATTATGATTCATTTGGCTTTTCTGGTAGATGCTTTAATTAAAGGAGAAGAAGCAAGAACTTTTCCAAACTTAGCGGAATATGTTAAAACACATCGTTTAGAAATCGATGTCGTACGCACGAATTTTATGTTAATTGAACGGGCGTATCGTGTGACGATTCCAGAAGCGGAAGTTGCGCATGTTACCCAAATGTTTTTAGAAAATGAAATTAAAAGTAAACAATAATAAATAAAAAAACATCAAGAAATGAGAAAACGCTCTCTTTTTTCTTGATGTTTTCTTTTTGTAAGTTACACACAATTTTATGTGTGTAAACGTTTTCTTTTAGTGTGTGCACGCTTTTTTTGATAGCGAAAGCTGTTATATCAGTATTTTAATGAGGAAAAAACTTGGCACAATTATTGCTATAAATAAAGTGTATAACGTCATAACTTTTAAGGAGATGAAGAAAAAATGGCAAAAAAAACAATTATGTTAGTTTGTTCCGCAGGAATGAGCACGAGTTTATTAGTAACAAAAATGCAAAAAGCAGCAGAAGATCGTGGCATGGAAGCAGACATCTTTGCAGTATCGGCTTCTGAAGCTGATACAAATTTGGAAAATAAAGAGGTGAATGTTTTACTTTTAGGTCCACAAGTTCGTTTCATGAAAGGGCAATTTGAACAAAAATTACAACCAAAAGGGATTCCTTTAGATGTAATCAACATGGCAGATTATGGCATGATGAATGGCGAAAAAGTTTTAGATCAAGCAATCTCATTAATGGGATAAGGAATTAAAACGTTTAAGAAAAGTGAATAGCAAACAAGGATAGTGCATGTTACCAAAGGTTTTATTTTGTACGCTCGATTCATTCGTTTAATGAGGCTACTGCCTTTTTAATAAATATAAATGGATACAGGAGGAATAAAAATGAACGGATTAATGGCATGGATGGAAAAATATATCTTACCAACTGCCGCAAAAATTGGTGCACAGAAACATCTGGTGGCACTAAGAGATGCTTTTATTGGTACATTACCTGCGACAATGGCTGGATCAGTCGCCGTAATGATTAACGCAATTATTCGAGATCTTCCCCAAGAGTTTGTCTCAACTTATGCGGCAAGTTTGGAAGCAGACAAAGGTATTTTTGCAGTATTGAATGTCATCATTGGGATTAATGGTTTTGTTTGGAATGGTACATTGGCTATCGCTGGTTTGATTTTCGCTTTTTCTTGGGGCTATAACTTAGCGAAAGCATACAATGTGAATGAGCTAGCTGGTGGGATTGTCAGTTTAGCTACCTTAATTTCAGGTGTTGCTTTTGCACCAAATAACACAGCTGAATTAGCTGTGAAAGTGCCAGAAAAGATTGCCAACGCAATTAATGGGGCAGAAATTGGTGCGTCAATTGCTAATAATCAATTGACTGTCAATCCATGGGGGTGGTTAAATCTTAATCATTTAAATGGTAACGCTTTCTTTACAGTGATGATTATGGGGGCTTTATCAACCATTATTTTTTGTAAATTAATGCAAGCGGATTTAACAATAAAAATGCCTGATTCTGTTCCGCCAGCAGTTTCAAAAGCGTTTGCGGCAATTTTACCAGCAACAATCGCATTGTATGTCGTAGCAATTATTAACTTTACGGTGTCAAAACTTTCAGGCGGTCAATTATTAATTGACTTAATTCAAAAATATATCGCGGAACCGTTCCTTGGGTTATCACAAGGACTAGGAGCTGTGTTAATCGTAACGGTTTTTGTTCAAATTTTCTGGTTCTTTGGTATTCACGGTCCAAACGTTTTGGCACCAGTTCTTGAAGGAATTTGGGGACAAGCACAATTAATTAATATTGATATTTTCCAAAAAGGTTATGAAGGAAAAACAGGAACAGCTGCGGTTTTAGCCGCTATTGACGACGGTAAAGCCTACATGTGGGTCCGTGGTTCGTTTGATGCTTTTGCTTGGTTTGGTGGTTCAGGCGGTACAATTGTTCTAATTATTGCAATCTTGTTATTCTCCAAACGAGCAGATTATTTAACAGTCGGTAAATTATCATTAGGACCTGGGATCTTTAATATCAATGAACCGATTATGTTTGGTTTACCAGTTGTTCTGAATCCAATTATGTTTATTCCATTTGTAATTGCGCCATTAGTTGCTACTACAATTGGCTGGGTTGCAACGTATCTTGGGTTAGTAGCCCCAGTTTCTCAACAAGTCGCATGGGTGACACCGCCGTTGCTATTATCTTTCTTAGCGACAGGTGCCGACTGGCGCGCACCAATCGTAGCATTGGTATGTATGGTAGTCACTTTCTTGATTTGGACACCGTTTGTTATCGCTGCTAACAAAATGGATCCTGCATTAGGCGAAAGTGAGCAATAGGCAATAAAAACAGCAATTACTTGTATAGAAAGGAGCGAGCGGCATGATTTCGATTGCAAGTGCAATGAAGCAAGAGGAAATTATTACTTTATTAGAGGCATATCAAGGGGAAAATGAAACATTTACTTTTAAAGAAAAGAATGGTATTAAGTTATTTTTTGAAGTTGAAGGAGACCCTGAAACTGCTGCACAAGTTGCAAAACAGTTGATTAAGGAACAACCTTGGGGTGGCGTTTTATACTTCCAAGCAACGGTAGTCTAAAAAGATAGGATGGATGAAAATGATTAGAAATGGATTATTTTTATGTAGTATTGGCTTCTTGATTGTTTTGTATTCGTTGAATCCCAGCTCCTTAAACTATGATTTATTAAGTCTGACAACGGGGATTTTTTTCATTGGACTTGGTGGTTACCTGTTTTTTAAAGGAAAAAAAGTTGCTGAAGAAGAGGCGACAAAGGATGAGGTGAAACGGTAATGGAAATTACGAAAACATTAACTATTTCAGCAGATGAATTTTACACGCAATTAATGAATTCTGTTATTTTTGATATCCGTAAGCAAACAGGCAAAACTCTTACAAGAAAGCAGTTGCGTAAGTTTGAATACATCAAAGAATATAGTAAAAATAGTCGCGCGAAAATAGTTATTGAAGAAGCTGTAGAAAATAAGACCTATCAATTTCGAACATCCACAACTAAAAATGATTTCTCGGTGCGATATGAGCTCCAACCAATTGATGAAAAAAGCTGTGAACTGCGTTATACAGAAACAATGGTTTCTTATGGGGCGTTACAAAAACTGAATGATGCAGTATTAGGTATCTTTTTAAGTCATTTTAAAAAGAAACAGTTTTATAAAATGCTTAAAATGATGGAAACTGCTTAAAGGAAAGGGAAAAAGCGGCTTTTGTCCAGTTGATTCTCTTCAGCTTTAGAAAGTGAGCGATGAGTCGTTTCGACTTATCGCTCACTTTCTTTTGTTGCCCTATTATTTTGGAAACGCACACAAAAAAGCTGTGTGTAATCGTTTTATTTTTAGTGTGTACACGCTTTCCATGTTGAAAAACGTTGTCATATCAAGGTTTTCAATGTGTTAAAACTTGGCACGCTTCTTGCTTATATAAAGGTGTAAAGCAAAATAAAGAGAATTTAGGAGATGAAGGAAAATGGCAAAAAAAACAATTATGTTAGTTTGTTCCGCAGGAATGAGCACAAGTTTATTAGTAACAAAAATGCAAAAAGCAGCAGAAGATCGTGGCATGGAAGCAGACATCTTTGCAGTATCGGCTTCTGAAGCAGATACAAACTTGGAAAATAAAGAGGTAAATGTTTTATTATTAGGCCCACAAGTTCGTTTCATGAAAGGACAATTTGAACAAAAATTACAACCAAAAGGGATTCCTTTAGATGTAATTAACATGGCAGACTATGGCATGATGAATGGCGAAAAAGTTTTAGATCAAGCAATTTCATTAATGGGATCATCAAACTAGAGCAGAAAATGGGGTAGAGGTAATGGACGGACAACAGAACTTAGAAGCAATCATGGGTTTAATCATGTATGGCGGAAATGCTAAAAGCGATGCAATGGAAGCGATTGCCGCAGCAAAATCGGGGGATTTTGAATTAGCAGACAAAAAAATTGCAGATGCAGAAGAATCACTTGTACATGCACATCATTCGCAAACAGGAATGTTAACAGAAGAAGCAAAAGGCAATAACATGCAAGTAACATTGTTAACAGTGCACAGTCAAGATCATTTAATGACTGCGATTGCATTTACAGATTTAGCAAAAGAAATTATCGATCTTTATCGCCGTATTGATAACGAGTAATCTCGTTGTCAATGCGTCTTATAAGAAAAACGCGCTTGAGAAAGCGTTAATTAGGAGGAATAACAATGGACGGATTTGTTCAATGGATGGAGAAACACTTTATGCCGAAAGCGTCAGTAATCGCAGCGCAACGGCACTTGGTAGCAATTCGTGACGCGTTTGTCGTAACGATGCCATTAATGATTTTAGGGGCTTTGGCGGTATTAATTAATAATATTCCAATTCCAGGATATGAGGACTTTTTAAACAAAATTTTCCCAATGATGTATAACGATGCACCAATTTGGAAAAGCTTTGGTGGCAACATTTGGAACGGTACATTCGCAATCTTTGCCGTTTTAGTAGCCTTTTTAGTAGCACACAATTTAGTTAAATCTTATGGAAAAGACGGCATTGCAGCCGGTACAGTTTCTGTAGCTTCATTCTTCGCAGTTGGCGGCTTAGAAGGCATGGGCGCAACTGGATTATTTATTGCTTTGATTATTGCACTTATTTCAGGAGAACTATTCCAACGTTTATCTGGCAATCCTAAATTAGTTATCAAAATGCCTGATGGTGTACCACCAGCAGTAGCAAAATCATTTGCGGCATTATTACCAGCAATGATTACAATCAGTTTATTTAGTTTAATTACATCAATTCTATTTGCTTTAGGAATTGACAATATCGTTATTTCATTCTACGAAGCAGTTCAACAACCATTTATGGGACTTGCAAACAGCTACCCATCAGCATTATTGTTAGCTTTCATTACACCATTCTTGTGGTTCTTTGGTTTACATGGTGCCAACATGGTTGACCCATTAATGCAAACAATCAACGTACCAGCGATTGATGCGAACATTAAAGCTTTAGAAGCAGGTAAAGCAATTCCTTATATTGTAAACAAACCTTTCTTTGATTCATTTGTAAACTTAGGTGGAACAGGGGCAACATTAGGTCTGTTAATTGCTATCTTTATCGTAGGTCGTCGTAACAAACCATACAAAGTCATTACAAACTTAAGTTTAGCACCAGGACTATTTAATATTAATGAACCAGTCATGTTCGGTTTACCAATTGTTTTAAACCCAATTATGTTTATCCCATTCATTTTAGTCCCAATGGTTCTTGTAACTGTTGCGTATGTGGCGACAGCAACTGGTTTAGTACCAGCTGCAACCTTTATGCCACCTTGGGTAACACCACCAATTATTGGCGGATTTTTAGCAACGAAGAGTATCGCCGGCGGAGTTTTAGCAGCTGTTAACTTATTGATTTCTATTTTGATCTACATGCCTTTCGTAAAAGTAGCAACAGATCAATACTTGAAACAAGAAGCAGCCGCAGAAGCAGCTGAGTAAAAAATCGAAGGATTGAATCGTCCGGACTCTTACGGAGGGTTCAATCCTTTTTTTAATGATTAAATCGTAAAGGAGCAAACAACATGAAATATCAATTTCCAGAAAATTTTTGGTGGGGTTCTGCAGCCAGCGGTCCTCAAACAGAAGGCGTTTTTGAAGGTGATGGTAAAGGTCAAAATATTTGGGATTTTTGGTATCAAGAAGCGCCAGAAAAATTTTTTCAACAAGTCGGTCCAGATAAGACCTCACAATTTTATAAAAAATACCAAGAAGATATTCAGTTAATGAAAGAAACGGGACATAACTCTTTTCGAACATCCATTCAATGGAGCCGTTTAATTCCAGACCCTACAACAGGGAAAGTCAATCAAACAGCAGTTGATTTTTATAATCAAGTGATTGATGATTTATTAGAACACGGGATTGAGCCCTTTATGAACTTGTATCATTTTGATATGCCGATGGTACTTCAAGAAAAAGGCGGTTGGGAAAGCCGTGAAGTGGTTGATTTGTATGTCGACTTTGCCAAAACCTGTTTTGAATTGTTTGGCGATCGCGTGAAAAAATGGTTTACGCACAATGAACCAATTGTACCAGTTGAAGGTGGTTATCTCTATGGCTGGCATTATCCTGATAAAGTGAATCTAAAAGAAGGGATTCAAGTACTCTATCATGAAGCTTTAGCTAGTGCCAAAGCGATTGCTGTTTATCATTCTATGAACTTATCAGGTGAAATTGGCATTATTTTAAACTTAACGCCGACTTATCCTCGTGATGAGCACAATGAAGCCGATGTAAATGCGGCTAAATTTGTCGATGGTTTCTTTAACCGTTCGTTTTTAGATCCGGCAGTTAAAGGCCATTTTCCAGAAGATATGGTTGCCTGGGCGAAAGCAAATGACTTGTTGCCAGAAACAACGCCAGAAGATTTAGCAATAATTGCTGAAAATACTGTGGACTTATTAGGAGTAAACTACTATCAACCACGTCGTGCCAAAGCAAAAGAAACACCTGTTGAAACACGACCAGAAGGCTTACTTCCAGAAGATTTTTATGATGTCTACGATATGCCTGGCAAAAAAATGAATCCTTACCGTGGCTGGGAAATCTACGAAAAAGGCATTTATGATACATTAATGAATTTAAAAGAAAATTATGGCAACATTCGCTGCTACATTTCAGAAAATGGCATGGGCGTAGAAGGAGAAGAACGCTTTGTCAATGAACAAGGAGTCATTGAAGATGATTATCGGATTGAATTCGTGCAAGATCACTTGAAATGGGTGCATCAAGCGATTCAAGAAGGTAGTAATGTTCAAGGATATCATATGTGGACGTGTATGGATAACTGGTCTTGGCTTAATGCCTATAAAAATCGTTACGGCTTCATCGCTGTGGATTTAGATGATGATGCGAAACGGACCATTAAGAAAAGCGGTCGTTGGTTCAAAGAAATGACAGCAAATAACGGCTTTTAGAAAGAGAACTGTTTCTGTGATAAAATGAATTGATACAATGTGCGAGGAGGAAAGAAAATGACAACTAAAAGAGTCAAAAAAATGGGCAAAGAAGAAATGAAAGAGATGTTTGATCTTGTCATCTATGCTTTTAATCAGGAACCCACGGCGGAACGCCAAGAACGTTTTGAAAAATTGTTGTCACATACGCAAAGCTATGGCTTCCTAATTGATGAGCAATTAACAAGTCAAGTGATGGCGACACCTTTTCAAGTGAATTTCCATGGTGTCCGCTATCCCATGGCTGGAATTGGCTATGTGGCTTCTTATCCAGAATATCGTGGTGAAGGCGGCATCTCTGCTATTATGAAAGAAATGTTGGCTGATTTAGCGAAACAAAAGGTTGCCCTTTCTTACTTAGCACCGTTTTCATATCCATTTTATCGTCAATATGGCTATGAACAAACATTTGAACAAGTGGAGTATACAATTAAAACGGAAGATTGGCCACGTGTTAAAAGAGTTCCAGGTACCATTAAACGAGTTTCTTGGGCTGACGGTAAAGAGGTCATTAAAGACGTATACCTTGAAAATCAAAGAGCGCACTCTGGTGGTGTGATCCGTGAAACTTGGTGGCTGGATTATACGCTGAATCGTGCAAGTAAACCAAATAATCAAGCGATTTATTATTCGTCAGAAGGGAAAGCGGAAGGCTATGTGATTTATCGGATAGCTGCTGGCACCTTTGAAATCGTAGAATGGAACTATTTAACTAATACAGCTTTTAAAGCTTTAGCTGGGTTTATTGGCTCACATAGTGGTTCCGTTCAATCGTTCCATTGGATTAATGGTTTTGCTGGAAAAGATTTAAATGATTTAATGCCAACGCCAGCAGCTTCTGTAAAAATTTTACCTTACATGATGGCACGAATCGTTGAGTTACAAACATTTCTGGAAAAGTATCCATTTCAATCAGGAGAAAAAGAAACGTATTCTTTAGAGATTGAAGATTCCTATGGGCCATGGAATGAAGGCATTTGGACAATCACAATTGACGAACAAGGAAAAGCAACAGTGACTAAAGGTGCTGCGGAAAAAGAAGGGACTGCTGCTTTGAAAGCAGATATCCAAACGTGGACGCAACTATTCTTGGGCTATCGTTCAGCAGAAACGTTATCTTTTTATGAACGCTTGCAAGGAGACGCAACGACAGCTCAACGTTTAGGCCAACGTTTAGTCAAAGGCATGCCAATTTTAGAAGATTATTTTTAAAAGTGTGTTTATTCGCAAAAAATGACAGAACCTACTATAATAAAAATGTAAAAAGAATTATTTTAGAAAGGTGATGGGGACAATGGCGAAAACGAAACAAGAAAAAGTTGCACGCAATAACAAAATTGGGCAATATATAGCTATTGCGACAGGACTTTATTATTTAGGAAAAATGATTCTTGATCGGCGGCAAAAAAAATAATAGATAAAAGAACGACGTGTTTCACTGAAAGAAAGTATCTCGCATAATTGTTTATGCGGGATACTTTCTTTTTGTCTATTGACAGATGTAGTGAAGACTTCTAAAATTAAAACAGATTGTTCTCGTAGCTCAGTAGGATAGAGCAACCGCCTCCTAAGCGGTAGGTCGCTGGTTCAATTCCAGTCGGGAACGTAAAAAGGCAAGTAAATTTAGGGAGGGAAGACAGATGGCGATTACTATAAATATTTATTATAGTGGGACAAATGGACGTGCAAGAGAATTTGCCAAAGAAATGATTGCCAGCGGAATTGTAGAGGCGATTCGTGCAGAAAAAGGGAATAGTCGCTATGAATACTTTTTTCCAATGGACGATGAAGAAACAGTTCTGCTAATTGATAGTTGGACAGATCAGGAAGCATTAGACAAACACCACGCTTCTCCAATGATGACCCGTATTACGGAACTTAGAGAAAAATATGATTTGCATATGAAAGTAGAAAGATATGTATCAGATGTAACAGACCCCTTGACAAAAGATGCTGCGTTTATAAGAAAATAACCAGAGTGCAATCATTGATCTTAAAATTTAGTGCTAGGAACATCAATCGTTTCGACTGATGTTCCTAGCACTTTTTATCTTGTAAGGATGAATCATTTGTTACACACGTTAAATTAAAGAAGGACCATTTATTCTTCAGTCACAGCCGGTTCGGTTAAAATTTTGGCTTGGGCAGCTGCGAGTTTCGCAATAGGTACCCGATAAGGTGAGCAAGAGATGTAGTTTAGGCCAAGTGTTTGGAAAAACGTGATGGATTGCGGATCACCACCGACTTCTCCACATACGCCAATACTCATGTTTGGTTTAGTGCGACGCGCTTTCTCTACAGCTAATTGAATCAGTTGACCAACACCTGTTTGATCTAGTGATTGAAACGGATCTTGGGTAATGATTTTCTTTTCCCGATACGTATTAATGAATTTACCGATATCATCACGAGAAAAGCCATAGGTCATTTGTGTTAAATCATTTGTTCCAAAGCTGAAAAAGTCTGCTTCTTCTGCTAACTGATCCGCAATCAGACAAGCTCTAGGTAGTTCAATCATTGTCCCGATTTCGTAAGGGAAAGGAGTCATTTTATGTTCTTCAAAGAGACCGTCAATCGTTTCTTTTAAAATGCGTTTGAGATAGAGAAGTTCTTCTTTTTCGGCGATTAGAGGAATCATCACTTCTGGATAAACAGTAATTCCTTCTTTGACTAATCGAATGGCACTAGTAAATAAGGCTGTAACTTGCATTTTGTATATTTGTGGTTGGGTCACACCTAAGCGACAACCACGATGGCCCAACATTGGATTGGTTTCTTGTAACCGTTCAATTTGTTTGGCGATGGTCACCGGGAACCGTTGTAGTTGCTTCGCCAATAATTGAATATCATTCTTTTCATGAGGTAAAAACTCATGCATCGGCGGATCTAACAAGCGGACCACCATGGGCTTGTCTTGAACTACTTTCAGCATTTGATAAAAGTCTTCCTGTTGAAAATGAAGAAGTTGCTCCAACGCATAGGCTGCTTCCTTTTCAGACTCTGCTAAAATCAGGCGACGCATTTCCAAGACACGCTCTTCACCGAAAAACATATGCTCTGTTCGCGCTAAACCAATCCCCGCTGCGCCAAAACGGATAGCAGTCTCTAAATCTTGTGTAGTTTCTGCATTGGCACGAACAGTTAAATCAGCATACGCATCTGCCCAAGACAAGAGCTCTTGAAGGTCATCGTTATTATCAGCAGAAATTGTGGGAATTTCGCCAAGATAAATTTCCCCCGTTGAGCCATCGACGGAAATGATTGTTCCTTCTAAGATGACTTGTGGACCGCAGTGTAGTTGTTTGGTTTCTTCATTGACGGTTAAACTTTCACAACCAGTCACACAGCAAGTTCCCATTCCTCGTGCGACCACAGCGGCATGAGAAGTCATTCCGCCACGACTGGTCACAATTGCTTCGCTTACAACCATGCCTTCAATATCTTCTGGTGAAGTTTCTTGACGAACAAGAATGACTTTCTTTCCTAGATTGGTCAGTTCTTTGGCTTTTTCTGCTGTAAAAACAATTTGGCCACTTGCTGCACCAGGACTAGCAGGAAGTCCCATAGCTAAGCGTTCCATGTGTTGTCGTTTCTCTTGATCAAACACGGGATGAATTAATTGATCAATCGTATCAGGTGTCACACGCAACAGTGCTTCTTGTTTAGTAATACGATTTTCTTTGGCTAAGTCTAAAGCAATTTTAACCGTAGCTGCGGCGGTTCGTTTTCCGTTTCTTGTTTGTAAAATATATAATTTTTCATTTTCAATGGTAAATTCAATATCTTGCATGTCACGATAATGATATTCTAAAAGTTCTGCGTAATGGCGAAAATCTTGATAAACTTTTGGCATAGTCAAACGTAAACGACGAATGGGTTCTGGCGTCCGAATACCAGCCACTACATCTTCTCCTTGCGCGTTCAAAAGAAACTCTCCAAACTGTTGATTTTCCCCTGTGACCGGATTTCTAGTAAAGACAACGCCAGTGCCACTGTCTAGTCCACGATTGCCGAAAACCATTTCTTGAATGTTGACAGCTGTACCTAAATCATGTGCAATATGATGTAAGTTTCGATAAACCACCGCACGTTGATTATTCCATGAATCAAAAACAGCTTTGATTGCTTCAAAAAGTTGTGCGACAGGGTCTTGCGGGAAGACCACCTGATGTTGTTCAAAAACTTCTTGGTAGCGGACAATCAAGGCGAAATGATCTTCTTCTTGAAAAGCGGTAATTTTTTTGTTGAGCTCTTGTTCCAAGCGCTCTTTTTGTTGGTCAAATAATTCTTTGGGAATGTGATAGACGACGTCTCCAAACATTTGAATAAGTCGGCGATAACAATCAAAAGCAAAACCAGGAGAGGTTAAGGTCGCAAATTTTTTCACACGTTGATCATTTAAACCCAAATTTAAAATAGTATCCATCATACCAGGCATCGAGAAGGCAGCACCACTGCGAACAGAAACTAAGAGAATCTCATTATCCGCGGTAAAAGATTTGCCTGTTTCAGTTTCTAAGTTTTTAACCGCTTTCAAAATTTTTGATTGTAAGTGTTCTTCAAAGAAAGTAGCATCTGCCAAATAGTCCATACAGCAACGGGTTGTAATCGTGAATCCTTGCGGAATCGGCAAACCTAAGCGTGTCATTTCTGCCAAGTTCGCCCCTTTACCACCAAGAGTCTCTTTACCTTCATTGTGTGTTTCGTTAAAAGAATAAATAAACTTTTTCATGCGTGACCTCCGTTTAATATGTGTCTTATATGTTCAATAAACATCATAATAGACGGAAATAAGTTTGTCAATAGAAAAAGTTTCTTGTCAATATGTTGAAAAAACAATAAATATGTGTATAATTGTAAGCGAATGCACAATTTGTTTAAGAGGAATTGAGGAGGAAATGATGAAATTAAGTAAACGACAAGAGCAAATTATCGCTGTTGTAAAAGAGCATCAGCCAGTTAGTGGTGAACGCATTTCGGACATACTAGCCGTTTCACGTGCGACATTGCGTTCTGATTTGTCTTTTTTAACACTTTCAGGAATTTTAAAAGCAAGTCCGAAAGTTGGTTATACTTACGAAAGTGATAACATGGAGGCTTTTTTCTTTTTTGACGTTTTTCAAACAAAAGTTCAGGAGATCATGAGTCCACCATTGATGGTTGCCCAAGACACCTCAATTCGAGATGCGATTACCAACTTGTTTATGTATGATGTCGGTTCTCTTTATGTCATGGATGAAGCAAAAGAATTATTAGGGGTTTTGTCACGAAAAGATTTATTACGAGCCTCTTTAAATACAAATATTGATGGCACACCTGTTGCTGTTTGTATGACAAGAGTGCCACATGTGAAAACCTGCACACCAGAATTTACTATTCTTGAAGCTGCTGACACTTTGCAAAAATACGAAGTGGATTCTTTGCCAGTCGTTGAAAAAGAAAATCCTAAAAAAGTTATTGGAAAAATTACGAAAACGAAAATTTTAACCTATATTACGCAACAAGCGAAAGAAGCCGCACAAAACAGATAAGGGAGCTTAATTATGAAAAAAGAAATCATTGTTTATACTATTTCCGATTCACTTGGAGAAACATCACAAAAATTGTTAGCTGCAGCAAGCGCACAATATCCAGATATTTCTTTTCTTAATCGATACAATTTTTCTTTTGTCACAACAGAAGAAGAATTATTAGAGATTTTAAAAGATGCCTTAAAAGATAAAGCCTTAGTTGTCAGTACATTAGTCAGTAAACAACTAATCACAGCGGCGAAAGAATTTAGTGAACGAACAGGGTTGTTATATTTAGATTTAATGGCGCCATTTTTTGAATTAATTCAAGCGAAAGCCGGAGTAGATCCTATTGAAGAGCCTGGACGACGCCACCAACTAGATCGTGCCTATTTTGATAAAATCTCAGCGATTGAATTTGCTGTAAAATATGATGATGGCAAAAATCCTCAAGGGTTTCTTGATTCTGATATATTGTTGTTAGGCGTTTCGCGGACCTCAAAAACGCCAGTCAGTATGTATTTAGCGAATCAAGGCTACCGCGTTTCTAACTTACCATTAATTCCAGAAGTTCCATTGCCGCCAATTTTGGAAGAAATGGATCCACAAAAAATGATTGGTTTAGTTTGTTCGCCAGAAACATTAGGACAGATTCGTAGCAGTCGGTTGGCTTCCTTAGGTTTAGGTAATGAGACCAGTTATACCAATGTTGAACGGATTGAACAAGAATTAGCTTATGCCGAAGAAATTTTTGCGAAGTATGGTATCCCAGTGATTGATGTAACCGCAAAATCTGTCGAAGAAACAGCCTTTTTGATTAAAGAAAAACTAGATGAAAGAAATTAAAAAGCTTGGCAACCTCACTAAATTTCAGTGAAGTTGCCAAGCTTTTTATACTTAATTGGGCTTCTTTTTGTTAGTCAATATTTTTTTGATCGACAATGAGTAAAGCAATCATCACGTAGACAATCCAGCTACTTTTAGAATAAAGTGTATAGCGGGGTTGCCATTTGCTAGCAAATTTTTCCTTGTATTCGCGTAATCCTTGGAAGGAGTAAATTTCTGAACCAAATTCATAAATTAACGCAGCAATCCGTTCTTGAATAAAACTTTTTCTTGATTGACCAACGTTGGCTAACGGAGCCATCCCTAAATTGAAATAATGAATATTTTCTGTTTTCATATATTCAAATAAATGAATAAATAGGAAATCCATACTTCCAGAAGGGGCTTTTTCTTTATGGTGACGCATCAAGTCAATGGTACCAACTTCATTTGTGTAACTAGGAATGATATTAGCGAAAGAGACCATTTCTCCTTCAGCATTTCGGACAACAGCAATTGGGTTTCTTTGAAGATACGCTTCATCGAAAAATCCCAGTGAAAAGCCTTTTTCTTTTCGATTGTCTAACCAACTATCTGAAATAGCTTTTAATTCGTGCATTTGTTCGGCACTAAAAGGAGGTTGGAGTACGTCAAATGAATAGCCGGCTTTGGTAATTTTATTAAACACTGCGCGGGTACCTTTGAATTTTTTCCCAGACATCGTAAATGTTTCTAGATTAACTAAGGCTTCTTCGCCCATTTTGATAAATTCGTAGCCATATTCGTGTAGTAACATCACGCTGTCCTCATTGGTTTCGTAAAAGACGGGTACATAGCCGAAACGATCTGTTTCTTTAAGGAATGCATCAATCGCCGCAGGAAAATCTTCTTTGTTCCCAGAAGGGTTGCCCATCACAACGCATTTATTATTAATGGTATTGAATTGTAAAAAGACAGTCGGTTCTTCTTTGGGATATAAGAACACCTGTTTATCATGAAGAAAGACAAGTTCACTGTCAATATTCCCGCCATAAGTTGTTAAGATATTATGCAAGATACTATCTTCTGGAAACTCACCCACTTGGTGTTTTTTCCCTTGGAGGTAGCGAACAAATAGAAAGTTAAAACTCATAACTAAGAGGATAGCGATAAATCCTGACAACCAGATCCGTTCGGAAGGGAACAAGAAAAATTCCACAAAATGATGACGATGGTGTGGGAAGTTCGGTAAATTATAAACACCAATTACCAGGTATAACAAGGTCAACAAGCCAAAGATAAACCCATCAATCGTCATCCACTCCCAAGAGTAAACCAGTTGTTCACGGTACAATTCTGATTTTGAAAAAATAACGATAAATAATAAAATAGCTAAATAGAAAATGGAAAACATACTAAAGTCAACAACAAATGAATACAAGATAGCACCAATTAATAAAATAATCGTTGGATAATAGGCTCTTTTAACACGATCAGCAATCCCACGTCCCATAATTAATAATGCAAAGCCTAAAACAATACTCGGAATTTGAATAATAATATGTGAACGGAAGGGGTTAATATCTCTTAACCAATGCACTTGAGTGAAGGCTTCTGGAATAGTGGCTAGGAGCACCATCATAATTCCTGAAAAATAAAGTAAAACCACTTCCAATTTGTGGGCAATTTCCAAAGTAATTTGTTTCAGTAATTGTCGATAATGAGTATCCAATTTTTGGCTTAAGTGTTTTGTAAAGAACAAACAGCCAATTAAGAAAGGAATAATATAATAGAATAAACGATAGAGCAATAACCACAAAACAATAATTTCACGATCGACACCTAAGTTGCTCAGTCCTAAAATCATCATGACATCAAAACTACCTAAAGCCCCTGGAATCATCGAAGCAATCCCAATAATCGAAGCTGCTACATATAAAGGAACAATATCAATTAAAGGAATCGGCACGTCCAATAAGTAACCAATACTAATAAAGGTAATTAAAACACCTGTCCATTCTAAGAACGAAGAAACAACTAAAGATAAGCGATTTTTTGCATCGAGGTTACCAAAGGAACTATTTTTTTGGAAATGTAAAATAAGATAAAGTAATGGGAAATAAAGACCGCCACCTAATAACCAAATCCAATATTGCTGTAAATAAGCCATTTTTGGATCAAACTGAACAAGGAAAAAGCAAAGAATACTATAAATAGATAGACCGGATAACACAAAAAGTAAAATATGGGTTAACGCAGGTAAAATTTTCTTTTCCTCTGTTTTATTTCCATAAAATTCAGAACGAAGTCCCATGCTGACCAAACCACCGAATCCACCAATATTATTGATGGTATTGACAATCCAGCTAGATTCAAGGAGTTCCCGTTTTGAGACTTTCAAGTTTAAAATGCGATTTAATGTTAAGTCATAATTTAGCATCGGAGTAACGGAAACTAAACCGATAACCATCATCAATAACAATTTCCATAGCGGAATCTCATCAAAAATCTGTTTTAACTGTTCAAATGAGATCGTTTTACCAATTGATAAAAGTTGGGCAACAACAATAATTGAGACCGCAATAACAAACAGTGTTTTTAGTAATCCTGTATGCGTTTTGATCCAATGAATAATTTGTTTCATTTAGACACCTTCATTTCCTTTAAGAATTTTTCGATTGTTTTATTAAAAATATCTGGTGAGTTTTTGGCAAATAAATGACCTTGTTTATTTACCAAGACCAATTTGCCAGCAGGAATGGCATCAGCAATCGCCCGTGAATGGGAAAGCGCAATTAAATCTCGACTGCCAGTAATAACAAGAGTAGGACAGGGGATGTGTTCTAAATCTTGTTTTGTCAGTCCAGTATCTTCAAATAACAGAGCCACGATAGGGAGCCGTGCGCGCAATTTTTTTGAAAAAAAGGCGCCAATACGACAAAACCAATATTGAAAATAAGTGGCAATCGTTACATATTTTTTTAGACCAGACATGGTGACATTTCCAGAATTTAAGACGAGTTTGTTGACGAAATCAGGATATAAATGGGTAAAAACCATGGCAATATTTGCTCCGTCACTAAAGCCCAATAAATTAATTTTTGTTAAGTGTTCTTGTTGAATAATACCAGCTAAATCTTCTGCCAAAAGCGGAAAAGTTAATTGACTTTGTGTATTGGTGGAACGTCCATGTCCGCGGGTATCCACCGCAATAACTTGATACTCTTTGGAGAAATAAGAAATTTGATAATTAAAAAAAGTATGATCATTGCCATTACCATGAAGTAACACAAGGGGGTAATTTGTTTCTTTGCCAAAAATTTGATAAAAAATTTGACTGCCATCTATTGTTTGAAAATATTTTTCTATTGCCATTCTCCGTCACCTATCTCATCTATAATCAATCGAGTCCTCTCTCATTATAGAGTCTTTTGTCTTTTTTTTGTAATAAAAAACAGAAAATTTTCCGAACAGTTTTGTAAGGTGTTGTAATATAGTGTGATATAGTAGAAGATAGCCACCTGAAAATTAGACTAGAGGAGGGAAAGTTGATGTCTTTAATCGTTTTAATTGGTGCCCAAGCTGTCGGGAAAATGACCGTTGGCAAGGCTTTAGAAAAGCAGTTAGATGCTAAATTACTATTTAATCATCAAACCATTGACTTATTTGCAAACTATCTTGGGTATACGGAACGTGCGTTTCAATTGTCTGATTCCGTTAGAAAGGAACTTTTTCATGCCTTTGTAGAAAATCCAACCACAAATACAACAAAAAACATTATTTTTACAGTGGTGATTGCTTTTGATCAAGAACAGGATTTTCAATTTTTAGAAGAAATATCAGAAATTTTTCTTAATAAACATGAAGCCGTCTATTTCGTCGAACTCGTCTCTTCAACAGCAATCCGTCTAGAACGGAATGTTCATCCAGAGCGGCTAGAGGCAAAACCTTCAAAACGCGATGTCGACTTTTCTCGAAAAGAATTACTCAATACCTTTAAAGAACATCGATTAGTAAGCCACGAAGGCGAACTAGAAAGTACATTTCCAAATGTAAAAATAACGAAAATAAATAATTCAAACATGACACCAGAAGAAGTAGCAACGAAGATAATTGCTACTTTTGGTTTGACATAATGTGAAAGGAACATCGGAATCAATGAAAAAGTTTTTTAAATATCTCGGTAGCTTGATGGTCCTTCTTCTATGCATAGCTTTAATTTTGATAGGATATTTAACCTTCCGAGAGTTTCGACCGCGAGCGGTTGAACCAGTTGCTATAAATAAACAATTTTCAGAGCAAACCATCGAAAAACAACAATCCATTTCTTTAGTCACGTATAACATAGGCTATGCCGGCCTAGGACAAACAGAAGATTTTTTTATGGACGGTGGCAAAACTGTCCAACCAGTTAATAAGGCAATGGTCCAACAGAATTTAACGGGCATTGAAGAAACCTTAAAAGAATTACCAGCGATGATTTACTTATTCCAAGAAGTCGATCGTCGCTCGCAACGTTCTTATGAAGTCAATCAAGAGCAAGAATTACAAAAACAGCTACAGCTGAACAGCGCATTTGCTTATAATTTTAAGGTAGATTATGTGCCCATTCCTTGGCCGCCGATTGGACGAGTAGAAAGTGGTTTATTAACATTATCAAATGAAAAAATAACAGAGGCCCAACGCATTGCTCTACCCAATCCCTTTCGTTGGCCCGTTAGCATTAGTAACTTAAAACGAGCGCTTCTAGAAACACGCTTTCCAATTAAAGGCACAGACAAAGAATTAGTGGTTTTTAACTTACATTTGGAAGCCTATGACAATGGGGAAGGGAAGATTGCTCAAAGCAAAAAGTTAGCTGACGTATTATCCCAAGAATACGCTAAAGGAAACTATGTAATTGCTGGAGGTGACTTTAATCAAGTTTTCAAAGGCAGTCATCGATATCCTGACCTAGGGGAAGCTGGTTGGGCACCAGGAGAAATTGATCCAGCAGACTTACCTAAACATTTTTCACTTGCTTATGATGATCAACAGCCGACTGTGCGGGTGCTTAATAAGCCATACACTGGCTCCTATGAAACATCCCAAGTGTATGTAATTGATGGTTTTATTGTTTCTGATAATGTGGCTGTTCATAGCGTGAAAACAAAGGACGAACAATTTAAATATACAGATCACCAACCTATGAAGATGGAAGTTGGGTTGAAATAGAAAAAAGGAGGAGATAGATGAAATTAGGAATTATTGCCGCAATGGATTTAGAGCTTCAAAAATTATTGGAATATTTTCCACCACAACGAAAGATACAGCTAGCAAAAAATACATTTTATATTTATGAACAAAAAACATCGCAAGTCATTATGGTTTGTGCAGGACAAGGAAAGACGAATGCTGCGCTATATAGTCAAATACTTATTGATTCATTTCAAATAGAACAACTAATTAATATCGGTATTTGTGGCTGTTTAAATGAAAAACTGCAACTCTTTGAGATGGTGCTAGGTGAGGAATACTGCCATTACGATATTCGTGAAAGACAGTCAATCAATAAATTTCCTTATCAGCTGTACTATAAAGGAGATAAAGGAATGCTGGCCGAACTTCAACATCTAGATGAAAAGATAAAGTGTGTTCGTTTTGGAACTGGAGAAGGCTTCGTTTGTGACACAACTGAAAAAAGAAACTTAATTGAACAATTCTCTATTGACTGTGTGGATATGGAATCCGCAGCTATTGCACAATGCTGCTTTTTAAATGATTGCGCTTTTGTTTCTATAAGAATTATTTGCGATAGAGCGGATGCTAACGCAGTCAAAGTAACAGAAGATACACAAACACAGGCAATGGAAAAAGTATTTGAATTGGTCTGTGCATATATAAATTAAAAAAGAAAGAGCTTGGAACAAAAATCCAGAAAGGTTTTTGTTCCAAGCTTAAAAAGTAATATAGGTTGGGGATAAAAGTAACATTGTTATTGTTCCAATTATTTTACAGATAGCCTTTAGTAATAGAATGAGTGGAATTTAGCATATTTGCTGGGGTTCCTGTAAAAAGAAGCTGTCCGCCATTTTCTCCACCTTCGGGACCTAGTTCAATCAACCAGTCGGCACTTTTAATCACATCAATGTGATGTTCTAATAAAATCAAGCTGTTTCCTTCTTCTACCATTCGATTGAAAAGTTGAAGACTTTGTTGGATATCAATTAAGTGTAAACCATCTGTAGGTTCATCCATTAAATAGATAGCTTTTTTTTGGTGAAGTGTGTCTGCTAATTTTACCCTTTGCAATTCGCCACCAGATAATGTTGAGAGCGATTGATTGAGTTTAAGGTAGCCTAAGCCAACTTCCAGTAAATTTTTTAATGAAAGAGCAAAAGGCTGGTCTTTGAAAAAATCATAGCCATCTTTAACGCTTAAAGCTAGTACTTCAACGATATTTTTTCCGTTATACAGATAATGAAGCACCTCTTCTTTGTAACGCGTTCCATGACAGGTTTCGCAAATACTAGTAACATCCTCCATAAAAGACATATCGGAGACAATTATTCCTTTCCCCTTGCAAGTAGGACAGGCGCCTTTGGAATTATAGCTAAATAAAGCTGGACTAACATGATTTTCTTCCGCAAACAGTTTGCGGACCTTATCAAAAATATTGAGATAGGTCATTGGTGTGGATCGTAAATTTGCGGTAATGCTTTTTTGTGAAAGATGAATAATTTCTTGGTTATCAGCTTGGGCTTTTTGATAAATTTCTTCCGCTAATGATGATTTACCTGAACCAGCGACCCCACAAATAACAGTCAAAACTCCTAACGGAACTTCGACAGATAGATTGTTTAAATTATGCAGTGTCGCATGTTCGATTGTTAAAGACTTCCTTGCTTTTCTTGGTTGGTCGTTTAAAGGGAGCGGCTCTTGAAGCGCTTGACTAGTCAAGGTTTTGGAGGCTAAAAATGCGTCATACGTTCCTGAAAACTGGACATGGCCACCATTTTCGCCTGCGAAAGGTCCTATATCGATGATAAAATCAGCTTCCTTAATTAATTGTGGATTGTGTTCCACCAGAATCACGGTGTTTCCTTTATTTTTTAAATTGAGCAATGCACGACTGATCCGTTCGATGTCCTTTGGATGTAAGCCAGCACTTGGTTCATCTAAAATATACATAATATCGTTTAAGGCGCTGTTTACATACTTAGCAATTTTAATCCGCTGTGCTTCACCACCAGAAAGTGTTTCAGTTGCTCGTCCTAATGTGAGGTAGGAGAGACCGATATTAATTAATGCTTCTAGACGTACAAGTAGCTCTTCTTGAATAGTTTTTATTAAGGATAGGTCCATTGAACGAATAAAAGAATGTAATTCAGTGAGTGGCATGTCAACAGCATCAGCAATACTTTTCTGATTAATTTTGCAGCTACGAACACGTTCATTGACTCTACTTCCTAAACAATCAGGACATCTTTTTACGGTAACAAAGTGATTAAGGTATTTTTGATGACGTTTGCCTTCGTCTGTATGCAATATGCTACGTTGCATACGCGGGACGATTCCTTCATACAAAGCTGTATGAGGCCACTCTTTGGGTGGATTAGCTAGTTTTTGTTGTGGAGCATATAAAAATAATGCTAACTCTTCAGGAGAATAGTCCTTGATTTTTTTATCCAAATCAAATAGACCACTATGGGCATAACGCTTCCACCGCCAGTTGCCAACTGTAAATGTGGGGAAATCGATAGGCCCTTCGTTTAATGATTTGTCATAATCAACTAGCTGATGAAGATTGATTTCGGTAATCTTTCCTAAGCCGTCGCATGTTGGACATTTTCCATCCGGATGATTAAACGAAAAAGTATCTGAATAACCAACAAATGGAGAACCTGCTCGTGAAAACAACAAACGTAAAAACGTATAAATATCTGTATACGTTCCCACTGTCGAACGAGAATTGCCTGCTACTTTTTTCTGGTCAATGACAATTGCAACAGGAAGATTCTCGATTTTTTCAACTTCTGGACGACCATATTTGGGTAAGTAATTTTGAACAAACGAACTAAATGTATCATTTAGTTCACGACGTGATTCAGCGGCTAATGTGTCAAATACTAAGGAGGACTTTCCTGAACCCGAAAGTCCAGTAACAACAGTTAGTTGCTTTTTAGGGATATTGACAGAGACATTCTTCAAATTATTTTGTGTTGCGTGCTTAATTTCAATCCATTCCATTAAAAAACCTCCGTTTCTATTCTATTTTAGCATATAAAAAGAACCTAGCCTAAAAGTTGAACATTGGAATTTTCAAGAGAACTTTACTTTTTAATCGCTTTCATTTATGCTGTAAGTAATACAGATTTTTTATCTGTATTAATAGATAAAGGATGTGACTTATGAAGAAGTCGATTTTGTTCAAAAAGTTAGGGATTATTTTATTAATTAGCCAAACACTGGTAGGGGTACCAACAATGTTGGCACAAGAAAGTATACTAGAAACAACCGTTCAAACAGAGACGGAATCAGTAACAACAGAAACCAGTCAGACTGTAGCTAATTTGGAATCTGAAACTACTAGCCAAACGGTGATGCAGGAAAAAGAATCCTCTTCGGCAATCGCCGAAAGCCGTAGCGGAAATGTGGTTGCAGTAACTACTGAAACCACAAATGAGATACAAAATAGTGATACAGATAGAAAAGCTGTTTCTGCAGAGAATGTTTTTTCAGAAGCAGATTATAAACAAGCAACTGCACTGGAGTTAGCAACTTTAGTAAGAGAAAAAAAGGTAACGAGCGAAGAATTAGTAAAAATTGCGTTGGCCATCACTAAACGTGAAAATCCTACATTAAATGCGGTCATTACTTTACGAGAAGAAGCGGCTTTGACAGAAGCAAAAGCTTTACAAGATACAGGTCAACCATTTCTAGGTGTGCCGCTCTTACTAAAAGGGTTAGGACAATCCTTGAAAGGTGAAAGCAACACGAACGGTTTTGGTTTTCTCCAAGATCAAGTAGCTGGTGGGACATCGACCTTTGTCAAAGCACTACAAAATGCCGGATTCATAATCATTGGTCAAACGAATTATCCAGAATTAGGTTGGAAGAATATTTCAGATTCAAAGTTATATGGCGTTTCCGTCAATCCATGGAATCCTAACCATTATTCAGGTGGTTCTTCAGGCGGAGCGGGTGCTAGTGTCGCCGCGGCATTTGTTCCCATTGCTTCTGGAAGTGATGCTGGTGGCTCTATCCGTATCCCTGCTTCTTGGACAGGCACCGTAGGCTTGAAACCTTCTAGAGGAGTAATCATTGGTAATTCTAATAGTGCAAAAGGTCAAACTGTTCACTTTGGTTTAAGTCGAACCGTGGCGGATACAAATGCATTATTTGAAACCTTATTAACCAAAAAAGATCTTCCTGCGGGACATTTAAGTCAAGCGCAACCCATTGCTTATACAACAGAATCCCCTGCTGGAACGCCTGTAAGTGCCGAAGCAAAAGAGGCGGTCGCTGAAGCTGTTGCTTTTTTAAAAGACCAAGGGTACACATTGGTTGAAGTGAAGCACCCTGTTGATGGGGAACGTCTAATGAAAAATTATTATACTGTAGCTGCTGGCTCAGCAGGAATTGCCGATTTTATGGCGCGGCAGAAATTGAAAAGACCGCTTGAACGAAATGATGTAGAACTGTTAACATGGGCGCTTTTTCAAACAGGAAAAAATATAACGAGTGAAGAGACAACTGCGGCTTGGACAGATATTGCTTTACAAGCACAAGCGATGGACGAATTTTATCAACAGTATCCTATCTTATTAACACCAACGACGGCTGCCACGGCACCTAGTATTGATAATCCGTTACTAAAACCAGAACATGCAGCACAGATGGAAAAAATTGATCAATTGTCACCAGCAGAACAAAAACAATTGATTTATGACCAATGGCTGACGGCGTTCACATATACACCGTTTACACAACAAGCAAATTTATTTGGACATCCATCATTAAGTGTGCCAACTTACGTTTCAAAAGAAGGACTGCCTTTGGGGATTCAATTTAATAGTGCATTAAATGAAGACCGAACATTGCTACAATTAGGTGCTTTATTTGAAAATAACCACAAGATAAATCAACCACATGTAGAAGAACCAGAAAAAGACAAAGAACCAGATGCAAGCGGCGAACCAGATAAAGACAAAGAACCAAATGCAAGTGGCGAACGAGATAAAGATAAAGAACCAAAAACAAGCGAAGAACCAATCGAAGGAAAAAACCAAAACCCAGACAAAGCTGGAAAAACTACTAGTGAGTCATCCTTAGCTAATTCGCTGAATTCATCAGCAAATCAGGGAACCAAATCAACAGAAAGTACGCATGCTTTTTCTAATAAAAGTATGATTGGGAAACAAGAACAGCTTCCCAAAAAAGTATTACCAAAAGCAGGTGCAGAAGTACCTAGTACTTTCTGGATTGTTTTAGGAGGAGCTTTCTTAGTAACGAGTGGAACGATTTATATAAGGAAAACTAGAAAACGATAACCAGTGAAGGCTGGAGACAATTTATCCCCAATTGTCTCCAGCCTTTTTTCTTTGGTATACTAAAACCAATAGGGAAATGGAGGCGAAAGTAATGAGGGCGTTTGAGAAGATTCCAGAGTTTCAGCAATGGCAAAAAGTTGAAGCTATTCACCGTGGTTGGTCAACTGATTTAAAGTTTAAAGTTACCAAAAATCAAGAAACCTTTTTATTGCGAATTTTTCAACAAGAAGAGTTATTAGCTAAACAACAAGAATATCAATTTATCAAAAAAATAGCGGCGTTAGGATTTCCTAGTTCTAAACCTTTTTTTGTGCACCTATTCCTGAAAGTGAACAGGGATACATGTTATTAACGTATCTAGAAGGTGAAGACTTAAGCGATGTTTTACCCGCTCTTTCTCCTAAAAGACAACTGAACTTAGGCGTAGAGGCGGGCCACTATTTAAACAAAATCCATAAGCTTTTGTTGCCTGAAAGGATTAGTCAAAGAGAGATTGCGCGAAATTTATACGAAAAAAAGCAGAGCCAACTAAATAAGTATAAGGAATCTCAATTTTGTATGCCGTACCAACAGCCAATAACTTCATATTTAGAAAAACAATTACCGTTATTGCAACAACGGCCTGTAGTTTATCAGCATGGAGATTTCCATGTGGGAAATTTTATTTACTTGCCAACTAGGCAGGTCGGTGTGATTGATTTTAATCGATGGGATTTTGGGGATCCTTATGAAGAATTTTACAAGTTACAATTTTTTTCAAGAAATGTTTCGCCATTGTTTGCTTATGGTCAATTACAAGGTTATTTTGCTGGGAAAGTTCCTACCTTATTTTGGCAGTTTCAAAAGCTTTATACTTTTCACGCAGGACTCTATTCTTTAGTTTGGGCACTGAGCTTTGGTGAAAAAGAAATCAGGACTATGGAACAGCAATACCAACAATTACTAGAGGACTATAATTGTGGAGAATTACTAGTTCCCAAATGGTTTTCAACTATCCAAAGAAAGGGATTGAGATTTTAGGTTTATTTCGATAGAATAAAAATAAAAACAGGAGTTTAAGGAATGAAACTAAACGGGATTATTATGATAGCGGTTGTTGGAAGCGTTTTATCTAGCTGTGGTTGGCAAAAATCGAAAGAGGAATCACAGAAAGTACAAACCGTACAAACAAACAATGTAAATACTGAAGAAACAAGAGCAATTTCAGCAACCGAAGTTAGTCAAACCACGGCGTTGGAATTAGAGCAAACAACGCAAACACAAGAATTAACTGAATTAGTTACAGAAGAAGGGACGATTTGGAATCAGCAAAAAGCAAAACAGTTAGGACAATACATGGAAATCTGGGGTCAAGAACGCAATCAGAACTATCAAGCGTACCAACCAGGTCACTCTGTAGCTTTTTACACGATTCAAGTGCCTGATGATTTATTGAGTTATGAACCTAAAATACAACCAGCTATTGGGAACAATCCCATTTGGTTAAATTGGTCAGAAACTGGAAACGAAGGGGGTTATTGTCTGGTGGCAGTATACTCTGACAGTGCGACACAAGTTGCCCAGAAGCATGTCTATTTATTTACTTTAGTGAATGGTGAAGCCAAAGTTTATGTGAGTAAAGAACAGCCAGTAGAAGAGCAACCTTATTTGTTTTTAAAAGAAACAAGTAATACAGAACTGAAAGAACAATTCACAAACCTTGTGAATAATCTTTAATTTTTTATTTAATCAAAAGGAAAAGAAAATTTATCATTGACAAAGTATCCGCTTTCATTTTATTCTGTAGCTACCCCTTGGGAAAGGGCAAAAGGAAGTTTTGAAAGGGATGGAAGAAAAAATGAAGGAAACAAGTTTAGTAATTATTAAGCCAGATGGCGTTGAACGAAAGTTAGTTGGCAAAATCATTCAACGTTTTGAAGATAAAGGTATTGACTTATTGCACCTTAAATTCGAACGACTAACAGTAGAAACAGTGAAGGAACACTATGAGCATTTAAAAGATGAACTATTTTTCCCTGAATTATTAGCCTATATGACAAGTGGCCCAGTGGTTGTGATGGTCGTTGTAGGGGACAATGTGGTTAAAAAAGTGCGTAAATTAGTTGGAGCAACGAATCCGTTAGATGCTGAAAGTGGCACCTTACGAGCGGATTATGGGTTGTCTGTCACCAAAAATTTAATCCATGCTTCTGATTCTGTTCAATCAGCAAAAATTGAGATGCAACGGTTCTTTGGTTAATCATCAAAAAAGAAGCAATCCTTTATTTTTTATAAAGGATTGTTTCTTTTTTATTAATTGTCAGAATATTCCGCTTAAATGGTTGACATCTGGAGGTAGAAGAGTAGTATAGACTACATACTAAATACTAAATGACTGCGTGTGCTTCAGGAGGATAAAATGATAACAAGTGATGAATTGACAGAAAACCTTAGTCCGTTTGAATTAAGTCTATTTTTAGAGAAGAAATTACATGAAGAAAATCATAATTTAGAAACATTGTTAAATGCAGGGCGAGGCAATCCTAATTGGACGGCGCCAACACCAAGGGAAGCCTTTTTTTTATTAGGTCAATTTGCTACAAAAGAAACGTTAAGAGAAGGGAGCGAACAAACGGCTGGTATGATTCAGCCAAGTTTTGGTAGAACGCAACGCTTCTTAAACTTTTTAGCAGAAAATCCAAGCAAAGGGGCAACCTTCTTACAAGAAATTTGGACAGCAGAGCATAACTATTTTGGGATGGATAAGGAAATGTGGTTAGATGCCATGTTAGACTATGTGATTGGGGATAATTATCCGAATCCTGTTCGTTGCTTGAAGGCGTGTGAACAACCGATTAAAGCATATTTAAATCAAGAATTATTTTCCAGTGAAGCACAACCGTTTGATATTTTTGCCGTTGAAGGTGGTACAGCAGGGATTTGTTACTTGTTTGATACGTTGGCAAATAATTATTTACTAGAAAAAGGTGATCGTATTGCGTTGTTATTACCAACGTTTGCTCCTTATCTAGAAATTCCAGAACTACCACGTTATGATTTTGACGTAGTTAAAATCAAAGCAGAGCAAATGATTATTGATGGAAAAACGACGTATCAATACTCAAACAAGGAAATTGATAAACTAAAA
Organism: Enterococcus sp. DIV1758; assembly: GCF_051711985.1. Taxonomy (NCBI): domain Bacteria; kingdom Bacillati; phylum Bacillota; class Bacilli; order Lactobacillales; family Enterococcaceae; genus Enterococcus; species Enterococcus sp. DIV1758. Next base: position 872,975 of record NZ_JBIOOA010000001.1, read on the forward strand.
GACCCGTCCATCAAAGCGGTTTTTGTCGTAAATCCCAGCAATCCAACTGCTAATGCTATGGGAAAACCTACCATTGAACAAATCAAACAAATCGTTGCAGTGGATAACCCTAAGTTAATGATTTTAACAGATGACGTTTACGGAACCTTTGTGCCAGCTTTCCGTTCATTATTTACGGAGTTACCTTACAATACAGCTTGTATCTATTCTTATTCTAAATACTTTGGCGCTACCGGTTGGCGTGTGGGGACCATTGCGGTCAGCCAAGAGAACATCTTTGATCAATTATTAAAAGAATTGCCAGTGGCTCGAAAAATAGAATTACAGTCACGTTATGCTACATTGAATGCAGACACAAGCCAAATTAACTTTATCAGCCGCTTGGTCGCAGACAGCCGCGATATTGCGTTGAACCATGCAGCGGGACTTTCTTCTATTCAGCAAGCGATGATGGCTTTATTTAGTTTGTATGCTTTGTTAAAAGACGGTCAAGCATATAAAGACGAAGTGATGGATATTTGTCATACGCGTGAAAAGCTCTTGTTTCGCACCTTAGGCATTGAAGAGCCTTTAGCAAGTTTAAATACAGCATACTATTGTGAAATTAACTTTAGAGACTGGACAGAAAAACGTTATGGCCCAGAATTTTCAAGTTATTTAACGAAATCGTGGACGATCACAAAAGTATTAACCTCTTTAGCAGAAAAAGAAAAATTAATGCTTTTAAAAGCGGATGCTTTCGGGAGTGACAAATGGTCAGTTCGAATTTCTTTAGCCAATTTAGCTACTAACCAATATAGTGAAGTTGGTAAACGAATGATTCGCCTATCTGAACACATTAAAGAAGAGTGGTTGCGCCAAAAGCGCCAAGCAATTAAATAAAAAAACGCTAAGTCTCTTAAGCTGCAGGAGACTTAGCGTTTTTGTTTATTATTTATTCATTTTTCCGTCAGTTTTGGTTTATAAATGTTTGCTACACTGGAGATAAGAGGAAATTAAGCGTTTATAAAAAGGAGAAAAGTGAATGAAACATATTAAAGGAATGTTGGTTTTTATCGGATTATTTATTTTGGTTGGTTGTGCGCCAGATCAAGAGTCAACGAAACAAACAACAAGTGGACCGCAAGAGACAAAGCAAGTGAAGCAAGTTACCGTCACCAATCAAACGACTTCTGCGGTGGAAAAACAAGCGCCGACTAAAAATGACGAACTGATTGCTAATCAATTGACTTTTGATTCTCATGAATACACGTACGAAGTGGTTACAGGGGCCACACAAACGACATTTGGGACAACCCCACCAGCAAAATATACACTAGAAGAAAAAAAGGAAAAAATGTTTTGGTCCAATCAACCGCCTTTGGGATTAATGACGGGTAACTATTATAAAAATGAAGGTGTATTTACTGGCGGAAATTACGGCATTGTAGAGATTATTACGGAACCTGAAACGCAACGGATTCTGAATGTTGAGTTTACAGAGTTTGCTAGTGATCCTTATTACGATACACGCTATTCGGGTGTCAACAAACGCCTGTCGGATTATCCTGAATTTCAAGCAAGCAACACGCGTACAGACGATACGTTAGTCACCGTTGTTAATGGTATTACTTATGTAGAAAAACAAATGCGTGACGAAAATCGTGTCACAGGTAATTTTTATACGGTACGCGGTTCATCAACTTCTGCTCGTGAAGGTTTAATGCCTTTAGCAGCAGAGATGGACACTTGGCTAAAAGAGCCATCGAAAGAAACGTATATCGGTTACGCAGAAGATTTAGGTAATGGCCTAATCGGTCGACTTCAAGTGATAACAGAAGAGCAGAAAATAAAACATGTCAGCTATGATGAATACTTTTCAGATGAACAGGAAAAAATCACAGAAACAGCCCTGCGGCCTTTTTATCGTCAATCGAAATATTATTCACCAGGATATAATAAACAAACCAACAATTCTTTTATTCATTTTGTAGATGCACTAACAAAGGCCATTACGACACAACAAACTTTATCCGTTAACGAAGAACAAGAGCTACAGCATCCGTCTTTTACTACTTATCAAAGATTGGCTGAAAAAATCAGCACGTTTCAAAATTCATTGAAGGAATAAGAAAAACGAAAGTAGGGCATAAGTCGTTTCGACTTATGCCCTACTTTCGTAATCTTAAGATTATCAGCTAAACCAAAGTGAGTTCTTTTTAAAGAAATACTTTTATTTTAGCCTTTTATAGATCTAAATAATTTTCTAAGTAATCTGCTAAACCATCTTGATCATTTGTTTTTTCAGTGACATCGTTGGCTACGGATTTAATTTTATCCGTGGCATTGTTCATAGCAACACCCCAACCAGCATAACTTAACATTTCTTCGTCATTATGTTCATCGCCAAAAGCAATGATATCAGCTGGTTTGACAGATAAAAAGTTCGCCACTTGATCAACGCCATGGGCCTTTTGAATTCCTTTTGCGACCATTTCTAAAATAGGCATTGGACCGCCCCAAGTGCGGACATCAATATAATCACCATATTGTTTTGTCAATGTATCAGCAACTTTTTCAGCTTGGTTTGGCGTGGTCCGAACCATCATTGAGGTAGGATTGCTTCGTAAATTTTTAGCATTAAGTAAATTATCTAAGGTTGCTTTGGAAGCAAAAAATTTCGGATCGAACCCATCTAACGTATCGATATAAAATGTTTCTTTGTTTTCAGCAGCAACAAAATCTAATTGTAATTCTTTTTTCTGTGCCAAAATGTCAAAGACTAGGTCACGCTCAATATTGGCTTCGCTTTCCAAGTCCCATTTTTTCTCTGGAATGTGGACTAAAGCGCCGTTAAAGTTAACCATAGGGGTCGTTAGGCCAAGTTGTTGGTAAAATTGATGACTCATTCTATAGGGACGTCCAGTGGCAATACTGACATAATGACCGTTGTCAATCGCTTTTTTTAGTGTTTGTTCGGTTTTTGGACTGATTAAAGACTGTGCATTTAATGTTGTGCCGTCTAAATCAATAGCAATTAATTTTTTCAAGTAAAAATTCCTCCTAAATGCCTTTTACTCAGTCTAGCATAAAACCGAAGATTATCAAGGGGAGAAGCATGTTCATTTATAAGGTTTAAAAAAAAGCTTAAGAAGTATGCTACACTAAAATAAACCGTTTGAAAAAGGAGCGCAGAGCATCTTGAAAAATTCTAGAAATTATTTACGAGTGATCACCTTAATCTATTGTATCTATATGTGGTTATTTGCTACGCATTTTCATTTTATGGCGTTGAACGTGTTGTTAGCCTATATTCCAATTGAACTTAGTTATCTTTTAAACGCAGAAAAACGTAAAAGGGATTGGTTGATAGGTTTTGCTTGGTTAATTTTTTATCCTAATGCGCCGTACCTATTTACGGATTTTTTTCATTTAGAAACGCTATCTATTTATCGAGGCTTTAATACGATTTTTGCAAACCAAATTGGTGATTGGTGGGCGTTTGTTTGCTTAACTAGCGGGATTGTTATATATGGACTTTTAGGGATGAAAACAGTAACAACTGTTAGCCAGAAATTGCAAAGTTATTGCGGCTATAGAACAATTATAGGCTTTCAAGCCAGCCTTCATTTCTTGTCTGCTTTGGCGATTTATGTTGGACGTTTTGATCGATTACACAGTGTCTATCTTTTTATGAATCCAATTGAAACAGTGAAAATTATCTTTTTTGACTGGTCCCTTCAAAAATTAATGTTTATTTTATTAATGATGTTTCTACAGATGCTGTTGTTTGGGCTAATCCAATTATTAGGAAAAGAAGAAGCAATGTAAAGCTTTTTCTTTTTTTATATCCGTAAAATACGAACATTATATAGATAAATATATATAATAGTTAATATTTTGTTGTAAAAAGATAGCAATTCTCTTATAATCAAAGAGTAATTATTCGAAAACATGGATTTTAAGGGAGAGAAGTGCAATTATGAATACGTTTTTCAAATTAAAGGAAAACAAGACAACGGTATCAACTGAAATAATGGCGGGGGTTACGACCTTTTTTGCAATGAGTTATATTTTATTTGTTAATCCGTCCATTCTTTCAGAAACAGGGATGCCTTTTCAGGCTGTTTTTTTAGCGACCATTATTGCTTCAATCATCGGTACATTAATTATGGGGCTGTTTGCTAATGTACCTTACGCTCAAGCACCGGGAATGGGACTCAATGCTTTCTTCACGTTTACGGTCGTTTTTGGGATGGGGTATACTTGGCAACAAGCATTAGCAATGGTTTTTATTTGTGGTTTGATTAATATTTTGATTACAGTGACAAAAATTCGCAAAATGATTATTAAAGCAATTCCAGAGAGTTTACAACATGCTATTGGTGGTGGGATTGGAATTTTTGTCGCTTATGTAGGGTTGAAAAATGCTGGCTTACTAAGTTTCACAGTACAAGCAGAACCTCAAAATGGTGTTGTGAATGGTTCGAGTATCGTGCCCGCTTTAGGAAATTTTGATAATCCAGCTATTATTTTGGCGGTAATTGGGTTAGTTTTAACAACGATTTTAGTTGTCACCAATGTTCGTGGGGCTATTTTAATTGGCATTGTGGTTACTACGTTAGTCGCAATTCCAATGGGGGTGGTAGACACTGCTTCGGTTGATTGGCATGCTAATTCGTTGGGCAATTCATTTAAAGAATTAGGTACAACTTTTGGCGCTGCTTTTGGTGCTGAGGGCTTACAGTCATTGTTTAGCGATTCTTCAAAAATTCCTCAAGTTTTAATGACCATTATTGCCTTCAGTTTATCAGATACGTTTGATACAATTGGAACATTTATTGGTACGGGACGTCGAACAGGAATTTTCTCTAAAGAAGATGAATTAGCTTTAGAAGATAGTAAGGGTTTTAGCACTAAAATGGACAAAGCTCTATTTGCAGATGCTATTGCAACATCTATCGGTGCGATTTTTGGTACATCGAATACGACAACTTATGTAGAAAGTGCAGCAGGAATCGGTGCGGGTGGTCGAACAGGTTTAACATCGGTAGTGGTAGCAATTCTATTTGCCCTAAGTAGTCTTTTTTCACCACTTATTGCTATTGTGCCGGCACAAGCTACGGCTCCAGCGTTAATTTTAGTGGGAATTATGATGTTAGCTTCTTTCAAAGACATCAATTGGACGGATTTAGAAGATGCGATTCCAGCATTTTTTGCTTCAATTTTCATGGGATTATGTTATAGCATCTCTTATGGGATTGCTGCTGGGTTCATCTTTTATGCAGTGGTGAAAGTAGTCAAAGGGAAAGCCAAAGAAGTTTCACCAATTATTTGGGTCATTGATGCGTTGTTTATCTTAAACTTTGTAATCTTAGCTATTTTATAGTAAACAGAAGTGAGGCTGAGATAACAGCGGTTAGCTTCGAAGGTGTTGCATTTATTCAGCTATTTATCTTAAGCCCAAGTGTTAAGAAGTCTGGCAGATTGGTCGTTTTGACCGGTCTGCCAGACTTTTTTTAAAAGAATTTTCTTTTGAGAGATTCACTCTTTTAGAGTATAGTGGTAGGTGAAGAGGTGATAAGGTGGATAAAAGTATGAAAATAAAATGGAAGCAGAATTTATTAGTCGCATGGATTGGTTGCTTTTTTACAGGGGCGAGTATTAGCTTAGTTATGCCGTTTATTCCAGTATATGTTGAACAATTAGGGACGCCTAAGAGTCAAGTAGAGTTGTTTTCTGGATTGGCAATTTCTGTCACGGCATTTGCTGCTGCGATTGTTGCGCCGATTTGGGGAAATTTAGCTGATCGAAAAGGTCGGAAAATTATGATGATTCGGGCTGCAGCAGGAATGACGATCACAATGGGGGCGTTAGCGTTTGTCCCTAATGTATACTGGCTGCTGATTATGCGTTTTATGAACGGGATTTTATCCGGCTATATTCCTAACGCAACAGCGATGATTGCGTCGCAGGCGCCAAAAGAGAAAAATGGCTGGGCTCTAGGAACATTATCAACAGGTGCAATTGCTGGGACGTTAATTGCGCCATCGATTGGCGGTGCGTTGGCACAGTGGTTTGGAATGGAAAATGTCTTTATTATTACCGGCGTTATTTTATTCATTACAACGTTGTTGACTATCTTTTTAGTTAAAGAAGATTTTCAACCAGTTGAGAAAAAGGATTTATTAACGACGAAAGAAATTTTTAGTAAGATGGATCATGTTTCAGTATTGATTGGTTTGTTTGTGACTACGTTAATTTTACAATTAGGAATTACAAGTATCAGCCCAATCTTAACGCTGTATATTCGATCTTTAAGTGGCGATACAGAGAATGTATTATTTGTTAGTGGTTTGATTGTTTCGATTGCCGGCGTTTCAGCAATTATTTCTTCTCCAACTTTGGGAAAAATTGGGGACCGCATTGGGAACCAAAAAGTTTTATTAGGCGGATTAATTCTTTCTTTTATTTGTTACATTCCCATGGCGTTTGTGCAAACACCTTTTCAGTTAGGCGTTTTACGATTCCTTTTAGGTTTTTCAACAGGCGCATTAATGCCATCAATTAATACGTTAATTAGTAAAATAACGCCAACGGAGGGCGTAAGTAGAGTTTATAGTTACAATCAGATGTGTAGTAATTTCGGTCAAGTTTTAGGACCGATGGTAGGGTCAACAGTTGCCCATGGTTTTGGCTATTCTTCTGTTTTTCTGGTAACCGCTTGTTTCGTTTTAGGAAACATTGGGTTGTCCTTCTTTAATTTCCGAAAAGTTTTAAATAAAAAGCTCTAAACAGTTGAAAAGATAAAAAAACCAGTTACAATAACTTTAGTAACTGGTTTTTTCTTATTTAACAGGTTTGGTTTCTTTCGGTACTGCAAAGTGTGCAATTAATAAAATAATAACGGCTGTTGCCAACGATAGAATCGTTGTCATTTTAAAGTCGTATGAACCACCAGATAATGCACCGCCGATATATCCAACGACTTGGCCTAATGCGAAGGTCCAGAAAAATACAACAAGATAACGCATATGAGCACCTCTTTTCTAGCTCTTAGTTTAGCATATTTTCTTTAAAAGTAAAGAATCCGCGATAGGAAAATAAGAGAAGAGGCAAAAAATAGCAAGGATTCAAAAAGGAGCTGTCCAATGTCATTTCCACAATTACATACCGTTACTTCCTATTCGCTTTTATCTAGTACGGTTAGGATTCGTTCCTATGTAAAACAAGCGAAAGCGTTAGGTTATCAAACATTAGCGATTACCGATATCAATGTCTTGCATGGGGCGGTTGAATTTTATGAAGCATGCCAAGAAGCGGGAATTCAACCAATTATCGGTTTAAGATTAGAATATACCCCAGCAGAAAAAGAAGGGCATTCCGAATTGCTTTTATTTGCTAAAAATTTAAAAGGGTATCAGCAATTAATGCAACTATCTAGCAGCAAAATGACGACAGAGGGTCCCTTTTACTTAGCAGAACATCAATCCTTATTAAGTGATTTATTTGCCGTGACTTTGTCAGCTAAAGGAGAAGTCGCCCAAACATTTTTTGAAGATGAACAACAAGCGGTTCACGCTTTCCAACAACTTGCTTCATATTTTGATCCCCAGTCGTTATTTGTTGAACATTCTTTTTCAATGAATCAACAACGCAATCCAGCGCTCTTTTCTTTTTACCAAAGAGAACAATTACCTGGCGTGGCTTTGCAAGAGGTACGTCATTTAACAAGGGAAGAAGGCTTTGCCGTAACTGTTCTTGAGAGCATCAAAGAAAATAATCAATTGAATATTACAAGCCAAACACCGGAAATAGAAGGTCTGAATTACTTGCGTGAAGCAGAGACGACGATGGAACAAATGCTTCAAATAGCTGGTGCAGAAGTGGTCCAGAATACGATTCAGCTAGCTGAAAATTGCCGAGTTGACATTCCTTTACATCAAAAATTATTACCGCATTTTCCTGTGCCTGATAATCAAACGGCTGGTTCTTATTTACGCACATTGTGTTTAGAAAAATTACCAGAAAGAGTGCCTCATCTAAATGAAGTTTACCAAAAACGATTAGAAAAAGAGTTAACCATCATTCACAATATGGGCTTTGATGATTACTTTTTAATCGTTTGGGATGTGATGGACTTCTGTCATAACAATCAAATTGTTACAGGCGCTGGCCGAGGTTCAGCTGCGGGCTCTTTAGTGTCCTATGTGTTATCAATTACAGATGTAGATCCAATCAAATATGATTTGCTTTTTGAACGTTTTTTGAATCCAGAACGCTACACGATGCCCGATATTGATTTAGATATTCCTGATAATCGGCGGGAGGAAGTTTTAGCTTATGTCAGTCAAAAATATGGTCATTATCACATGGCGCAAATTGCCACGTTTGGTACGATGGCTGCGAAAATGGTTTTACGGGACGTTGCACGTGTTTTCGGGTTGTCCCAGAGTGAAGCGAATCGTTGGTCGGCAGCTGTCCCAAACAAGCTGAAAATTACGTTAGAAGAAGCGTACCAAGAGTCGAAACGGATGCAAGAATTGGTCAATTTTTCGCCAAATAATCAATTGCTCTATAAAACAGCTGTTCAGCTAGAAGGATTGCCTCGCCATGTTTCTACGCACGCAGCAGGTGTGGTAATTAGTGATGAAAATCTTTTGAATTTGGTTCCGTTACAACCAGGATCGAATGAAATTTTATTGACCCAATTTACTATGAATGATGTTGAAAAAATTGGTCTTCTGAAAATGGATTTCTTGGGCTTAAGAAATTTATCCATCATTGATGATACCCTCACAGCTGTTAAACGCGTCTATAATCAAACCATTCGTTTAAATCAGATTCCATTAGATGACGAAACAACGCTGGCTTTATTTAGAAAAGGGGAAACAAGTGGTGTTTTCCAGTTTGAATCTGCTGGAATTCGGAATGTATTAAGAAAATTAGGACCAACTAGCATTGAAGATATTGCTGCTGTCAATGCCTTGTATCGTCCTGGTCCGATGCAAAATATTGATGTTTTCATCCGCCGGAAAAAAGGCTTGGAACAAATTAGTTATCCAGAGCCTAGTCTCGCCCCCATTTTAGAAAATACGTACGGAATTATTGTTTACCAAGAGCAGATTATGCAAGTTGCTGCGAAAATGGCAGGCTTCTCTTTAGGGCAAGCTGACATTTTACGTCGGGCCATTAGTAAAAAGAAAAAAGATGTGCTAGATGAAGAACGGAATCATTTTGTTAATGGTGCGTTACAACAAGGCTATCCCCAAGAAACAGCTAACCAAGTGTACGATTATATTGAGCGCTTTGCTAATTATGGCTTTAACCGCTCGCATGCATTTGCCTATTCCTTTATTGGTTTTCAAATGGCTTACTTGAAGGTTCATTATCCGAGTGCTTTTTATGTCGCATTGTTGCATTCTGTTCGTCATAATCCAACAAAAATTAAAGAATATATTGGCGAAGCTAGAAAAAACAAGCAGACGATTTTGCAGCCGTCAATTAACCAAAGTCACTACAGCTTTTACCTAAATCAGCAACAGCAAATTTTATTTGGTTTTAGTTCTTTAAAAGGAATCCGCCGAGACTTCATTCAAAATATTTTAAATGAACGCCGAGAAAATGGACCGTACAAAACGTTCGATGAGTTTCTTTTGCGAATTGATCGTAAGTGGTTGAAAGTTGAAAATATCGAACCATTGATTGCCATCGGTGCATTTGACGAAATTGCACCCAATCGCCGTCAATTAGCGGTAGGTTTAGAGAGTAATATCCAAAGTATTCTTCTCAGCGGTGGTAGTATGGATTTGTTAGAAACGTTGAAGCCCAAGGAAGAAGAAATTGCCGATTATCCGTTAGAAGAGCGACTAGAACAAGAAGAACAATATTTAGGGGTCTATTTATCAGGACATCCGACAGAAGAGTTCAAAAAAACACGCTTAGCCAAGCAAACGCAACTTGTTCATGAACTTGTTGAAAATCAGCCCACGAAATTATTGATTTATGTCAAAAACATTCGGACGATTCGGACCAAAAAGGGAGAACAAATGGCCTTTGTTGATGGGGATGATACAACAGGAAGTATTTCACTAACGTTGTTCCCAACTGTTTTTCGCCAGTTAAGACAGAGTGTCGAGAAAGGGCAAGTTTATTATGTGGAAGGAAAAGTGGAACGCAGTACGTACAATCAAGAATTGCAAATATTGGTTCAACGAATAGAAAAAGCGCAACAAGTAGAAACATCAATTAGTGACGAAACGTGTTTTATCAGAATTACAAAAGATGTCGAACAAACGGACGTTTTTCAGAAAATGAAAGAGGTACTCAGTCGTCACGCTGGACACATTCCAGTGATTGTCTATTTTGAAAAAACAGGAAAGAAAATAGTATTAAATGAAGAAAATTGGGTCGCTCATACAAGCGCTAGTCAGCGACAATTAGCTTACGTTTTAGGTGAGCAAAACGTCATTTTCAAATGATTTACGGTAAAAAATACTAGTTGTTTTCAACTTTTTTCATTTTTTTCTTCTTAACTCAAGACATTTTGGTTCTTTAATGGTAAAATGAATGACGTAATATTTTTGTATATCAATTTTTGCGAAAAGGTTTCTTTTGGCAGTTGAAAGTATATTATATGAGGTGAAATAGCGAATGAAACGCATTGGTATTTTAACCAGCGGGGGAGATGCCCCTGGAATGAACGCTGCAATTCGTGCAGTCGTACGCAAAAGTATTTTTGATGGAATCGAAGTTTACGGTATTAACTATGGATTTGCCGGTTTAGTCGCAGGCGACATCCGTCGTTTAGATGTTGCTGACGTTGGCGATAAGATTCAACGTGGTGGAACATTCTTGTATTCTGCTCGTTATCCTGAATTTGCTACTGAAGAAGGGCAATTAAAAGGAATCGAACAATTGAAAAAATTCGGTATTGAAGGCTTAGTTGTTATTGGTGGAGACGGTTCTTATCATGGCGCAATGGCTTTGACAAAACGTGGTTTCCCCGCTGTTGGAATTCCTGGAACGATTGATAATGATATTCCTGGAACAGATTTCACAATCGGTTTTGATACAGCGATTAACACTGTTTTGGAATCAATTGACCGAATTCGTGATACAGCAACTTCTCATGTTCGTACATTCGTTATCGAAGTAATGGGACGTAACGCTGGTGATATCGCATTGTGGTCAGGCGTGGCAGGCGGAGCAGATGAAATCATTATTCCTGAACATGATTTTGATATGAAAAACGTTGCCAAACGCATTCAAGAAGGCCGCGACCGCGGGAAAAAACATTGCTTAATCATTTTAGCAGAAGGCGTAATGGGCGGAAATGAATTTGCTGATAAACTTTCTGAATACGGTGATTTCCATACGCGTGTATCAATTTTAGGACACGTGGTTCGTGGGGGCTCGCCAAGTGCTCGTGACCGTGTATTAGCAAGTAAATTTGGGTCATATGCTGTTGAACTTCTAAAAGAAGGTAAAGGCGGTTTATGTATCGGTATGTTAGATAACCAAGTAGTTGCAGCTGATATTATTGACACGTTAGAAAACAATAAACACAAACCAGATTTATCTCTTTATGAGTTAAATCATGAAATTTCTTTTTAATCTTGTATATTAGCTAATCTTATTAGCTTTGTATAAACAAATTTGGAATAGGAGCGTTTTAGTAATGAAAAAAACGAAAATCGTATGTACGATTGGACCAGCTAGTGAATCCGTTGATATGCTAGTAAACTTAATTAATGCAGGTATGAATGTTTGCCGTTTGAACTTTTCACATGGTGACTACGAAGAGCATGGTGCTCGTATTAAAAACATTCGTGAAGCTGTAAAAATTACAGGGAAACGCGTAGCGATCTTACTAGATACAAAAGGTCCTGAAATCCGCACAAATGACATGGAAAATGGCGCAATCACAATGAAAATTGGTGATTCAGTACGTATTTCTATGACAGAAGTTTTAGGAACAAATGAAAAATTCTCAATCACTTATCCAGAATTAATCAATGATGTAAACGTAGGTTCACACATTCTTTTAGATGATGGTTTAATCGATTTAGAAGTAACTGATATCGACCGTGATGCAAACGAAATCGTAACAGTTGTTAAAAACGAAGGCGTCTTGAAAAACAAAAAAGGCGTTAACGTACCAGGCGTTTCTGTAAACTTACCAGGGATCACTGAAAAAGATGCTAACGATATCCGTTTCGGAATTGGTCAAGGAATTGACTTTATTGCAGCTAGCTTCGTTCGTCGTGCTTCTGACGTTTTAGAAATCACTAAAATTTTAGAAGAAGAAAACGCAACACACATCCAAATCATTCCTAAAATCGAAAACCAAGAAGGTATCGATAATATCGATGAAATCTTAAAAGTTTCTGATGGTTTAATGGTTGCTCGTGGTGACATGGGTGTTGAAATTCCAACAGAAGATGTTCCAGTTGTCCAAAAAGCTTTAATTAAAAAATGTAATGCTTTAGGTAAACCAGTTATCACTGCAACACAAATGTTAGATTCAATGCAACGTAACCCACGTCCAACACGTGCGGAAGCAAATGACGTAGCAAACGCAATCTACGATGGAACAGATGCAGTAATGTTATCAGGCGAAACTGCAGCAGGGGATTACCCATTAGAAGCTGTTCAAACAATGGCTCGTATTGCAGTTCGTACAGAAGAAACATTAGTTAACCAAGATTCATTCGCATTGAAATTATATAGCAAAACAGATATGACTGAAGCAATCGGACAATCTGTTGGCCATACAGCACGTAACTTGGGTATCCAAACAATCGTTGCGGCAACAGAATCAGGCCATACAGCACGTATGATCTCTAAATACCGTCCAAAAGCACATATCGTTGCAATTACGTTCTCAGAACAAAAAGCACGTAGCTTATCATTATCATGGGGTGTTTACGCAACAGTTGCTGACAAACCATCAAGCACAGATGAAATGTTTAATTTAGCTTCAAAAGTATCACAAGAAGAAGGTTATGCTTCAGAAGGTGATTTAATCATTATCACTGCTGGTGTTCCAGTTGGCGAAAAAGGCACAACAAACTTAATGAAAATTCAAATGATCGGTTCTAAATTAGTTCAAGGTCAAGGTGTCGGCGAAGAAGCAATTATTGCAAAAGCCGTTGTTGCAGGAACTGCTGAAGAAGCAGTTGCTAAAGCGACTGAAGGAGCTATTTTAGTTACAAAAACAACAGATAAAGAATATATGCCTGCAATTGAAAAAGCATCAGCATTAGTTGTTGAAGAAGGTGGTTTAACTTCTCATGCAGCTGTTGTAGCGATTGCACAAAATATTCCAGTTATCGTAGGTGCTGCAGATGCAACATCATTAATTAATAATGACGAAGTGATTACTGTTGATCCTCGTCGTGGTATTGTTTACCGCGGAGCAACAACAGCTATCTAAGTCTAATTAATTCAATCATTTGATTTTAAGCAATATGTACTCGGACGCAAAGCTGGGACAAACCGATTCGTCAGTTTGTCTCAGCTTTTTTTACAAGGAAGACAGTAGTACGAAATGTTCAGAAAACACGTATTCAGTAAATAAAGAGTTGGGCGCAAATAGTAAAGTTATGTCTGAGTTTTAAATTATTTATGTTATTTCACACAAAAATTTTGTTATTTAATTAAATAAGCGCTAAGTTATCTTCAACAGAAAAACAATTATAAAAAAAACGAAAGAAAAACAGGAAATAAGAAAGGGCTGTCAAGAAAATTTCATTGACAAAGCTTTCATACCCCTGTATAATAGCTTTTGTTGCTTAGGAGTGATAATTATGAAGTGGTCTTTGTTAGAATTAAATAAATACAAAGAAGAGCCGCTAGTGTTTTCAGAAACATTGCATCTTAAAGAAGAGCTTCTTCAACGAGATGATACCTTGTTGGATGTAAGTCCAATCAAAGTAGAAGGCTTATTAGCAGTCAATAAATCAGAATATTTACTTCATTACACTATTCAGGTAACTGTAACCGTTCCTTCATCCCGTTCTTTAGAACCTGTGGCTTTGCCAATGCAAATCACGGTCGATGAAGTCTTTATGACAAAAGAACAAATGGATACAAGAGATGAACGATTTGCAGCTGAAGAGATTATTTTATTGGACAAGCCAACAATTGATTTAGATGAATCTGTCGAAGACAACATTCTATTGTCCATTCCAATTCAAGTGCTTACAGAAGAAGAACAAAACAGTCAAGAAATGCCAAGTGGCAATGACTGGGAAGTGATTTCAGAAGAAGCATATTTGGAAAGTAAGCAGAAAGCAGCAGAACAAACAGTGGATCCTCGTCTGGCTAAACTATCAGAATTACTCAGCGATAATGCTGAAGAGGAAGATAACAGCTAGGTTGGAATATATTGTGTATGTAAATACACGCATCTTTACAAGGAGGTGGAACAACAATGGCAGTACCAGCTAGAAGAACTTCTAAAGCGAAAAAAGCAAAACGTCGCACACACTACAAATTAACAATCAAAGGCTTAAATGCATGCTCAAACTGTGGTGAAATGAAAAAAAGCCATCACGTATGTCCAGCATGTGGTCACTACGATGGAAAAGACGTAATGTCTAAAGAAGCATAAGCATAAAAACATTTTTTGAAATGTTGAATCCCCTAGGCTAACCATGGAGCCTAGGGGATTTGTATTTTTTTAAGAAAATATGAAGAAATTGGAAATTTATTGGCACTATATTGTTTTCATATGAAAGATAGTGCGTTATAATAGTGAGGATTATAAGAGAATGCTCATAGAATTTTCGTTGATTATAATATAGGAGGTCATAAAATGACAAAACAACAATTTGGCGTAGTCGGCATGGCTGTCATGGGAAAAAATCTTGCTTTAAACATTGAAAGCAGAGGCTATACAGTTGCGCTGTATAACCGTACAGGATCAAAAACAACAGAAGTGGTTGAAGAACATCCTGACAAAAACTTTCAAGCAACATACTCAATTGAGGAATTTGTGAATGCAATTGAAAAACCTCGTCGAATTATGTTGATGGTTAAAGCTGGACCTGCAACAGATGCGACAATCCAAGAATTGTTACCACACCTTGATAAAGGCGATATCTTAATTGATGGCGGTAATACGTTCTTCAAAGACACAATGCGACGTAATGAAGAACTAGCAAACTCAGGAATTAACTTTATTGGTACTGGCGTTTCTGGCGGAGAAGAAGGAGCCTTGAAAGGACCATCTATCATGCCTGGCGGACAAAAAGAAGCGTATGAGTTAGTTGCGCCAATTCTTGAAAAAATTTCAGCTAAAGCAGAAGACGGTGAACCATGTGTGACTTACATTGGCCCAAATGGTGCTGGACATTATGTAAAAATGGTTCATAATGGGATTGAATATGGGGACATGCAATTAATTGCTGAATCCTACGATTTAATGAAACAAATCTTAGGTTTATCTGTTGATGAAATGGCAGAGATTTTCAAAGAATGGAACGAAGGCGAATTAGACAGTTACCTTATTGAGATCACGGCTGACATTTTGACACGTAAAGATGATGAAGGAACCGACCAACCAATCGTTGATGTTATTCTTGATGCAGCAGGCAACAAAGGAACAGGTAAATGGACAAGCCAAAGTGCGTTAGATCTTGGCGTACCATTACCATTAATTACAGAATCAGTATTTGCACGTTTTATTTCGGCTTACAAAGAAGAACGCGTAAAAGCAAGTGGCATTTTATCAAAACCTGCAGCCTTTAACTTTGCAGGCGATAAAAAAGAATTGATTGAAAAAATTCGCGAAGCATTATACTTTAGTAAATTAATGAGTTATGCGCAAGGTTTTGCACAACTCCGTGCAGCTTCTGAAGAATACGGATGGGATTTACCATTTGGTGAAATTGCAAAAATCTGGCGAGCAGGTTGCATTATCCGTGCACAATTCTTACAAAAAATTACCGATGCATATGAAAAAAATCCAGCACTTGAAAACTTGTTGTTAGATGAATACTTCGTAGAAATTACGAAAAAATATCAACAAGCCGTTCGTGAAGTTGTTGCGATTGCTGTTCAAGCAGGTGTTCCTGTACCAACATTCTCATCTGCAATTGCTTATTACGATTCTTATCGTTCAGATCGCTTACCAGCGAATTTAATTCAAGCACAACGTGATTACTTCGGTGCTCATACGTACGAACGCACAGACAAAGAAGGAATCTACCATTATAGCTGGTACAACGAAGAATAAACACGCTGGAGACCATGAGTGTGGCTCACCATGCTCATGGTTTTACTGTGGCTTAAAAAAGAACCAGACAGATTGAGTAGTAATTCTCTAATAAGTAGTAAGGAATAAAAAGGTTGAGCTTGAGTATAGCTTTTAAAGAGAAAGGACAATTAATCAAATGAGCAACATTTTAATTATTGAAGATGAAAAGAACTTAGCGAGATTCGTTGAGCTTGAATTAAAACATGAGGGGTATACGACAGAAGTACACTACAATGGTCGTACAGGATTGGAAGCCGCTCTTAACAACGAATGGGATGCTATCCTTCTTGATTTGATGTTACCAGAATTGAATGGATTAGAAGTATGTCGCCGTGTTCGCCAAGTGAAAAATACACCAATTATTATGATGACTGCGCGTGATTCAGTAATTGACCGTGTTTCTGGTTTAGACCATGGAGCGGATGATTATATTGTTAAACCATTTGCAATTGAAGAATTGTTAGCTCGTTTACGTGCGTTACTTCGTCGTATTGATATTGAGGGCGATAAAAACGTTGCAAAACAAACAACGATTACATATCGTGACTTAACAATTGAAAAAGAAAATCGTGTCGTTCGTCGTAATTCTGAAATGATTGAATTAACAAAACGCGAATACGAATTACTATTAACGCTAATGGAAAACGTGAACGTTGTCTTGGCACGTGATGTGTTACTAAATAAAGTTTGGGGCTATGAAACAGAAGTAGAAACAAACGTTGTGGATGTATATATCCGCTACTTGCGAAATAAAATTGACGTACCTGGAGAAGAAAGCTACATCCAAACTGTCCGTGGAACTGGCTACGTTATGCGTTCGTGAGAACTAATTAATGAAAAGAACGATTAAAAAAGAACTGGAAGGCCCATCTTTAACTATAAAGTGGGCTTTCGCAAGTTCTTTCTTTATATTTGTAGTTTTTACCATTTTTGCGGTGATTACCTATAAGTCTTCTGTCAGTCTTATTGTTGCCAAAGAAAAGGAAAATGTCGAAGCAACGATTGCAGAAGTAACAAATCGATTAGCTAATGCCAATGAAAATTTAACGGTAACAGACGTTTTTGACTATTTAAAAACGCCGAGTGAAAGAGATGAAAACTACTATAATAAGCATACAGCAGTAGAAGGTTCGTTTATGGAAATGGACAGTTTCATATCTGAACTAGGACAACCAGAACTTTATTTATCTGTGTATGACACAAACCAAAAGCTAGTTTTTAAAACGCAAAATGAATATGATAAGTTATTACAATTGGATCGACAATTACCTGTTGTTCGAACTGTTTTTGATAAAACCGGTTTTTATTCCGTGGAACCTATTTTTTCAAAAGAAACACGAGAAAAGATTGGCTATATTCAAGCGTTTTATGAACTTTCTTCTTTTTATGAAATTCGTAATCATTTATTATTAACACTTGTA
Organism: Enterococcus sp. DIV1758; assembly: GCF_051711985.1. NCBI lineage: Bacteria > Bacillati > Bacillota > Bacilli > Lactobacillales > Enterococcaceae > Enterococcus > Enterococcus sp. DIV1758. Next base: position 890,639 of record NZ_JBIOOA010000001.1, read on the forward strand.
GTTTTAGAAGTGATTTCTCTGATTGTAAGTAGTGTCTTAGGCTTTATCCTCTCTTCTTATTTCTTAAAACCATTAAAAGTATTGAGAGACACGATGGATACAATCCGCAAAGACCCGCAATCAGATGTCCACATGCCGGAGATTAATACGAGAGATGAGTTAGCAGATATCTCGGAAATCTTTAATGAAATGTTAGATCGTATGAGACGCTACATCGAACAACAAGAGCAGTTTGTTGAAGATGTTTCCCATGAATTAAGAACGCCCGTTGCGATTATGGAAGGCCATTTAAACCTTTTAAATCGTTGGGGGAAAGACGATCCTGAAATTTTAGATGAATCATTAAAGGCCAGTTTACAAGAAATTAGTCGTATGAAGAGTTTGGTCCAAGAAATGCTTGACCTTTCACGCGCTGAACAAGTGGACACCCAATATGCAAATGAACGAACAGATGCTAAACAAGTAGTCTACCAAGTATTTAATAACTTCCAATTGGTTTATCCTGAGTTTCATATCACATTAGATGACGATTTACCAACCGAAGTTGAACTGAAAATCTATCGTAATCACTTTGAACAATTGCTAATTATTCTATTAGATAATGCGATTAAATATTCAACAGATCGAAAAGAAGTGCATATTTCCATTTCTCGAACGATGAATGAATTTGAAATAGCTGTGCAAGATTTTGGTGAAGGAATCACTGAAGAAGACTTGGAGAAAATATTTGATCGATTCTACCGAGTAGATAAAGCCCGTGCAAGAAATAAAGGTGGTAATGGCTTAGGTCTATCGATTGCAAAACAATTAGTCGAAAACTATAAAGGACGTATTGATGCAGAAAGCGTATTGCATCAAGGAACGATCTTTAGAATTTTTATTCCAATCGCTGGAATAAAAGAAGAGGAGGTCGGGACAGAACCGTTTAGCTCCGAGAAATAAGAAGAAATTTCCGAAAATTGCTCTTTAATTTTTGGAGAATTTCGGCTTATTTCCGAAGGAGTTGGTTCTGTTCCCGCCGTTTATCAGTTTTTGAGCGTGGAGCAAAAATCCAAAGTGATTTTTGTCCCACGCTTTTTTTTTACGAATGATTAACGAACATTTCAGTAAGAGAAAAGGGATTATAAGATAAAGAAACGAATGTTTTCTTTGCAGAAAATATTCATCGTTCGAAATTGAAAAAAATGTTATTTTTCTGCAAAATAATAGTTGCGTTTTAGAAAAATCCTTGGTATATTAATATCTGTTCTGACAAACAGTTTGTTAAGAAAAAAGTTTTAAAAAGTTGAAAATTTTTCTTGACGAAAAGATAAATAACATGTTAGAATAACAAAGTCGTTAAAGAGATTGCTTTTAAATCAATCATTTGATCAAAAAAACTTGTTATAAAATAACAAAAAAGTTTTAAAAAGTTGTTGACAAACAACTGAGATAATGATAAGATATAGAAGTTGTCACAACAGACAACAACAACCAAGCAAAACAACTTAAAAAAACTTTTTTAAAAAAGTTCTTGACATTCAAACGAAAGTTTGTTATGATATAAAAGTTGCTGCGAGGTAACGTAGACCTTTGAAAACTGAACAAAGAATAGACGAACCAAATGTGTAGGGCGTCTTGATTCAATTCAAGACAACAAACATTTTTAACAAGCAAGCAATATGCTAGCAAACAAATTGAGCTTAACAATCGCAAGATTGTTCTAACTTTTATTATGAGAGTTTGATCCTGGCTCAGGACGAACGCTGGCGGCGTGCCTAATACATGCAAGTCGAACGCTTCTTTCCTCCCGAGTGCTTGCACTCAATTGGAAAGAGGAGTGGCGGACGGGTGAGTAACACGTGGGTAACCTACCCATCAGAGGGGGATAACACTTGGAAACAGGTGCTAATACCGCATAACAGTTTATGCCGCATGGCATAAGAGTGAAAGGCGCTTTCGGGTGTCGCTGATGGATGGACCCGCGGTGCATTAGCTAGTTGGTGAGGTAACGGCTCACCAAGGCCACGATGCATAGCCGACCTGAGAGGGTGATCGGCCACACTGGGACTGAGACACGGCCCAGACTCCTACGGGAGGCAGCAGTAGGGAATCTTCGGCAATGGACGAAAGTCTGACCGAGCAACGCCGCGTGAGTGAAGAAGGTTTTCGGATCGTAAAACTCTGTTGTTAGAGAAGAACAAGGACGTTAGTAACTGAACGTCCCCTGACGGTATCTAACCAGAAAGCCACGGCTAACTACGTGCCAGCAGCCGCGGTAATACGTAGGTGGCAAGCGTTGTCCGGATTTATTGGGCGTAAAGCGAGCGCAGGCGGTTTCTTAAGTCTGATGTGAAAGCCCCCGGCTCAACCGGGGAGGGTCATTGGAAACTGGGAGACTTGAGTGCAGAAGAGGAGAGTGGAATTCCATGTGTAGCGGTGAAATGCGTAGATATATGGAGGAACACCAGTGGCGAAGGCGGCTCTCTGGTCTGTAACTGACGCTGAGGCTCGAAAGCGTGGGGAGCAAACAGGATTAGATACCCTGGTAGTCCACGCCGTAAACGATGAGTGCTAAGTGTTGGAGGGTTTCCGCCCTTCAGTGCTGCAGCAAACGCATTAAGCACTCCGCCTGGGGAGTACGACCGCAAGGTTGAAACTCAAAGGAATTGACGGGGGCCCGCACAAGCGGTGGAGCATGTGGTTTAATTCGAAGCAACGCGAAGAACCTTACCAGGTCTTGACATCCTTTGACCACTCTAGAGATAGAGCTTTCCCTTCGGGGACAAAGTGACAGGTGGTGCATGGTTGTCGTCAGCTCGTGTCGTGAGATGTTGGGTTAAGTCCCGCAACGAGCGCAACCCTTATTGTTAGTTGCCATCATTTAGTTGGGCACTCTAGCGAGACTGCCGGTGACAAACCGGAGGAAGGTGGGGATGACGTCAAATCATCATGCCCCTTATGACCTGGGCTACACACGTGCTACAATGGGAAGTACAACGAGTCGCTAGACCGCGAGGTCATGCAAATCTCTTAAAGCTTCTCTCAGTTCGGATTGCAGGCTGCAACTCGCCTGCATGAAGCCGGAATCGCTAGTAATCGCGGATCAGCACGCCGCGGTGAATACGTTCCCGGGCCTTGTACACACCGCCCGTCACACCACGAGAGTTTGTAACACCCGAAGTCGGTGAGGTAACCTTTTTGGAGCCAGCCGCCTAAGGTGGGATAGATGATTGGGGTGAAGTCGTAACAAGGTAGCCGTATCGGAAGGTGCGGCTGGATCACCTCCTTTCTAAGGAATATTACGGAAATACACATTTCGTCTTTACTTTGTTCAGTTTTGAGAGGTCTACTCTCAATCAAATAAGTTCGGGGCCTTAGCTCAGCTGGGAGAGCGCCTGCTTTGCACGCAGGAGGTCAGCGGTTCGATCCCGCTAGGCTCCATTGATAGCTTTTGCTATCAGATTCGTTCATTGAAAACTGGATATTGAAGTAAAAAGAATCAAAACAAACCGAGAACACCGCGTTGAATGAGTTTTTTAATAAGTTCAATTGCTTATTTATTGATTAACCTTCTATCGCTAGAAGAAGTGATCAAGACCCAACCGTAAGGTTGATAAGGTTAAGTGAATAAGGGCGCACGGTGGATGCCTTGGCACTAGGAGCCGATGAAGGACGGGACTAACACCGATATGCTTTGGGGAGCTGTAAGTAAGCTATGATCCAGAGATTTCCGAATGGGGGAACCCAATATCTTTTATAGGATATTACTTTTCAGTGAATACATAGCTGATTAGAGGTAGACGCAGAGAACTGAAACATCTTAGTACCTGCAGGAAGAGAAAGAAAATTCGATTCCCTGAGTAGCGGCGAGCGAAACGGGAAGAGCCCAAACCAACAAGCTTGCTTGTTGGGGTTGTAGGACTCCAATATGGTAGTCTGTTAGTATAGTTGAAGGATTTGGAAAATTCCGCTAAAGAGGGTGAAAGCCCCGTAGACGAAATGCTGACAACACCTAGGAGGATCCTGAGTACGGCGGAACACGAGAAATTCCGTCGGAATCCGCGGGGACCATCCCGCAAGGCTAAATACTCCCTAGTGACCGATAGTGAACCAGTACCGTGAGGGAAAGGTGAAAAGCACCCCGGAAGGGGAGTGAAATAGATCCTGAAACCGTGTGCCTACAACAAGTCAAAGCTCGTTAATGAGTGATGGCGTGCCTTTTGTAGAATGAACCGGCGAGTTACGATTGCATGCGAGGTTAAGTCGAAGAGACGGAGCCGCAGCGAAAGCGAGTCTGAATAGGGCGAATGAGTATGTAGTCGTAGACCCGAAACCATGTGATCTACCCATGTCCAGGTTGAAGGTGCGGTAAAACGCACT